>DAOTTU010000070.1:0-9610 GCA_034437655.1 Anaerolineae bacterium
GTAAACGACGGCGCTATCAAGTTTAGCGACCGCACAAGCCTAAAGGCAGCGCGTTCGGTGGGTGCCCTGACCTTCATCCCAATCCTGGACGTGACTTTGCAATCGCCCTGCGTGTGGGGCCGCTGGGGCACGGCACCCTTACGCGACCTCGTGCCCCAGCGACGCCTCTAAAATGCGGAACCACTCCTGCCGCGTCAATATAATATCGCAGGCATCCCACGCCGCCTGAATGCGTTCTAGCTTGCCCGTGCCAACCACCGGGACAGGGGACGCCGGGTGTTGCATCAGCCACGCCAGCGCGATCTGGTCAATGCCGGCCCCGTCATGTGCGGCGGCGACATCACGCAAAACGGTATTCAAGCGCTGGCTGCGCCCGTCTTCTGGAATGAAGATGGCCCCACCCCCCAGCGGCGACCACACCATCGGCACGCGCCGCAACTGCTGGGCCTGGTCAAAGGTGCCATCATAAATGGGGTCAAGGTGTTGCACAGAAAACTCGACCTGATTCGTCACCAGCGGGCTATCAAGGCGGCTTTGCAGCAACGCAAACTGGTGTGGCGTGTGGTTAGACACCCCCACAAAACGGACTTTGCCCTGCCGCAAGAGACGGTTGAGCACGCCCGCCACCGCGTCGGCGTTCAGCAATGGGTCGGGGCGATGAATAAGCAACACGTCGAGATAGTCGGTGTGCAGCAACCGCAACGAGCGTTCCACCTGCGCGAGGATGTAGTCGGCGCTGGTGTTGTAATGCTTGACGGTGGTTTCTGGCCGGGCAGCGGATAATAATTGGATGCCGCACTTTGTCACAAGGATCATCTTTTTGCGCAGGGACGGCTCTGCTTTCAAGACCTCGCCAAACAGCGCTTCGTTGCCATAATCGCCATAGATGTCGGCGTGGTCAAAGGTGCTAATGCCCATATCCAGCACGGCATGCACCCAGTTGTGCAACCCGGCGGTGTCCAGCCCCCATTCATGCAGGCGCATCACACCGGGAACAATCCGCGAAATTTCGGGGCCGGTTGAGGTTAGGGTGAGGGTTTGTGCCGGCATCAGCGAATCACCACCGTCAACCGATAGGGGCCAACTGTCAGGGGGCCGTTGATGGTCACGGCGCGTTTGTTCGGCAGGCGTTGTCCATTCATGAAGGTTCCATTCGTACTGTAGTCTGTGACCGAGAGTGTACCGTCGCGTTCGCGTTCGATCTGCGCATGCAAACGCGAAATGTTGTTGCCCGCCAGCGGAATATCCCGCGCCGGGTCCCGCCCGATGGTGATGAGTTGTTTGGTGATGGGCACAGTCTTGCTGGCGTAGCCTTCGCGTTCAAGCAATAGTTGCGGTTGGCCGCTGCTGGCAGGCTGTTGTTGCTGTGGCGGCGGCACACGGTTGGCCGGGTCCGAAGGGTAGGGTGACGCGGCGACGCTGTGGTTGGCCGCTGAGCCCAGCGAGGTTCCCCCGCCGAGTACCTGTTGAATCACCTGGATAATCTCGCGGCCATACTGGAAGCGTTGCGCGGGTTGCTTGGCCAGCGCCTTCAGCAAAATAGGCTCCAGTGCAGGCGGCAGGTCAGCGCGAATGCCACGCGGCGACGGTGGCTGTTCGTAGGTATGCTGTTGCATGGCTTCAGCCGGAGATTGTGGGTAGAACGGCAAGCGCCCCACCAGCATTTCGTACATCATCACCCCCAGCGCGTAGAGGTCGGCGCGGTGGTCGGCCTGCCCGGAGAATTGTTCCGGGGCCATATAGGGCAGGGTACCCATCGGGTTATTCATCTGCGTTTGGACAAGGTTGTTACCATCGACCAGCTTCGCCAGCCCAAAGTCGGTCAGCACGGCGGTGTATTGTGTCGCGCCGTAACCGAGCATGGTGTTTTCTTTGATTAACACATTGTCTGGCTTAATATCGCGGTGAATGGTGTTGGTTGAATGCGCGTAGTCCAGTGCGGCGGCGATCTGCTGAATGAGCGTTAACGCTTCGGTGACTTCCATGTTGTAATGATGATATTGCAGGTTTTCGATGTACCCGCGCAGGCTGCCCGACTGCACGAACTCCATCACGAGGTAGTGTTCGCCGTTGGGGGCAATGTCAAACGTATAAATACGCACAATATTGGGGTGGTCGAGTGCGGCTGCGGAACGGGCTTCTTGTAAAAAGCGCATCCGGAACACCTCATGTGCGGCCACGTGCGCGTGCATCACTTTCACAGCGACACGACGCTGGAGCTGAACATCTTCAGCGGCATAGACTTCACCCATCCCGCCTTCACCGAGTTTGGTTTGCAACACGAAGTTGCCGAGTTGACTGCCTTCATGTTTTGTCATGCTGTCCGACCTCTCCTGATTCGAGACGATTATACATGAGGCGGTCGTGGTTTTTCAATTTCGGTGTGGGGAAAGCACAACTAAACGCAGAAATTGTTTATACTGTTTGTTGCCCATTCTTCACGGCGACGATTTCGGCCATGATGCTCAGCGCGATTTCTTCGGGGGTGCGCGCCCCCAGATTCAGCCCGATGGGCACACTTAGCCGGGCCAATTCTGCGGCGGTGGCCCCTTTCGCGTGCAAGCGTTCCCGGCGGGCAACGTGGGTGCGGCGGCTGCTCATCACGCCGATGTAGCGCACCTCAGAACGCATCGCGGTCAACAGCGCGGGGTCGTCAATTTTGGCGTCGTGGCTCAACACCACCAGATAGGTGTCAGCATCCAATTCCAGCGTCGGCAGCACAGCGTCGGGGTAGGCGTGGTGAATGTGTTCTACAGCGGGGAAACGGTCATGGGTGGCGAAGGCTTTGCGCGGGTCAATCAGTAGCACACGAAAACCGAGCGCGGCCGCGATGTGTTGCAGAGCGACGGCCACATGCGCCCCACCGACCATCACCAGACGCGGTTGGGGCAGGTGCAGGTCAATCATGACCTCGTGTTCGTGCAGGCGAAGGCAGGCGCTGGCCCCGGCGGCAAATTGCGTGTTAAGTGCTGCGGGCAAGGCCGCGTCCAGTTCAGCGGGGAAGGTGCCATGCGCGTAGACGACCTCACCCTGCGCAGTGATGACCCGGCGCGGTGGCGTGGGGTGATCTTCTGCCAGCAGCGTGACCGTCGCGAGGCGGCGGCGTTGATTGGCCTCTAGAACCTGCCACCACGCCACGTCAAGCGGCTCTACTACGATGGAAATGCTGCCCCCACACGCCAGCCCAACACCCAGCGCGGTGTCGTCGGCCACATCGAAGTGCAAGCGGCGCAGTTGCCCATCTTCGAGGGTGTTCAACGCCTGTTCGATGACCGCTGCTTCTACACAACCACCACTCACAGAGCCGGCAATGCCCAATGCTGCCGTGACCGCCATTTTGGCCCCGGTGCGGCGCGGCGAAGACCCCCACGTGCGGCTGACCGTACACAGCGCGACCGGGGTCTGGGTGGCGTGCCACTCGTTAACGGTCTGACGAATTTCGAAAGTACCCATAGGTGCTGAACAGTCTCCTAATCGGTGTCGGTAGGCGGCGGCTCCATACTTTCAAGCACTTCTTTCAAGCGTTTGAAGTTGCGTTCGAGCCGGTCTTCCATACTGCGTTTAACGGCTGCACGTTTGAGCGTCTTCATCAACAACCCCGGCAGCGGTACCTCGGTTTCAAAGAGGATTTTGGTGCGTTCGTCGTTGCCACGAAATTGATACATTGACCAGCCGTGTTCGTTTTCGAAGGCATATTTGCGCTCCGGTTCCAGTGCTGTGACGGTAATGGTGGCGCGGTGGCCGGGCGTGTCGCTGTTGGGTTGGCGAAATACCATCGTACAGGTGTCCCCCGGGCCCCACTCGTCGGCGTCGAAGTCTTCCACGCCGAACAGGTCTTCGTTCCAGATGGGTTCATTGCGAGGGTCGGTGATGAAAGCAAAAACCATTGCCAGTGGTTGGTGAATGCTGCTGCGCATGACTAGTTTCATGGGGCGGTGTGGTACTCCTGTGCGGTTGCGTCGGCTCGTGATGGGGGCATTATAGCATCTGGCCACGGCCGGGCGCAGGGGTATCACGAGGGGTTAATGTTTGGGGGGGGCGACCAAGCGCAGCGCATGTGTCCTCTTTGTGGCCTTATACCAGGTGCGCGACAACGGTTGTTTTGTGGGAGGGTATGCCGTCTGCGCCGTCAACCCTCCCCTACGACCACTTTGGTCAAATAGCGTGTTTGTGTAGGGACGGTGTTGGCTTCCGAAGGAAGACATACCTATTTTATGTATGTTGAACACCCTAACATCCTATTGCGTGAGCGCCCCAGGACTTTTGCAAAGTGTCACGGACATCCCGTTGGATGTCCCTACCACCGCATCACCATGCCATTCGTAGGGACGGGCAACGGCTCATCTGCCAGCATGAATACCACAATAATCAACTCGATCACGCAATGCGCACCCTCCGAGTAACCTATTTGCTAATAAGTCAACTGACCTACGCTAAAATGGGATGCTATATGAGAAAATCGATGAAATTTTTCACAAACTTTTGCAAAGATTATTGTATTGTTGTATGGTGTGAATAGCATCGAATTTAATGGGAGCAGTTTACAAGATGAACAGCCGCATTCTTGTCATCGAGGATGACTACAAGCTATCGAAACTATTTAAGAAAGTGCTACAGCATGATGGCTACAGCGTCACCGTAGCACCAACGCTGGCTATGGCCCAGAGACATATGCGCCGTGAAACCTACGCACTCTTGATCTGTGACGTCGAATTGCCCGACGGCGCTTCTATTCCGCTGATGAAAGAGTGGCAGGGTTCCTTCGCAGCGACGAATACCCGGATTGTCGTTGTGACGGGGCAAGCGAAGTACCGCACCCTTGTCGAAACGGAGGGCATCACCGACCTCTTTCTCGAAAAGCCCGTCAGCACGCGGGTGCTAAGCACGCTTGTCGCACGTCTGCTGGTGTCGCCCGCTGGCCGGGTCGGTGACATAGTGCGCGAGAGCCTGGAACACAACCCGTCCAATCACCGACCACTATCCTGATACGAAACAGCACATAGACGCTGCCCGCCCACGGTAGCGTCTACCAGACACAGTGCAGCCCGGCATTGGGAGGCCGGATTGCGCGGTGGTAAGCACCAGTTACGCTACAGTTTGTAAGCAACAGTATTGGAAGATAAAACAGCCCATGACCGTTTTAGAGCCACGCCACAACGTGTCGCATACCTTTGCGCACAGCCTTGTCCTGGGGGCGCAGACCATGACGCCTGCTATCCGCACCCAGACCCTTGCCGACCAATTTTCGTCACCGCGTCAAATGACACCCGCCGGTGTCCAGCAATTTCTGGAACGTATTCGCAACAACGGTACGCCGCTGATGGCACTTGGAATTTATGTCGCGTTGCGCACGCTGCGCACCGGGCCGCATGACGAGACGGTGCGTGGCAGCTTGCTGCGCCTGAAAGCGGTGCTGGAAGACTGGCACAGCACACCCGACCAACAAACCGTGCTGAGCATCATCAACGTAACGCCGCATGTGGTGCGCCTGTGCATGTGTTTGCCCTATGAACGCGACTTCGCAGAGGGGCTGGTGCGTGGCGCGCTCGAATTTGCCGACATCCCCGGCAGCAAGATTAACGTTTACAACGACATCGACACGTCGGTCGCCGACGCCACCTGCACGCTCGCCCGGACACGCTTCGTTGTGCGCTGGTAGGGTTTGGGACTACTGAGTCGCTGTTTTCTTGCACATTCTTCATATTTCGCAAACATTCTTGCCCTATACTGTCTCTGGCACAAACGACAACAACCGAATTAAGGAGACACAAATTATGTCACGGATCGTTCGTATTGCAGTTGGGCTTGCGGTGCTGGTAGGGGTGGTAATTGGTGGCGGTTTGCTGCTGCTAGACTACCTTTCTGGTGAAGACGAAGCCAGCACCGATATTGAAAACGTTGTGCAGCAAATTGACGTCGATGAAAACAGCGAGATTGACTATCAACTCTTCGAAATCGTCTCGGCAGAGTCGGTGGTACGCTTCTACATTGACGAAAAGTTCAGCGGGCAAGACGTCACCGTCGTCGGTGAAACCAATCAGGTTGGCGGGCAAATCTTGCTCACCCCCACCCAGCCCGACGCCTCGCAAATCGGTGTGATTACGATCAATGTGCGCACCCTTGAAACCGAAACAGAGTTCCCCGGCGACGATCAGCGCGACCAGGCGATCCGTGCCGCTATCCTCAATTCCGGGCAGGACGAGTATGAGTTCACCGACTTTGTGCCCACCGAAATCACAGGCATGCCCGACGCGGTGACGGTCGGTGAGGCGTTTAGCTTTCAGGTAACCGGCGACCTGACGCTGGTCGATACGACCCGTGCGGTAACGTTTGATATGGAAGTCACGCCCGTTTCTGAAACGCGCATTGAGGGTATCGGCGCAACCGTGATCAACTATCCGGATTTTGGTATCGACATTCCGTTTACGCCAGCGCAGATCAGCGACATTCAAGAGGATGTGCGCCTTGAAATTGAGTTCGTCGCGGTTGAGGTGGAAGCCGACGCCGATATCGACGATCTGGACGCACCCGCTGCTGAGGGTGAGGGTGACACCGCCATTCTGGGGTAGGTCTTCCGGGCGCAGGGGCACACCCACCCCCCAACCCTTGCGCCCCATTCCATATCGCCCCATACTGGGTGCAGTGATTCGCCTGCCTATCTCGCTACCGGAGACCGCACCATGTCCATGCAACAAACGCACACTTTCACCAGCCCGCAACAAGAAACCGTCCCGCTCCCCAACTGGGTCTTTGCGCTGAGCTGGAACCCGGATAGCAACCGCCTCGCCACTGCCCACATGGACTTTGCGGTGCGCGTGTGGGACCTGCGCTACCCCCCCGCCGACAACCCCACCCAGACGCTGCACCACAAAAAATTCGCTGTTGGGGTCGGCTTTGATCCGCAGGGGCGCTTTCTGGCCAGCAGTGACGCCCACACCAACGACATCTATTTGTGGGATATCAAGCAGGGGACGCAAGCCGCCGTTTTGCAAGAACACATTGGCTGGCCCTATGGCATCGCGTGGGGGCCGGGCGGCGGTCTGCTGGCGACGTGTGGTGCCGACGGGCGCGTGTTGTTGTGGGATGCAGCGACGCAGCACCTGAAGCGAACGCTGTGGCAGTTCCGCAACCAGGACGAGCGCGGCATCGGCTTTCATTCGCTGGCATGGAGCCCCGACGGTGGCAAGCTCATCGCCATCAGCACCGAGGGACTGTTGTATCTGTGGGAAACAAGCGGCTGGAAACTGCGCGTCTTCCAGATTCCGCAGATGAACCGCCTCGACGCCGCCCTTGCGTGGAGCCCCGACGGTCAGCGCATCGCCCTGTTGCCCAGCACGGGTGATCTCTTGATTGTGGACGTTGCTGCGCGCCCGCGTATTCTGACCATGCTCGACTGTCCCCTGCCCGACGCCAACAACGAGCGTTTCCGGGGGGTAGACTGGAGCCGCGACGGGGTGCGCATCGCTGCCACGCGGGGCAGCAACGAAATCCTCGTCTATGACCGGGGGATGCCACAGCCGAGCGTCTACGCCGATATGGTTGAATGCACGGCGCTGGCATGGAGCCCGGATAACTCGATGCTGGCGGTTGGTGATAATGACGGCAGCATTTTCATCTGGCAGTGAAGGGTGCAGTCGAGACCGGGTGCGGCTCCGGGCCGGGGACTGATGGTGTTTCGACATTTGAACGGTCGGTAGATTGCGGGTAACCCACCCATGATTGGCGGACACCCCGTTTGTCACACGCGGTAGGGGTAGGGACGGGCAACGTGTCACACGCGGTAGGGTTATAACAACCTGAAACGCAGACAGCATGTGGCCATCGACTATCCACCGTACGCGCGGCCGTCAGGCGTGTGCGTTCGCCCGACTTGAGAGCGCCCTCGGTCAGGCGGACTTGAGTCCAGTCTGACCGCCACACCATGCTAGCCCCGTACTTCAGTGCGGGGCCCGTTTCCCCCGCCGTAAACGACGGGGCTATGCAAGTGTGGTGCATGAACAGCCCTGAAGGGCGCTCACGCAAGGGATCGGGTTGCCATACCCCGCTCGCGTTTACCTTTACCCTACCCCTACAGCGTGTGACACGGTGCTTGTCCCTACGAATGGCATGGTCCTGCCTGTGCCCCCACCCGATTTGCATCATGACAAATTTCACACTATCCTACATAATCAGACATGGAAGCAAACATCATAGAGCCATCACATTGTTTTAACCATTCAAAGGGAGTGAGATTTTGACTACCAGACGATTGTTGTTGTTATTGATGGCCGCCTTGGTTTCGGTCACTGGCTATGTGTTGACGGGCACGCTCGCGCCTGAACAGCACCCCATTGCCCCCGCGCCGGAAGTCGTTGAGGCGGGTTCCATTTTTTCCCTGGTTTCTAGCAGCGCAGGTTGTGTCAGTCAAGATACGTTTAGCGTCGATGTCCAGAGCAACAGTTCAGTCGAGACGACCGGAACCGTAATCTTCACTGAAAACACCGGAACTGATATTCCTGTGCCGTTTACGTTGCCTGCATTCGAGACGATAACCGTCACTGGCACCTTCGACAGCAGCGATGTTACACGGCGCATCACCGTAATCACAGTGGTGGATTCGTTCGGTAACAATGCGGACCAGTTTAACAACCTTGACATCGGCCCCTGTGGTGCCTTTTTCGAGTTTGAAAGTGATCCGGTGTGCGATAGCGATGCCCTGATTACTTTCACCATTCGGAATGCTGGCGACATTAACGGCGCGACAAGCTGGACCATCCAGAATCTATCTCGCACCGGGACGCCTACCATCGCCAGCGACAGCACGGGCAACATTAACCCCGGCGACACCGCTTCAGCCGGCTTTGTGGATGTGTCTGGCGATGCGCTGGCCGGTGAAATCATCCGTGTTACGGTGGTCGGCGCGGGCTTCCGTGACCTGACGCTCACCAGCGCGTGCGGCGGTACTGCTTCGCCCCCAGACCTGACCTCGACGTTGACCTGTGCCGACGGTTTTGCGACGGTGACAGTGACCAATGCTGAAACCGCCGGCCCCATGACCAGCAGCGTCAGCTTTGAGTTTGGGGCCTCTGGCGGTGTGTTTGTCATCAATGATAGCTTCCAGCTTAACCCCGGGGAATCCTTCAACCGCAGCTACTTCCCGTCAACGTCGGCTACGTTGCCCATTTTCTTCACGGTAGCTGACCCCTTCAGCGACCTCAGCCGCACCAGCAATGACCTTGAATGCCTGCCGGCTAACCTGACCTATGAGAGCAGTTGTTCTGAAAACGTGGTGACTTTCACCGTGACCAACATCGGTGGCACGGCCAGCATTGAACGCGACGCCCGCATTATCAACGCCGACTCGGGCGCGGTCTTGCAGGATGGCCTGACGATTCCATCACTTGCCAACGGTGAGTCTGTCCAATTTACGCAGGCCGCCCTGCCCAACGGCGCGACGATTGCTTTCCAACGCGAAAGTGAAGGCTTTTTCACAGAAGCCTCAGAGGCGGGTTGTTTCGCCCCGCCGAGCCTGTCCGCGTCACTGGGGTGTGAACCGGGTGATCTATTGGTGGACATCGCAAATAGTGGCGGCCCCATGACCAGCGCGGAAACATGGACCGTCACCGACGCG
>DAOTTU010000071.1:0-22596 GCA_034437655.1 Anaerolineae bacterium
GGCGATTCAAAATCACGAGTTAGCGTTGGATACCCTGACTGACCCATCTGCGGAGGGGTTTATGCAGCGCATCAGCATCAATATTGATCTGGCAACGACGCTCTTGCAGAACGGGCAAACGTCCAAAGTTGAAGGCTTATTGCGCAGCGCTATCGAAAAATCTGAGGAACATGGTCGATGGTTGCACAAGGCGAAAGCCCTGCGGCAATATGCTTATCTCGAACAGATGCGGGCCCGTAGCGCAGAAGATACCAGCGCGAGAGCGGTTCACTTTGACAACGCGCTGACTTATCTTTTCGACGCAGCGGCGACCCTGCAAGCCTTGCATAACAGCTATGAACTCGCTGTAACGTATCATGATCTGGGGCGTTTAGAAGCACAACGTCGTGAATACGAGAATGCGGCCGCACATGTGCGCAAAGCGGTTGAACTGTTTTCGCGCATTAACGACCGTCGTGGCTTCGCTGTAGCACAGATTACGCTTGGGCAGCTTTTGCTTGCCAGAGATAAGGATATGAACGGCGCGATTGAACGTATTCGGCAGGCGTTAGGCATCGCGCGACAGTATAACGACGCCTATACACTCAATCAGGCGGCCCGTTCACTGGTGCGTATCCATGAAATGCAGGTCAAACGGGCGGCAAAACTTGACGCTGAGCAAGTTGAAGCGCTACACCGTCAAATTCAATATTCACTGGTAAGCATGGAAGAGGTTGCACCATTAGCGGAACATGCCGAGGGGCTGCGCGGGTTGCTGGTGCAACTTACCTCGGCATAAAACGATGCTCAGTTCCCGGCGATGGTTAACGGACTTCGTTGGGAACTAATCCAAATTCGCGTTCTGTTTCAGTTAGCGCCGCATCAAAGCTACGCAGCGCTTCGTCGGCGGTGGTTTTGTCTAGCATGAGCGGGGGCATCAGGCGAACCGCGCTCTTGCCACAGCCCAGAATTAACAAGTTATGGTTAAAAGCCCGGTTCACGAACTCGTTGCGCAGCTTCTTGGCGGGTTTCTTCGTTGCATGATCTTCGACCAGTTCTACGCCGATAAACATCCCCCGTCCGCGAACTTCACCAATGCTGGGGTGGCGCGGCATAATTTCGACCAGTGCGTCCATCATATATTGACCAACTTCAGCCGCATTTTCGATGAAACCGCGTTCACCGTTCATGCCTTCCAACAATTCAATTGTCGCGAGTGATGCTGCGCAAGAGACAGGATTGCCGCCGAAGGTGTTGCCGTGTGCGCCCGGTTTCCAGGCATCCATGACGCTCTTGCGGGCGATAATCGCACCGAGTGGCATTCCGCTGGCGATTCCTTTAGCGCTGGCCACGATGTCGGGCTCAACGCCAGTATGCTCAATGGACCACCATTTCCCTGTGCGCCCGACGCCAGCCTGCACCTCGTCCGCGATAATCAAAATGCCGTAGCGATCACAGAGGTCGCGCAACGCCGGGAAGAAGCCTTCTGTGGGGACGATATAGCCACCCTCACCCTGAATTGGCTCTACCAGCACGGCCGCCACTTCTTCTGGTGGAAGGATGCTGTTAAATAGCGTATGTTCAATGTAGTCTACAATGCGTTTACCATAATCGTCGTACCCGTCCATGTTCAGCAACGGGCGATAAGGGTCGGGGTAGGGGACGTGGGTTACGCCCGGCATCATCGGGAAATAGCCGGCCCGTTGTACGGGCTTGCTCCCTGTTATAGCCAGTGAGCCCATTGTGCGGCCATGGAAGCCACCGATAAAGCCAATAAACTGCGGCCGTCCCGTCGCAACACGTGCCAGCTTTAGAGCCCCTTCAACGGCTTCTGTACCACTGTTGGCGAAAAACACACGGGCATCTTCTTTAAAGGGCGCAATGCACGCCAATTTTTCTGCCAGGCGCGTCTGGACATCGTAGTAAAAGTCTGTGCCTGCCATGTGGATGAATTTGTCGGCCTGGTCTTTAATCGCCTGGACAACATGGGGGTGTGAGTGCCCTGTGGCCGTCACAGCGATCCCGGTTGTCATATCGATGTAACGGGTACCATCGACATCCCAAACTTCAGCCCCACGACCGTGTGACATCACAAACGGATAATCCCGCGTGTAAGAGGGTGAAAGCACCGCATTGTCGCGTTCAATGTAGTCTTGCGCTTTCGGTCCCACAGAAAACTCAACGCTCATGCGTTTCTCCTTAATTTTCATTAATGATTGAGGGAATTTACCTTTGCTAAATTAAGTCTCTGGCTATTATGTCGGATATAGATACTAAAAGCGAGACGTTCTTTAGCAAATCACAATCGGGACAACTTAATGCAGGCTGGTGTCGAAAAAGTAGCCATGTCCCGGCTCATTTTTGATGTAAACAGGATTATTTGGTGACGGTTCAATGTTCTTGCGTAACTGGTGAATAAACACACGCAACCGTTCAATTTCGTCAATGTATTCGAACCCCCACACATTTTCGAGCAATATCCGGTATGGCACAATGCGTGGTGATGCTTCTAACAGCATCCCAAGCAGCTTGAATTGTGTTGGCGACAGGTGAATCAATTCGCCGTCGCGGACGATGCGGTGGCGCTCAATATCAATGGTCAGGTGGGCATCCGTGTACGAGAGGTCAACGTGTGATTTGAACGGTTGTGCAGAGGCGCGGCGCAAATTGGCGATCATCCGAGCGAGCAGCACTTTCCATTGATAGGGCTTGACAATGTAGTCGTCTGCCCCAATTTGAAGTAGTTCGACAATGCGGTCGGGGTCGCTGTCGGCTGTCAGGACGATGATGGGTATGTCGCTTACCTCGCGAATGCGGTGGCAGGTGGTGGTGCCATCCATCGTCGGCATTGTAAGGTCAAGCAGAACAAGATCAGGCTGATGCTGGTAAATCTGCTTGAGCCCGTCGAGCCCGTTAACTGCATGAAGCACATGAAAATCTTCTTTGAGGCGGTATTCAAGCGTTTTGCGCTCGTGCGCGTTGTCTTCAATAACCAGTACCATTGGTCGGTGAAGGTGCTTTGCAGTCTTGGCGTGTTGATCTGGGGTCACTTGATTTTTTCGTCTCCCTGCAAAAGCACAGCATCCACTGCTACAATAGCATTCGTGCTTCTCATTTGCAATTGATGTTGACCAGATTGACATATGCCGAAAAAGAAATTATCTCCCTCGCGCAAGCAATATTTAGACATAAAAAAAGCCTATCCACATGCTATCGTATTTTATCGGATGGGTGACTTTTATGAGACGTTTGATGATGATGCTGAACTTGTGGCACGTGAACTTGAACTCACCTTGACCACCAAGTCCTTCGGCAAGAACGACCGTGCGCCGATGGCTGGGGTCCCCCATCATGCTGTAGAGAACTATATCGCAAAATTGGTCGAAAAGGGCTATCACGTTGCGGTTGCCGACCAGATTGGTACCGATCCGGTCGATGGACTGGTCCCCCGTGATGTCACACAGGTTGTTACGCCGGGGACTGTCACTGCACCGACGATGCTCAGTGATCGCCAGAATTCATATTTGCTGGCCTTGCTGCCAGAATTGGAATATAACAGCGACCAGTGGAGTACGGCGGGTCTTGCCTACGTAGATATCACAACGGGTGAATTTGCTGCTACTGAAATTCATGGCGATGAAGCCCCGATCACCGTTCTGGAAGAACTGGCACGCCTTGCCCCGCGTGAGGTCTTGATGCCGAAGCCGTGGGTAGACCGGGGCGTTTCGATGCCAGAGGGTATTCATCTCAGCGCAATGCCGGAATTTCACTTCGACGCGCATGGGGCGAAAAGCATTTTGCTGCGGCACTTTCAAGTTGCGACTTTAGAGGGCTTTGGCCTCCATGAACGACCGCTGGCCCTGCGTGCAGCCGGGGCCATCGTCCAGTACTTGCAAGATACCCAACCCGCCGCCCTGACGCACCTCACCGTGCTACGCACCTACGCCACCGAAGGCTATATGGCGCTGGACACGGCAACACGAGTCAACCTTGAACTCACGCACTCCATGCGCAGCGGAAGCACCAGAGGCGCTCTGCTTGACGTCATTGACCGCACCACAACAGCGATGGGCGGGCGCTTGCTGCGGGCATGGGTCGGTCAACCGCTGCTGGACCTCCAACGGCTCAATGCGCGGCTGGATGGTGTCGAAACGTTCTACAAAAGCGCTACCCTCCGCGCTGAGATGCACGAGCTATTGCGGCAGGTCGCAGACCTTGAGCGGTTGACGAATCGTATCGTGATGAGCAAAGCTGGCCCGCGTGAAGTCATGACGTTATGCAACACGTTGCGTCTGATACCACAAGTGCGCGACATGGTTGCCCCTTTCGAGACACTAACCCCCCTGCGCGAGCGTTTGCATGTATTGCCCGGTCTGGTTGAAACCATTGACCAGACGCTTGTTGACGAGCCAGCCGCGCTCATGAACCAGATTGGTGTGATTCGTCCCGGCTGTGACGAAGAACTTGACATGATTTACGCCGGGTCACGCGAGGCGAAGGATTACATCAACACCCTTGAGCAGAAAGAACGTGACCGCACTGGCATTCCCAAGCTAAAAGTTGGCTATAACAAGGTTTTCGGCTATTACATTGAAGTCACCCACGCCAACACCGACCGTGTTCCAGACGACTATGTGCGTAAGCAGACCCTTGTCAACGCTGAACGCTACATTACGCCGGAGATGAAAGAATACGAAAGCATTATCCTCAACGCCGACGCCCGCGCATTGGATGTCGAGCAGCGTATTTTCCGCGATTTATGTGCATTCGTAGGGCGACATAGCAAACAACTACTGGAAATTGCTCGCGCACTCTCGCACCTGGACGTGTTCGTGGGGTTGGCCGAGGTCGCGGCGAAAGAGGGCTATGTGCGGCCGCTCCTGGTGCAAGACGATGTGCTGGATATTCGCGCCGGACGACATCCTGTCGTAGAGCGCACGCTCAAGAATAGTACTTTTGTCCCCAACGATACCTACTTCACCACCGAAGAACGCATCGCGCTGATTACCGGGCCAAACATGGCCGGCAAAAGCGTTTATATGCGGCAAATTGCGCTGATCGTTCTGCTGGCCCAAATTGGCGCTTATGTCCCGGCTGAACAGGCGACCATCGGCCTCGTAGACCGCATCTTTGCGCGGGTGGGGGCGCAGGATGAAATTCACCGGGGGCAGTCCACGTTTATGGTGGAAATGACTGAGACGGCCGCTATTCTCGCCCATGCGACACATCGCAGCCTCGTTCTCTTGGACGAAATCGGGCGGGGTACCAGCACCTATGACGGTATGTCGATTGCGCGCGCAGTGATCGAATATCTGCATAACAATCCGCGTCTGGGCTGTAAGACACTTTTTGCCACCCACTACCACGAACTGACCGAACTCGAAGATATTTTGCCGAAAGTGCGCAACTACAACGTTGCGGTGGCCGAAGATGGCGACGGTGTGGTGTTTTTGCACCGTGTCATGCCCGGTGGCGCAGACCAGTCTTACGGCATTCATGTGGCGCAACTGGCCGGGATTCCGAAGGCGGTTGTGAAGCGTGCCAACGAAATTCTGGAAGAACTTGAAGCCCAGAGTAGCAATTTTCAGAAGAAAGCCCGTCAACAGGATAGTCGCTATCAGATTTCAATGTTTGACGATTCCCGACACCCAGTACTTGAAGTACTCGCCAAAATTGAAGTCGAAAGCCTGAGCCCTATTGACGCCATCACCCGTCTCTATGAGTTGAAGCGTTTGCTGGACGAAGCATGACCCAGCGTTGCCTACCCTCACCACGATTCCTATCTAGCTAGGCACGCGCTGCATGGGGTACTATTAAGGTAACACTAATGCGGCAACATGAAGTACATGCACACCACAAGTAAAGCGGTTACATGGCCGCTACCAAGGTAAGGACTATTTTGTATGGGTTATGCCGTTGGACTTTTCATGCAAATGGATCTTGAAGCCGAAGTCTATGACGTCTGGCAGAGCATTAAGGCCGCCAACATTTCTTCGCGGATGGTCGACGGGCATTTTCGGCCCCATATCAGTCTGGGTGTTTGTGAAGACATCGACCCACATCACTTTAAGCCCGTGTTGAAGAAATTCGCCGCGATGACGCCGCCCTTTGCGGTTTGGCTGCCAAATGTCGGCTACTTTCTTGATGATAAAGCGGTGCTTTATATTGGTATTACTGTCACCCACCACCTGCTTGACCTGCATCAGCGTTTTCAGCAGCATTTTAGCGCTTGTGCGACCAACCAGAACCGCCATTATCAGGTTGGAAACTGGGTGCCGCACATCACGCTAGCGGTAGACGTTGCGCCGCGTAACTTGCCGCGTGCAATAGAAGTGCTGAACCGGTGTGTGCCGCCGCTACTTAATCGCCGCGTCGAAATCCGTGAAATTGGGCTGGTTAATGTTCATACAGGCGAAACACCGTACTATTTCCCGCTAGAACGCCAGCCCACGCACGACACCGGATAAGTGATGGGGGTATCGCCGAGGGCAGGCCGTACCCGCCCCTGCTACATCTCAAAATCTATTGACCGAATGGTGTCGGTGTTGGCGGGAACATCATCGGCTGGGTGGGGATGATGTTTGGCTCAGGGTTCGCACCCAGATATGTGCGCCAATCACGTTCGAGCTGTGTTAATGACTGGCCGGTGGCCAACTCGATGGCTTCGGCAAGCGGCATCAGTAGAATATTATCCACAATTGTCGCATGTGCCTCTGGCCCGAAACGGTTGACGAGGTAGTTGATGAAATGTGCGCCCATTTCATAGCCAAGGTGGGTGCAACCATCACTCGCGGCCATGCTCACCATCCCCGGTGGGCCAGTCCCTTGCAAGGTGAACAGGTCTTCACCAGCGGCGACCAATGCCCGCAACCGTTCTTCAACCGGGCCCATCTCTAGCTCAAGATAGGTCGCTTGACCTTCAACCCACCATGTCGGGCCGGCTGCCCCGCCACCAAACTCAAACTGATAGAGATGACCGACTTCATGCGTTGCCACAGACGCTGCAAACCGCATCTGCCATTCTTCGTCGCGGGGTTCGTTCCAGATGCAATCCTCGCGGAGGTCTTCAATTTCCAGACCGCGAATGCGCAGAACAGCCGCGTAACTATCGCTGACCGCAAAGCCTGTCGTACGTGGATTGATCTGCCCACCAACGCGGAACTCACCAAGCAGATCGCCGGGCGGGAAGATGACCACTGTCGGCTTGAAAGGCAACAATTCGCGGAAGGCTTCTACATACCGCGCCCGTACATGCACAAAGGACTCAGCAACGACGGTGCCCAGTTCTTCTGAAAAGTCAAACCAATACACGATCACGTCGTCAGATTCCATGCGGAACCATTCACGGGTGGGGTCGATGTATTGGACGTTGACTGGTTCAGTCTGCACGAGGTCTTCTGCACCGAAGGCCACGCGCCAGAAGACGTTCATCGTCATCCACGGGGCCAGTCCGCCACGGTCATAGGGAACAGCTACCCAACGATCTTCATCCTCAAGGTAGGTGGCGGCCGCTCGCCCCTGTGAGCCAGATGGGAAGCGATAGAACAGATTCACCGACGCAACATCAACGTCTTCGGGGATGTCAATCCGCACGGAAAATTCCAGACCAAGCGGATATTGTGTAACATAGGTGAAATCTGTAAAGCTAAAGTCATCTATCGTCTGGTTATCAAAGCGAATCGGGTCGGCGGTCATGTTCACGGTTTCAACATTGTAGGTGAAATCGTCCGGAACAGGTACATAAGTCGGGGTGGGATAAGCAGAATTGCTCTGTGCAAAGCTGAACGATGCGCCCATGCTAAAGATTAAGATGGCGATCAGGCCCAGCGGTAGCACAAGCAGCAGGAGAGGTGTGTATTGTCTCATAGGATGTACTCCAGTAAAAGAAATATTACGATGTCGCGGTTCATTGTAACGTATCTCATCGTGAGTACTGTATTTTTTTGGCCAGCGTTCATTTTTTCGAGCGAAAGTATCACTGCGCAGCAAGCAGACGAGGCAACCGAACTACGCTTCTGGCACCCCTACACTGGAACCCGTGCTGAGGCGCTAGATGTGGTGGTGGATGACTTCAACGCTGCCCACAGCGGCGACATCAGCATCGAAGCGCGGAGCTTTCAAAATGCCGGCCTACTCTATGACCAGCTTATTTTGCAACTCAACGCCGAACAAAATCTGCCCAATCTGGTGCAGGTGTGGCCGCACGAAGCAGCCCTTTTTGACCTGACCGGACGTGTGCGCGACGTTGGCGCTGTTATGCCAAATATGGATTCTACAACTACACTTGACCCGCTGTTACTCGCGCAGGAGGCTGTAACGGGTAAGGTGCTGGGGGTGCCACTGCATCTGTATGCCTATATGCTGTATGTTAATCTTGATGCACTCGCTGAGCTTGGCTATGCTGAAGTGCCCCGCTCGTTGGTCGAACTGCAAGCAATGGCCTGCGCTTTTCAGGATGCGAACGGATGGTCAGGCGGTCGCTTTGGCGTGGTGAGCGGGTTCACTGCGGTCACTGACGGGGAGTTGGTACAGACACTCGGCGCGGCAGAGGGCGAGGCGATCTTCAGGACTGAGCGCTTCAACACAACCAGCGGAGGATTGCAGAACGGCTTAATGCTGCTGGCGGATATGGCGTCCGAGGGGTGTCTGACTGCAACGCCAACGCGCGCTGAGAGCATTGACCGCTTCGCCAGTGGACGCAGCTTGTTCTATGTCGACACAAGCGCCTCGCTGCGTATTGTTGAAGATGCCGTTGCGTTGAACTTTGCCCGGCCATTCGCGTGGGGCGCTTTTGCTATGCCCGGTGAGCGTGTGTTTGTCAGTGCCCCGGTACTGAGCGTCTTCGAGAGTACACCCGCTGAAAACGCTGCTGCGGGGGTTTTTCTGCGCTGGTTATTGCAACCTGAACAAAACGCCGCGTGGGTGAGTGCCATCGGTGGTGTGCCGCTCAACAATGCAAGCCTGAACCTGGTGCCCGCCGACAATAATCTGGCACGGGTTGCAGACGTTATGCAAAACAGCGAACCAGTCCCCATGCCAGTGCTGGCAGGATACGATGTGTTGCGGTTGGAGATGCAATTTGCATTTGATGCGATTCTTGCAGACCCAGGCAGCGCGAACAGCCAACTCGCCACGCTAGAAAGCACCCTGAATACCATCTGGCCAACCTTTTATGGCCGGGAGACACCATCTGAAGGAGAAACCCCATGAGTCCCACTGTCACGTTTGACCCGCTCGACTTTACGCGGAAATCTGCTGCTGAGCAGCACCACCTCTCAAAGTGGTATCTTGAACAGATGCAAACACGGCGCACTGTCCGTGAGTTTTCGACTCAGCCTGTCGATTTTGCGTTGATTGAAAACGCGGTCAAAACTGCGGCAACTGCTCCTACAGGCGCAAACCAACAGCCGTATACGTTCGTTGTGGTGAGTGACCCGGAAGTGAAACGCAAAATTCGCACCGCTGCTGAAGCCGAAGAGCGCGAAAACTACGAAAGCCGCATGAGCGAAGAATGGAAAGATGCCATTGCTCATCTGGGTACAGACTGGCACAAACCACACCTTGAAGACGCGCCATACTTAATCGTCGTTTTTGCGCAGTCCTATGGGCTGGAAGTTGCCGAGGATGGCACCGAAATACGCCGCAAGCATTACTACGTGTCAGAGTCGGTTGGGCTAGCGGTGGGGATGCTACTCAGTAGCCTGCACCTTGCGGGGCTGGCAACGCTGACGCATACCCCGAGCCCGATGAAGTTTTTAAACGAGGTGCTGGTGCGTCCGCAGAACGAACGCGCCTATGTAGTCATCCCGGTGGGGTATCCTGCCCCCGATGCACAGGTGCCGCGTATCCAGAAAAAGGCGCTGGCTGAGGTGCTGGTGTACATCGGGGAGGAATAAGGCGTTAATTTGGTTGGAACCACGCCTGCACGTCGATAATCCAGCCAGTGTTGCCTTCAGAATCCTGAAATTGCCACCACATCAGGTACTCGGTCTGGTAGGGGCCACCAACGACCTGCAACACGTCGCCGGCCTGCACCTCACGGATCAGGTCAGCGGTCACGGTGGGTTCGGTGCGTAGGTTGGCACGGTTGCCTGTGTTGGTGACGGTGACGGTTCCGCCGACCTCGATGCCAGCCGTTAAGTAAGTGGCGCTACTGGCGTTGATGCGGGTGCCTGCGTCCTGGAAGTTGGCCGGAATCCAGCCACGTGTGCCGTCAGCAAGGAAAACGCGAATCCAGCGGTTCCCGGCCGCGTCCGTCTGTGAACTCTGGCCGTCCCACAGGACCCGGTCACCCCAGCGCAGCGTATCCAGCTCAGCCGCGCTATTGTTGGGCTCGGCCCGGGCAATTGTTGGGGAACCACCCGCAAGAATTTCATAGACAACCGTGTTCAGGGCTTGTGGTTCGGGTTCAGCCTGGGCAAATTGTAAGTGTCCAACCACAACCCCGGCGGCAAAGACTGCCACCAGTGCAAGCACGGTCAGGGTGCGGCGCAGTGTCGTGTGTAGAGGTGTTTTCACGATAACCATTCTCCTCAAAGATGTTAATCATAATCCGCAAGAGTGTAGACGACCTATGGACAGGCTGCAAGTGCTAGCCACCGCACGCCTGCCCTATCGAAACCTAACGCGGCTCTGGCAGGGAATTCCACAGCAGTTCAGATGTGATAAAAATTAAGTTGCTACCGTCCGGCTGAATGCGATAGGTACCCGTTTGCAATGGACTTTGGGCTGTTGACTGCTGCTCAATGTGAAAATAGATACCTTCAGCATTCCAGACGATAACACCCGGTCGTGTACTCAAAAAGCGGTCAGTTGGCCCGTCAAAGCGCAACAGCACCGATTGTTCGTCAGTGTCGGGGTAGTAGATTACCAGGCGCAGCGGATGAGTGGTGCCAACCGGGGCTTCTGTCTCGGCCCAATAGACCACTGCCGAGTCGTTGGGGGCTACATCTGCGATACGAGCCTGATACCCGGGTGGCGCGACTGAGAAACGATCCCCGCTGATGAGGTCATTCAACACGACGCTGCGGTAGATTTCCCCGACGCGTTGCGCAGGGCGCGATAGAATGATACGCCGCGTGGTGTCGGTAAATTCCAGTGACGCCGCCGGGACTGCCAGCAAAGGATTGGCAACTTCTGCGTACAATGATTCTGAAACCGCGCCGCGTGTGGCAACTTCGAACGAGAACAGGTTGTTGCTCACCCATTCTTCGGGCACGTAGAAGGTTGTCGCGTCGATCGGTTCGCCGCCGAGATCAGCCGAGGTACTGGGGGTGGGGCGTATGGTTGAGGTTACCCCATTTTGGCGTATACCGAGCGCGGGTTGGCCTTGTGCATCGGTGGTCTGGAACAAAATGCGCGTGCTATCTGGCGACCACTTGATATTATTCTGATTACAGCCGCCGGACGTCTGGAAGCGGTCGACCGTCTGCATATCAAGTAAATCTAAAATGCCACAGGTAATGACGTCGATGCTGCCATCTGGCACCGTATAAACACCATATTGCCCATTGGGGCTGACGGGGTGAATGCCGTAACGATAGGTGATGTTAAAGGAGAAAAATCGCTCCTCAAGCGCATCAAACGTTACGTTCAAAACACTGTACTCTTCCAGAAAACTTTCAATGTTAAAAAACAATGTCCCCGGGATCAGTGGCTCCTCAAGCGGTAGGGTCGGCATATTGACCGCTGCCGGGAGCGCGGGGCGGTTGGCGGGCATTTCGCCGGGGTTCAATGGCGCTTGCCAGTCAAAAGGGATGCGTCCATCTTGCCCGGTGGCTTGCTGCACGGGTAGTGGCACCATCACCATCACCGCGACAAGCAGTCCCAGGCATAGTATTGTCCGTAAGCGTCGCAAATCTGTTACTCCTCTCGTTCAACCGTGACCAGTGTACGGGCGCGTTCAGGGATAGCCACATCACCATGCTGGATGATGCGACTGAGTTGCCCCAGCGAAAGGGTTTTGCGTTCGTCGTCATACACCAGCACACGGGGCGTGTCTGCCAGGTCGAGTTCACGCATAAACACCTGTACGTCGTCGCCATCTGAGCGCAAGCCAAGTATCTCTGCGCGTGGATATAGCTGATAATTCTTGAAAATGAAGCGCCAGGCCTGCTCACCATAGAGCATTCCGCCATTTTCGGCAACGAACACCCCCGGCACCACCGCCAGATGACGTGGCCCGAGGTAAGAGATCGCATAGCGGAGCCATAACTGCCCGCTGGCAAGCACTTTGCCACGCAGCACGAGCGAAGCCGGGCTCATCACAAGAACAAGCTGATCGTTGGTACGCCATAGCGTTCCTTCAACAACATCTTGCACAAGATGTTCAAGCGCGTCTGACATCAATGCCGTTTCTAGCCAATACTGGTCAATTATGCAATGCAAGGGCCATCATAGATAGCACACAATGAAATAGCCCACAGGGCATGATACCCGTGCGGGCTGTTGGAAGCAAGTTATAAGGCGGCAAGCGTGCTAGGCGGTGGGGCCCGCTGCTTTGATCTCATCGCTGGCACGGTCGGCAAATTGTTCAAAATTTTCACGGAACATGCCGGTCAGTTCGCGGGCCTTCTGGTCATAGGCGTTGTGGTCGGCCCAGGTGTCACGCGGGTTCAAGACGGCATCTGGTACACCGCTGATTTTTTGTGGGACCGCCAGCCCGAAAAAGTCTTCGGTGACGTATTCGACATCATCCAGTTCGCCTGCCAGCGCAGCATTGACCATGCGCCGTGTGTAGGGTAGTTTCATGCGGCTACCAACGCCGAAGGGGCCACCCGTCCACCCGGTGTTGACCAGCCAGACGTTGCTGCCGTGTTCGCGAATCTTTTCAGCAAGCATTTCGGCATAAGCGGTGGGATGCAACGGCATAAACGGCGCACCGAAACACGCGCTAAATGTTGCCTGCGGTTCATCGACGCCACGTTCGGTCCCGGCGATTTTGGCCGTGTAGCCGCTGATGAAGTGATACATTGCCTGCTCGGGCGTTAGTTTGGAAATCGGTGGCAACACACCGAACGCATCAGCCGTCAGGAAAATGACGTTCCGCGGGTGCCCACCAACCCCGGTTTCGCTTGCGTTCTCAATGTAGTGCAGGGGGTACGAGGCGCGTGTGTTCTTGGTGAATACATCGTCTTCAAAGTCGGGTTTATGGGTTTCAAACTCAAGCGGGATATTTTCAAGGATGGTACCGAAACGCTGGGTTGTCTGGTAAATCTCTGGCTCGGTTTCGGGGTTGAGGTTGATGGTTTTGGCATAGCAACCACCCTCAATATTGAAGACGCCGTTACTGCTCCAACCATGTTCGTCATCACCAATCAAGGTGCGCGATGCGTCTGCCGAGAGCGTTGTCTTGCCTGTACCGCTCAAGCCAAAGAAAATCGCTGTGCCTTCGGGCCCGATATTCGCAGAGCAGTGCATTGGCATGACGCCCATCTTTGGCAGGCGGTAGTTCATCACGCTAAAGATCCCCTTTTTGACCTCGCCTGAATACAGCGACCCGAGGATGATAATCACCTGCTTTTCAAAGTTCACCCCAATGAACGTTGGTGAACGTGTACCGTCAGATTCCGGGTTTGCACCAAGGTTCGGTGCCGCTAAAACGGTGAATTCTGGTTCATGGTTGGCGCGTTCCTGGATGGTGGGGCGACGGAGCATATTCCACGAGAACAGGCCATGATAGGCTGCTTCGCTGACAACGCGGACAGGCATACGATAAGCGGGGTCAGCACCTGCAAAGGCGTCTACCACATACAGTGCCTTGGTTTTAAGATATTGAATCACCTTATTATACAGGCGGTCAAAGACTGCTTCACTGACAGGCTGGTTAATGTTACCCCACCAGATTTCGTCGTGAACGCTGGGCTGGTCAACGATGAATTTATCTTTCGGAGAGCGGCCGGTGTACTGCCCGGTCAGCACACGCAAGGCCCCTTTGTCTGTTAAGCGGCCTTCACGATTACGCAGCGCGTGTTCATAAAATTCAGCAGGGGAGAGGTTCCAGTAAGCCTGCTTTACTTCGCTTAATCCATAAGCTTCTAAGCCCACAGAGCTATGTACATGTTCTGTTGGGATCGTCATTGTGGAATATGTCTCCTTCAATGCCATCTCGAGTCGTAAGGTGTTACGTCAATCAGTCTAACAAATCCTTATGACAAAGTGCAGTGACGATTGTGACGATTGTCATGGCCATGTCGCCTTATTGGTGCGGAATCTGGGCAACAGCCACCAGTTGCCAGCGGTTTGATTCATAGGATAAATGCGTAATGGATGTATTGTCCAGTTTAGTGTCTTCTGGCACAACCAGCTCCAGGTATTGCAAAACAGCCCACAATGCGCCGCTATGTGTAACTACGGCGATGGTTTGGCTGGCGTGTTGCGGAAGCGCTGCTTCAAGGTAGGGCAACAACCGTTCGGCAACCTGACCTTTGCTTTCCCCGCCGGGGCGCGGATTGTGCAACCGATCCTGGCGATATTCTTCCCACGCTTCACGATCCCATTTGATAATTTCTTCCCCCGTTAACCCCTGCCAGGCACCAATGTGGGGGCCACGCAGACTTGCATCTGCAATAGGGCTCAGGTTTTGCGCTGTTGCGATCGTTTCGGCGGTCTGTAACGCGCGGGGCAGGTCGCTGCAATATACCGCTGCGAGGGTGTGTTGTGCTTTCAAATAGCGCGCAAGGGCCTGTGCCTGGGCACGCCCTGTTTCGTTCAGGGGCACCGGGGCCCAACCTTGCCAGCGTCCAGTTGCGTTCCAGTCTGTTTGTCCGTGGCGAATCAGTAAAACCTGTGTATTCATACGGTAAAACACCGTTGTTTTCTCATGTTTCTATAAGTTTGGAGCCTTATTATGAAGTTAAACAATCACAGGAACAAGAAAAGCGAGGCACTTCCTATGAAATACTCACCTCAGGTGGTCAACGGGCTGTTGGGCGCTCTATTGGCGCTACCACTCGTAGCCATCTTCTTTCTGGCAGAATCTGCCGCCAATCTCCCGTTTTTGCCCGGTAACTTGATGAACGTTTTAATCCCTCTTATTCCCGGCGATCTTATCACCTTTGGCATCAACACAATGGTTGATATTATTCTGGCCTTTGATCTCGGGCGTGAAGATACCGTTGCAAAGTTCTTTGAAACATTGATGGCAGGCGGTATTTTTATTGCGCTGTTGGGTGTTCTGGCGGCGCTGATTTCGGTTGAACGGGTGCGGAAAGTAGTGCCGTACGCTGCGCTTGGCTTGGGTGTCGGTGCTGTGCTGGCAGTTGGGTTTGTCTTCCTCAGTGACTACGAACTGACAGCCGATAATCCTTTCTACGATGGTCAGTCTTTTGTGGTGCGTTCTGCCTGGATAGCCGGTCTGATGCTTGTCTGGGGCGCTTTATGGGGCACGCTAGCGACCCGCTGGCAACAATTGAATCAGGGTGTTACTGTTGCAACAACGCAAGCCAACGAGACACCTGCAACAGGTGATGAGCAAGCTGCACCAGAGTTTGAAGCTGCCCCGGCCGCTACAACTGCGACAGCGGCAACAGCAGGTGCAACAACCCCGGCCACCGAAGCCAGTGTTAAGCGCCTGAATCGTCGCCAGTTTATGATTCAGGTCGGTGGTACAACCGCCGCAATCACTGTAATCGGGGCTGGACTGGGCACGTTGCTTGATGAAGAAGAAGAGGTGATCATGGCGGATCAGGAAGATTTCTCTTTTTCCGACTTCCCCAACGCGAACGCTGCGGTGCAACCTGCCCCCGGCACACGCCGCGAATATACGCCTGTTGACGATCACTATCGCATTGACATCAATTCAGGCAACCCACCCAGCATTGACGGTGACGCCTGGCGCTTGAGCCTCAGCGGCCTTGTTGCGAACCCGATTGAACTGACGCTCGATGAAATTCGCAATGACTTTGAGCCGATGAACCAGTATGTGACCATTTCGTGCATCTCAAACCGTATCGCCGGGAGCCTGATTAGCACGACCGGGTGGACGGGCGTAAGTATGCAACGCATTCTGGAGTTGGTTGAGCCGACGGAAGATGCTTCGCACATCCGTATCACTTCGGCCGATGGCTTCTTTGAATTTATCTCCCTGCGCGACATTCGCAATGATGAGCGGATTATGCTCAGTTACGCCTGGAACGAAGAGCTGCTCCGGCAACAACACGGCTTTCCACTGCGTATTTACATCCCCGACCGCTACGGTATGAAGCAACCCAAGTGGATTACGGAAATGGAATTTGTTAGCCGCTGGGAACCGGGCTACTGGGTTGAACGTGGCTGGAGCCCCGAAGCCCGCGTCCGTACGACATCTGTGGTCGATACTGTTGCGGTCAATGACCGCTTTGAAGAGAATGGGCAAATGCTGATCCCGATTGGTGGTATTGCGTATTCTGGTGATAAAGGCATCTCACGTGTTGAGGTGCAGATTAACGACGGTGAATGGCAGGAAGCCCAGATCCGTGAACCTCTTTCAGATACGACGTGGGTCCTCTGGCGCTATGATTGGCCGCTGGAAAAAGGTGATTTTGAATTCGCGGTGCGCTGCTATGACGGCGACGGTGAAATGCAAATCACCGAAACTAATAGCACCAAACCCAACGGCGCAACGGGTATCCACAGCATGGAACGGACAGTTTAACATATCGGCTGTGACGTAGAGTCCACAATAAAAAAAGACCAGGGCCATAGCGGCAATGGTCTTTTTGTTTTGCCCGGTAGATAGGACTGGGGCTAGGCAGCGCTGTCGAGCGTGGTGTCGTCACTTTCTGCTTGCCATTCCAGCACATCGCCGGATGCATTTTCGATGATTGGCGGTTTTTCTTTGCGGATAGCAGCTTTGGTGACGATCACTTTGCTGATCTCGGGACGTGAGGGGATTTCGAACATTACGTCAATCAGAACACCTTCGAGGATACCACGCAAGCCGCGCGCTCCTGTTTCATAGCGTAACGCAATCTCAGCCGCCTCATACAACGCATCCTCATGAAATTCAAGCGCAACCTCATCGAGTTCGAACAAGCTGCTGTATTGCTTCACAAGGGCGTTCTGTGGCTGCGTGAGAATTTGTACGAGTGATTCTGTGTCAAGCGGGTCAATACTCGTCAGTACGGGCAGGCGTCCGACCAATTCAGGGATCATACCGAAGTCCATCAGGTCATCCGCAGCAATTTGTTGCAACAACCGCGATTTGTCGCTCTTGTCGGCATTGCGGTTTGTGCTGCCGAAGCCCATCGTTCGCTTATCATTGACGCGCTTGGCGATGATTTCTTCAATGCCTGAGAACGTGCCACCACACACAAACAAAATGTCGCTGGTGTCGATTTGCAGGAAATCTTGATGCGGGTGTTTGCGTCCCCCTTGAGGCGGAACATTGGCCACGGTGCCCTCAATGATTTTCAAGAGCGCTTGCTGGACACCCTCACCACTGACATCACGGGTAATGGAAGGGTTGTCGCCAGTTTTACGGGTGATTTTGTCGATCTCATCAATGTAGATGATCCCGCGTTCAGCGCGTGAGATGTCGAAGTCGGCGGCTTGAATCAAGCGTAGCAGAATATTTTCGACATCTTCACCAACATAACCGGCCTCAGTCAGGGCGGTAGCGTCTGCGATGCAAAAGGGTACATCAAGCATTCGCGCCAGTGTTTGGGCCAACAGCGTCTTGCCGCAGCCAGTGGGGCCCACAACAAGGATATTGCTCTTTTCAAGCTCAACGTCCCCAATTGCGCCGCCCGCATTAACGCGCTTGTAATGGTTGTAGACGGCCACGCTGAGTACACGTTTGGCCCGGCTTTGCCCAATGACATAACGATCTAGATAGTCGTGAATTTCGCGTGGAGCAGGAACATGATCAAGGTGAAAGTCCTCCTCCATTTCGCTCTGGGCCTGTTCCTGGTCAAGTATATGTATGCACAGCCGCACGCATTCGTCACAGATGAAAACACCATCTGGACCAGCAATTAAGCGGTTAACTTCACCCGCAGATTTACCACAAAACGAACAGTGCAGTGCGTCTTGTTCTCCTAAAACCACGAAGAACTCCTCTGGTTATTGATTAGTCGTTGTCACCACGATTAGCGCCAAGAATCGCATCGACAAGACCATATTCCACAGCCTGGTCAGCGCTCATATAGAAGTCGCGGTCGGTGTCTTTCTCAATCTTTTCCAGGTCCTGCCCGGTGACTTCTGCGAAAAATTCGTTGAGGACAGAACGTAGCCGCAAGATTTCGCGGGCTTGAATGTCAATGTCAGAAGCCTGACCACCCCCACCAGACTGTAGCGGCTGGTGCATGTGGATGGTTGCATGGGGAAGTGCCATACGGCGGCCCTTTTCACCCGCAGCCAACAGGACCGTACCAAAGCTCGCTGCCAGACCGACAGCAACAGTGCGAATGGGGTTCGTGATAGACTGCATGGTATCCAGAATAGCCATACCTGCATAGATAGAGCCACCGGGGCTGTTAATGTACATATTGATTTCGCGGTCGGGGTCCTGGCTATTGAGGTAGAGCAGTTGCGCCACAACGAGGTTGGCCACCTGGTCATTAATGCCGCTACCGACCATGATGATGCGTTCTTTCAGCAATAGTGAGAAAATATCATAGGCGCGTTCACCACGGCCGGTTTGCTCAACAACCATTGGCACAACACCGCTAATGATGTCGGGGCGATTGGAGTCGTCAGGTGTATTCTGTCCGTTGTTCAGGTGCAAGAGATGGTTCAGCATGGCTAAACCTGTTCCTTTCCGTTGTCGAATTGGGTGTCGAATATGATCTTCTACTACTATGATACGATGAAATGACTGTTGATGCGTACTCATCAAGTTATTGGATGAGGTATAGAACGCTCAACAGAATCCCTTTCTAAGACTGTTCTGCTTCGGTAGAAGCGGAATCGTCAGTTTCCGCCACTTCAGCCTCGGTAGCAGATACGACGCGTGTCTCGTCTTCTGCACCATCTTCGGCTGTGGCTGAGGGTGACGCATCTTCGTTTGTTTCTGTATCGTCGTCGGTCTTCGCCTCGAGCGGCGGTGCCTCACCCCTACCAATTGCTACAAGACGCTTGATGGTAAGGTCTGTAACCAGATTCGTCGCGATTTGCTCGCGGTACATTTCACTCTCAAGCAAGACACGAATGCCTTCACGCCTATCTTCAGCGAAGTTCTCAAGTTGTTTGTCAATTTCAGCATCAACGTCGTCATCGTCAACCTCAATGCCTTCTGCATCGGCAATAGCCGTGATTACCAATGAATTTTTCATGCGTTGAATGGCACGGTCACGGTTCTCTGCTTTCATCTGCTCGCGGGTTTGGCCGGTGAGATTGAGATATTGATCTATGGAGAGCCCGATTTGTTGTGAGATCGTCTCTGAAAGTTCATTGATGAGGTCTTCTTGATAAGACTCGACCGCTGCTTCTGGATAGGTGAATTCAGCCTGTTCGGCAATGAGACTGATCATCTCGTTTGCGAATTCATTATCCGCGTTTTGTTGCCGATCTTCGAGCATGTCTTTGTGAATGCGGGCACGTAGTTCTTCCATGGTGTTTTGTTCACCCATGGTGATCAGGGCTGCGAAGAAGTCGTCTTGCACTGGTAAAACAAGGTTGCGGACTTCTTTAACAAGCACCTCAAAATTGATCGTTGCGCCGGCAAATGCCGCAAGTTGTTCATTTTCAGTATCTTCTGGAATGGTGATGCTGAAGGATTTTTCCTCACCCATCGACAAACCGACGATCTCGTTTGAAAAGCCGGGTGCAACGTCATGGTCTGGATCATCTGCTCTGAGAATCAATTCCAGGTTTGAATCATCGATAAAACTTTTATCAACATCCTCGTCTTCGTCTTCGTCGTCTTCATCATCCTCGTCAAAGTTTTCATCAACATCGTCGTCTGGTGCATCTGATGGTGCGTCATCATCTGTTGCGGATGTTTCCACATCATCATCTTCTGTGTCGTCCTCTGCCGCTGCTAGCTCTGATACCGGCTCTTCTTCCGCCGTCTCGTCTGCTTCCGGGGAATCAACGACGCCGTTGACCGACAGTAGAACCTCATCCCCAGGTTGAGCCGGGCGTGATGCTAATTCCGTCAGGGCAAAGTCCTCAGTCTGGTGCATCAACACGTGGTCAACGTCTTCGTCGCTAACACTGGGCGGCTCGTAGTCGGTACGGATATCGCGGTAGGCGTTGAGTTCGACACTGGGCTGCATTGGCACTTCAAACGTCAGGGTGATGCCATCTTCTAAATTCATATCCGTGATTTCGCCAATTGTGTAGGGCTCAATACCGGCCGCTTCCAGTGCCTGGCGATAGACGTCTTGTCCAACATCTTCTACTGCTTCCTGGAGCAGGTACTCCTCACCGACATATTGTGCGATGACGCTGTGAGGTGCTTTACCGCGCCTAAAACCGGGGATATTAATCTCGCTGGCAATACGGCGGGCTGCGGACTGGCGACCGCGCTCTACGGTTTCGTCGTCTAGCTTGACTGTCAGACGAGCCCGATGGCCTTCGAGTTGTTCGACTTGAGGTTCCACCATGGTTTTCCTTACGTTGTTGAATTGCGAGACATTATACACGTGAGTTTTTGTTGCGTGCCAGCATCGACTGTGGCTTCTGATAGAGTTCTTATACTGTGCTGAATCTTTAAATCAATATTACGTAGTTGCATTCTTAGCGAATTTGGCGGGATTGTCGAGGGACAACTTAACTTTGAGCAATGATTGTGGCTGTACTATGCTAAGTGGCTATTGCTCAACGTCAATATAAACTACATCAACCGATTGAAGCCACACAAAACCAATGTGACCACTCAATCTTAGGTTTAGGTTCTCATTTGTGTGAAATGGGTTCTGGTTTTTGCGTTGATGGTGTTGGCTCACTACTTGTGCGGAAGGTGGGACTCGAACCCACACGGATTATCTCCACATGATCCTAAGTCATGCGCGTCTGCCAATTCCGCCACTCCCGCATTGACATCATGCAAAACTATAGCACTCCTGTGGCGAAAAGCAAGGCTAAAACTCGTCCGTGTTTGTGGTGGGTGTCTGTATGTCAATATCGGCGATTTCGAGTTCCAAACCGAAAATACTACCTTCCCCCGGTGTGCTTTCGACCCAAATATGTGTGCCCATTTCATGCGCCAACATTTGCGCCGACGATAGACCAACACCGACACCCCCAAAGCGGCGTGTTGTTTCTTGCTCAACCTGATAGAAGGTTTCGAAGATTTGGTCCTGAAATTCTGGCGCAATACCAATGCCGTGGTCGCGGATAGTCAGGGTCACTTGTTGAGGGCTAGACTGGTAAGTTTCGATTGTCACGGGGCTATCCTTGTCTGGGCTGAACTTCAATCCGTTTTCGACCAACAAGAAAATAATGCGTGGCAGGGCACGGCGGTCGCCAATGACATAGAGTTTTTTGGCTGGTGAATGGTAGACAACGCGATCAAGTTCACCCTGGTGTGACCAACTACGGCGCACATGATGAATGCCATGTAATACTGCATCATGGAGGCTGAGCGGGTCCAGTTTCATCTGTTCGATCAACTGAAGCTGGGAAATGTTGTAGATAAGTTCTTCCATGCGGCCGACAGCCTGCGTGGCATAGCGCGAAAGGCGTTGCGTTTTTTCGTCTGGCTGGCTGGCTTGTACCTCTTGCATAATTTCTACCAGCATCGACACCGCCGACTTGACATGCAGCATGGGAGTGCGCAATTCATGGTTGACGTTGTTGATGATATGCTGCTTCAAAATTTCAACCTGGTTGCTGCGGCGGCGCAGTTCCATCTGTTCGTCTAGCATGGATTGAATCGTGCGGTTGTGTTCGGTGAGGTTCGCAGTCAGTTCGTTGTTCTGGGCGATGAGTGTATCAATATGACGTTTAGTGCGAAGCAAAGCCAGCACCCGCAGCAACAAATCTTGCCCGGCGACGGGTTTGAGCAAATAGTCATCTGCACCTGAAATCTGGGCGGCGAGGCGCTCGCGGCGCTCTGGATTTTCCATTAAAACAACGACTGGAATATAGCCGAGTGCAGGATTGGCTTTGATGTCATGGCACAGGCTGAGGCCGTCGCGGTCGGGGAGATTGTGGTCCAGAATAATCATGTCAGCAAGGTCGTCGGCAAGGTATCGTAAAACGGCGTCCGCACTGCCAAGTATCGTTGTTTTAAAACCCTGACGGTGCATGTACTGGGCGAGCGCTGTGGCGTCTGAGGACTGGTGATCTGCAATTAATAGGTGCGGGGCACTACCGTTAGAACTGATCGCGGATTCAAGATGGTCGACCGGACTGGACATGGGTTCGCCTTTCTATGTGCAATGTACTTCAAGTCTAGCGAAGATGAACGGCTGATAACATGTGCAAGATTGTTTTAGTGGCATTTGCCTAACGTTTGACAAAGCTGATTGATGTGCAGGCGGTCATGGCGTGCCGTGAACGCGGCCATTTCCAGTAAGGTTGTGGGCCCGAATACGCTATGACGGGCGGGGCGTCCCCACTGCGCATCAGTCAGCCCGGTCAGCAGTGCGATGGTCTGTTCGCGTTCAGTAGCGAAACGTTGCACGGTTTCCAGCGGATCAATTGTGCTGAGGTCGATGCTCCCGGGGGCGGGTGGGGCGGGGGGGGGCG
>DAOTTU010000072.1:0-74555 GCA_034437655.1 Anaerolineae bacterium
ACGCAATCTCGCGTTTCATCTGGGTATGGCCGAAGTCCTCAGCTATTGGAAAGCCGCCGCCAGCCCGCAAATTGTGATTCAGGCCGGCCCGCTGACAGCAGCCCAACGAGATTGGTGGCATGATTTGCTCATCAATGGTATGGGCGAATACTTCTTCCTGAACGATATTGACTTTACCGCGCCAGATTTTGTGACGATCCATAGTACCGACACCAACACCCCTGCCGATAGTGTTTATACGCAGCAACCACCTGCTGAGCGCTTATTGATTCCGGTAGGTGGCGGTAAGGATTCGGCTGTGACATTGGACATTCTTGGCGATTATTCGGGACAGGTTGGTACGCTGGCGCTGAACCCCACACCCGCCATCGAAAGCAGCATTGCCCGCAGTCAAAGCACGTCAACGGTGCGTGTGCGTCGCCAGATTGACCCTAAACTGCTCGAACTCAATGCGGCCGGCTACCTGAACGGGCATACGCCGTTTTCATCAGTGGTGGCGTTTCTCAGTGTCGTTTGTGCAGTGATCTTTGACTATCGCTACATTGCACTTTCTAACGAAAGTAGCTCCAATGAGGGCAACCAGCGCTTTCATGGATATGAGGTCAACCACCAATATTCAAAAACCTTTGATTTCGAACAGAAATTCCGCCTCTATAGCCGCCATTTCCTTGCTCAGCATATCGAGTACTTCTCATTCCTACGCCCGTTATACGAACTCCAAATTGCACGGCTTTTTGCTGACCTGACCGACTACCATTCCGTTTTCCGTAGTTGCAACGTCGGTCGCAAGACCAATAGCTGGTGCCACAACTGTTCGAAATGTTTGTTTGTGTATACAATGCTGTACCCCTTTCTAGAATGGGAACAACTTATGGTAATTTTTGACCATGACCTGTTCACTCGAGAGGACTTGCTGCCAATTGCGCGAGAGCTGGCGGGACTGGCGGAAAGCAAACCGTTCGAATGTGTCGGCACACACGAAGAAAGTCGGCTGGCCTTTGGCTTGAGTGCCAGCAAGTATCAACGGCGCGGGGAACCATTGCCGTTTATTTTGCAAGCGCTCCACGATGAAATTGGCGCAGATTTTCTGGCAGCGTTAGATGCACGTGCAGAGAGACTCCTTTCTGACTGGAACGCAGCGCACGCCCTGCCGCCACATTTTGAGCGACGCTTGCAGCAACGACTCGCGCAGGTTATCGACGCTCACGGTTAAGGAATGCTGTCATGTCTAAAACGCTGACCCGTGACGCGCTTGCCCATGCCTTGATGACGAACGCCGCTGTGCTGCTATTGGGGGCCGGGCGTGAAGGGCACAGTACTTACGCTTTCTTGCGCCACCACTACCCACAGCTTTATCTCACTGTTGCCGACCAATCCCCACCTGAACAACTCAATGCAGACTTCCGTAACACGCTACAAAACGATGATTATGGCACATTAGTCAGTGGTGCAGATTATCTGACCACATTGCGTACGCACGACCTGATCTTTAAATCGCCGGGGATTTCACCGCTGGTGCCTGAACTGAAAGCTGCCACCAAACGTGGGGCAATAATTACCTCTAATGCACAACTTTTCTTCGAGATGACCCCGCAGCACATCCGCATCGGCATTACAGGCACCAAAGGCAAAAGTACGACCACGGTCATGATTGATACAATTTTGCGCCACGGTGGTAAGGATGTGCGCTTGTTGGGGAATATTGGCACCGCACCGCTCTCCGTGCTGCTCGATGATCCACCGACGCCAGACACCATTTTCGTGATTGAACTATCCTCCTACCAGCTTCACGACCTGCGGCAAAGCCCAGAAATCGCCGTTTTGCAAAATATCGTTCCTGAACATTTGACATGGCATGGTAGCTTTGCAGCCTATGTCAACGCCAAGCTCAACATCACACGCTTTCAGACACCAGATCATCTACTCATCTACAACGCCGACCACGCTATCCCGCACCTGACCGCAACAGAAAGCAGCGTGCAGAGAATTCCTTTTGGGCTGGACCGTGGTAATTGCACACTGGCGGGCGATTGGTTAACCCTGAACGGAGAGCAAATCATTTCAACGGCAGATGTACCGCTGCATGGGGCATTTAACCTGTTGAACGTTATGCCGGGAATCGTCATTGGGGCGCAGTTGGGGTTAGATAGCGCAACAATAGCGGCTGGCATTCAGCAATTTGCCCCGCTGGCCCATCGTTTGCAGTTCGTGGCCGAGATCAAAGGGGTGCGCTACTACAACGACTCACTGGCAACAGTGCCGGATGCAGCGATTGCCGCGATTGAGGGCTTTCGACCCGCCGGAATCGTTCTCATCGCAGGGGGGTATGACCGCGAGCTTAGCTATGATGCGTTAGCACGATGTTTATTAGAAGAAAACATCCGGCATCTGGTTTTGTTCCCCACCACAGGTGAACGAATTATCACGGCATTGGAACAGATAGCACACCCAGGCAAGCAACCGATTCCTCCCCATACGCTTGTTGACGACATGCCCACCGCAGTAGGCCATGCCGCCAAATCCGCACAGGCTGGTGATGTGGTGCTGCTCAGCCCGGCCAGTGCCAGTTTTAACCTGTTTCGTGACTACCATGACCGGGGCGAACAGTTTATGGCCGCCGTTAGAGCGCTACAGCAATGAAATCTGGCTATGTACTGCGCGCATATCCTGGCTGGGCCCGCTGACGGGGACATCAAAATACATACCGCCGGCCGTGTTGGGTTCGTCCAATTCCAGAAGCTGATAGGCTTCTACCCGAATGCGGATTGCTTCCTCGCTACCGTCAGCGGTCAGCGTCAGCTCGGCAAAATCATCGACAATGTTGCCACTAACGTTCAACGTCGCCCGGTCCGGCGAAATAGTACCATTGTCTGCACTGAGGATCAGCACCAACTCAGTCGGGTACTCGGGTGTGTCATTCCCTAACGGACTCACGCCAATTACCCACGGAACAGATACACCACCGATAATCTGTTGAGGTACAACTGCACATAGATCATAAGCAATCGTTTCGGCATCAGGATCATCGTCGCCCAACAGATTTGCATCAGACGCCAGTAACATATTCGACTGTTCCCCCTTGGGCGTGAGATGATACACCCGGCTCTCGTCCATGTGCATAAAAAAGCGCGTGACCAGTCGCTTGACCGACTTACCAGCAGCCCGGTCACTCAGCCCGGTACCACGCCGAATTTCCATGTAATCAGCCGCATAGTTGGTTTGCTGGCTCATGAAACGTAAAATAGTGATTGCATTTTTGGGTAATCTGATTAGTTCATCTTGTAGGGTCATCGGTTACCTGCGTCTGTTAAAATAAAAGGCGGATGCATACTGCACATTGTAGTCATAAATACCCACAGCGTGCAACCGATTCAGCTAAAGGAGCCCCCAGCGTGTACGACCCGAAACGGTATGGCTTACAGCTCAAAGATATTCCGATCTGGATGCACCCAACCTATCGTGGTATTGACTGGTCCTGGTTAGCAGTCGTTATTCTCTGCGTGGTCATCGTCTTGCCACTGGCAACGCGCGGTGGGCTACCCCCAACCTTGCACGCTGAAAGCGAGATGTACCGCATTTTAGAAGTTGCCGATAGCCTGGAAGCTGGAAACTTCTACCCCCGCTGGTCGCCGAATTTCAATTACGGCTACGGGTCACCGCTGTTCAACCACATTGCCCCGCTCCCCCACTACGCCGGGGGCACATATGTTGCCCTGATGCGCGAACAACCACACACCGCCCTCAAAGCCTTGCTCATCGGCGCAATTTTTACGCTGGGGGTCGCCAGCTATGGTTTTATGCGGCGACGTTTCGGTGAATTGGCGGGGCTGTGGGGCACTGTTGTGTTACTGATGTCACCCTATGTGCTGTTGACTGTACCCTATTTGTATACGGACGTTGGTTTGTTGTGGGTCATGGCTGCGTTTATGCTGACACTATGGTCTCTGGATCGCGCGCTGGTACTGGCACGTGGCCGGGATGTGTTTTTTCTCGCGAGCAGTGTTGCCCTATTGATGCTCAGCCACACACGAATGTCGCCTATTTTTCTGATGGTTGCCGTGTTGTGGGGAATCATTATCTATTTGGCTGAATACCCGCACCGTCATTGGCGGCTTGCCAGCATCGGTGTGCTGTCCGGGCTGGGCATCGCAGCGTTTTACCTTTTGCCTGCTGTCGTCGAACAATCTTACTATCAATGGCTCCCCGTGCAAAGCTATCCCGTCGCCTATGATACCAGTAGCATCTTCCAGAACCCGCCTTTGCTAGACCGTAGTGCCTTCAATACACCGCCGGACCTATATTTAGGGGTTTCAACGTGGTTGTGGGGGATAGTTGGCGCGGTGTGGCTTGGCGTAGAGGCCGTCGTGCTGCGGCGTTGGTGGCATCCATCATGGATTGCTGCGGTGGTCTTCGTTCCGGTGTCCATACTGGGAATATGGCTCAGTTATGGGCAGGACTCCATCCACCCCAACTTTATGACACCGACCCCACTCGAACTCTTTGCGCTCGCAGTCGTCGCAAGTAGTGTCGTGGCGGCACAAGTTGGGGTGGTGCTAGAACGCTATATTCAAAGCCAGGTAAGGCGCGGCCTTGCATTGTCAATTTTGCTTGGCATTCTGACGGTTTCAGCCTGGACGAGTATCTACACACCCGAGTTTGTGCCCCTGCAAACGCCGATCACCAGTGCCCGCCACTTTAACGAAGAATTACGTGGCAACGTCTTTGGCTCAATCCACAATGGGTATCTGCTTCCGCGCAGTGTTGACACCCTTCCGCCGCCGCAGGACGATCTCTCGCGTGATTTGCAAAGCCTGCCCCCTTCTACCCGTGAAACGGTCAACGCACCAACTGATACGATCTATGAGATACAAATCATCGACAGTCAGCCTTTCACAATCCTGACCTTTGACTATCCGGGTTGGCAGGTAGTCCTCAACAATACCATTTTGCGCGACGCAGTTGACCCTGAATCTGGTTTAATATCTGTAACATTAAATGAAGGGCTGAACCGTCTACGGGTACGCTTTACGGATACAACCGTACGGCAGGTTAGTTGGGGTATCAGTGGTTTAGCAGTTAGCATCACGATCCTTTTAACCCTGCTCCTTGAGCGTAAGGATGGTGGGTTAATTCCAGAGACGTTGCTACCAGACAAATTTCAACAGAAACGCGAATTTCAGCGCTTGAGCGTCTTCAGCATTGTCGTGCTGTGTGCCTTACTGCTTATCGGCCGCACCGTGCCCGAAACCACCACACAAACCACCCCCCCAGACCGCATCCCTGCTGGGATCAATGTGCTGGATTTGCTGGTTTCTGGTGTTGTGCAAAACGGTGTCAGTTTGTTGGGCTATGATATGGTTAGCAGCCGCGTTTCAATCGATGAACCAGCACTGTTGCGATTATACTGGCGTCCGAACGGGGCACGGGTCGATGCGCATCAGGTACGATTCTTGCTGTTTCGTGATGGGGAAGTTGTATCAACAACAACCTACCGCCACATTGCAGCCTGGCCCGTACGCCGCTGGCCACGCGATCAATACCTTACCGGCAGTTTTGCCATCACGCCCCCACCTGAACCCGGCACCTATCAACTTGTGCTTGAAATTGGGGTGAACGCCTGCGATCTACGCCAGCTTACGCCCTGTGACACCATGCTGCTCAGTGAGATTTACGACCTGCGCGGACCAACCGGGCAACAAATTTTACTCTCAGAGCCTATCGTCGTATATAATTAACAAAATTTTTGCAAGCACGTTTTTCTCTTATCCTGAATCAACAAGGAGTACCTACACCCATGCCACGTGAAGCTGACCCTGATTTGCTAGAAGCCTGGCGGTTACACCATAACGGTGATAATGAAGCAGCAATTGAACGTTTTAACCGCATTTTATCGGCCAAACCCGACCATCACGACGCTTTGAATGGACTGGCACTCTCACAAAAAGCAATTGGTGACCATCTAGGCGCGCGTGTTACCCTCAAGAAATTGATCGAAAAACTTGAAAAGAAAGCTGAAGACGAAACAGAAAACCATTTGCGCTACACCATGGAAATCCGCATGGCCAAGCAACAACTGGAAATGCTAAACCTCTGATGCTGAGTAAGCGTGAACGCCTGCACAACACAATCGCTGGTGAACCCGTTGACCGTTTACCCGTCGCGCTCTGGCGTGCCTGGCCCGGCGATGACCAACGCCCCGGTGATTTTGTGCAAGCGTTGCTTTATTTCCAACAACAATGGGACTGGGACTTTGTCAACATTATGCATTCACCCAGCACCCTGTTGCATGACTATGGCGTTTTAGATGCCTGGCCCGGTGATTCGTATGGATTTCGCACCATAACCACGCGCCCAATTGCACGTTCGCTGGACTGGACAGAACTCCCGGTGCTAGACCCATACCGTGGCCAGCACGGTCAACATCTCGAACTGGTAGACATGGTTAACGCTGCGGTCAAAGGCCCGTTACCGTTTGTATTGACACTCTATAGCCCTTTGACGCAGGCGGTGCTACTGGCAGGGCAACCATTGTTCACCAAACATATGCGCACTGCACCCGAACGTCTCAAAACGGGTTTAAATATCCTGGCGGGTAATACCTTGCGCCTGTTAGATGCGCTTCGGCAGAGCAACCTGGCGGGGATTTGCTACGTCACACAGCACGCTGATTTCTCAGTGCTAAGCAGCACCGAGTTTCAATTGTTCGGTAAAGCGTACGACCTTCAGATTCTAGAGGCGTTGCCATCAAGCTGGTGGCTGAATATGCTGAGTGTGCAGTCTACGCTTGCCCCCCTAACTGAGCTGACCGATTACCCTGTGCAAGTTTTCCACTGGCCGGGGGAAAACGCCGACGATGTTGACCTTGCGAACATGAAAACGCGCTTTGCTGGGGCCGTTTGTGGGGGACTAGCGGCCAATGATGGTCTGTATGCGGGGACACCACGGCGCGTCCGTGAACAGGCACGCCACGCTATTGAACTCACCAACAATCGTCGCCTGATCCTTGCGGCCGACGGGCCGTTATTGCTTGGGACGGCGCAATCGACCATTCGCGCTGCCAGAGACGCAGTTGATATTTCGGAGGTCATGCCATGAGTCATCGTGTAATCGCGGGAAAAGCCAAAGGTCGCCGCTTAAATTTAGTGCCCGGTGATAGCACACGCCCTGTGCAAGATCGGGTGAAAGAAGCGGCCTTTAGTATCCTAACAGGCGATATACCAGAGTCACATTTTCTGGACTTATTCGCGGGCACTGGTGCTGTTGGCATTGAGGCGCTCAGCCGTGGTGCCGCCTACGTTCGTTTTCTAGACAACAACAAGCTGGCTATCCGTACGATAGAAGAAAACCTTGAACTCACAGGCCTTGCAGACGGAGCCGAGGTCATTCAAACCAATGCACTCGCGTATCTCAAACGGCGGCGCGCCCCAGCCTTTGACATTGTGTACATCGCCCCGCCACAATACAAAGGGTTCTGGATGACTGCGCTCAAGCGGCTAGATGAAAACCCCATCCATCTCAACCCGGACGCACTGGTTATCGTGCAGATTGACCCCACTGAGTATGAAACTGTTGATTTAACGCACCTCGACCTCTACGACGAGCGCAAGTATGGCCGCACAACGCTATTGTTTTTCGAGTACATCAGCGAAGACGATGAGGAATAATCGCTAGTCGTCGTTAGTTGAAAATGATGCATGATCAGGGTCATCTAGATAGGCCGCAACCCATTGCTGTGCCTCGTCTTCGGTGTGGACTTCATCGCTGGCTTGTGCCTCACACAGCGCCGCGATGATCTGCCCTAGCACCGGGCCGGGTTGCAGGCCGAAAGTTTCCATAATGCGATTCCCATTCAGCAACGGTTTGACGCTGACAAGCTGCTCGTGTTCCTGGAAATACCCATCAAGCAAGACCTGAACCGCCTGCATAAATGTTAACCAGAACCCTTGTTCCAGCGTGGGGCCATATTTGCCAAGTTGGTCAGCCATCGCATGTAAGCACACATCTACCCCGGCTGCCCCTGTTGCCTGCCAGAAGCGATACACAGCCCGTCGCGAGATTTTGTCGGACTGTGATGATAGCGCACGTGGTCGGAGGTGATGCCGCACAATCAAGCGCAGCCGTTCGGTCTCATCATTGCTCAGCGCCAGCCGTTCCGCCCAGTGAACCACAACATTCGCCCCGACAACCTCATGCTGATAGAAATGGATCCGGCCATCGTCACCAACGGTGCGCGTCTGAGGCTTGGCAATGTCATGCGCTAACGCCGCCAGTATCAATAAGGAACGATGCGAACGCGCGTTGGGCCAGGTCTGGCTTAAATGGTCGATCAGTTCACTGCGGATGTGCGCCATGCTGTAGACAGCCATCCCCATCATAAAATTCGCTGATGCATCGTCATCGCGGCGATTGCCAAGGGCACGTAGCAGCATATCCATATGCTCAATGACACCCAGCGTGTGCCGCCAAACATCGTAAATATGCGGAGGGCTCTGTGTAACGCCATGCAAGGCTGCGGTTTCGGGGAATAGAATGGGTAGGATGCCCAGCGTGTCGAGGATTCTAACCGCGACATGTGGACGCGGACCGTCCAGCAGTTTAAAAAGTTCATCGCGGATGCGTTCTCTGGAAATTTCAGGAAGACGTGCCGCATTTGCACGGACAGCAGCCTTCACCGTACTATCCATGTGGAAACCCAACGTCAGGCTTGCTCGTATCGCACGAATGGCGCGCACTGGATCGTTGTCGATGGCAGTTGGGCTGCATAGCCGTACCATCTTTTGGCGCAGCGCAGTCAGGCCATCAGTGGGGTCAAAAATAGTGTCATGCGTTTGGAGACTTACCGCTAACGCATTGATGCTGAAGTCACGGTCTTCTAAGTCAGCTTGTAGGCTGCCCTGGCGGAATTGGGCTACGTCGATGGTGTATTTGTGCCCTTCCCATTCAACCAATGCTCGCCCAACGCGCCGTTCATCATCCAGCGGGTAGTAGTGTCCGCCGAGCGCATTCGCGATTTGTCGAGCAATCCTGCGTCCATCGTGCGGCGTGGTCAAGTCCAGGTCATCCACTGGCCGCCGCAGATAGACATCGCGCACAACCCCACCAACCAGATAAACCTCAGCGTCGGTCAAGTGGTGCGCAAGTGTCTCGACAATATCCGGCCAATACAGGGGGCGGTCAGAGGGTACAGCAGCCAGAGTCATCTACCAGCCCCAGGTGCCTGCACGACCTTTGAAGGGCCCTACCACGTCTGAGGTGATCCAGCCGCCGTAGTAATCTCCCTCCTGCGGTTGAACGCGCTCGTCATCCACATAACAAGCATCAACCTTGCTGGCATAGAATGTGATATAGCCTGCGATAACTTCAAAGTCACGGGTCGGGGTTTCATAGCTCCACCCGGCTTCAACCGACGTCTTGTCACCAACCGTAATCGTCCAGTAGGTAGCAGCGCCTTTGAATTCGCAGAATGTGCGGCGCGGTGTTTGGTTGAGGTGTTCCATCTGAATATCATCGAGAGAGATATAGTAGGCGGGGGGGTGACTGGTTTCCAGTACGCGGTAGGCATTTGTCGTATCAGCGATGGTTTCGCCATTGAATACCACCCGGACGCGCCGATTCGTTTTTTCGACACGTGGCGGACGCGGATAATCCCAGACAGATTCCTGGCCGGGACCGGGTTCAATGCGTTTAGGGCGTTTAAACATATACCATTACTCCTGTTTTTGGTCGTCTTCGTCAGGTATTTGGTCGGGATTGACTACCCCAACGAAAGGCAAATTCCGAAACCGTTCGTCAAGGTCCAGCCCGTAGCCAAAGACAAACTTATCTGCAATTTCAAAGCCCAGAAAATCAACGGGAATGTCAACTTCGCGGCGGGATGGCTTGCTTAACAGGGTGCAAACTTTCAAGCTGGCGGGGTGACGGGCGGTGAGCTGGCGCAGAATATAGTGCAAGGTGTGCCCACTGTCGATAATATCCTCAACAATAAGCACATCGCGGTTGGAAATATCCTGAGCAAGGTCCATCAAAATCCGCACATGCCCAGAACTGCGCCGGGCACCTTCACCATAGCTGGTGACCGCCATGAAGTCGATGGCATGTGGCACATTGATCTCGCGCATCAAGTCTGTGAGGAACACCACGCCACCCTTGAGGATGCACACCAGCAGTAAATTAGTAGAATTTGCGTATGCAACTGAGATTTCGCGCCCAAGCGCCTGAATACGCTGCTGGATGGTCTGGTGATCTAGCAAGACTTCTTGTAGATACGCTTCGTGAGGAGCGGTAGACATGGCAATTGCTCCATTTTAGTGAATATAGGCAGCATCAAGTTGTGTCAGAATGCCCGTGTGCCACAGCGGGTGCGCACGGGTGTAGTCAATAGACAGCGCATGGCTCCAATCAAGGATCATGTGTAGCAGGTACAATGTCAACTCAACATCACGTTGCAGCTGACGGCCAATATGCCGAGAGTTATGGAGGGTCTGGCGTAGTTGTTCGCGTTCGTCACCGTGTAATGTTGGTTCCATACACGCCAGAACGACACTGGTCGGGACTTCAAATAAGCGCTCAATCTGCTCGTCAGGCAGTAGCTCGTAAATATCGAAATCATGATGCAGCGCCAGCAATTCTACTACATAATTCGACGCCGATTGTTGATGCGCTTGCAATGTGACCAATCGTTGTTGCAAGTCATCAGCAATACGTTGTAGCAGATAAAGCGGCGGTGGTAGTATCCCAATCTGTTCTTCGATAAATTGTTCAAGTTGTTGCGGCGTCTGCTCTACGAGGCACTGCTCATAGCGTTCAAGCGCCTGCAAGCGTAGATGCTCAACTTCGAGTACATAGAACAGATCAAATGTGTTGTTGGTTGTCATAGCTTACTCGGTTTGTTCTTCCTGTTTGATTTTGTTGGGACAAAGGTGATAGAGGTATTCCCACGTATAAATTCCCGTATGGTGCCCATCATCCCACACAAATTGCAGCGCGTAGTTGCCGATCATCTGGATATCATCTACCCCATATGACCGGGCCGGTTTGAGTACCAGCAAGTTTTCCGGTGCATGCTCCATACCCATATTATGATGCCCACCACGACATTCTACACACGGGCAGGCTTCGCGTAGGTGACTGAGTGGGTAGCGGCAGGTTTCATCCGCTGGCCATTCAATGACGAGTACTGCTTCCTGTCGATTCAGGGTAATGTTGCGGGGGCGTACATCACTCATCGTTCGGTTACATGCTCCTGAGCGGCGACGATCCATGCTTCGACTATATCAGGGCTGAGCGTGAACGTTCCGCGTAATTGTTCATAAAGTACTGTCGGGTTCGCATGGGCAAGGGTAATGAAATTCGCAATGCCCACGCCGTGCAGCGCTTCGGCAATTTCTGGAGTGATGGTTTGTACAGTCGTGAGGTCATCTTGATGGTGTAAAGCCCCGTTACCGTTGCCATTGGGAATAATGTAGGTTCCAGTAGTGGGTGTCCCAGCAAAGGCTTCTGGCGGCAACACGATCAGTTCTTGTTCGTCCAAAAGCGCAGACATATCAGGCGGCGGGGGCATATCGGTGGGCGGTGGTGGTGGGTTGTTGTGGTCGTCATCATTGGGGTTGTCTTGTTGAATAAGCCACCAGCGAACAAAGATTGCGCCACCCGTTACAGCCGCAAGGGTCGCCAAACGTCGGATTAATTGCTTCATGGTCGTGTTTTCCTCGCCTTTGTGCCAAACAGTGCTTTTAACATAGCAAATATTTATTAGATTTGAATCGGTGGATAGGTGTTAGTGGCAGAATTATATCCAGTCACGAGGGCAAATCAAGTCTAATTCGTACTTTCACGCCAGACGATGCTTGTAGAAGACAGTAAGCCTTATTCATTAGGGTTCAATAGCGGCTGAATTACATCAATGTAAGCAGCACTTTACAAAGTTATATGTATTCGCTAGACTGGATAGTTGACTGTTCTAAAAATTCTTACCTGTTCCGGAGTAATTCGACATGTCATTACGCGAACTCGTCGAAGAGTGTTACGAAGCATTTCAAACCTACAGTGCAGACGCTCAGGTAGTACTCTTACACCCTGAAAGTCGCCTGCGTTCGATGCTGGTTGCGCATTTGCTCAACGAAGCCCCCTACCCCATTTACTATTATGCCATTGGCACAGATGATATTGACCTGACGGCCTTTCTAGAAGGTTTCACGCATGATCTGGCAAATCAGCACCCGACCTTTGGCAGCAATCTCTACAAACAGAACTGGCGTGACTACGACAATCAGGACTTCGACAAACTGGTCGATGCACTGGTACAAGACCTCAACGAAATCAGCCCAGAACCCTTTTTGCTGATTTTAGATGAGTTTGACGCCAGCAATCAGTCCGAATTGATTCAAGTCTTCTGGGAACGTGTCGTGCGTGATCTGCCGCCCCAGTGCCAGCTTGTGATCAATTCCCGCGTGATTCCACGTATGCCGTGGGTTTCTATGATCGCACGTGGCCAGGCGCTTGTGTTGAAAGATAACGAACTGGTGCGTGATGAATTCTATAAGCGCCCCAAGCACGGCGAAGAAGCTCACATTGACGCTATTGGGCTTGGCCCGGGGTCTGTGACTATCAACGGCTACACCATCGAAGAATGGGAAGGGCACCTGCCCCGGTTGTTACTGTTCTTCGTGCTAGACCGTCCACTCGTCACACGTGCTGAAATTTGCCGTACCTTCTGGCCTGACCTTGACAGCGACCAGGCGGTGAACGTTTTCCACGTCACCAAACGGCGGCTGCACAAAGCGCTGGAATTTGATGTGCTGGTGCATGAAGATGGTTATTATCGCATTAGTCCTGAAGCCACTGTGACTTACGACGTTGAAGCCTATGTCACCAACTTACTGGACGGCCGGTTGGCAGGCTCGCTGAAAGATGGCATGCCCTATTATCAGGCCGTTGCCGATTCGTACCTTGGCCCATTCTTGCAGGGGCATACCGAATCGTGGATTGTGGAACGGCGCGAAGACTTCCTTGCCGGGTATCTCGAAGCCATGTCTGCGCTGGCCGGGGCACGGCTTGAAGAAGGACGCCAGGAACAAGCCCTCAATCTTCTGTTGCGGGCTGTCACCGAAAACGAGCTACACGAGCCGATTCACCAGGAAATCATGCGCCTGTATTCGAGCTTAGGGCGTCGGAGTGAAGCAGCGGCTCATTTCAAGAAAGTTTCTGCGGTCATGAACGACCACGGACGCGAATTGTCTGACGAAACCCGCGACCTGTATGAGGAAATTATTTCCTGAGCGGTTTCCGCTGTTACATCAGTGTCACCAGCAGGATGGTCTGGCGGCTGTCCTGCTGAATCCCCTTGACGCTCCTGTAGCGCTATGCCATAATTGCATCAGCTTACAGTTCTTAAGGCGACGTGGCCGAGTGGCGAGGCAAGGGTCTGCAAAACCCTGTACACCGGTTCGATTCCGGTCGTCGCCTCAACTGAGGAACCCGCACCGCTCCTCGTAGTGGGCGGGTTTTCTTGTTTTCGTGCATCTTCGTACAAACACGTTTTCATACAAGATCAATATTACTTACCACTGTACCGACCAAAAACGAAATTAGCTCGAAGGAAATACTCTATGTCAAAAACATTGCGCATTATCCCCATTGGGGGGTGCGGTGAAATCGGCAAAAATATGACCGTTGTTGAATACGGTGACGATGCGATTATCATTGACGCTGGTATCATGTTCCCAGAAAATGATATGCTCGGTGTTGACTACATCATCCCTGACTGGCGCTATGTAATGGAAAACCGCAAGCGCCTGAACTTTCGTGCATTGCTCGTTACACACGGGCATGAAGACCATGTTGGCGCGATTCCATATTTTGTCCGCGAAGTCCCTGTGCCCATCTACGGTACACCGCTGACAATAGGCCTCGTGCAGGGCAAGCTCCGTAATGCCGGCCTGAAAGATCATCCAACGCATGTATTCAAAGCGGGTGACACGCTAAACTTTGGCCCATTTAAGGTCGAAAGTTTCCACGTGACGCACAGCATTCCTGATTGTGTCGGGTTCGGAATTGATACGCCGATTGGTATGGTCATGCACACTGGTGACTACAAGTTTGACCACACCCCGACCGACGGTTGGCCAACAGACTTTGCCCGCATCGCAGCACTTTCACAACGTGGCGTGCTGGCCTTGCTCGCCGATAGTACCAATGCTGAGCGCCCCGGCTGGACCGCCTCAGAATCTGTGATTGACGGTGCTTTTGATACCGTTTTCAGAGATGCCCCCGGCCGCATCCTTATTGCGACTTTCGCCTCCTTGATTTCGCGTGTGCAACAAGTAGCCCATGCGGCAAAAAGATATAATCGCAAAATCGCCGTCGCGGGCTTTTCAATGTCGCAAAACATCAAGATTGCACGAAAACTCGGCTATCTCGAGATTGACGACGATATGCTGATTAACATTGACGAAATAAAAGACTACGAGCCGCACAAGATTGCGATCATGGCGACCGGGTCGCAGGGTGAACCCTCAGCGGTGATGGGTCGGCTTGCACGCGGACAACACCGCCAGCTTGACGTTGAAGACGGCGACACAATTATCTTTTCTTCGCACCCGATTCCGGGAAATGAAGAAGTCGTCTACCGTATCACCAATAAACTGATTCAGCGCGGCGCAAACGTCATCACTGAACCGAAATACAATGTTCACGTTTCAGGGCACGCCAGCCAGGAAGAAATGAAGATGATGATTAATCTGGTGCGCCCCAAGTTCATGGTACCAGTACACGGCGAACTCCGGCATTTACACGCTCACGCAGAACTCGCCTTTAATCTCGGGATTCCGGAAGAAAATATTGCAGTTGTCGAAAACGGGCAAATGCTTGATTTCACCCGCGATTCGATGACTATCGGTGATCGTGTCCCCGGTGGCTATGTTTTTGTCGATGGTACCGGGATCGGTGACGTGGGGCCGGCTGTTTTGCGCGATCGTGAAACGCTAGGTCGAGACGGTTTTATTGTTGTCAGTGGCGTCATCAATCGGAAGACAGGCAAATGTGTCGGCATGCCAGAGATCATTTCTCGGGGCTTTGTCTATCTGGGGCATTCTGGCGAACTGTTGGACACAGCCGCCGCATTAGCTAAGAAAGTCGCAGAAAAGTCCAACAACGGCAACCGTAACCAGCAGGTAGAGTCCGCCGTTGGCAAGATGCTCTATTCTGAAACGAAACGCCGCCCGATGGTCTTCGCGCAAATTCACGAAGTCTAGCTGAGTCGCGTTACGTGTAGAGCTGCAATGCAGTATATTGTTGTCGGTCACCCCTGCCAGGATAAGCACACCGGGGGCTTTCGCTGGGGGGGTGGCGTTGTTTATAGCGGCATAATGGTGGCACAGCTCGGCGCACAGGTTACGGTCGTGACGCGCTGCCATACCCACCCTACGCTGAGCGTGCCGTTACGCTGGCAGATACAACCAGACCCCCACACAACGACCTTTGAAAACCGCTATGATCCATATTCAGGACAACGCCAGCAGGTGATGCATCAACGGGCCGGCGACATTGTGCTTGATCCATTAACAACGCTGGAAACTGCACCAGACATTGTTCACCTCGCACCTGTCGCCAATGAGATTAATGCCACCACTTTGCCAGAACTGCCCGCCACCACCTGGCTTGTCGCCACACCTCAGGGATGGATGCGTCGCCGCAATTCAGACGGTATAGTGCAACCGATACGCTGGGACCATGCCCGGCAACTCTTGCCCCGGTTTCATGCGCTTGTTCTTAGCAATGAAGATGCACAGGGGAATATTGCACTGATACAGCACTATGCAGATACCGTGCCCTATGTGCTGTATACAATGGGTGTACAAGGCGCGTTATTGTTTTATGAAGGGCAGCAAGTCCACATCCCGGCTGTATCAGCACAGGTTGCTGACCCGACAGGAGCAGGAGATGTCATTGCGGCGGCGTTTTTTGTGCGATTACACGAAACAGGTGACCCTCTTGAAGCGGCGCAGTTTGGCACTGTAGCGGCGGCGTTGAGCATTGAAGCTGTGGGCACCACTGGCATTCCCACCCGCCAACAGATTGCAGCACGCCGCGCCAGATAAGTTGATTGCCCCACCGACGCGACGGTTCGTTGTTAGCCTGCCTCGCTTTTTATTTCTTTCGGTTCGTCCTCTGTCCAGAATGCGAACAGATCACCTACAGACTCCCCCAGATAGTTACAGCGGATCCCTTCGGCTAACACGGGTGCGATGGTTTCGGTGTGCAGATTATTTAAATAGACCGTCTGCGGAGCCAACACCGTGTCCGTTGTGACAACTTTGGTGATGTAGGGGATACTTTGCAAACGCTTGATGGCATCGCCCACGAACAACCCATGTGTACAAGCGATGACGCATTCCTCAACACCGTGGCGCTTGTGCAGGGTTTCAGCCATACGTGTGACAGTTCCCCCCGTAGAAATCTCGTCGTCAATGATGATCGCACGCTTCCCGAGTTTGCCGCTATTAAGCACTTCGTTAATCTCGACTTCGCTGTCGCCAAGGCGCACTTTGGTACCTACAGCCAGTGGAATGTCTAACCAGCTTGCCAGTTGCGATGCTTTCTTAGCATAACCAACATCTGGCGAAACCAGCGTCGTATCATGCAGATCATCATGTTTGAAATACTGCGACAACACGCCCAGACTGGTGAGGTGGTCTAGTGGAATTTTGAAGAAGCCATGCACCTGGTCAGAGTGAAGCATCATTGTAATCACCCGATCAGCACCAGCAGTCTGGATAAGGTCTGCAACTAAGCGTGCTGTGATACAAATTCGCGGCGCATCTTTTTTGTCAGAACGGCCATAGCTGAAATAGGGAATGACCGCTGTCACCCGTGCCGCACCACCTGTTCGGGCGACGTTAATCATCATCAGCAACTGCATCAAGTAGTCTTGCGAGGGCGGAGAAAGCGACTGAATCAAATAGACATCTTTGCCACGAACGCTTACCCCAAGCTGCATCCATATATTATCGTTGTTGAAGCGGGTAAAATGCGCTGGTTGAATCGGAATACCGAGCGATTCACAAATCGCCTCAGCCAGCGGAACATTGGATTCACCAGAAAAAATAAACAAATCTTCAAGCGCGTCGTTGTAAGCCACTGAACTTTTTTCCTCTCAACAAAAACCCCAGCAGGACCGCCCGCAACAAGCGGCCCTTGCTGCTTACGATACAAACGTTGACTTAGAAGTTAATCGGCTGCCCTTCCAGCCCATGTGCCGCTTCTTTAACGGCTTCGCTGAGGGTCGGGTGTGGGTAAACGGTGCGGCTCAATTCTTCGGGCGTTAGCTCAGCCTGGTGCGACATCGTCAACCCAAACAACAGTTCCGTGACATCAGGACCGATCATGTGTGCGCCCAGAATTTCACCATATTTCTTGTCAGAAATCAGCTTCACAAAGCCGGTATAGTCCCCAAGACCATGCGCTTTACCGTTCGCTTGAAAGGGGAATTTCGAGACGTTGATGTCGTAGCCAGCGTCGGTTGCTTCGGCTTCTGTGTAACCAAAACTGGCAACCTGTGGCTGGCAATAGGTGGCGCGTGGCATGAACTTATAGGTCAGTTCGATCGTTTCTTCCCCGGCGATATGCTCAGCACAGACAACGCCCATCGCTTCGGCAACGTGCGCCAACATCAGCTTGGCGGTAACATCCCCAATCGCCCAGACGCCCGGCACGTTGGTCGCCATGCGTTCGTCGATCGCAATCCCCGTGCGCGGATCATAGTCTAGCCCGGCGATGTTTTCGATTCCGTAACCCTCCAGCCGCGGACGGAAGCCAATCGCCTGCATACACTCACCTGCTTCGAGTGTTTCTTGTGTACCATCGGGTTTTGTGACCTTAACCTGCACTTTGTCACCTGTTTCTTTGATTTCATCGACTTTAGTGTTGGTCAGTACCGTAACGCCCATCCGCTTATAAGATTTTTCCAGCTCAGCCGAGACTTCTTCGTCTTCGTTAGGCAACATCCGTGGCATGTATTCGACCATCGTCACCTGTACCCCGTAATTGTGCATGATGTAGGCAAATTCGCTGCCGATTGCCCCTGCACCAACGATAATGATACTGTCGGGGAGGGTGTCACGCTGGATAACTTCGAGATAGGTCGTCACCCGTTCAGTAACGCTGGTGTTGGGTAGTAAGGCGGTGACAGAACCCGTAGAGAGGATCAGGTTTTTGGTTGTGAGCGTCGCGCTGCTACCATCATTTAATTCAACGTGAAGCGTGTTTTTGTCCCGGATGGTGCCCCAGCCTTCATAGGTGGCAATGTTGTTTTTGCGCATCAAAAACTGCACACCTTTGACACGCCCGTTCGCCACTTTGCGGCTGCGTTTGAAGGCTACGCTGTAGTCTGCCTGCACGCCACCTTCGTAGATGAAGCCGAACTCTTTGGCGCGGTCACGGATTATGTGTGCCAGTTCAGCGTTACGCAGCAGGGCTTTGGAAGGGATACAGCCAACATTCAGGCAGACCCCGCCCCACCACTCCTTTTCGACGATTGCGGTGTTGAGGCCAAGTTGGGCCGCACGAATTGCTGCCGTGTAGCCGCCGGGGCCAGCACCGAGCACAATCACATCGTATTCTTGAGCCATGTATAGGATCGCTCCTTGCGCGAGTGTTTGTTTGAAGTGTTATTGTGATATATCAATTATAGCGGGAATGGTCAGGATTTTAAATTCCACTTAAATTTTCAATGGGGACCATGTGTCGTTCAAAGACCGCCCCGAAAGCATCAATCAGCGCCATGTGGACCTCAGCAAGGGAAACGGAGTGCCCCATATATTGCTGCATACTGATGACGGGTTTGTCAGCAATGCCACATGGCACAATGCCCTCAAACAGTGACATATCTGGATTGACGTTCAGCGCGAAGCCGTGATAAGTCACGCAGCGCACCGTCACCTTTACCCCAATAGCAGCAATTTTAGTGAGTGTGCCATCTTCAGCGAGTACCCATACACCTGAAAACCCCGGTAAACGTTCACCCGGAATATCAAACCGGGCCAGTGCCTTGATAATCACAGCTTCTAAAGCACGAATATATGCCACCACATCGGCGCGCAACCCGCTGCTGTCGCTAGCCAGCTTTACGATAGGGTAGCCAACAATCTGCCCGGGGCCATGATAGGTGATGTCGCCGCCACGGTCCGCACGATGAACCGCGATGCCACGCCGGACACGTTCTTCAGCCGAAAGCAAGAGATGGTCTGTCGAGGCAGCACTGCCGAGGGTGTAGACGTGTGGATGCTGGAGAAGCAACAGGGTATCGTCGCGGCGGTTTTGTCCTCTTTCGGCAGCATAGTCTTGCTGTAGTGCCAGAGCATCAGCATAAGGTACTGGTGCCGAAAGCATATGCACTTCACATTGTGGGTGTATGTCTTCGCGCACTACTTGAAGAACATCCTTAAGTCCATGCGGCCAAGACGGACGCTGTCCCCGTCATGGACGATACGCGGTTCATTTTCAGACAAGCGCTCACCGTTCAAAAATGTGTGGTTTGTACTCCCTAAATCGGTGATATAAACTTGATTGCCGTCGCGGGTTAGCATGGCGTGTTGCCGCGAGACACCCATTTCATCAGCACCGTAAGCGTCAAGGTTGAGATAAATATGGTCACTCGGGTTGCCGCTACGGCCAAGGATGAGCCGATCTTCAATGCGGATTGTTACCGGGTCTGGCACCTCTTGAATATGCAGGAAGATGATACTTTCGTTACTGAGTTCGGTGCTACCGGCTTGTAAGCCATCGTTGTCGTCTAGCTTGGCGGTACCAACCGAAATATGCTCTAAAGCGACGCCACATTTCTTACAGAAATAGGCCCCTTCCAAGTTTTCTGTGCCACAATTTGAACATATAATCATGATGGACAATGGCGAGACGCCATGCTCCTTTCCGTTATAAAAATAGCGTTGCTGAGCAGACTACCGCCTCATCTAATACACACGACCATGATGAAAATAGCCCGGTTTGGCGCGTGTGGGGGCGGGTGGTTTGCCCTGGTGTTCTTCTAGAAACTGCAACAACGTTTCAAACGCAAGTTCTGAAATATCGGGGTTATATTCAGGTGACACATGGTTGTAGAAGGCATGATGTGCGTTTGGGTATTGTACGACCTGATGACGCGCGTCAGTGGCGGCCAATTCTGCGCGGAATGGCTCAGCGTGACGGCTCAGGGGGTCCAGCCCGCCCAGAATCGCCATGACCGGGCACTGCAACTGATCAAGCTGTCCCAAAAACGGACCAGGATCACCAGACATCAGCACTGCCGCCATAATATCATCATGCTCTAGCGCAAGTCGTAAGCCAATATCTGCGCCTAAGTCCCAACCTACCAGCGCAATTTTGCGGTTACAACGTGGATGGGTGCGCAATGCTTCTAGCCCGGCGTTGACCTTTGGCGGTGCAGAGGGCTTATAGCGTGCTTCAAGTGCGTCGGCTTGAATCTGTGCGTCAGCACGATTGCCCTCAAACAAATCTGGCACAATGACATAATAACCAGATTCTGCAAGGCGGTGTGCTGTTGCGCGTGCAACAGCCTGTAGGCCCCAGTCGTCGTGCAACAGCACCAAGCCGGGGAAGGGGCCACCATGCACGGGATGTGCCCAGAAGGCTGGCACATAAGTTTGAACGTCAGTCACCACACGAATGAAGCCACTGCTGATATGATGCTGAAGGTGGTGTGAATCTGGCATTCAACGCTTCCTATTAAGCCTATTTGATTGGCGACGGTGTCTTCATTTTGGCGAATTCTGGGCGCTTGCGCAAGTTTGAGTCCTTAAACACGTCGTGCCGCAAGTGCAATCGGCTCTGCAACGTCGAGTGCGTCAGACTCTACCATAGCGCGGGTCGCGTCATCAACAAATAGCACCAGGTCAGTATAGTCCTCGCGGGCGGCACGGTCACGCACGGCTGAAATCATGTGCGAAGACAGGGGCCGTTGTGTCCATAAATAAACGTGGGCCCGTTGTGGTAGGTAACGGTCCTGCACCAGCAAGTAGATACCAACCTGCCCGGACAATTCCAGACGATAACGGTGGGTTTTTGGCTCAACCAATTCAGGAACGCAATTCCAGAATCCGGGCCAGATATGTTGCCATTCGTGTCGGGCATTCTGGCGACGCCCAAACGGCATATGCCATTGCTTAATTGTTGCCGGGTTGAAATCAGTGAGGGCCGTGGCTTTATAGACAACACGTCCTTCCCGCGCAGGAACAGTCACTTCACGCCGGGCACTGATCGTCTTAAAGTCGTGGGGAGCGTAATAGTCGGACGGTGACGAGACAAGCACCTGTTGTAGTCGCATAACGCTCGCCATTTCCAGCACATATTCAATCAACTCATCGGCAATTTGTTGGGCATCTTGTGCTTCTGGATGCACTACCAGCGTATTGAAATTAATGTGCGCCCCATACGGCGCGGGTTCATAACCGATGGAAACTTCCGCTTCACCCAGCACAAAGCCATCTTTTTCTACCACCAACGGAATTTCATCATCATAGCGCAGCAGATACGCCAGCCACACCGCACATGTTTCGACCGACATCCACGGCCCGCCGTTCATATAGCGCTCAAAGAGGCTTAATTCCTCATACGGAACAGGCGTGCGGGTACCGTCAGAATTCAGCCGAGTGAACACACCGTTTTTTACATTCGAACAATAAATATCTGTGATTGCATAGGTGTCTGACAATGACGCCTGTCGCACAATAAGTTGGGACAAATGGTCACCCCTCAAAACAAAAATAGTCAGTCCTGCATTGGACCAACTATTCTACTCGGCACACGGCGTTATACCAACATTCAGTTTGCAAGCGGCTGTCTATTCAACGCAGCGGAAGCCAACATTGGGCAGGAAGAAATTCGGGTCGCGGCTGAGTCGATGCACGGTGCGTGAGAACATCGGGATATAGTCCCAGGTGCCGCCACGTACCACAATTTCGCCTGTATTGGCGGTTTCGCGTGGATTTTCGAAAATGGTACCAGCGCTGGCTCGTTGCTGGTAAAGCGTTGGGTTGAAGTAGTCGGCCGTCCATTCCGCAACGTTTCCAGCCAGGTTCGCGATGCCATCTTCAGTTGTGTTACCCTGCGGTACCGTTTGTACCTCCCACGTACCGAGCGCTTCGTTTGGGCCAGTGCCAACCCCGGTGCGGCTTGTGTTGGCGCGGTTATCGCGCGGTGCCCACTGGAAACCCCAGGGCCAGGTGCTGTTGTCCGTGCCACGCGCGGCGCGTTCCCACTCCGCTTCGCTGGGCAAACGGCGGCCAAGGGCTTCACAATAGGCCTGCGCACCATTCCAGGACACAAACGTCATCGGAAAATTCGAGCGGTCAAAAGCATCTGGTCGCACAAGATATTGTTCTCCGTCAAAAGCAATGTCGCTGTTGGTGCCATCGGGGTCGCTGGTGGTCAGGGCACAGACGTTGCTGTTGCAGGCGATCAAGTGTGGGGGAACTGGCGCGTCGGGATTTTGTGCCAGCAGGTAGTTTAGAAAAGCAACATATTGCAGAACGTTGACTTCGTACTGCTCCATCTGGAAGGTATCGACCCGCACATCATGCGGCGGCACAGAGTCCACGACCATCGTGTCATAGTCACATGTCCCCCCATCAATTGAGATGCAGTTCGCAACCGCCGTGCGCCCTTCCTCTTCAGTTGTACCCATTTTGAAGACGCCGCCCGGTACTTCGCGCAGTGGTGTCGCAATGGCCAGCAAGGACTGAACACCCGGCCCGGTTGACTGTGGGCTGTTGCCACCGGGGGCTGGCTGTGTCACTTCAATTTCGGCCCCTTCGCGCGTGTCAGGTGCAGCGCTGTCGGCGCTACCACCCCCTTGCCCCGATGGCGCGAAGCCTATCGTCGCGGTGGGGGTTAGGCCGGCGGGGACGGGTGTGGCCGCTGTCGTTGTCCCCGTACCACCAACACCTGTCCCGTTACCACTTTCTGGTGCAGAAGTGTCTGCGCCGGGCAGGCTTGTTGGGGATAAGTTCGCATCGTCAGCGCCTACCATATCGTTGGCGGGGGTATCACCCAAAGGTGCATTCTCATCCGGCGCGGTTGGGTCATCTACCATTGTTTCTTGCGCCACATCATCCCCACCAGTTGGGGCCGGGTTCGCGTCGAGATTACTGGTTGTTCCCTGTGGTGGGGGTGCCGTTACCACAACAACCTCTGCGGCAGCGGTATTGTCGTCGGTGGTATCTTCGAGCGGCGTCACTTCAATAATTTCAAAAACATAGAGCGAGAGCATCAGGGTAAAAGTACATCCCATCCCTAAAATGATCCCGATAATCAGCCATTGAAAGCCTGTGTCACGGCTGCGGCGTGACGATCCGCCTATTCGCATTCCCATATAGAAAATGTCTCCACACTTATTACACTTATTGCTTTTGTCGAGCGGCTATCATACAGAGAATCGCAGCGGATTTCCACAACGGCTTGTCTACGGAAGTAAAACAAGAGCGGCGATTTTTTCAATCTACCGCTCCTGTTGTAATGCATTGTTTCGGCTAAGTTGCAGGCCTTAGATCAGCAGCTTCATCGGGTTTTCGAGCAGTTCGCGCAGGTGTTTCATGAACTGTGCCCCTTCGGCCCCGTCACTGACACGGTGGTCAATGCTGATGGTCGCTTTCATGCGTGTGCCGACCTTGATTTCGCCGTCAATAACAACAGGGACTTCCTTTGCAGAACCAACCGCAAGAATACCTGATTCCGGCGGATTGATGATGGCCAGGAAATGCTCAACATCGTACATACCCAGATTGCTCACTGTGAAGGTTGCCCCTTCAACATCTTCGGGGCGAATCTTGCCTTCGCTGGCCGCACGGATCATGCGCTTGTTGTCTACCGCCATATCACTCACGGGGCGACGGTCGGCGTCGTGGCACACAACATTAATCAGCCCGTTGTCAACCGCAACGGCGATCCCAACATTCACGCGCTGATGCCGGACGAGCTTATCGCCGTGGAAATGCGTGTTCAAGTTCGGGAACTGACGCAACGTCAACGCGACTGCTTTCACAATCATGTCGTTAACCGTGACTTTGGTTTCTGGCGTCAGGTTAGCGTTAATCTGCTTGCGGAGTGCCAGCGCCGGGGCCATATCAATCTCAGATGTGACGTAGAAGTGTGGCACATGCGTGAAGCTGGCAGAAGTCCGCTGACCGACAATCTTGCGCATCCGCGTGAGTTCGATGTCTTCGTAGTCGGCTCCGTCGGGCGCGGTATATGTGGGCGCAGCAGGCATGGGCGCACCGGCCTGCCCGGGTGCAATCGCCGGGGCTGCGGGTGCTTCTGTACCGGGTTCGAAGCCTTCAATATCCTTGCGGATAATGCGGCCACCGGGACCACTGCCGCGGACCTGGCTGAGGTCGATACCTTCTTCGCGGGCCATACGGCGTGCTAATGGGCTGGCCTTGACGCCCTCGGGGAGGCCACTGCCGTTTTCACTTGCAGGTGCAGCACCACCCGACGATCCGTTCGAACTCGTTGCTGCCGGACCGGGGGTTGCAGGGCCCGGCTTAGCAGGCGCATCACTATTACCAGCCGGGGCCGTTTCTGCCTTGCCGCCAGCATTTCCGCCACCAGCCATAGCACTGACATCTTCGCCCTCTTCACCGATAATCGCAATCGGTGCGCCGACTTCTACAATCGAATCCTCTTCAGCCAGAAATTTGAGGATCGTACCTGTCTGCTGAGCTTCAACTTCAACAGTTGCTTTATCCGTCTCAATTTCGGCAATGACTTCACCCTTGTTGATGGCTTCGCCAACGCCTTTCACCCAGCGCACCAGCGTGCCTTCTTCCATGTCGAAGCCGAGTTTGGGCATGTTAAGCACTTCTGCCATTACAGCACCTCCTTAACCGCTTTGATAATCTTCTCTGCGCTTGGCAGTGCCATCTGTTCAATCTCGCGTGAATAGGGCAACGGCACATCTTCAGAGGTGACACGCTTGACAGGTGCATCCATCCAGTCGAAGGCTTCTTCCATCACGCGGGCCGTAATCTCGGCACCAACACCAAACATCGGCAAACCTTCTTCAACCACAACCATGCGGTTCGTTTTCTTGAAGCTCTCGATGAACTTGGTGGTGTCTAGCGGGCGCAACCAGCGCAGGTCAACAATTTCGACTTCAACACCTTCCTCTGCCAGCGTGTCGGCGGCTTCTTGAGCCAGGTGAACACCCTTAGAGAAGGTCACAATCGTACAATGTTCCCCCTCGCGCACGACCCGCGACTCACCGACCGGAACAAGATAATCATCATCCAGCGGCACTTCGGCACGTTTCTGGTAAAGCGTGCTGTGTTCAACCATAAACACAGGATTTTCGTCGCGGATAGCAGTCTTGGTCATCCCATAGGCGTCGTCAGCTGTGGCCGGACACCCAACATACATTCCCGGGAAATGTGCAAAAATGATTTCCGGGCTGTGCGAGTGTGTTGCGCCAAGCTGACGCCCACCTCCCGTTGTTGTTCGAATCACAATCGGGACGGTGAATTGGCCGCCGAACATAGAGTGGATTTTGGCGGCGTGGTTAATCATCGCGTCAAGCGCCAGGAATGCAAAATTAATCGTCATCAGTTCAGAGACCGGGCGCAAGCCATTCATCGCCGCCCCGACACCAGCCCCAACAATCGCCATTTCAGAAATCGGTGTGTCGCGCACACGGCGTTCACCAAACTCATCATGAAAACCACGAGTAACCGCATAGGTGCCCCCCCAGACACCAACTTCTTCACCCATGATAAAGACACGGTCATCGCGGTACATTTCCTCGCGGAGCGCCTGGGCGATGGCCTCGCGAACCGTCATCCGTTTCGTTTCTGTCATTGTTGCCATCTTGTTGTTACTTCCTCATTGTTTTAGTTGGACGTCGCGCCCACAGCATTTAGACGTAGACATCTTCGAAAATGTCTTCAAAGTCAGGGTCTGGGCTTTCTTCAGCGAATTTAACAGCCGCTTCTACCCGTTCGGCGGCGTCCTGGTCAAGCGCAACGAGGTCGTCCTCACTAACGCTCTTGAATTTGTTCTTGATGTAGATACCAAATTTACCAATGGGGTCATTTTCTTCTTCAGAGTAATGGCGCACTTCGTCTTTGCTACGATAGCGCTCGGGGTCGCCCATACTGTGCCCGACGAAGCGATACGTCAACGCCTCCATCAAGACGGGACCATGTTTGCGTGCGTGTTCCATTGCTTCTTTAACGGCATCATAGGTGGCAACAGGGTCCATCCCGTCGCACCGTGGGCCTTCTTTCATGCCGTATGCGTGGGCTTTCTTGACAATTTCTTCGGTGCCAGAAGCACGCCCCACCGCAGTCCCCATCCCGTACTGGTTATTTTCAACCAGCCAAACGACCGGAAGCTCCCAGACCGCACTAAGATTCAACGATTCGTGGAAATAACCGATATTGGTTGCGCCATCACCCATCAGGCACAGCACACCAAAATCTTCGTCCATATAGCGGGCACGGAACGCAATGCCCGAAGCCAGCGGCAAATGCCCCCCGACAATCGCGTAGCCACCCCAATAATTATGAGCGCGGCTGGCAAGGTGCATAGAACCACCTTTGCCTTTGCTCACCCCGGTCTTTTTGCCGAGCATTTCTGCCATGAGTTTATTGATATCAAGCCCACGTGCAATCGCAATGCCATGATCACGATAGGCCGTCAGCAGATGATCTTCTTCGCGCACAGCACGTACAGCCCCGACCCCGGTTGCTTCTTGCCCAATGTACAGGTGCAAAAAGCCGCCGATTTTACCTTCCTGGTAAAGTTGGGCGCAGCGTTCTTCAAAGCGCCGGATCAGAACCATATCGGTATACATATCCAACAGTTCTTGTTTCTTGAAATCAGCCATGTGTTACTGTCCTTCAGGGTTATGTCTGGTATACAGACGTGAAGACGGAAAGGGCCCGAATCCCAATCCGTTTAGTTTTTAACGTTTTGATTGTAGCGTGTGGTGCTTATGATGTCGAGAACAATCCCGCGCGCGGTGCGCGGCTTACCCGTTATTTAGACATGTTCTCCGACACGGTAGAATGCTTTAATCGAGGGGATTAAATAGTCATTAAAGGCAGTAGCGACATCATGCTGCGGGTACCAGCCCCAATCGCGGCGTGCGGCGCTATCGTCCATATCCATAGGCCAGGAGTCGATAATGCGCTGGCGGCCAGCGTGCGGCTCGTAGCTGATTGCGGCATGGGGGTGCAAGGTTTCGGCGTAGCGGGCAATCTCAGCAGCACTGACGCTGAAACTGCTGACGTTATACATATGCCGTGAGAGACGCTCGCGGGGGGCATTGGTCAACATATACAAAGCCCGCACCGCGTCTGGCATGGTCATAAATGAAATGGTCGAGTCTGGACGGACAAAGCTGGCATAGGGCGTGCCCTGTGCGGCTGCGTGCAACATTTCTGGCCCATAGTCACTGGTGCCGCCAGTGGGCAAAGTCACCGCGCTGAGCAGCCCCGGAAAACGTACACCTCTGAAGTCAATGCGTGCTGGGCGGCTTGTTGCGTCAAACTGACCAATATTGTCAGTAAAATAGCGCCCCAGGTGTTCGCAATGGAGCTTGGTGACACCATACATCGTGATCGGTTCGGTAAATTGGTCTTCGCGCACACAGGGATAGTCTGTTTTAGTTTGCAAGTCTGGCACCCCATAGACCGCTACCGAGCTGGGGAAGATAAATCGAACGGGTTCGTCCGTGGATTGTCGCCGCGCCAGCTCAAGTAAGTTGAGTGTCCCCTGTACGTTGACAACATGGCCCAATAGGGGTTGTTTTTCAGCACTGGTCGAGAGCAAAGCAGCCATGTGGTAAATCGTATCAAAGTGAAAGTCAGCTTCCAGACGGTTCAACAGGGCGTGGTCGGTAATGTCACCGACGATCGACGTATCAATATACGGCAGCAGTTTGGCATCTGGTTCGTGGATGTCTAACGTCACAATGGTCACCGCGTCGTGGTGTAGACGTTCGACCAGGCCATGACCAACCTCACCACTTGCCCCTGTAATCAGTACCGTCTGTTGCTGCATTTATTTCCTCACGAGTAACTTTAGCTTAACTATATTTTACAGAGAACGACAAATGCCTACAACAATTAATTTTATTTGACAGCCCCGGCTAACTCACTTACAATTACTTTGTTTTGGCGGTGTATTGTTGCAACCCAGCCGGCCATCCCCAGAGCATCGTTCACCCATTCAGAAAGTTGCACCATGATTGACAGCATTATCCCTCAATAGGCACTAATTCTCCCTGCCGCTGCATCCACTGTGATGCGTTTTTGCATTCCAACATCTGCAAGACATTGAAGGATAATGACATCATGTTAACGGTCTCGAACCTTACGGTGCGCTTTCGTGGGGCCTCAGCGCCACTATTTTCCAATGTTTCATTCATCGTCAATAAACAGGATCGAATTGGCTTATTTGGTGCCAATGGCGTTGGTAAAACCACGCTGCTGCAAGTTGTGCTTGGCCAACGCGACGCACAGGCGGGTAGTGTCACGTTTACGCCGCCAGATTTGCGCATCGGGTATCTCTCGCAGGGTATTGACACCCATCGCACCGCCGAAGAAATCCTCTTTCCACATCATCACGAATTGCAGGCAGCCGAGCAAGCACTTGAAACGCTGGGCGACCAGATGGCGGGCGCTGACGAGGTAACGCTTAACACATTGATGCAACAATACGACGATGCCCTCGCTACCATTGAACGCCTCAGCAGCTTACAAAACGAAAGCCATGCCGAGCAGCTTTTGAAAGTGTTTGATCTGGAACACATCGGCTTGCAAACCCCGGTCGGTGTGCTGTCTGGTGGGCAGAAAACCCGGTTGCGCCTGGCGTCGGTGTTGTTGCATGACCCACAGCTTCTTCTCTTAGACGAACCTACCAATCACCTTGATATTGCCGCCATTGAGTGGCTGGAAAGCTGGTTGCAGGATTTTCAGGGCGGCGTGTTGATGGTCTCGCATGACCGCACCTTTATGGACCGCACTGTTAATCAGATCATTGCGTTGCGTGACGGCACTGCGCGGTCATACCCCGGCAACTATCGTGACTACACCGCCGCTGTGCAGTCTGAGTTAGACAAGCAGTGGGCGCAATGGCAAGATCAACAGGTCGAAATCGCCCGTATGCAAGCCGATATTTCTTTTACTATGGCCAAAGCAGTCCGCAAAGAGAACGCCACAAAGAACGATCAGCAGCGCCGCTATGCTAAAAAAGTCGCCAAACGTGCGCAGAGCAAAGTCACACGCCTTAAACGCTATATAGCATCCGACGACCGCGTTGAAAAGCCACAACAGCACTGGCATTTAAAGCTGGACTTTGCCGAGCTACCCGGCACAGGCAAAGACGTCATCCACACCGAAAATCTCAGCGTTGGGTATGAACAGGCGGCGTTGCTCTCTGAACTTGACCTCAGTGTACGGGCAGGGGAGCGCATCGCAATCCTTGGCCCGAACGGGCATGGCAAAAGCACTCTTTTGAAAACCATCATCGGTGAACTGGCACCAGTCGGAGGTACAGTGCGGCTTGGGGCAAGTATTCAGGTCGGGTATCTGGCTCAAGAGCAAGACATCTTGCAGCCGGGGGAAACTCCGTTACAAGTGATCCAATCTGTTAGCAAGATGAACCAGACCGAGGCCCGGTCATTTCTACATTTTTTCCTGTTCGCTGGCGATGATGCCCTGCGCCCGGTCGAAATGTTGAGTTTTGGTGAGCGGGCACGCCTGATGCTGGCCCGTTTGATCGCACAGGGGGCGAATTTGCTGGTGCTGGACGAACCAATCAATCACCTGGATGTGCAATCACGGGAACAGTTCGAACAAGCGCTGGAAAATTTCCCTGGCAGCGTACTTGCTGTTGTACATGACCGTTATTTTGTTGAGCGTTTCGCGCACACCATCTGGCATATCGAAAACAGCACCCTGGAAATTAGGGTTCAAGTGCCGTTAACGGAACGGTGAACCGCCTTTGCGTGTCTTTGGATATAGAACCCATCACACAAATCGCTTTGGAGGTATGCCCTATGCATCGGAATGGTCTTCCCGGATTGATACTCATCATGTTGCTAGCAGCGAGTCTGGCGTGCAACCTGACGGCTGAATCTACTAGCGGAAACCCAACGCCCGTTTCACTGATTCCCGCCGCAGGGAGTAACCAGCAACCCATTGAAGATGAGGTTGTTGTCGAGGATAGCGTGCAAGATGATGCGTCAGATGCGTCAGACACGAATAGCAATGACATCCCAGTTTTGAACCTTGACGAGGAACCTGTGTCAAACAACACCCAAAACACGGGATCATCCAGCGGCAACAACGGCACTGGTACCAGCAACGGTAGTGGTAGTAGCGCCCCGGTGAATAGTTGTATCCCGCGTACCGACTGGGGCTATACATATCAGGTTGTTCAGGGTGACACATTAAGCAACATTGCGCGGTGTGCCGACACGACAGCCAACACACTCGCGATAGGGAACTGCCTGGCAGACCCAAATCGGCTTGAAGTCGGGCAAGTTTTGCGTGTACCACAATACCCCTACTATGTACCCAACATCGGCCCGTTGACCGTGACGCCGGGTGAAATCCTTGGCAGTGGGTCATCAATTCTAACGGTGAGGGTTGCACCCGGTACACGCCTCAGTGTTCATGCTAATGTCGACGCGGCCGAACGGGTTGAGTTCTACACACGTGACAATAGCAATAATGGTCAGCCACGCCTCATCATGACCGACTACAATCTGCGTGATGGTGGGCATATGACGTGGGACATTCCGCAAACGTCTCCGGGGGCGGCTTATATCTGGGCTGAAGCAGTTTATGCCAACGGGCAAGAACGTGTTGATTCACGGGAAGTGCTGGTGCGGTGGGAAACACCCCAGCAACAGGCCGCGCCGCAACTGGGTGGCATTGTTATAGACCCTTCTAAGCAAGGAACAGACGGCAACATCTACATCGAAGCAGGCCAGACGGTTAGTATCACAGTTGCTGCGGTCAATGCCGAGAGCGTCAGTTTCTATACGGCCCCGACTGGAACAGGAATGTCAGGGACGCTTCAGGGTGTCATTGTACCCGATGATGGCGTTGCGTCGTTGGTGTTCCCTACCATGAATAGAAATGGCAATATGCATCTATGGGCAGAGGCGGTCAACAACACGGGGCAGGTAGCAACTACCGAAATCTACATGTTGATTATCGAAGAGAATTGCACAACGGACTGGTTCTTCCAGTTTGAGGACCGGACCCCATCTGAATGCCCAACACCAGTCGAATCTGTTCAGGTTATCGCTCAGGATTTTGAAGGCGGCCGCGTTTTTCGCTATCCCATCACCACAACGGATGGCAATGTGTACTATTTTGTCGCATACAACAACGGCAAATGGGACGCATTCGCTGATACATGGGACGGTACCCCGGTCGATAATAGTGACTTTACCGCGCCTGCTGATCGGCTTGTTCCAACTGGAGGCATTGGTCATCTATGGCGTAACAACGAGACATTACGCGCTGATTTGGGATGGGCTTATACGCCTGCTGAAGAATTTATGGGTCGGGCCCAAACATACGCTAGCGACACAATGCCATTCCGTTACCCTGCGCCACAACCCGGCTGGTTGATGTACGTGGATTATGGCAAAGAAGGGCTTGTGTTGGCGCTGAGCGAGGTCAGTGCTGCTAATGGCGGCCGGACGTGGTTCGTTGTGGGGAGCTACTAGCAGGGGTATGCCACAGTTAGTGTGGCCGTGCCCTCATCGTCATCCCCTTGAGCATCGCATTTTGTCTTGACGGCCACGATAGGCTCGACTACAATTTCCGTCTGACATCGTCCAGTTGTCAATTATGGGATGAATATGCCAATCTTCGAAACTTTGAGCGATCGCTTGCAAGATGTTTTTACATCGCTCGGTCGTAAAGGTCACCTGACAGAAGACGACGTGAAGAAAGCCATGCGTGAAGTGCGGATGGCTTTGCTTGAAGCAGACGTAAACTTTAAGGTCGCGAAGGACTTTATCAAACGTGTGCAAGAACGCGCCGTTGGTGCAGAGGTGCAGAAAAGCCTGCAACCCAGCCAACAGGTGATCAAGATCGTCAATGAGGAACTGGTTGAAACGCTTGGTGAAGCGGGTAGACTTGACCTGGCAGGGCCCTCTCCGCGAGTGATTATGCTCGTCGGCCTGCAAGGGTCAGGTAAAACCACCACCGCTGCGAAGCTGGCCTTGCACCTTCGCCGTGATGGTCGGAAACCGTTTTTGGTAGCAGCGGACACCTATCGCCCGGCTGCGGTTGAACAGCTCGTTGTCAATGCCAGGCAAATTCAGATGCCCTACTACGAAGAAGGCACTGACAGCGCCCCGCCAGACATCTGTGTGCGGGGTGTCGAAGAAGCCAAAAAACAAGACGCGACTGTTGTCATCCTGGACACTGCCGGCCGCCTGCAAATTGACGAAACATTGATGGATGAGCTAGCCGCTATCAAAGAGCGCACCAAACCGGCTGAAATCCTGCTCGTCGCTGATGCCATGACCGGGCAAGAAGCGGTCAACATTGCCGAAGGGTTTAATGATCGGCTGGGCGTTACCGGGCTGATTCTGACCAAGGTTGACGGTGATGCACGTGGTGGTGCGGCGATTTCGATGCGCGAAGTCACGGGTGTGCCGATCAAGTTTATGGGTGTTGGCGAAAAACTCGACGCTTTCGAGGTTTTCTACCCCGACCGCTTAGCGTCTCGCATTCTTGGCATGGGCGACATGATGTCACTCATTGAGCAGTCCGAACAGCTTTTTGACGAGAAAGAAGCTGAACGCCTGCAAAAACGCCTGATGGAAAACAAGTTCACGTTGGAAGATTTTCTGGACCAGATTCAGAAGATTAAGAAGATGGGAACCGTCGGCAAAATCATGGATATGCTGCCGGGTGTCGGCAAGTTACGTAAGCAGATGGACTTCAACGATCAGGAAGCGCAAGAACGCCTGCATCGTGTCGAAGCCATTATCTACTCCATGACGCCACAGGAACGTGACAACCCGAAGATATTGAACGCAAACCGTAAACGCCGTGTTGCCGCCGGGAGTGGTACAAGCGTACAGGAAATCAACCAGCTCTTGAAGCAACACCGCGAAATGCAGAAAATGCTGAAACAAATAAAATCCGGCAAAATGCCGAATATCCCTGGATTCAATTAAGAAGGAGACACTATGGTTCGTATTCGTCTACGCCGCGTTGGTGCGCGGAAACAGGCCGCTTATCGTATCGTTGTGACCGACAAGCGCAGCCCCCGCGACGGTCGTTACATTGAAATTCTTGGTCACTACAACCCACGCACACGCCCTGAAACCGTTGAATACAAAGAAGACCGCGCCCTGCATTGGCTGAACGTGGGTGCCCAACCCAGCGAGGCTGTGGCCCGGTTCTTCAAGAATAACGGCACAATCGACCGTCTGAAGCGCCTGCAAGCGGGTGAAGAACTGGAAACGCTGGTTGCTGAAGCCGAAGCCGCCAAGGCCGAAGCCCCCGAGGTGAACCCGCGCACGCGCTACGAGGCCCCCAAGGTTGCACAGGACAGTGAACCTGTCGCTGAAATCGTGGATGACGTAACACCGGCCGAGCCTGAACCCGACACCGAAGAACCTACTGAAGAAGAAGAAAAAGAAGAACCGGCCGCCGCAACTGAAGAATAACCCGCGCTTAAACGCCACAAGGAGGCTGCAACGTGCAAGAATTGATTGAATACATTGCTAAATCGCTGGTTGATGAACCGGACCAGGTACGTGTCGAAGTTGTACCTGACGGCAAGATGACCATCGTGAAATTGCACGTCGCGCCAGACGATACCGGCCGTGTGATTGGTAAAGAGGGCCGTATTGCCAATGCAATGCGTACCCTCCTGCGGGCTATGGGCACGGTTGAAGGTAAGCGCATCACCCTCAAAATCATTGATTAGCAGGATAACTTGCTGTGGCTCGTTCTAAGAAGCGTTCAGGGGAACAAGATCAGCGTCAAGATATGATGCAACTGGGTAAAATTATGCGTCCTCATGGCATACGTGGCGAAGTGCGGATGCAAATCTTTACCGCCCACCCCGAACGCATCCCGCACCTTGAAACCGTCATTCTGAGCCCTGAACGCCGCCCCAAACAACAGACGACCTACACCCTGCTGAACGCTCGTTTTCACCGCAACCTCGCGCTACTCACCCTTGAAGGAATTGATGACCGCGACGCCGCCGACCCATTGCGTGGCATGATCGTCAGTGTGCCCCTCAGTGAAGGTGCGCCGCTTGAAGATGACGAATATTACACCATCGAACTGATTGGGATGGACGTCTACACCGAAACTGACGACTATATCGGGCAGTTGGTCAAAATTTTTGAGACAGGCGCGAATGATGTCTTTGTCGTGGATGGTGAACCCTATGGCGAGGTACTTTTGCCTGACATTGAGGACGTTATCCGCAACATTGATCTGGATGAACGTCGCATCACGATCCACCCGCTGCCTGGCTTATTGCCAGACCTTGACGACGACAACGACGACACCAGCACCTAGCCTTTGATGACAGGGCGTGGTGATGAGCAACAACTTGCAATTCTGGCTGGGGTTGAATCTTGTCAAAGGCATCGGCTCGGCTCGGTTGCGAGGACTTTATCACTATTTTCAGGGTGATATGGAAGCGGCGTGGCGTGCGCCCACATCTGAACTACTCCAGGCTGGGCTTGACAATGAAACCGCGCAAAGGCTGCATGAACGCCGCAAACGCTTAAACCTGGCTGGCTCGCTCAACCGCCTTTATGAACTTGACGCCGCCATCTGCACCATCGACAATCCCAACTACCCCACCCTGCTTGCTGAAATCCCAGACGCGCCCCCAATGTTCTATTATCGAGGCACCCTGTTACCGGCCGAAGAACGGGCCCTTGCTGTCGTTGGCACCCGCCGTGCGACAACATACGGTCGAGAAGTCGCTTACGACATGGCGGCTGCGTTATCACAACAGGGTGTCACCATCATCAGTGGTCTGGCACTCGGCATTGACGCAGCAGCGCATCAGGGCGCATTGGACCACAACGGACGTACCATCGCGGTGCTAGCGAATGGTATCGACAGCATTTACCCGAGCGAAAATCGTACGCTAGCCGATGCTATTATCGCACAGGAACAAGGCCTGATTATCACCGAACACCCTCCCAAAACCGAACCCGCCGGTCGTCATTTTCCAGTGCGTAACCGACTCATCAGTGGTTTGTCGCTAGGGGTGCTGATTGTTGAGGCCGGTGCAGGCAGTGGTGCGTTGACTACAGCGTCGCTAGCCGCCGAACAGGGGCGCGAGGTCTTTGCCATCCCCGGCAACATCAATCGCCCGAATAGTCAGGGCACCAACCGCTTGATCCAGGATGGGGCCAAGATGGTGCTGACCCCTGAAGACATTCTTGAAGAACTCAATCTCAGCCATCAACTTGTACAGACTCGTCAGGTCGCAGAACAAGTCGCACCGGGTGACGAGACAGAGCAGTTTCTGCTATCGTTAATTGAACTTGAACCGCTGCATGTTGACGACATCGCTATTCAAGCCAACATGAGCATTCAAGAGGTCAATGTGAAGATGATGCAGCTTTTCTTGAAAGGACTGGTTCAAGAGATCGCACCACAGACCTATATTGCAAAGCGATAGTGATCATTTTTGAATCGTGTATTTTTGCAGCCAATCAGGAGAATACATCATGTACGATAATTACTATGCGCTAATCATGGCCGGTGGTGGTGGGACACGGCTCTGGCCGCTCAGCCGCAAGAACCGCCCCAAGCAAATGCTCTCATTAGTCGACGAACAGAGTATGTTCCGCATTTCAGTTGAGCGCCTGCTGCCGTTACTACCCCCAGAGCGTATCTTCATCGTGACCGGGCAGAATATGGTAGACGATTTGCGCCACGATGTACCCGAAATCCCCGCTGAAAACTATGTGCTTGAGCCCTTCGGGATGGACACTGCGCCAGCGGTCGGCTATGGCATTATGCGCATCGCCGCGCATGACCCGGACGCCATTGTCGCTGTGCTGACCGCTGACCATTACATCGCCAATGAAGTCAAGTTTCGCGACGTATTGAAAGCAGCGTATCAGGCGGCCACAGACGATTACATTGTCACGCTAGGCATCACCCCGTCGCATCCGTCAACTGGCTTTGGCTACATTGAACGCGGTGACCACCTCACCACCCTCAATGACTTTCACGTTTATCAGTCGGTGCGCTTCCGTGAAAAACCCAATGAAGAAACAGCAATTGAATTTCTGTCACGCGGGAACTTTAGCTGGAATGCGGGAATGTTCATCTGGAAGGCAGCGCGTGCCCTCGGTGAACTCCGCCGCCAGCGCCCGACCACGTTCTATATACTCGAGAAGATTCAAGGCGCTTTCGGAACAGACACATTCGAGCAAGTGCTGGCTGAACAATGGCCGCGTGTCGAAAAATTGCCAATCGACATCGCCGTGATGGAAAATGCAGAAAATGTAGCCGTGATTCCGGTAGACATTGGCTGGGATGACATTGGGAGCTGGTCGGCGCTGTATGATGCGCTGTGTGATGATGACGGTGCAAAACGGCAGAACATCTACCGCACCAACGGAGGCAATGTCTACAGCCTTGATTCAAGGGGAAATCTGGTACTTACAGAGCGGACCGTTGTGACGCTTGGCGTTGAAGACATGGTGATTATTGACACGGGCGATGTCGTTTTTGTCTGTGACCGGGCCCATGCACAGGGCGTCAAAGCGGTTGTGAACCACTTGAAGGACCAGCACCGTACCGACCTACTTTAGTCTTTGCTCAGGTCGCCGTTGTACAATCACAGTAACCGATCAAAAAAACAGGAACGGAGCATATTCGATGTTTAAAGGTCTCGGCAAACTACTTTTTGGCGGTGGTGAAGAAAGCGGCGACCCCAACGGTGCCTATTATTATGTGCGCGTGTATCGTAAACCCAACCGTCCCACCGACAGCGACGAGATTGTTCAGATTCGCATTGACCTGCGCAACGACCTCTCGCCAGACATGGACAATCCACAGGTCTTTTTCTCGCGTAAATCCATCACTGGCCCCAAGACATTCACCCGCACTGAGGCGCGCTTCTTTTATGACAAAAACCGCAACCTGATTAGCTCTGAAGTCGATAACGGTGAATTTGTCAGCAAAGAGGACTACGATGCCTATCTAGAAACGGCCACGGCTGAGTATGAACATGAAGAAGACGAGACCTCATAGCGATAGGTTCGGTCAGACTCACAGCACCGCTGAGGCTGCGCCGCGTTCTATGACTTTTTCCAGCGTTCATAGTATGGAATCGCTGATATTTCAAACAGCCTACAGATACGTGTATCCAGAAAGCGACTACTGAATTGTTTGTCTAACCCACGCAAGTCCTCGGTGGTAGCAGTTATTAGCGTCGGTTTACCTGTCATGTAGCGGTAGTCAATGAGCTGGAAGAGCTTTTCAACCGTCCAGCCGCTTGCCGAACGGAGTTTAAAGCCATCAAGCACCAGCAGCGGGGCTTCACGCAAGAATTGCAGGCGCTGGTTTACAGTCTCACTTTTGGAGTTGAAAGCATCGCGCAGGTAATCCATCAAGTCTGCCAGAGTCAAAAACGATACCTGCTGCCCCGTTGCACGCCGTGCATTCGCCACCGCTGCTGCCAGATGTGTTTTACCCGTACCATTCGCCCCATGGAACAGTAACCACCCCTCTGGCCGCCGTGCGTAGTCTTCCGCCATCTGACGCGCCCGCTTCAAGTTTTCGGTGTACGCCTGAAATCCTTCAAACGTCATCACATCATAGGGATTATATTCGGTGACTTCTTCGGCAAAATCGAAGGTGCTGCGATAGTCTGGTACATTTAGCACCCAACGCCACACAAAACGGCGATCTTGCAAGCGGCTGGCAACACGCGGGTCCAGTTCTTCCGTTGGTGTATTGGTTGTCACCACTGTTGGGAGTTCACGAATATAGCGCTCGTTAATGAGCTGAAATAGTTTTTCGCCGGCCCATTGCGTCGGTGCTTCAGTCCCCATATCGTCAAGGATCAACACGCGCACGTTGCGCACCATGTCAAAAAGTTCATCGTAGCGGACTTCAGAATTTGGGCTGAATGTGGTGCGCAGATGATCCAACAAGTCAGGCACTGTCAAAAACATGACATCGTAGCCATTTTCTACCAGAAAATTACCAATCGACGCCGCCAGATGCGTTTTGCCCGTGCCAAACCCGCCTTGCAACACCAGCCACCGTCCGTCAATGTCTTCAACGAATTGAATAGACAACGACAACGCCATCCGCAACGATTCACGCTGTGCATCAGTCAACCCGGGACGATCCGTCACGAAATTGTTGAAGCGCATATGCGCATAGGCTTCCAGATTACTCAAGCGCAATAAACGCTCGTGGCGTCTGGCGGCAACCCGCTCGCGCTGACAGACACATACAAAGGCCTTGCCAAAATCTGGATGGTTCACCGGGACATCACGCCGAACATAGCCAAGCCCGTCACAATGGGGACAAACTGCATCTTCAGAATCAGTGTGCCATTGCTCGAGATGCTGATGGTTAGCGTTCGCTATATTCGGAGAAGTCGATGTCTGCTGATGATGATTGGGGGGTGTGTCCATCAGGTCGCTGATGTGTCGTAAATCCTTCTTGTCGTCCATGTGCAGACCACCTATCGAGAATAGATTGTATATATGCCCATTTGCGGGCGTTGTTTGCCACAGCAATACGGATGGCGTCCAGAATCCATTGCTGGGGGTAGTCGTCTTCAGCCTGGCGCAATGCATCTGCCACCATAGGCGAGATAGTGCCGATTTCGTTGCGGTACACGGCAAAAACAGACGGTTGCTCCACCGTCAGCGAGAGCGGCCGCTGCCCCCGTTGCGGATACCAGCGCTGTTCTTCTATCGCGGTGACCGCTTCCCGTCCTCGGCGCGAATTGGGGAAATAAAAAATATCGTCGCTGGCGTGGTCATGAACAGCCAATAATGTGCCCCGCACAAAGGCCCGTTCAAAGCCCTCGCGCACCAGACTCGCTTGCAGTTCTGGCCGCGCATTCGTGCTTTCCAGCAGTTGTTCGTCGGCCAGAGCCTCGTGCAAGCGCACATAACGATACGCGCCCTCTTGCTGCTGAAAGGCCCAGAAACAATAGAGCGTGACTTTGAGTTCAACAAAGTTGTCGATTTTCGGCAGCAAGTCCCAGAAAAAGCGCTCTGGCACCAGAATATTGCGCTCATCCTTACCGTGAACTTGAAAGCCGTCAAAAGTGTTTGCCATGATTTAGAAGCCTGACAAATCTATATCAGTGGATTTGAGGTTCGCAAATTGGGTCAATTCTTTACGGAAATAAAGCGATACCGAACCAATCGGCCCGTTACGGTGCTTGGCGACGATGATATCGGCCTGGTTGGGGCGCTCGGTGTCATCATTGTAGACCTCATCGCGGTAGATAAACATCACTACGTCGGCGTCCTGTTCAATGCTTCCCGACTCACGTAAGTCAGACAGCACCGGACGCTTGTCACTGCGTGATTCCACAGCGCGCGAAAGCTGAGACGCGGCCAGCACAGGCACATTCAATTCACGGGCAAGTTCCTTTAGCTGGCGCGAAATCATGCTGACTTCCTGCACACGGTTGGCATTGGCACGCCCACCGCCTTCTCCCAAACCGCCGCCCGTTGTCATCAATTGCAAATAGTCCACGATAATCAAATCCAGACCGTGTTCACGATATAGCCGCCGACATTTGCCGCGCATATGCAACGGGGTGATTGCCGGCGTGTCGTCTAGAAAGATCGGTACCTGGCTCAGTGCGGACGACGCCTGAGTAAAGCGTTCCCATTCATGTTCTTCAAGTTGCCCCAGCCGCAAGCGCTGTGTGTTGATGCCTGTTTCCGCCGAGACCAGACGTTGCACAATCTGCTCGTTGCTCATTTCCAGGCTAAAGATCGCGACACGCGCATTGCCATAGCGTGAGGCATTTAAGGCGACATTGAGCGTCAGCGAGGTTTTACCCATCCCCGGACGCGCCGCCAGGATAATCAGGTCGCTGCGCTGCATCCCGCCGAGCAATTTGTCCATATCCGTAAACCCGGTCGGCACCCCAATGGGTTCGTCGCGGTTTTCGAACAGGAACTCGATACGGTCAAAATATTCAGACACCGCACGGCGAATCGGGACCATGTCCTTTTTAGAGCTACGTTCCGTGACCTTGAACAACCGTGACTCTGAAAGGTCAATCACTTCGTTGAGGTCTACATCGCTCTGGTGAGCGAATTTTGCAATATCGCCGGCCGCCTCAATCAAACGCCGTCGCACGGCCGCACGTTCAACAAACCGGGCATAGACCTCGCCATACAGCGACGACCCCGTGTTGTTGACCAGATAGGTCAGGTATGCCGCCCCACCGACCGACTCAGCAATGTTCATCGCTTCTAGCTCGTTGGTGACAGTCAAAATATCAATCGCATCACCACGGCTTTGCAGGCGCAGCATCGCCTCAAATACCTGTCCGTTACGCACGATATAGAAATCGTCCGTGGACAGGAAACTCGCAATTTCTGCGATTGGTGCCGGGTTGATGAGCAGCGCACCAAGCAGCGATTCTTCGGTTTTGACGTTATGTGGCATAAGCTCACCAGCAGGTTGCACTGGTGGCTGCGACTCTTGAGCCATCGCCTCTATCCAAATTGTCGATTTACATACGGCTGGGTGTTGCCATCGGATGACCTAGGATAGGACGCCGGCCGCCCTAAAGCAAGTTAAGATTGTGTTGCGGCTGGCAACGGAATATCAAGTGCAAAGAAAGACTGTGCATCGACCCATGCGCCGTTTACCGCCAGTTCAAAGTGTAAATGCGGTCCCTGTACACGTCCAGTTGCACCAGACAGGCCGATAATCTGGCCAGCAAGCACCAACTCACCCGGAACGACAGAAATCTCGCTGAGATGCGAATATCCTGACAAAATTCCCCAGCCGTGGTCAATGATCACATGATTGCCATGAATCGGTAGCGCCTGTGCAAACACAACACGTCCACTCGAAACAGCGGTAACCGGGGTACCACGTACGGCCGGGTAGTCAATGCCTGTGTGCCGCCCTTCCAGCACGCCATCGTTGTAGGTGCGGATTTGCCCGAAACCAGAAATGACCGGGCCGGGGACTGGTTGCGAGAACGCTGTGAAGAAAATCTCAGACGAGTTGCGCTCATGGACACGGGCAATCATGGCAAAGTTGCGTTCATTCAAGTCCTGGTCAAGCAAGGGTTGCAATTCAAAGGGGATCGGGATGTCCTGCACGTCGAAATTGCCGAATAAGACCGTAAGCTGACGTGAGGTCGTCTGTGGTAAGTCATCCTCGGCGGTCCAGTAGTACACCTCGAGCATATGCCCACCAACACTATCCGTCATGCCCACCGACAAGAACCCCGCCCAGTCACCCGAGGTAGTGCGGTAGAGTTCGATGCGCTGCCCGATGAACGTGGCATTAACCTTCACCAGCCCCGCCCCCTGCACGCGCACCATATACACGCGCCCCTGCTGCAATTCATCCGTTGGGGTGACATTCACAAAGACGTTGGTGCCCTGCGCTTCAACCGTCGGCGGTGCAGACGTCGAATGCGCAACCCCGCCTACGATCATCATCACCAGCACAATACCAATAAGAATACGCTTCACAATCCCGTCTCCAATTACTCTTTACATTATGTTTTCTGGCGCTGTAGTCTAACGCATGTTAACGCCCCCCGTAAAGATACGACCACGCCACGTCTGCCCACCGCCACGGAATCTAGTTGCCGCCACCCCCTAACTTGAGTAATATGAAGGTATACAAAGGCATCAAAAGTGTATTGCTACGATCAACCAAACAATGTAATTTCATCGAGATGAGGGCCCTATGTCTGCTGCTGACCCCCGCCGCTATTACCCACCCCCACGAGGCCGTGTTGTTGAGCCTATCAACCCGTGGGCACTGCGTGTGCCGTTACTTGCGCTTGCTGGCTTATCGCTGGTTTTCTTCGCACTGGTGGCCGCCATCGCTGGCTACCAATTGATGTATCAGGATAAGGTGTTGCCGGGTGTCTCGACGGTGTATGGCGTAGAGATGACAGGCATGACTGCGCCCGAAGTCCGCAGCGAACTTGAAAACCGCTTTAGCTATGCCGACGATGCGGTCTTCGTGTTTCAGTATCAGGACCAGAGCTGGGAATATACTGCCGCCGAACTGGGTGTGCAGCTTGACCTCGACGCCACGGTTGATGCCATCTTCAGCGCTGGCCGTGAACGGAGCGCAGTTGGTGATCTGTGGGATCAGTGGACCATCTACCAGAATGGCTACGCTGTCGCCCCCATTCTGACCTACAATGAGTCGGAAGCCGAACGCATCATTCGGGCCATCGCAGCCGACATTGACCAACCCATGCAAGACGCCGCCATCACGATCAGCAACGGCCAGGCGACCGCATCACCGAGCCAGGTTGGGCTAGAAGTTGATGTGCAGCCGACGATTGACGCCCTTCGTCAGCAAATTTTAGCGCTGACAGCCCGTGCAGAAATCCCGTTGTTTGTTGCGGAAACCCCTCCTGCGATTGTGGACGCTACCATTGCCGCCGAACAGGCCAACCGCGTGCTGGATCCACGTGGTGTGACGTTCTTCATTCCCGGTGAACTGGGCATCGCGGGCGGTCCGTGGACAGCAACGCCCGATTCACTGGAAAATATGCTGCGCATCGAACGGGTCAATAACGACGATGGTACTGCTTACTATGACGTGTATGTCACCGACGAGCAGGCCCGCGAATTTCTGCGCAATATTGCGCCAGACCTGACCGTTGAAGCCATTAATGCCCGCTTTGTGTTCAACGAATCCACACGCCAGCTTGAGGTTATTGACCCGGGGCGTGATGGCCGTGCGCTTGATGTGGATGCTACCATGCCTGGCTTCCAGACGGCGGCGTTTTCGCTGGAAGACCGCACCGTCCCGTTGATCTTCCGTGATGTACCTGCGGACGTCAACCCGGGTATGACAGAGACAGAACTTGGCATTGTTGAACTTGTCACTGAACGCACAACGTCCTTCCGGGGCAGCACACAAGCGCGCCTGACCAACGTCACCGTCGCCGCTGAACGTTTCCACGGGCTCGTTATTGCACCGGGGAGCGTCTTCTCGTTTAATCAATGGTTGGGCGATGTGAGCCTCGAAAGTGGCTTTGAAGAAGCGCTGATCATCTACGGCGACCAGACAATTACTGGTGTCGGCGGTGGGGTCTGTCAGGTTTCAACCACAGTGTTTCAAGCGGCATTTTATGGTGGGTTCCCTATCCTCGAACGTGTGCCACATGGGTACCGCGTCAGCTACTATGAGCAGGATGGCACCGGCCCCGGGCTGGATGCAACGGTGTATTCTCCAATTGTAGACTTCAAGTTCCGCAACGATACCAACGGGCATCTGCTCATTGAGACTTACGTGAACCCCGTCAACTACACACTGACGTTTAAATTCTATGGCACCGACCCCGGCCGCACCGTGACGGTAGACGGCCCCTATATCCGCAACGTGCAACCCGCACCGCCGCCGATTTATCGCGAAACGGTCGGTGTTACGCGCACCACACAGGTCGATTACGCGGTTTCTGGCGCAGAGGTCTATGTCTATCGTGATGTTTATGATGCACAGGGTAATTTGATCGTGGAAGCCGAAGAATTCTACAGCAACTATGTGCCGTGGCCAGCGCAATATCAGGTGCCGCCCGGCGACCCTCGCGCTAACCGTTAAGCACGGTGATATGTGGCATGTGGCAGCGGCTGTTGACTACAGATAGCCGTTGTCACGATACCAGGCATAGGTTTCTTGAATGGTGGTCGTCAGGTCAATTTCTGGATCATGGAGTTCGGCTTGGGCTTTTTGGGTGTTGAAGTACAGATATTGTGTGCTGAGCCGCAGTTGGTTGCCTTCGACACTGCCCGGCAGTGAAATTTTCGCAGCACGGGCAAAGTCCGCCGCGGTCGCAGCAAGCCGAACCACGGGTGCGGGCAATGGTAACCACGGTTCCGGCGCACCTATCACCTGCGCAATGAGCTTGATGAGAGCCTGATTGCTCATGTTGACTGTTCCCAGAATATAACGTTCCCCGGACCGCCCCTTTTCAGCGGCACGCAGATGAGACACCGCCACATCGCGCACATCAATCACACAAATCCCGCCACTGGTCGGCCAGAAGGGCATGTGCCCGGCGGCAACTTCGGTAATGAGCGTGCCCGAAATCAAATTAAGGTCACCCGGCCCCAGTATAACGCCCGGATTGAGAATTATGGCATCCAGCCCACGATGAATGGCTTTGTAAACTTCGGCTTCGGCGAGGTATTTGCTGTGCCCATAAGGAGAAACGTTGGGGTCAATGCTGAAAACATGGGATTCATCAACGGGTTTACCGTCTTCCCGATACCCAATCGCAGCGGCGCTACTGGTGAAAATAAAGCGTTGCACATTGGCAGCCAGGCACGCATCCAACAACAGGCGCGTTCCATCGACGTTAACGCTATAGATTTTAGACTTACCACTCCGCCAGTAATCTGCAACTGCCGCGACATGAAACACCCAATCTATCCCCTTAACCGCTGCCGCCAGCGCAACAGGGTCGTCCAGGGTGGCCATAACACGCTCAACGTCCAGGCCCTCAATGGCGTCAAGTTTGCTGCTTTCGCGATGCATGACGCGGACGGTATGCCCGGCGTCCAGCAATGTGCGGGTAATCCATGACCCAACAAAACCTGTCGCGCCAGTGACTAATGCTCGCGCCATTTAGTTCTCGTCCTCTTCGGGTTCATCCAATAATTCAGGTCGCAATTCATCAGGTGGTGGCTCACCTTCAATCGCGGTGTAACGCATAAACGCTCGTTCTTGAGCGCTCATTTCGGGCGGGTATTCCATATCGGTATCGTAGGACTCTAATATACGATAGCCTTCTTTGACATAGCTGCGGATTGTGTGAGTACTGACGCCCATTTCATCAGCAGCAAGGTCGGCACTCATACCTTCCACAACACAGAGTTGAATGGCCTCACGAATGCGGTCGGTCAACTCGGGGTATTCACGTTTGTCAGGAATGACGGCTGCCTCTTGCAAGCAGAGATCATCGTGCAGGTAATCGACCATTGAGCGGGTCACGCTGAAGGGATAATCCTGCGCCCAGACGAGCGCCCAGGCAATTTGGAGGCCAACATCATTACGGACAAAGTAACCCCGTGCGCCTGCTTTCAGGGCTACACATGCCGCTTCTGGGGCAACATGCCGATCCAGAACGACAATGAACACATCATGAATCATCCGCTGGAGCCGTTGCACCAGAAGCGCGGTGCTGTCAGGTGTTTCAAAGGTATAGGTATCCAGGATGATGATGTTGGGCCATTCTGCTTCGGCATGGTCCGTCAACCAGTCGAACATTTCATCTACGCTTTCGGCCATCCCAACCACCCGTGTACGCCGATCCCAGGCTAGATAGCTATTGATTGCATAACGGCCATAGATGTCAGCGTCAAAGATGAAGACCTTCAAATTCAGCTTGCCTAGCATATTTAACCATCCCCTATGGACCCGTCCTCCGGCATTGAGGCTTCAATTGATTCTGGCGATTCGCCTGACTCCAGGCGCCCCACGACTTCGTTAAACTCACCGCCGAGGTCGTCTTCCATACCTTTTCCAAAGTGGCGCAAGGCACGCCCGAGGGTGCGTGGGTCGGCATCTTCCAAATCGTCAAGGGCATCCATCGCACTTTCGTCACCATCGAAGGCTTGTTCAAACCGTGACATTTCTGAGCGGACGACACGTACCCGGCCAATAATCCGCGAAACATTGTCACTTCCTGTAAAGGGGCTACGCACCGCATCCGGGTCGTAGTCAGCGTAGCTCATTTTGACTTCGAAACGCTTCCCGGTGTCATTACAACGAAATTCATAGACTGGCATAGTTTTATGCTCCTGTTTCTACAGCCTCACGTTGTTCGTCGTACCAGCCACGCCCGGCCGGGGTATTTGGTATTTCGACCTCGCGGGCTGTCAACGCCATTCCTACACGCCCAATCGTAGCGCTAAGTTGTTGACGTGCCAAGCGTGGCCATTTTTTCCACGCTGGTGCGGTGCTGAGTTGGGTCTTGTGGGCATGAACGGAACTGACCATCCACCGGGTCGCAAAGCTGTAATATCGGCGTGAGTGCCGCCCGGCAACGCCAAGATCACGGTCCGTGCGCTCGGCCCAGCTTCCCGGTTGAATGACACGCTCAGCCACAGCTTCATAGTAACGGGTACCTTTGATGGGGTACGCGACGGTCGTCAGAAAAATGTCAGGGTTGGCGGTCTTGAGATGGTCAATCGTGGCAGCAAGGTCTTGCAGTGTTTCGCCCTCATAGCCCAGCATGATGAACATTCCCGTCTCAATGCCCCGGTTGCGCAGCGAGTGTGTCATCTGTTGTACAGCTTCGACGGTCGTTTTGCGCTTCATGGCATCCAGAATCCGCTGTGAGCCACTTTCAGAGCCAATCCACAGCCGCGCACAGCCCATCTCGGCTAAGGTATCAACGATGTCTTCGTTCATGCGGTCAGCTCGCGAAATGCATTCAAAGGGGATTTTCAGCCCGCGTTCCTGAAATGCCGTATGCAAACCTTGCAACCAGCGCCAGTTAATGGTGAAAACATCATCCACAAACCAGAGTTGGTCGGGTGCATAGCGTTCTTTGAGATAAAGCACCTCATCGGCCACGTCTTCAGGGCTGCGGCGGCGGTGGGTTTCACCAAAGACGGTATGCGAACACCATGTACACGTAAACGGACAGCCCCGCGCACACGTCAACGACAGACTACCTACGCCGTGATGCTCACGCCAGATATCCACGTAGTGTTGAATATCAATCGCTTCGCGGTCTGGCCACGGTTGGGCCGTAAGATCGTGAATGTAGGTGCGTGGATCAGTACGTATTAACTGGCCAAGATCATCCAGGAAGGCAATGCCGTTGACTTCCCACAGGCGGTTTAGCCCATGTCGTGCCAAATGCGGGATAAGCTCTTCTAGCGTGATTTCGCCTTCACCAATGACAATGATGTCCGCGCCGTGTTCCAGGTATTGCTGAGCATAATGCGGTGGTTCTGGTCCGCCAAGCACAACCGTTGCACCCAGACTTTTGCAGAACTGCGTCATCGCCAGCACACTTTGCTTGGTCATCAAAGTTGTGTAAAGGCCGACCACTGACGGGCGTTCACGTTGCACATAGGCTTTGAAGCTGGCGAAGTCGCTGAATGTGGTGTCGAACACCCCGACGCTGAACCCTTTGGCCTTGAGATGGGCTGAAATGTACAGCAAGCCCAACGGCGGGTAAGGACGCATGACCTCTCGCTCGTGGGGATCGTCATAGAGAAAGTAGCCATGCGTTAATAAAATATCCATGTTGTACCTTACAATGTTGTTTACAATACGGTTGTGATGTTATGGTGCGGCGTCGCTGGATTATGTATCTAGTTCAGCAAGACGTTCGAGCAGCTTACGTTCACGCCGATGCGCCCGCAGCAATGCCAGCAACACCAACAGCAATAACAGGCCAAGGATGGAGACGCCAACCGCTTCTTGCACATTGACATCAACTTCAACATTGTCGCCATACTCAACTGACTCTGGTCCGGACCCATTTGAAGCTGCGTTCGTAGACGCGCCATTCGCAGGTGATGTATTCACTTTGCACGCTCCTTTTTGCGCGAAGGTTCTGAATGATGATGGTCAAGGTGGTCTTGCAACTGTTTTTCCAGTAAGTCGCGGGTGTAACGGTGGCTACGCAGCAGTGCCAGCAACAACAACAAAGCAATCAGCCCCAGGAAAAACGCGCCGAGCGAATCCTGTGCTTCTGGCGCAAAGTAGTTGTCATTATAGGTGCTGCCGTTGTCAAAATTGAGCCGATCTTTTTCCGTTTCGCTCATGGCTGTGTCCTTAAATTTGTCAGGAAATACCCGCCATTGGCACGGATAGGTCGGGCGTGCGGTTATTTGGCACTGCCAGCGCCTGCAATTTACGCCGCGCCTGTCCAATGGTCAGGGTATGATAAACCATCGCAGCCATACGCCGCCAACTTTGCGGTCGTACCATGCTCAGTTTACCACGACGCAACAGCATTGACGTGCGCCGGGCCCGAAATTCTTTATGCACAACCCGGTGTAGCTGCCGATAAAACTCGGTACTAAACGAGCCTTCGTAGAGCATGGCGAGGTCTTCAGAGTCTTGCCAGTTGGTTTTCGTCTTCAATTCGGTTTTCACACGTTCATAAAAGGGGGTGCCCGGCAGCGGATAACTGACCGAAATGCCAATGTCGTCTGGCAACAGGTCGCGCACCATTTGCAGCGTCGCTTCAATGTCGTCGTGATCCTCGCCCGGGTAGCCGAACTGGAGGAAGAAACCGCTATGGATGCCCACCTCTCCCAGTTTGCGCCGTGCCTCGTAAATCTGCTCAACACTGGTGCCTTTGTCCATCGCATCGAGGATTTTCTGCGAGCCGCTTTCCGCGCCGATCCAGATACTCTGCGCACCAGCACGGTGCATTGCTTCAACGGTGTCATCTTTCACCAGCAAATCTGCGCGTGAAAGGCATTTAAATGGTGTGCGGATGTCACGGCGTTCGATTTCGTCCGCAAAGGCTTGAATCCAGCCCGGTTTTAGCCCCATGATGTCATCGGCAAACCAGATATGGTCGGGTTGTAGCGTTTCGTGCAACCATTCCAGCTCAGCAGCAACCTCTTGCGCTGAACGAACGTTGTAGCGCTGCCCCCAGATGGGTTTAGCACACCAGTTGCAGTGAAACGGGCACCCGCGTGTGGTGACCATATTCACGCTGTAGTAGCCGTGGTGGGTGCGCCAGAGATCACGATAGCGTGGCACATCAACCAGATCCCATGCCGGGAAGGGCATATCATCCAGCGTTTTCATCACAGGACGCGGCGCGGTGATGACTGTTTCGCCCGGCGTAGCGTCTGCACGATAGGCTAACCCGGTGACCCCATTGAGCGTCATAGCGCTCTGCCCTTCAAGCACCAGCAACAATTCACGCAGGGTTTGTTCCCCTTCGCCGCGCAGCACATAGTCTGCCCCGGCGTCGAGGTATTTGGTGTAGTGGTCGGTGGCATCTGCGCCGCAGACAATCACGGGAATATCACGCTGTTTGGCCATGTCAATCATGTTAAAGGCCGCCGCGCGCATATTGAGCAGACACATTTTGCTGAGGTAGTTAAAGTTGTCTTCAAACAGCACCGCATAGCGCGGTTGAGCCGTTTGCAGGGCAACGTCCCATTCTGCTTCGGAATCGGCTAACATAGCATCGAACAGTGCCACCGTGTAGCCTTGCTCACGCATATAACTGGCGGCGAACATTGTGCCCAACGGTGGATAAGGTTGCATGGCAGCGTAGAGTTTCGGGTCAAAGCGCAGAAAGTAGCTCTGGCCAAACAAAATATCGGTCATGGTTTGCGTACCTAACAGTAAGTTTACGTTCTCAATTTATAAGCGTTTCATTAGTCCTTATCATATAAGAAAGTGGGACAAACGGCAAATGCAACGTCTGTCACAAAATGCGATTATTTTGCTCCTTAACAACGTTGCCACGGCTGTCCTCGCTTTTGGGCTCACGATTCTCATTTCACGCGGGCTGGGCGATAGTGCTTTTGGGCAATACGCCGCCATTATGGCGTGGGTGCTGCCGCTGACCCTTGTGGCTGATTTTGGCTTGAACACCCTCATCACCCGCGACGTTGCTCAACAACGTTCCGCTGCGCGCTATTATCTGCATCAGTCACACCCGTTGCGGCTACTCGTCGGTGGGATGGTCGTGGGGAGTGTCTGGTTGCTGGCTCCGTTTTTGAGTGATGAGCCGCTGGTGGTCACCGGGCTGCGCGTGGCCATTCTGCTGGCAGTCATTGATGCGTTTTTTGGGAGCTATACCGCTGTCTTCCGTTCCTGGGAGCGTTTCTGGCCGATTCTACTACTTAACACCGGGTATTTGTTGCTACAGGTACTCAGCGCAGTAGTTATCATCACACACGGCGGGGATGTCGTCGCCTTGATGGTAGCAATCGTCGTAGCGGACATTGTACAACTTCTGGTTACATGGTTGCTGTGGCGGCGGTGGCGGCACGATTACCCGTCAGCCTCAGACCAGCCGCTCGCACCCCATGCACTCCTGACCCAAACCACACCTTTTGTAATCGCAGGTGTGCTGGCGATGCTTCAGATGCGCGTGATGATTATCTTGCTAGATCAATTGCTAAGCACAGCCGCCGTTGGATGGTATGCAGCCGCTTTTCGTCTTGTGGAAGCAGCGCGGCTTGCACCGAACGCACTTTTCGTGGCACTGTTCCCACGGCTGAACGCGCTGGTTGAGTCTCCACAACAATTTCTTGCATTGATGCGTTGGTCAGCACTGGGGGTAAGCGTCTACAGCATCAGTTTTGCATTAGCCATGCTCTTGCTCGGTGATCGCGTTATTGACCTGCTTTTTGGGGGGGAATTTGCGCCGGCCGCTGCTATACTAGGTGTGCTGGCGTGGACGCTGTTGCCGGGTACATTACGGGCATTGTTGACGCTCTACTACTACGCCTATAGTGCCGAACGCTGGGTGAATGGTTGCCTGCTGCTGGCACTAATCGTACAGATTATCGCCGGGTTGGTGCTGGTACCGAGGTACGGGGTGGCAGCGGCCGGGTGGGCTGTTATTATCGGTGAAAGCAGTCTGGTGCTATGCTTGGCGTTGAAGCGGCACTCTGTTCTAAAATAAAGTTGCATCAATTATTGGTAGTTACTCAATTTGTGGAGGTCTTCGTGAAGCACTTTCTTCCATATCGCAAGAAAATCTGGCCAGTTTTGCTTTTGTATTGTGCGCTCGCGCTGGTTGGTTGCGAAGAAGACCCGACTGAAGAACCGCCAACAATTTCAGCCGCACAACTGGTGACCACCACCCTACAACCGCCACTGGTGACACAAACACCCTTGTTCACCGCCACATTGACACCCAGTGTCTCGCCAACGGCTTCCGCAACGCCAACCGCTTCCAGCACCCCAACACCGACCACACCCCCACCCACCGAACGCCCGACCCCGACCCCAACCCTCGGCGGGAGCGTTTCAGAAGATGGGGCTGACACCAAGCGCGTGCGCGAAGGTCCCGGTACCACTGACTTTGACACGCCTTTGTCGCTGGTATCCGGTGAACCGATTGGCGTGCTGGGCTATGTCGATAACGACATTGGTGAGCGCTGGTATCAGATCGCTTATCTGGACGAAGAAAGCGGCGACTATGAAATCGGGTGGATGCGTAGCGACCTTGTTGATATCGAAGACGCCGAGGCCGTGCCCGAGATCACGTTTGGACTGACGACTGACCCTGATGCAGATGGCACCCCGGTTGCTGAAGATAATGAGGATTCGACCCTGACCACAACACCGGGCACCCTGCCGCCCTTTGAAACAGCCGTGCCCGAAGAAACTTACACCCCGCTGCCAACGGACGATACCGAGCTTGACCTGACTGCGCTCAGTGATCTCAACATTCGCGCCGAACCGGGTAATAATCGTCTATGTGAAGTTTCGCAGGCGCCCCCCGTCACCGATGACGATACCATCAGCATCTTCTGGAGCTGGTTTGTTACTGACCCTGAACTTATGCAAGACCACATCCGTACAGTGGACTATCAGATCACCCTGAACGGGGCTGTTCTTGAAGACTGGGACCGCTTCCGGCGGCCGATGTTCCAGGACCCTGAAGAAGACCGTAACTGGACGGTGTACTGGTATGTACCCATCGGTGAGCTTGAACCGGGTGAATATACACTGGCGTATCAGGCCACCTGGTCAGAAGCCATTTTCGACGGTATCGCGGACTTTGGGCCTGGCACAGACAATGAAACCGAAACGGGACAATGTACGTTTACCGTTGTTGCTGCACCCTGATAATCGTGAAACTTGTTAAGGACAGAGCGCAATGGCTAGCCAAGGTATCAGCGAAGAACTTGAACAACTTGTAGTTGAACTAGATAACGGTCCCAAAGCCCAGCTTGAAGCTATTGAGGGCATGTGGCAGTTACGTGACCCAGACGCCATTCAGTTTTTGGTCATGGTCTATGAGAACGCAGAAGATATGTTCGATGACACAGCCGTACGCCAAAAAGCGGGCGAAGTGCTGGGGCGTTTTAAGGGGCTGATGGAGCAACGCGCCAGTGGTGAAGCCGCTGAAGAGCCAGCTGATGACACAAAACGCAGTGGCCGTGGCCTGCGCACTCTATTGACGGTCACGTTGCTATTGTTTGCTGCGGCTAATGTTGCACTATTCGTCATAAGTGGGAACGACAGTGAAGGTGATTCGACTGTGGCTGGAGGTGACCCGGCCGAGCTACGGATGAGTTTGCTGCAAGCGATGGAAACAGATATGGAGCAAACGGAAACCATTGCCCGTGACCTTCGTAGCCGCGCTATTGACTTTGATGATGGTCTTGAATCGCTGGATTCGCTGTGTGAACGCCCGGTCGAAGATGCCCCTGCGCCAATTCAACTTTCTGAACAAGAACAGGGGCTTTTCCCCGACATTCAGCAGCTTGCCACCCGCCCAACAGGTGAATATCGTTTTGCGCTGGCAGGGCTCGGTGCGTCGTTGGGAATCTGGAATGCGGCTTGTGAATCTGATGATACTGTCCTCGATTCAGGGCGTCTCATTGATAGCACCGTGACCACCATTGATGCTGCTATTGCCGCTCGTGAAAACGACATCAGCACATTGATGACAACGCCCTTTGAAACACCCACACCTTCCGTAGAGCCATCGCCCACCACCCCGCCAACACCAGAGCCAACACCCACCCCCGCCGCACGTGAACGTGAGGAAATTGTGCAACTTATTGTGCAACAGCCGCAGCGCATGCAAGCTGACGCACAGGAAATCCTCAACCGGGTGAACGCTATCAATACCGGCGCCCGCGTCAGTGAACAATGTGATTCGGCGGTATTCTGGAATCCTCCCGGTGTTACAGCCCTGCTACGACCAGCGGAGGTCGAGCAATATCCTGACATTGCCGAATATGGCGCGAATGAGAATAGCTCATTCAACACTTTGTTAGATTTGCTGGACGAGCTTAAGGTTGGCTGGCAAGAAATGTGCGACCAGAATAGTGCTTCCGCAGCCAGACTATCAACGCTTGAAATCCAGGGTGAGCGTGTTTTGAACCGGGTACCCGCTGCCCAGAGCGAGGTCGATACAACTTTCGCTGCTGCTGCGGTGGAACAATAAGCGATACCTCGCCTGCAAACTCCCTGAAAAACCTGACGGGCCACAGCCGTGTTGCACTGTGACCCGTTTTGTTGTCGGCTGTATATTGATTGCAGCGTTACGCCGCTATTCTCCCGCCACCTCTGAGCGTTCCAGCTCTGGCAGAATCGTGAACAGCATCCCGTCGCCACGTCCATACACCTCTGGGAAGTAAAATTCCTGCCCGGTGGTGGGGATGACGTTGTATTCGCCCTCTAGCCCCATCCGTAGGGTATAGGTATAGGTGTAGGTGCCACTGGGGAGGTAGGTCGCGTACAACACAACTTTCTCATCACGGAACTCAGTGCGCGAGAACCACCACCAGCCATAGCCCCGGCCGAATGGGTCTTCACGGTCGAATTGTGGACCTTCTTCAAGAACACTGGACGTCAGCAGGTTGGGGTCAATCGCTTCTGCGCCTGCCGGAATCGGGTCTTCAACGACGACATAGTGCAGGTTACGCGGCGCGATAATCGTCACTGTGACGCGCACTTCATCCCCAACCCGTGCTTCAGTAATGGGCCGGTTGTCTGCATCATCAACCTGTGAGTATTGCCGATTGACGACGATGCCCTGCGCAACAGCTTCAATGTCTGGAACGGGCTGGAAGCTGGTGACATGCGCGGTATAGTACAGATTACCCTCGCCCTGCGTCTTGACCAGCGAGAGACGGTTAAGTTCATCCAGCAGGAGTTGGTCAATAGCGATGGTCTGGACTTCATCTTCGGTTACATTCTCTGTAGAAGCCTGCCCTTCGATGATTTCGTCGTCGTTGAGGCGCACGGTAAACTCATAGTTCGCGTTGAGTTCGTCCGTCGCCAGCATCCAATCATTGAATGCCATCACGGCCCAGGCCGTTTCTTGTGTGGTTTCCCAGGCGTCAGCATCACGCGCAACAATCAACCAACGAACCGCGCCCGGCAACAGGTCGTTGTCAGCGTCAAGAATGGTTAGCGCCATCAGGGCAAGTGCAGTGCTGCGGGTGCTGGTTGTCCAGTTGCGTGCATTGGGGCGATCCTCCCAATGGACCCCGGTCGCACTGATAACAGCCGCGTTCACAAGGTCGCTTTGCAGTGTGGCTAACCGTGTATCGGTTACATCCATCAGATACAGCGACATCGTCAGGAACGAGAGCGCGTCAATGTTCAAACGGTCGCGCACGTTGTAGAGCGAAGATAGACGAGAGGCGTTACCCTGCCCGGCATAGCTCAACGCATAGAGTACGAAAGCGCGTTGGTTCAGAATATAATCCTCAGCAATACGGCCGTCGTTCTCTGTTCGTAGCAACCAGCTATTTAGATACTGATAGGCACGGTCCAGCCGGGCGGGTTCGACATCATACCCGGCGCGTTGCGCCTCAAGCAGGCCAATTGATGCATAGGCGGTCATCAATGGGTCAGCGTCATCGTTCGGGAACCAGCCCCAGCCGCCATCTACACGTTGCTGTGCAAATAGCTGTTGCAACGCAAAGTTAACTTCAGCATCAAGTTCACCTTGCAATTCTGGTGCTGAGCGCCCGAGCGTTTGCAGCGTCCGTAGCGTGATGATGTTCGGCAAGAAGCGGCTTATGGTTGTTTCAATGCCTTGAACATCATAGTTACGGAGCGCATCCAGCCCCGCCAGCGTTGGCCCCGCCAGTGAACGGTCAACCTGCACGGTCAGGTCGCCACGACGGTCATCGACATTCGGCGGTAAGCTGATAATTTCGACAAAGTTGGCTGATGCAGGCCCGTCAAGGGTGCCACTGGTGCCCACAGTTTCGCGCACCGTATAGCGATAGACAGGCAAGCGGTTTTCTTCACCGACACCAACCGCCGGGCGGGCCGCGTCCGAGAATGCACCGTCTGTGCTTTGTGCGGCGAAGAAGACATCTACAAATTCGACATCCTCAACACGCACAAGCCAGTTCACCCGCTGGCGTGCCCCGGCTGGAATCGTCACCGTCCGGGTAGGTGTGCCTTCCAGAATCGTGTAGCCCATACCCTGCATTTGCACATCAACCGTTTGTTCAGATTCGGTGTTGTTGTTGACGATCACACCCATATTCAACTCGTCATCGACAATCATGAAGCGTGGCGTCACTGGACGAACGAGGAGCGGCTTGGTACTGATAAAGTCGGTGGTGGTTGTACCTACCAGCATGGGACCCTCCTGTCCGGACGTTACAGCGCGGGTATCAATGCGCCAGGTGGTGAGGTTGTCGGGCAGTGTCACGGTCACCTGCGCTGCGCCGTTTTCATCCGTAACGACATCCGGTGCCCAGAGCGGCGTGTCTACAAAGTTCTGGCGTACGTTGAAAATACCAGCATCCGCACCACCGCCACCGCCACCTTTCACCGTGTCAATGATGGTTTGCGTGACCTGATCGACCGAGATAGTCAACGCCGTGGCCGTGCGCACACTGATGCCGCGTTCACCATAGAAGTATTCCAGCAACGCCTGTGTGTTGGGTGGGGCCAGCGTCAAAATTGCGAGGTCCGTCACGCCGATACCGACTTCAGCCTGCACCGGGTTACCTTGATAATCGGTTGCCCGCACATTGAGTACGACTTCATCGCCGGGGCCGGGTGTTTCACCGTCAGGAATGTCAGGTGTGACCTCAAGGTCAATTTCAAGGCGATCCGTCTCTACGCTGAGCTTGACGAGGCCAGCACGGAATTGGGTATAAGGCGTGTTTTCGTCAATACCTTTCATGATGATGACAGAGACAAAGACGTTCGGCGCGTAGGCATCCTCAATCGGCAACTCATACACATAGGAGTTCGACTCCATGGTGATGATCTCAGTCTGTAAGATGCTGCCACGCTCAACCGTCACAAGGGCCTGTGCTTCCCCCTGGAATGGGCTGGCGATCAGAATTTCGGCGGTATCCCCAACGCTGTAACTATCGGCGTCTGCAATGAGGTCAATGCGGTTGCTGTTCTGTTGCCGCCAGGGGATGTATTCACGCCCACTGACCCATAAAAACGCACTACTCTGGATCAGATTACCGTCACTATCACGGCTGGAAGCATAGACCTTGTAGGTGCCGCCGCTTTCGGGGGTGAAATTAATCGTGGCACGCCCGTCATCATCTGTTGTAACCTGACCGTCTGCAACCTGAATTTCTTCGACTTCACGTCGCCATACAGTCCGCCCGAACTCGTCTTCTTCCTGCACGCTCGACCAGCGGCGTTCAACAATGCGATAGTCTACTTCGCGGCCAGCAACGGTGTCGCTGTCCCAGTCAACGGTGAGTACATTCACCGCCGCTTCATCACCCGCGCGTTGCACGTATGCTTGCGGTTGTAGCCCCACATAGAAATTGCCCTGATGGACAATAACACGTGTGCGCCCTGCAACCAGTTGGTCGCTTTCATCAGTGACTCGTGCCTCAATGGTGTATTCCTGGCTCTGGGTCTGTTCACCCAGTTCAGCCGGAATTTCGATGATGAAGCGCCCTTCGTCGTCGGTAACGCCTGTCCCTTCAGCGATACGCCCGCGATCTTGCCCGAAGGCAGATTGCACCGCGTCGTCGTAGTTGAAGTCGAAGAATTGCCAGCGTCCCGGCCCATCGAATTCGAAGAAGTAGTTCGCACCGAGGACGGTGTATTCAACCTCAGCATTGGAGACGGGACCACCAAAGAAGAAGCTGCTTTCCACTGCAATTTGCACAGTGTCGCCCTGGGCCACTTCAGGCTCCGCCGCAATCACGTCCACCTGAAATTCAGGGGCGCGGTATTCAGCGACGTTAAAGCCAACGCTGTATTCGCGTGCAAAGTTATCCTGTGGGCCTTGCGGCGCTTCAACAGTGACGCGGTAATAGCCAAGCCCAGCGTCTTCCCCGATCATAAACTCACCCGAGAAGCTGCCATACGGGTTAGTGGTAATCTGACGCTCGTCTATGACTTCGCCCTGCGCGTTAAAGATACGCAACGGAAGGGTTAAGCCGGCCGGCGGCGCGGTGTAGTTAGCATCATCTTGATCGCGATAAATGCCACGGAAATAGACTGGCTGACCGGGGCGGTAGATGGGACGATCAGTGTAGAGATAAATCGTTTCCGGGCTGGGCTGGAAGTTTGGCTGAATTTCAAAGCGCCACGGGTCAATCCCTTGCGAGAAGCCGCTAGTGACAAAGCCAAATTCCATGCCCGTATCGACAACTGTGTAAATTGATGTATACAACGACCGCAGGCGTGGTATCGAAACCCGGGCCAGCCCTTCGGCATCTGTCACAGCAGTAGCGATGGTGTTGAAGTCCTCATCAAAGAACGTGACGGGGACATTGGCAATGGGCGCGCCGTTTTCCATATCCGTGACCCATGCCAAACCTTCTGATTGGCTAAATTTAAAGGTGATGTTGGCAGTGGCAACCACCAGTGCATGACGCCGGGCTTCAATGTTCCGTGCCGCTGTTTCAGGTGAACTGGCAGACAGGAAATAGATACCGGGGGCCAGCGGTGGTAGTTCTTCGCCACCATCAAACGTTGCTGTAGGCACTTCTATCGGTTCAATGAAGTAGTTGCCAACCACCCCTTCAGCAATCCAGCCCTCAACGTCATCTGTTGGGTTGTAGATTTGCCACCACAGGAAGCCATCTGCGCAAATAGGCCCGCCGCGCACTTCAAAGGACTCGCCGGGCAAATACTGCGTGATGATTTGTCCGCCGAGATTGGGCGCGGTACGCACACGGGTTGGCGTTGGGTCATCATCAGCAATGCGGGCAGTTGCGCCGGGTGCCAGACGTGTTTCAGGTGCGCCGAGACACTGCACATTCTGCACCCCGCTACCACCGCGCTCGGAAAGGAACAACAATTCATAACGACGTTGGTTGAGTTGCGCTTCAACGGGCACCGTCCAGCTACGGATAATGTCTGAAGGCGGCGGTGAGTAGTCAAAGCGCATGTTATAGCCATTGGGGCCAAGCATATCCGCCAGGGTACGCAGTGGTAACCGTGCCAGCGCGAAGTTCAGTTCAGAGATGTTGCGGTGGGTGATAAAAAGGCGTGTGGCATCGGCCGCACCGTTGTACAAGCCTACGAAATCAGGCGAATTGATGGTTACTTCGGGGCCAAGCTGGTCGGTGCGGAAGTTAATCACCCGTTCTTCGGTAATTTGATTACCATACGGGTCTTCTATCCCCGGTAAGATGCGGATGGTGTAGTCTGTGCTGGGTTCCAGGTCAAAGAATAGCCCATAGCTGTTATCGTAGCTGTAGTAAAAGGAGTCGAAGTCCCGGGCCGGTTCTGGACTGATGACAACTTTGTCCTGAAGGCTGTCTTCTGTGACTGGTGCGCTGAAATATATGCGGAAGCCACCGAAAGGTTCGGCATTCTGTTCACCATCAGCCGGATTGGTGCGAACGATCGCGAGGGATGGCACGGTGAGAAACTCCTGCCGATAGTCGCTATCAAGCTGGCTCCCGGCGGTTGTTTCCACCACGCTGCTGTCAACCACGATGTCATAGAGTGTGCCCAGTTGCAGCAATTCTTGCGGCTGAATGGTTACTGTGCGCCCGTCTTCTGACCACGAATACATGACAGGTTCGGCTGCGCCAGTCGGTGCAACAAGCTGCACACCGTTTTGTGTAGACTGGTCAATCGCCTGGGAGAATGTCACATCAATTGGCACATCAAGCGGGATTTGCTGTGCGCCATCGCTAACCGAGACAGACTGTACTGTTGGGTTTGCTGTACTCAGTCCAAAGGTGATGTCATCTGGTAATATCGCACCGTTGAGGCTTTCTAGCCCACCCTGCACGGTGACAGCATACGTAATACCACCCGCCAGTGCTGTTTCCGGGCTAAACCGATAGATTGACGTATTGATCCACTGGCCAGCGCCTGCAACGTCTGGCTCAAACGAGATAGGATCAGGTAAATCAGCTTGTTCAGAGAGGCTGACCAATGGCACCACCGGCCGGTTGAAAATCAGGGTGATGTCGCTATCCACGCTAATCTGTTCTGTCTCCGGGGCAGGGATAACGTCTACCAGTTGAATGAAGCCCACCGTTTGAACCGTGAGTGTATGTGGTTCATTCATTGGACGGCCGTCAGCATCTATTGCAAAGACACTGAAACGATACTCCGTGTCGCGCATGAAGTCATTGGCGCCAGGGGAATACACTAGCTCACGGTCGCTTGTCCACGCCCAGTTCCCTCCCGCTACGGGTATAGCGGCAAACTCATTTGAGCTGTTTTCAGTATCCATCGGGCGGTCAAAGGTGAACACAATCGGCTGTGAGAGCCCAAGCTCCTCGCCAATACCCGGTGTAGTGTCAACCACACGTGGGGCTGCAACAGAGCTTTCTTGCCCTAATGCGGCTGGTGCAATGATGACAAGTAAGCAAAGCAAGAAGAACGTACTGAGAATTTTTGATAGACGCATCGGCTATCCTTCTGATTTCTGCGCGTAGGTTTTTAAAGAGACAATTCTACTCTACATTATGGCACAGAATGCAAATTCTCGTACGGACAGCAGCAGGTTTCTGATCTATGTCTGGTCTACGTTAGTCCCCCGATGAAAGGTACATATAGGGGTTTTCGGGGCGTTTAAATTCAACGTGTCGGCCGGCGGCTTCGGCTTGCCATTCTTCAAGCACGGTGCAGATTTCCGCAAAAAATAGCACGATTGCAAAAATCACATAGGCCCACAACATGAAGACAACCACCGTCGCGACCGAACCATAGACAAAGTCAAAATTGGTCAGGGTGGTCAGGTACCAGACGAAGGCTTTTTTGGCGATTTCGAAGGACAACCCGCCCATAATCGCAGCGGGTAGAATGGCGTCCCAACTCACCCGGCGGGCTGGCACAAAGGCATACAGCATTGCGAAAATACCGGCATTAAATGCAGTTGGAATCAGTAGGCTGGCAATTGAAAGCCACGTATTGAACTGATTGAGGAAGGCTAACCCAAGCACGGAGAAAAACAGGTTCGTGATTACCGACGCCAGCAAAAAGATGATGAGGATAGTAATCATGATGATGCCAACGGCGCGGCGCTCGTAGATTTTACGTGGCAGGTCACAGTCAAAAACCATGTTCATGACCTTCTCAAGGTTGCCAAACAAACTGGCCGACGACCACACAAGCACTACCACTGCAAAAATACTGGCCGAGCCACGCTGTTGCAGTGCGGCATCCACTGCATCTTGCAAGATAGCGGCCGTTTGCCCGGGAAAAAACACCACAAGAATGTCGCGAATCTGGTTGCTGGCCGCCTGCGTATCGAAAAAAAATGTACTGACCACAATCGTCAGCAATAGCAACGGAAACAGTGAAAACAACGCATAGTAGGAGAGTGCGGCTGCTTCGTGAGGGCCATATTTCAGGAAGCGGTCAACTGCCGACACAATGCGCAACAACAATCCATTGGTGGCATTGTTCAGCAATTGACCGAAACGGATAATCGGGCGGACAATCGTCGCCCAAAAACGATACCAGACGTTACTCCGAAATAAGCGATGCATAGTTTACTGTGCGTCTGCTAACCGTTCTCCGTATTGCCGCTTGTAGAATTCAAGGTATTCGCCAGACTTAATCTTGCGCCACCACCATGCATTATCCACATACCATTGCACCGTCTCGCGCATGGCTTGCTCAAAGTCCGTGCTGGGCTCCCAGCCGAAATCTGCACGCAATTTGTCATTGGTGAGCGAATAGCGGCGGTCGTGCCCGGGGCGATCAGCAACATGTTTAATCAGCGACTCGGGCTTGTCTAACAATTTCAGGATCATCCGGGTGATGTCAATGTTATGATGTTCGTTCTCGCCACCCAGATTATAGATGCTGCCCGGTTCGCCTTTTTGCAACACGAGGTCCACCCCGGCCGCATGATCAGCCACATAGAGCCAATCGCGCACCTGCATCCCGTCACCATACAGCGGCAAGGGGCGGTCATCCAGTGCTTCAGTTACAAAAAACGGCACCAGCTTCTCGGGGTACTGGTAGGGACCAAAGGTGTTGCTACCCCGCGTAACGGTCGTATGGATGCCGTGTGTCACATGATAGGCTCGCACCATCAGTTCGCCGCCGGCTTTCGCCGCTGAGTAGGGGTTATTGGGCTCTAGCGGGTCGCCTTCGCGGAAATGACCGTCGGGAATGCTGCCATAGACCTCATCCGTTGAGACATGATGAAAACGCGGGATGTCGAGCGTACGGCAGGCTTCCAGCAGCACATATACCCCAACGACGTCTGTTTGCAAGAACGCGCCCGGTTCGAGAATGCTGCGGTCTACATGTGATTCTGCCGCAAAGTTAACAATAGCGTCTATAGTGTGGGCTTTGCAGACTCGTTCAATTGTCGCTGCGTCAGCAATATCCCCCTGTTCAAAGGCATAGTTGGGTGCCTCAGCGACAGGGAGCAAGTTATCGAGATTGCCTGCGTAGGTCAATTTATCGAAAGCGACAATTTTGCTATCCGGGTATTTTTCGACCATTTGGCGGACAAACTCGCTGCCGATGAAGCCTGCGCCACCTGTTACCAGAATGCTTTTCATGAGGATTTCCTTCAGGACTCAATCTCTCAAATAGACTTTGCTGTAGTCACCGAGTGCGAGTTTAATCGCTTTGGGTTTCTGCTCTGTGACATTGACTTCGGCATTACGCCCGATGAGGCTGTCTTGCAAACGTGTTGGGATATTGCGCACCGTGCTGTTTTCAAGGATCATGCAGCGCTCAATCTCGGCGTTTTCAATGGTGACATGATGATAGACGCTTGTGTATGGCCCAACGTAACTATTTACGATGCGTGCGCCTTTGCCAATGATGGCCGGGCCGCGCAGCACACTATTGATGATCTCTGCGCCTTCTTCAATGCTCACACGGCTATCGACTTCAGAATGCGTGTCGATATGGACCGTTTCATGCACGCTCGGCACAATCTCATCCAGAACGTGACTATTTGCGGCCAGCATATCACTCATTTTACCCGTGTCAATCCACCAACCCTCATGCACATGCGGGAATACAACATAGTTATGCTGTGTAAGCCATTGAATCGCGTCAGTGATTTCCAGTTCGCCACGTGCTGACGGTTCAATTGCATTCACCGCCTCAAAAATATGCGGGTCAAACATATAAATACCCACCAGCGCCAGGTCAGAGGGCGGGTCTTTGGGTTTTTCAACGAGGTATTCAATGCTGCCATCGTCCGCCAGTTTCGCCACGCCGAAGCTCTGTGGGTCTTCGACACGTTTCAGTACAATCTGGCTGTTCCATTCGGGGTGGTGGTCGAAGTCACGGATAAGGTCACTAATGCCGCCTTCAATCACGTTATCACCCAGGAACATCACAAAGCGCTCATTGCCAAGAAACTCCTGCGCAATCTTAACGGCATGAGCAAGGCCAAGCGGGTTCGGTTGCTCAATGTACTCAATTTTTACATCCCCGAACTGGCTACCATCGCCCACCGTCTCGCGGACTTCCGGCCCGGTGTGTCCAATAACGATGCCAATTTCACGAATGCCAGCGTCACGAATTGCTTCAATCACACGGAACAGTACTGGCTTGTTGGCAACCGGGATAAGCTGCTTGGCGCGGGTATAGGTGAGCGGATAGAGGCGCGTGCCCTTCCCCCCACTGAGAATTAAGCCCTTCACAATGTCCTCTCCTTAAACTGGGTTATAGCCGCAATCAGCGGTATTGTGTTGAAGTGCGATCCGTCGCGGCGTCGAGCAATACTGCCCCCAACAGATTGATATGCACCCGTTCGAGTTGTTCTTTGGCGCGTGCAGTGTGGTCACGTCGGGTTTTGCCCGCCTGAGTAACGAGTATCGTTCCATCCAGCCGCTGACCGAGTACCATCGCATCGGCCCCAACCAGCACGGGCGGCGTGTGGAAGATCAACACATCAGCATTCTGCATCAACCCCTGTACAAGACGAGCCATGCGCTCTGATGCCAGCACATCGACGGTATTGGCGGGTAACTCACCACTTGGCAGCACAGAAAGCCCTTCAACCTCTGTTGCAACGATGCCCGCCACTGTATCACCCCCTTCTAGCAAGGCGGTCGTCAGGCCGGGGTTCTGTGGCACACCAAAAATCTCGTGCATCATCGGTCGGCGCAAATCAGCGTCAATCAACAAGGTACGGCGTTCGCTCTGTGCAAACGTAACAGCCAGATTGGCCGCAGCAAGCCCTTTTTGATTTTCTTCGGCGGGAGAAGTTACACATAGAGTGCGCAGTGGCGTGTCGAGATTACTGAACAGCAAGTTGGTGCGCAAAGTGCGGTAAGCATCGGCCGCAGCGGAACGCGGTTGCGTCAGGGTAACAAGATCAATAGCCACACTCATTCACCTCCCCGGCGATCAGTTGCCGGAATTGTCGCCAGCAGCGGCGTTTCCATAATACGTTCGAGGTCGTTGCTGCGCCGGACGATATTGGCTTCTAACACTTCCAGCACAAAGACGACAATGCCACCGACCACCAGCCCCAGCACGGCTCCGGCCACGACGTTTAATTGCGTATTAGGACTATGCAAGCCCCACCCCGCCGTGTCTAGCAAGCGTGCGCCAATGCGGTCGCCCCGGTCAAGGTCGCTGTTTTCCTCGGCCCGATATTCAACCAACTGTCGGCCCCATTCCGTCGCGATAGCCGCAGCAGTAGGACCATCTTCAAGGTCAACGTCAATCTGAATAACCAGCGTCGTGGGGTTGGAATTAATGCTGACATTCGAGCGCAAGGCACCGGGTTGCATGTCGAGGTTCAATTGTGCAATCACTTCCGCCGCAACCGCATCTGTGTTCAGGAATTCTACATAGCTAGCCATCTGGGTACGCAACGTTTCTGAGAGCCCGAGGTCGTTACGCTGCGGGGTCAACAAGACTTTTTGCGACGCCCGATAAATTTCGGTTTGCGCCTGGCTATAAGCATAGGCCGCGACAGCCGTAATGCCGACCGCCAGTGCAATAATCCAGCCTCGCCGGATCAAGATACGCACGTAATCGAGTAGGTTCACGCCAAAAACCTCCACCTGGATTATGAAATGCGGAGAATATTATAACGAGGATTTCGGAAAATGCGACCGTTGTCATGCAGGCGTAAAGGTGCGGACAGTTTTAATGTTTGCTCTTCACCGAGGGTAGCGTCCCAGCCTCATGAGGGCAGCTCGCTCACACAAGCGTTCTTCGTTGTTCATGCGTAACAAATAGACCGTAAGCCGATAGTTCATCAGTTCTAAGGTCGGCTGCGACGTAATGAAGTCAATGAACGCACTGTGGTACAGGCTTTCAAGCCGTTCCATTATCGTTGACCCTTATCCAGCGTTTTTCGATGTCTTTCATTGTACTTGATCAACAAAGGAATTCAGGTGGACACTAGCCTGGTGGGTGCCAACCCGCTTCTACCCAGCGACGTCGAGCGGATATCATCGCGTCACGATTGATTCGTAGACGATCAATAGTTGCTCTGCCAGTCGGCGTGTGTCCTACAAGCCGTAATCCATCGTCACACCAACCGAAATGCTGAGACCAGTCCTGTGTGCGCGGGTTGAAAAGCTGTACTTCAGCACCAGTCTCCGGATCATGCCCGGTTTGAAAGTTGAGTTTGTAGCCATTGCAGCCAACACAGGCCAGACAAAGATTATCTGCGTTTGTCGTCCCACCATCAGCTTCTGGAATAATATGGTCAATCTGCATCGAGACGACGATGGCCTGTTGTGTCTGGCAATATTCACAGCGGCCTCGGGCGCGTTTGATGACCCGTTCACGCAACTGAGCAGCAATATACGCCATTATGCGCCAAGATTCAATTTCGCTTCGACATTATGTCCCCGCTGTTTTAGCAGCAACAATGCTTCCGAGCGCAACACCATCTGGTGATCCACCAGTGCCATGAGACGTTCCATCTCGGCCCGTTCTGCATCAGAAAGTATGCCCTGTTTGCCCTTTGCAAGCAGCATGTTCAGGCGTGAATCCTGCGGCCAGGCAAGGTGTTGATGCACAATCGCCCACAGTTGGGCGTCGGTAAACGTCTTGAGTTCGTCAGGTTGTAAGTCTGTATCCGGCAATTCGCCCAGTAACAGCGTCAGGCTCTCGATAAGCACTGCTTCTACAGAGCGATTACTCGTTCTTGCAATCTGCCGGGCTCGTTCATAGATTTCTGGCGGGAGATTTAGTTCAATGGTCGCATCAGCCATGATGACTTTCCTCCAACTTTCGCTATATACAGTATTGTAACCCGGTCGTCGGTAAAATCTCGGTGGAAGTCAATATGCTTACACGATCACCCCCTCGGCACATCACCCAGCACAGGGATGGCGAGCTGTTCAAGGTCATCGCGGTCGCGCACGGTGTTGTCTGTGAACGCCGCCAGCACTGCCAGACCAATCCCTGCCGCAATACCAACTAGAATCGTCACAAAGGGCTGCAAGCGGGCTGTAATCGGTGGCGCAGTCTGCACCACGTCCACATCATCGAAAGGGATGATGATCGCAGGTTCGGTGGCAAGCTGCGGAAAGTAGGTGACGGTTTCGGTTTGCAGCACATCAACGCTGGCCGCTGCAATGGCTTCCAGTTCGGTTTCGTCGTCCCAGCCATAATAGACCGTAAGCGTGCTGCGGACACTGTCTGCATTCAACGCCGGGCGCAGATCATCCGCTGGAATATCAACGCCATCCGCCGCCAACCGTTCACTGACCTCTCGTGCAAAGCTGCTGCTCGTGATCCAGGCCGGCATGTTGACCACTAGATACTCCGAGGCCAGCCACGGCACATACGATGTATCTTCATAGGTGCCACTCCGCGCCAGTTCATCAGAGGCGGCGGCCAGCGCGTTTTCGGCGTCAGGTGGAGCAGCCGCGCTAAATCGGATCGTCGCGCCGTAGGTTTCGGGTGGGCTGATGGCCCCAGGAATAGATGGTAGGGCGAAAAGGATGGTTATCACCGTCGGAATGGCAATCAGCCACCACCAGCGGCGCAATTGGTGCCAGATGTCGATTAGTTCCATCGCTGATCGTAAGCCTTTTCAATAACATCAGATAATTGCTGTTCAAAAAGCTGCCGGTCAAAGCGCAGGGCGTGTTGCCGACAATCATCTGGATTGTATGCGGAAGCATCGAAGCTCTGCAAGACCGCTATCAGGGATTCAACGGTCTGTTCGTCAAAAAACACCCCCGTTTCCCCTGCGCGCACGGTATCCAGCGCCCCGCCACCACGATAGGCAATCACCGGCCGGCCGGCCCCCTGCGCTTGAACGGGCGTGATGCCGAAATCCTCAAGACCGGGGAAGATGAATGCTTTGGCACGCGCAAACAACTCTGGTAGGTCTTCATCTGGCACAAAGCCGAGGAATTCCACCGTCGGGCCGGCAATGGCTTGCAGACGTTCGAGGTCGCGACCCTTCCCCGCGATTTTCAGCGGCAAATTCAGACGTGTGCAGGCTTCAATGGCTAAATCGACGCGCTTATAGGGAACCAGCCGCCCCACACTGAGAAAATAGTCCTCATGACTGCTCATGGGCTGAAAACGTTCAGCCACCTCCACAGGCGGGTAAATGATGATTGAGTCGCGGTTGTAAAATTGCTGGATGCGCTGTTGAATTTCCGTGCTAATGGCGATGAACTGATCGACCCGTTGCGCGGCCCGATAATCCCAACGGCGCAGCAAATTCACAACCGGGCGCACCACTGCACGGATGATTGGCGACACGTTTTCGCGTTGCATATAGACGTCATATTGCCAGACGTAGCGCGTCGGGGCGAGGCAATAGCACACATGCACGGTTTCCGGTCCAGTCTGTAAAAAGTGACAGAAGCCACTTTTGTTGCTGAGTACGACATCGTAGTTACCGAGGTTCAGGCCGCTGAACGCCAGCGGATAGAACGGCAAAAAGGCCTGATGCTTGTCATGAATGAATGGCAGGCGATCAATCCATCGTGTGCGGATGTCCCATTCTTGCCAGTGTGAAGGCATTTTGTCAGGTGCGTAGATACTGGTGTAGACAGGGCTTGTTGGATACATGTTGACCATCACGTCAAGCACATCTTCCGCGCCGCCAATCTGGTTCATCCAATCGTGTACAAGTGCAAGTTGCATGGGGACTCCTTGTCGCTACGCCGCGCTATTCTAGCATATGGTGTATCGGTTTTGTCATTATTGGCGACTATGCCGCGAATTCGTAAAAAACTATGAAATCTGCGCAAGATGGGGTGTCATTCTACCCGAGGGATGCTATTCTAGGTACAACTTCGATTCAGATGACAAGTGGTGTTGTCATCTACATCAGCACACCGAAGCAAAAACAATATCGTTCGTCAGTATTGCGTGTCATCAGCAAACTTTGACATGTCTTGAACTATATACAAAATTGGGTTGTCCAGAATGTCTACAATGTGGTACAAAGATGCGATTTTCTATGAACTCAACGTGCGGGCCTTCGCTGATGGTAATGGCGATGGGCATGGTGACTTCGTTGGCCTGTTGCAAAAGGTGGATTATCTGGCTGAGCTTGGCGTAGATTGCGTCTGGTTGATGCCATTTTACCCCTCGCCGCTGCGTGATGACGGTTACGATGTGAGCGACTATACGGGCGTGGCTGAAGCCTATGGCACACTCGAAGAATTTCAGATGGCACTCAACGCACTGCACGACCGTAACATCAAAGTCGTGATTGACCTTGTGCTGAACCATACCTCTGACCAGCACCCGTGGTTCATCGAATCGCGCTTATCCAAAGACAATCCCAAGCGCGACTGGTATGTATGGAGCGACACCGACCGTAAATACGAAGACACCCGCATCATTTTTCTGGACACCGAACCGTCGAATTGGACTTATGACGAGCAGACGGGCGAATACTTCTGGCACCGCTTCTACCGTGAGCAACCCGACCTCAACTACGACAACCCTGAAGTGCAAGAAGCCATGCTCGACGTCGCCCGCTTCTGGCTGGACCTCGGCGTAGACGGTTTTCGTGTCGATGCTGTGCCGTACCTCTTTGAGCGCGAAGGCACCAATTGCGAGAATCTGGCAGAAACGCACGATTACGTCAAAAAAATGCGCCGGGTGATTCAGGCCGAATATCCCGGTCGCCTGATGTTGGCCGAAGCCAACCAGTGGCCGTGGGACCTGGTGCCATATCTGCAAGACGAGTTTGACATGGCCTTTCATTTCCCCATTATGCCGCGCATGTTTATGGCGCTGCGCAAGGGTGACTGCTCTGACATTATTGAGATTCTCGACCAGACGCCGGAAATCCCGCCGGAAACACAATGGTGTTTGTTTCTGCGCAACCATGATGAACTGACGCTCGAAATGGTCACAGAGGAGCAACGCCAGTGGATGTGGGACGAATATGCACCCGAACCACGAATGCGCCTTAATTTGGGGATTCGGCGGCGGCTAGCCCCCTTGCTGGACAATGACAAGCGCCGTATTTTGCTGATGCACGCGATGTTGTTAGCGCTCCCTGGCAGCCCAATTCTGTACTATGGCGACGAAATCGGCATGGGCGACAATATCTGGCTCCGTGATCGTAACGGCGTCCGCACGCCGATGCAATGGGACGATTCTCTACACGCCGGTTTCTCGACAGCACGCAAAACCTATGAGCCCATCATTGACGACCCAATCTATAGCTATAAAAAGGTCAATGTTGCAATACAACAAAAAGATGACGATTCGCTACTATGTCAGGTTCGTAATTTGATCAAGGTACGGCGCGCGTACCGTGTTTTTGGTCAGGGTGATTTCTCGATTGTGCGGCTGGCCAATCATGCTATTTTTGCTTTTGTGCGTGCGCTGGACGACATCTATATGTTGGTGTTGGCCAACGTCTCTGACAAAGAACATACGGTAGACCTGCCAGCCGATTTTGCGCAGCGTATGGTCAAAGACGTCATTGGGAACCGCACCTATGTTAACCAGAAAAGCGTCACGGTACCGCCCTATGCGTGTCTGTGGCTGAAGCTAGAGGAAGACAACGCATGAAAATCTATACACGCAGCGGGGATGAAGGACAAACCAGCTTATTTGCCGGGGGGCGCGTAGACAAAGACGACGCCCGCTTGCACGCCTATGGCACTGTTGATGAGTTAAACAGCATGTTAGGTATGGTCCGTACCCATCAGCTAGACACTGAACTGGAAGCCATGCTTAACCGCGTGCAGATGGAACTATTCAACGTCGGGGCAGACCTGGCAACGGCACTGGATGCTGATGCGCCGTGGGTTGTACGGGTTGATACACAAATGGTCGAAGCGCTCGAACAAGAAATTGACCGACTGGAGCAGGAACTTGAACCGCTCAAGAACTTCATTGTACCGGGTGGGAGTCCGGCCGCAGCCGCCCTACACATGAGCCGCACCATCTGTCGGCGTGCGGAACGCTGGCTGGTGACACTGGGTAAATCAACCGAAATCAATGCCCACGCGCTGCACTATCTCAATCGGCTTTCTGACTGGCTATTTGTGGTGGCCCGTGCTGCCAATCACCGTGCTGGTGTGGCCGACGTTATCTGGCAGTCCCCCCGCACCCAGACTACCCCGCAGAACGACGAATAACCGCATCACCGACGTACTCGCGCAGGCCGCTCACCACTTCATCTACCCCGAGCGGCTTGCTCAAATACACATCTGCACCAGCATCAAACGCGGCACGAATCACGTCTTCTTGCGGTCGCTCTGAAATGACGAAGATAGGAACATGCACACTTGAGAGGTCTTGTTTGATATGCCGTGCGATCTCATGCACAGGCGAGTCGGGCATATCTAGCTCAACAAACAGGCAATCGGGCAATTCACTCGCCACAGCGCGGAGTGCTTCCCCTGCATTGAGCGCAACGTGTACCTCATACCCCATGTTAGCAATCATATCGCGCAGCGTGGTGGCAGTTTCCCGATCCGGTTCCACAATCAAGACGCGCCGCCGATCATAGTCTTTTTCCTCATCGTCACTGCGCCCAAGCTGGCTAATGTTCTTATTCAGGCGCTTGACGCCGTCATGGACAGGCATCATTGAGACAAACACCTCTAATTCCAACGTACCCACGCCTAACCGATCACCGTGACGCAGGCGATAAGGCTCGTTGGGCTGCAACAATGCGCCATTGATCCGGGTGCCGTTGGTGCTGTTGCGGTCGATGATCACAAGGTAGTCTTGCCCGGCACGGACTTCTGCATGACGCCGCGAGACACCATGTTGCACTGCGCCATAGGGTATCAGGTCGATTTCAGGGGAAAACTGCCCGCCGGGATCCTGACGGCCGATGACCGCGCGGTCATCAATTTTGAGTTGAATCGGGATGGCATGTTCAGGCGCAATCAGTCTTACTGACCACGGTGTTGGGACTGCATCGGTCAATTGCACCCGTTCGGGGGGCTGCGTTGCTTTGCCAGTGGGGTCTTCACCGAGGGGGCGCGTTTGGAGGGGCCGCTCATTGTTAGACATGCAGGAAAACTCCTCATTTTCGCTGTGCGTATACAAATTATATAATGTTGAGGATAGGATTTCACAACTTTTGTCGAAACTGCTTCATGACACAGGTCAAGGAACACCGCATGTCTGCATCGCGCCACGCCAGCCCCGAACTCTACAATCAACTGGCCGCAACTGTAAAATCTGCAACGCTATCTGTTGTCGGGCATGATGATCTTTTTGACCTTGCCGAAATTCGACTCCTGAACACCGTGCTAGAACTGTATGGCGACAGTAACCGCGGTTTTGCCTATACCGAGCCCTCGTTATTGAATGCACGTATTCCCCCTCCAGACCTTGTGCTGGTACATCCAGCAGTAGGCGTTGTCGTCTTCGAATGCAAAGCCTATGACATCACGTTCATCCACGGTGCCGAAGCCGGCAGCCTGAAGATTAAGCGCCACGGTCAAGAAACGCTTGTTAACCCGCTAAAGCAAGCTCGGCGTGGTATGTTCGCAATCAAAGACGGTTATGAACGCTTCGCCAAACCGGGACCGCGCCCGCTGTTTCATGCAGTGGTAGCACTCCCTAACATTTCCGAACATGAATGGATGCAACTTGGCTATGGCGCAGCTATTGACAAAACGGTTGTATTCTTCAAAGAACAGTTTGAGCAACCTGCGCATTTCAAAGCACGGCTCGGCACATTGATTGAGATGACACGCCAACGATCAAGTACCGCTGAGCCACTGCCCCCCGATGCTGAGACAATTTTACGGCGGGTGTTTGGCGACTCGGCTGTGATCAATACGGCCCGTGACGACATCGCTGCCTTAGCGCCCGGCAGCCTCGGTGCAGAAATCGAAGCGCTGGAACATACCCATAAGCAACTCTCGGTACAGCAGGAGCAACTCTCACGGCGAGACACATGGGGCTATCCGTTTCTGGTACGTGGCGTGGCTGGCAGCGGCAAAAGCGTTGTGCTTGCCAATCAAGTCGCTCGTACGCTCTACCGTCAGCAGAAAGCACGCTTGCAACTGTCGCTATTCGATGATGACACAGCCCCGCCGCCCAAAATCGGTGTGGTGTGCTTCAACCGTTCGCTGGTCGCTCTACTCCGTGACCGCATCCAACACGCCTATATGGCGCTCACAGGCGACGATGCGCTCCCCGACAATGTGATGATCACCGATCTCAACCGCTGGCTGTTTGGGATTGCACATCGCAGTGACCAGTTTAAGTACATCAGTGGCGGCCGTCTGGGTCGGCAGGGTCAGCGCTCACGACGTCATCTTGAACAACTTGAAGCCTTTCGAGACAATTATCCAGACCATTTCGACAACTTCTGTGTAGATGGCCTGTTCATTGACGAAGGTCAGGACGCCAGCCCCGACGACTTCAACATCTTGCGTTTGCTGGTTCGCCCTAACCCCCAAACAGGTGCGCGCAGCATCTCTATCTTTTACGATGACGCCCAGAACCTCTATGGCAACCCGCCCCCCTCCTGGCGTGAACTGCGGATGGACATCACTGGCGGACGGGCGGTGTTCATGGACACGGCCTATCGCAATACGCGCGAAATTCTTGAACTGGGGGTGAATGTGCTACTTGGTACCCATGCCCGCCAGCGGATGCGTGTTGCGACGCGGCGCTTTATGGACGTTTACACACTGCAAGAGAAGGGGCTTGTCACGGAGACGAAAACGGGCTGGCAGGTCCATTTTGCGCAGACTTCTGGGCCTACACCACTTGTGAAAGGCTTCCAGAGCCGCTATGAACAGGTGGACTGGGTAGCGGAATCTATTGTGGCATTATTAGAAGCTGACAGAGTGCGGCCAGAGCAGATCCTCGTGGTGGCCCCACGGGTAACATCGTTTCAGTACCTGAGCCAACGGATCAACCAACTGGCCCAAAACCCGGTGCATGTCCGGTTGGTGGGTGGGCAGTATCAGCAACACATTGACGACGCCCTGATTGTGCCAAACCACCTGACACTGGCAACCATCCATGCTGCAAAAGGTTATGACGCGCCGATTGTCGTTATGCTGGACACTGATCTAACCGACAACACCGTGTTGGGGCGGGCTCAGTTCTACGTTGGGGTTACCCGTGCGAAACGCTATCTCATTGTCGCTGGCCTGGATATGCCTAATACCCTGATGCGAGAAGCCATTGCCGCGCACAACAATTTACAGACTTAAGTTCTGCTTGATATTCCAATATATATCCAATGCGTCATCCTTAAACTATGTGAAACAACGCTGAAAATCACAACAACATGACAACCAAATGAAATGTGGGTAAACGAGAGATAGTCATGAACCTTGAACGTCTAACAACCCGTGCACAGGAAGCGCTGATGGCCGCGCAACGCCTTGCCGAAGACCACGGCAACCCCGAACTGGAACCAATCCATGTGTTGCAGGCCTTGTTGCAACAGCAAAATGGTGTGGTGCCGCAGGTCGTCAACAAAGTCGGGGCCCATGCGCAAACCGTTTCGCAGGAAGCACAGAACATCATCGAGAGTCGGCCGAGTGTTTCGGGTGGTGCTACCCGCACCGACGTCGCCCGTGCCACGGTTGGTGTCATTCGAGCGGCCGAAGCCCGTGCCAGTAAAATGCGCGATGATTACGTCAGTACCGAACACATGCTCCTCGCGTTGACCGAAGATAATGTTGTGGGAGGCCTGTTAGCCCGGCATGGTGTGGACGACGCCAGTGTCTTGCGGGCGCTCAGCGAAATTCGCGGCAAGCAGCGCGTCACCACGCAAGACCCGGAAAACACATACGCTAGCCTTGAAAAATACGGGCGCGACCTCACCGCTGATGCTGCCCAGGGTAAGCTGGATCCTGTCATTGGGCGGGACGAAGAAATTCGGCGGGTGGTGCATGTACTCTCGCGCCGCACCAAGAACAACCCGGTACTCATTGGTGAGGCAGGTGTTGGGAAAACCGCAATTGTCGAAGGGCTGGCCCAGCGCATCCTTAACGGTGATGTGCCGGAAGGCTTGAAAGACAAGCGGGTTATTGCGCTGGATATGTCCTCACTGCTGGCCGGTGCAAAATTCCGGGGTGAATTCGAAGAACGTCTGAAAGCGGTGCTGAAAGAAGTTGCTGACTCGGACGGTGAAGTGGTGATGTTCCTTGACGAATTGCATACCATTGTCGGGGCCGGTGCGGCTGAGGGTGCGATGGACGCCGGGAATATCCTCAAGCCGATGCTGGCACGCGGCGAACTGCGGGCTATCGGTGCAACCACGCTGGATGAGTATCGTCAGTACATTGAAAAAGACGCCGCGCTCGAACGTCGCTTCCAGCCAGTCTACGTTGAGCAACCCAGCGTCGAAGACACCATCAGCATTTTGCGTGGCTTGAAAGAACGCTACGAGGTGCATCATGGTGTACGCATTCAAGACGGTGCGGTGATTGCCGCCGCCATGCTCAGCAACCGTTACATCACCGACCGTCAATTGCCCGACAAGGCGATTGACCTGATTGATGAGTCGGCCTCACGCTTGCGCATGGAAATTGACTCCAAGCCGCAGGTGCTCGACCGTGTTGACCGGGCTATCATGCAGCTTGAAATCGAACGTGAAGCGCTCCGTAAAGAAAAAGACGCCGCCAGTAAAGAACGCTTGCAGGGCATTGAAGAAGAACTGGCTGACCTTCAAGAAGAAAGCCGGGCCTTACAGGTGCAGTGGTCGCGTGAAAAAGAGACCATCGGCCGCATTCGTGAGATCAAAACGCAGCTCGACGAAACCCGCATCGCGCTGGACCGGGCTGAACGGCGTGGCGAGTTGGAAGAAGCAGCACGCCTGCAATATGGTGACATTCCGCA
>DAOTTU010000073.1:0-3592 GCA_034437655.1 Anaerolineae bacterium
AAACGCAAGCGCGGTATGGCAACCCGATCCGCTGCGTGAGCGCCCTTCAGGGCTGTTCACGCACCACACTTGCATAGCCCCGTGCTTTAGCGCGGGGGAAAAGGGCCCCGCCGAGGGCTGGGCACGTTTCCCCGCATCGTGACACGCGCCTCACCGTGCGGGTGGGATTTATCCCTGTCCGCGCGCACCACTTGCATAGCCCCGTGCTTCAGCGCGGGGGAACAGGACAAGCGCGGCGCATCGTGCGATCTAGGCCTTCAACTGATGCATGAACTGTTGACGCAGCTTAGCCACCTTCGGCGCGATGATGAACTGGCAGTAGGGCTGCGCCGGGTTGTTGGCGAAATAGTTCTGGTGATAGTCTTCCGCGATCCAGAATTTCGGCGCGGGTTCAAGCTGCGTGACGATAGGCTTCTCCCAGACGCCTTCCTGCGTGAAGCGCTGCATCACTGCTTCAGCCGTGGCCTTCTGCTGCTCGTCGTGGTAGAAGATCACGCTGCGATATTGCGGGCCGACGTCGTTGCCCTGACGGTTGAGCGTCGTGGGGTCGTGGATGGTGAAAAAGACGTTGAGAATGTCTTCGTAGCTGATGACGCTATCGTCAAAGCTGACCTGCACGACTTCAGCATGTCCGGTGTCAATGCTACAGACCTGGCGATAGGTCGGGTTGTCAATGTGTCCGCCTGCATAGCCAGAAACGGCTTCTTGCACGCCTTCAAGTTCGACATAGACCGCTTCCAGACACCAGAAGCAGCCGCCACCAAGAGTTGCGAGTTGTGTAGCCATATTGAGAGTCCATTATCCTTTCATGTGATGAATTGTGTGGGCTGGCGGTGTTGCGGGGGGTACACGTCATCATTCTGACGGTGTTGCACCCCCAGATATTACCTCATCAACGCCACGTCACGACCAGCAGCGTGTTGTTGCGTGGCAACTGCACGGCCGGTGGCTCGACCGTGACGGTTGTCCCCGCTGGAAACGCCCAGAACCGGGCCTGACTTTCGTCTGGTTTGTTCGCCTGTGCCCAGTCTTCAACCAACCCACGCAAATAGGACGCGGCCCCAGCTTCGCCATATTGCAGCACGATCAGTTCACCGGGCGCATTGTCATGGGGCGGTGGTTTGCGGGTGAGCAACGCCATGCCCCCGTCTCCACACACCAGCGGGGCGGTGAAATAGGCCCGCTCATTGCCCTGACGCAACAGGGGAGGGAAATAGCGCGGCTGTATATCGTCCTGCACGAGGGTGTAGAGTTGTGGAGCGTGCATGGCCAGCCAGAAACTGACGCCATAGAGTACATCGTCCAGCGTGGCGGCGACCCCGGTGCGGTGCGGCGTGGGGTCGGTGTTTAACCATTGACGGATGCGGTCAAGCGGGTGCGGCGGAGGTATGATGGCGTCGTCCAGTGTCAGACCATCGTCGAGGCGATAACGGCGGGCCGGTGGCGCTTGCAGGGCCCCGCGCAACGTCAAAAAGCGGCAGGCCCGGTGCGAATCGCTGCGCAGACCACGCGCGGTGCGGTCGAAGGCGATGGCATATTGCGCACGCGGCGTGAGGATCAACGGCAGCAGCAGCCGGCCCCCCGCGTTGAGTTGCACCACCCACGCGGGCGCGATGTCCCCGGCGCTGGTCGTGAGGATCACGCGGTCATAGGGGGCGTGTGGGGGGTAGCCCTGCGCGCCATCAGCGGTCAACACGGTGACGTTTTCCACCTCCGCCGTGTCCAGATTGCCCTGTGCGGTTTCGACAATCGCTGGATCAATATCGACGGTGGTCACATGCCCCGTGTCGCCAACGATACTGGCCATCAGCGCGGCGTTGTAGCCTGTGCCAGCCCCGACTTCGAGTACCGTGTGCCCCGGTTGCAGGTCGAGCTGCTCAAGCATAATCGCGATCATGGCGGGTTGTGAGAGCGAACTGATGGCGGTACCGTCAGCGTCTCTTACGACACTCACGACGCGGTTGGCATAAGCCTCGTTGAGATTGTCTTCATTGGCGAAGGTGTGGCGCGGTGTCTGCCGAAAGGCGTCTTCAACAGTGTCGGTGACAATGACCTGCTGCTGTTTGAGCGCATCAATCAGCTTATGGTTGAGTTTTTGCCATTTGGGTTTCATCATAGGCACAGCGTACAGGGCAAGGGCGGGGGCTGGCAAGCCTACAAATATAAAAACGTCCTGTCAGCGTCGAGGTCGGTGAAGGTCACGGCGTAGACGTCAATACGTGTGGTGACGTCGGCCTGCGTGTTGAGTGCGGTGAGGAGATCGTTGCGCATTTCGTTGAGGGCCCCGCTGTCGGCGGCGGCAATGCGCTCGTGCATGGAGCGGAAGACGAAGGTGACATGCCGTTCGGTCGGTTCAATGCCACGATGTTCAACCCGCCAGATGGGGGTCGCGGTGCCACGCCATTTTTCGACCACCGTGTCGAGTGCAACGGTCATCATGGCGTTGGTGCGTTCTTCGATATTGTCCTGAAAAAAATGCGAAGACATCGCTACTGTGTCCTTGGCTTGCGCTTACACTCAGCATTGTATCATCGTTTGCTGGAACGTGAAAATGCTGGCGGCGCATGTCAATAATTTTTTACTCGTCCGGGTGTTCGCTGACATTCTGCCCCCCGCGCCCTTGCCCCTGCCGAAAGTGGCCCGTCCCCGCCATGACATCGCTGTTATGCAGGGTTTCAGCGGCGATGCGTGCTTCGTTTTGCAGCGCGTCGGGCAGGTTGAGTTCCATGTTTTCGTATACCATGCGGCGGTCGTTGCGCAGGCATAATTGCGGCACGCCGGAAAGGTGTTCGGCCAGCACAATAGCACGGTCGAGGTGTTCACCGTCCGGCACCAGCTCACTCGCGAGGCCGATGCTGTAGGCTTCGTTGGCACTGACGGCCCGCCCGGTCATGATGATGTCCAGCGCCCGCCGCAAGCCGACCATCTGCGTCAGCCGTTTTGAGCCGCCGTTAAGCATCGGCATCCCAAAGCGCCGCTCGAAAAAGCCAAACACCGCTGACTCGTCCGCAATGCACAGGTCGCACCACAGCGCCAGCTCAAACCCCCCGGCGACCGCATAACCACGCACCGCCGCAATCGTCGGTTTGCTGAGCATCAAGCGCCCAATGCCGAGCGGCCCGGCGGGTTGGCTAGCGCGGGTGATGAGGTTTTCGGTGTCGTAGAGGTCGCCGCCCGCCGAAAAGGTATCGCCAACGCCGGCCAGAATCCCGACACGGGCGTTGTCGTCTGCTTCAAAAGCCAGCCACGCTGCCCGCAATTGGTCTGCGACCGTGCCGTTGATGGCGTTGCGTTTGTCGGGCCGGTTAATGCTGATGATCGTCAGGGGGCCGCGTTTTTCAGTCAATACATGGTCGGGCATGGGGAGTATCCTTTTCTATAGGCGAATTGCCCATCAGTTGTACAATACTCGGTGCGTCCATACAATACTGCATGTGAACCGGGTAGGGCGATTGCATCTTGCTGACGACGCACTGAAGTACGTCGCTAGCCCGGTGTCGTGCGCTCACACTGGACTCAAGTCCGCGTGAGCGAGGGCCCTGCGCGTCAGGAGCGGCTCACCGAGCAGGCGAACTTCAGTTCTGTCTGCTCG
>DAOTTU010000074.1:0-6875 GCA_034437655.1 Anaerolineae bacterium
TCGTTTACTACTTTTATACATCATACAAAACTCGCTTAAAGACATCGCTTAACGTCTAAGATAGACAGCAGAATGCATCCCTCGTATGGTGAGAGCACGTTGTTGAAATGATGTTTACAAGGATATTTTCATGCGTTCTCTCAAGTTTTGGATATTGGTTCTTGTTTGTGTATTGACCTTCGGTGAGGTCATCAGCCCGCCCGTAGAAGCGCAGGATGGTGGCGATACCGACCCCGTTACTGTGATTGATGCCTACGGCGACGAGGTGGTGATTGATGATACGTCGCGCATTCTGACAGTTGGTGGTTCTATTACCGAGATTGTTTTTGCATTGGGTTTTGGGGACAGCGTCATTGCCCGTGATGATTCCAGTGTTTACCCACCTATGGTTGATGACCTTGACTCGGTCGGCTATATCCGTACGCTTTCGGCTGAGCCTGTCCTGGCACTCGACCCCACCTTAATCATCACCACTGAAGATGTCGGCCCACCCGAAGCCGTCGAGCAACTCGAAGCGGCTGGTGTCACGATGCTGGTTCTGGCTGACCCAACCTCAATCGAAGAGGTTATCGACAAGGTTGAGCGTATCGCCACGGCACTCAGTGCTGAGGAAGCCGGGGCCGAAGTAGTTGCTACCATCGAACGTGACTATGCCCGCGCTCAAGAACTGCTGGCTGAGGTTGAATCCGAACCGACGGTGATGTTCATCTATGCACGCGGTGCCGGTGCTGTCAGTGTTGCAGGCACAAACACGAGCGCCGCTACAATGATCGAACTCGCTGGAGGACACAACGCTGTTACGGAATACGAAGGCTACCAACCCATAACAGCTGAATCTGTCGTTGCTGCCAACCCAGATGTGATCATGATGATGACCCGTGGTTTGGAAAGCGTCGGCGGTATTGACGGTATGCTGGAACAACCGGGTATTGCCCTGACTGCTGCGGGCGAGAATCGTCGTATCATTGCGATGGACGACCTCTATCTACTTGGCTTCAGCACACGTATCGGTACGGCGGTCCTTGACCTGACCTACCTGCTACATGAGGAGTTTGATGCCCCGCTGTTGACGTACCTCCGTTCCGATGAGCGCTTCTACACCCTGCTAACTGCTATCGAGGCCGCTGGCCAGACTGCGTTGCTGGAGAACGATACACCTTACACATTGTTTGCGCCTACGGATGAAGCGTTTGCGCAGTTGCCACCCGGCACGCTAGATGGCTTGATGCGTAGTACCATTTCACTACAGGCGGTGTTGTCCTATCATATTCTAGACGGTACTGTGCTGGCAGAAGATGTGGTTGCGTTTGATGGCGAAGCGGTGCAGAGCCTTTATCCAGACGGACAGCTTATGATCGAGATTACGGACGATGGGGTTATCCTCAATGGTAGCGTCAATGTCATCGAAACTGATATTGAAGCCGCTAACGGTGTGATCCACGTGATCGACGGTGTGTTGCTACCTGAGCGACCATAATGAGTGCCACATCCGTTACCCGCGAGACGCATCACCCACAGGAGGTGGTGCAGTCTCCTCCGGTTATTCTCAAGCGCAATGCATTACTGTTGCCGCTGCTTCTGGTGTTGCTCGTAGCAATCATCATTTTCTCGTCGGGCACTGGAGCAGTTGAAATCCCACCATTGCAGGTCGTTGGCATTCTGCTAAAAGAAGTTGGTATTTCCAGCGGCATTGAGTTTGAACGACGACAGCAACTTGTGCTTACTGCAATTCGATTGCCGCGTGTGGTGATGGGCGCATTGATCGGCGGCTCGCTGGCAGTAGCCGGTGCTGCTATTCAAGGGCTGTTTCGCAATCCGCTGGCCGACCCTACCTTGATTGGTATCTCCAGCGGGGCCGCCCTCGCCGCAGCCGTAATGATTGTACTGGGTACAACTACACTCAGCTTCGTGACAGAGTTACTCGGTGCCCATGCCCTCCCGGTGGCGGCCTTTACGGGCGGGGTGCTGACAACGCTGATTATTTATCGCCTTTCGACGGTGGGTGGACGCACCAACATCGCCACGATGCTGCTGGCCGGTGTTGCTATCAATGCTATTGCTGGTGCTGGCATTGGCATGATGATCTTTCTTGCGACGGACGACCAACTCCGTGACATCACTTTCTGGAGTTTAGGGAGCCTTGGCCGTGCCAGTTGGGAAAACATCCGCCTGATACTTCCGTTTTTGATGCTGTCGCTCGTGCCGCTGCCGTTCTTTGCCAAAGGACTGAACGCCTTTCTGTTGGGTGAAGCCGAAGCCGGACATCTTGGCATCAACGTTGAACGGGTGAAGATTTTGATCATCATCGCGGTGGCGCTGTCAGTCGGTGCAGGTGTAGCAGTAACCGGGATCATAGGTTTCGTTGGTCTGGTTGTGCCGCATCTATTGCGCTTGATCGCTGGTCCAGATCATCGTGTCGTATTGCCCGGTTCGGCATTACTGGGTGCGGCGCTGTTGGTCGGCACCGATCTACTGGCACGGACTGTCGCCGAACCGGCCGAAGTCCCGATTGGCATCGTTACGGCGTTGGTCGGCGGCCCCTTCTTCCTGTACTTGCTCATCCGTGACCGGGGAATTGGAAAGCTGTTATGAGTATCGCTACTGAACACATTTCTGTTGCAATCAACGGCAAAACGATTCTCTCGGATGTATCGCTCATCGTGCAGCCGGGCGAGTTGCTGGTAGTGGTTGGGCCAAACGGCGCTGGCAAATCGACGTTGCTTAAGGTTCTATGCGCCGAGCTTGAGCCTACACGCGGCGCAGTGCTAGTTGACGGCAAACCCCTTGGCCGCTGGCCCAAGCGTCAACTTGCTCAACGACGGGCTGTCTTGCCGCAGCAGTCATCGCTGTCGTTTGGGTTTTCTGTGCTGGAAGTGGTTTTGCTCGGCCGGACGCCGCATCTGCAAGGTATCGAAAGCCGCCGTGACTATGAAATCGCGACCAATGCCATGCACCTGACCAACACTCACCCCTTTGCCCACCGCACTTATACTACACTGTCCGGTGGTGAACGCCAGCGGGTGCAACTGGCGCGGGTGCTGACTCAAATCTGGGAAAGTGACCAGCAACGGTACCTGATGCTCGATGAGCCGACCAACAATCTAGATTTACACTATCAGCATAGTATGTTGGCACTAGCGCGGCGCTTTGCGGATGATGGGGCTGGTGTTCTCGCCATTTTGCATGACCTGAATCTGGCCGCACAATATGCGGATCGGATGTTGCTGTTGGACAAAGGTAGGGTCGTAAGTGTCGGCCCACCCGAAGCAGTACTCACCCCCGAACGCATCCGCCAGACCTTTAATGTCGATGTTATGGTACAGGGCCATCCCTGTTTTGACTGTCCACTGGTTATTCCTGTACCGCAAGTTCCACATTTAAACCAACAAAACACTTTATCTTATGAGGAGACTCAATCATGATCGTTGTCTGCAATCGTATCCCTGTAAACCCTGAACACGCCGAAGCCTTTGAGGAACGCTTTGCTGATCGTGCCAGCCTGGTTGATGGTATGCCCGGCTTTATCTCGTTTCAACTGTTGCGACCATCGAAAAAAGGCGATCCCTATGTCGTGATGACTTTCTGGGAATCGCATGATGACTTTAAGAACTGGACACAATCGGACGAGTTCAAGCAAGGTCACGCTAATTCAGGCACGCTACCACAAGACGCCTTCTCTGGGCACCCCAAGCTAGAGACCTATGACGTCATTCAAAGCACAGTTCGCATTGAACGTGTTAAGGACTAGCGCTTATGTCTTATCTACTGGTGAGTAATGGTGATCAACATCAACTGGCGCTGTTGAATACAGCCGACCTGTCGCTTGCCACACAGTTTGATGTCCCCGGCCGGGTGGCCGTGCTGGGGACGTCAGGCAGTGGGCGCTTTGGGTTTGCCGTTCATCGTGACGACAACGCGGTGACGATCATTGACGGTCATACCGGCCAACATCTGGATACGGTTGAGATGGCCGGGCAGCCAACGCATTTTCACGCCCACGCCGATACCATTGTGATTTTCAACGATGGCAGTGGCACCGTGACTCTGTTCTCTGAGGAACGTCTGCAAGCAGGCGATACCACACCGCAACATATCGCGGTTGGTGATGCTGATCACGGGTCGGCTGTTGTGATTGATGACATTCTGCTGGCTGGCTTTCTGCGCAAAGGTACTGTCGTCGCTTACGACATCACGAACGGTGAACAAATCGACCAGTTGGATTGCTGCCCGGTGCTGCATGGTGCGACTCAACTTGGACAAACGGCATTATTTGGTTGTGGCAATGGCGTGCTCTGTATACAAGTCAACGGTTGCTCATTGTCCGCCAGCAAGATCAATAATCCACCCGATAGCCCGAAAAAAGTGCGAGTTGGTCTGTTTGCGGATGATCCGCAACAAGAACAGGTGTTGGGCAATTGGGGTAGTGGCTTGATGGTCATTGATCCAAACGAGATGAGGATGCAGCCGCTCAAGCTGTCAGATCACCCGTTGAAATTTGCGTATGATGCGACTGGAAACTGTGTCCTGATCCTCGACACAGCGGGAAACTTGCATAAAGCCGATCCCGTTGCGCGGGAAATCATGCAGACTGTGCATCTCTTTAGCGCTGTCTCAACGCCAAAAGGCCCGGATAAGGTCGCCCGCCCCAGTTTTGCTCATGATGAGCGCTTTGTTTACGCGATTGCACCTAATGAAAAATATCTTGCGGCTGTTGCGGTTGCTACGCTTTCAACGATGAGTGCGGTTAATCTGAACTTTACACCGGCCTCTATCGTATGCCTGTGTGACAAAATATAGTTAAGTCAGGAGTTGCTTCTTATGTACGAAGCGCAAGCAAATCCGATTATCGAGTATACACCCGGTATGGCACTCGATGATCTCACGGTACATATCACGCCCTTAACCACCTGTGTTGGCTTACTGGTGACCAACAGCAATGAACGGGCTGACTGTCGAACGGTTATGCAACGTTTGCCTGTGCCCTGTGTTGCAGTCGCTTTTCTGAGCCATGCGACATTGAGGCGTAAGCAGCGCATCGTCAGCGGCATAGCGTTGACACAGCAGCATGGTTGCTTGTGTCGCGTCTTTGAGTCCGACGAGGAAGCCCGTCTGTGGTTACAGGTGCGAATAGCTGGAAATATCTTCTAACGTTCTCAATATGATAGCGCCCAACCAACCTTGTTGACATCCTAATTGATACAAAGTATCATTTACCGTGTAGCTGATACAAAGTATCATTTAGATAATTTCAACGAGGTAACCATGAAAAATCTATTTCGTATCGCATTACCGTTTCTGCTTTTGATTGTTGTCGCTTCTGCTGTGAGCGCTCAAGATGAAGTATCCGTCTCGTCGCGTCTATTGCTGGCCGATAGCGCTGGTATGGTGCATGTGATGGACGCCAACGAGGGCGAAGTCATTGCCATGCATGATCTTCACGAAGATAATGACGAAGCAGCACGTTTGTATGTCGGGCCAAGCGGCCAATATGTTTTCGCGGTTCTGCGCAGCAGCAACATGATTCGCGTCTTTGATAGCGGTTTCGCTGAAGATGGCATGTCTATGACTGATGTCAACTTGATGGATTTCTCCCTAAACACCATGATGCCGACCCATTTTGACATTTATGGTGACCAAATCGCGAGCTTCAACGATGGTGATGGCACAGTAACTGTGTTCAGTGAAGCGATTTTCAATGGTGGTGGTCTTGCAACGACATATTTCACGGGACAATCACATCATGGTGTCGCTGTTCTATTGGACGATGTTCTCATCGCAACCAACCCTACCGAGGAAGCATTCTTGCCGATTGGTCCTGCTGTCTTTAACCTCAACGGCGAACGTATTGCGGCGTTTGACAATTGCCCGGGTTTGCATGGTAAAGCGATTCTCTCCGATCAACGGGTTGTTTTCGGCTGCGACGATGGCGTATCTATTGTCAGCTACGACGGTGAAGCATGGGTCGCTGACAAGATTGAAGAAACTGCAGACGCCCGCATTGGGAACTTCACTTATAATCCCACAACAGATGTGCTCTTGGGCAACTGGGGTGGTGGCTATGCCTTGGTTGATGTCGAGGCTGGCACCATTGAGGCAGTAGAGTTGCCAGCACCAACCTGGATTTCCCCACCTGCCTTCAATCCTGCCAATGACGATCAGGTTATTGTTCTAACCCGCGATGGTTCGCTGCATACGGTTGATGCTGTTTCAGGTGAGGTCATTGCTACAGCGGAGAATGTGGTCACCGAATATATTGAACCAGAAGATGAAGATCAAACAGTGCCACGCCCCACGCTATCAGTTGATGGTGGTTTTGCGTACATCAGTGATCCGGTTGAAGGTACATTCCACATTGTTCAGCTAAGCGACATGAGTGTTGTAGACACCATCGAACTGGGTGTTCACATTACCTCAATCGCTGTTCTCGGCTCATAAATTCAGTTCCCTTAACGTTCATAATAAAAGGCAGTGCTTTGTACATTGCCTTTTTAATTTTCATAAGGAAATGAAATATGCAGCGACGTATTGCCTTCATCGGACTTTTATTTCTATTGCTATTCAGTATCGCACCCAGAACGACTGCCCAGAATAATAATGAGCGTCCGTTGGTTGCCACCACAACAACCATCATTGCAGATGTTGCCCGCAATATCGCAGGCGAACATGCGGAAGTCATATCGTTAATGCCACCATACGCAGATGTGCATGCTTTCGATCCTACCCCGCAGGAACTCATTCAACTCTCGGAAGCGGATGTGGTTCTGATCAATGGTGCTGACCTTGAAGAGACCATGATCGACATTGTCTACAATGCCGCTGCTGTAGAACCAACCGTTGTCTCGAATGGACTTACCGTACTTGCATATGGTATTGAC
>DAOTTU010000075.1:0-3597 GCA_034437655.1 Anaerolineae bacterium
ATTATCGTAGCGTGCAAGATCACGGTTTAAGAACGCTGTGCGGCGCTACCTCTCCAAGCTCTACCACGGACTGCCCTACCCCAAAGGTGTCGTCAATGATGGTACATAGCCTAAAGCCCCACGGAATCGGGCAATTCTCAAACGCTACCAGCGTGGCGAGAGCATCGCCAGCCTTGCAAAATTGTTCGATATTTCCGAGCAGCGCGTCAACCAGATATTACAACAGTTCGATGCTTAATTATAGGGTTGCATCATCCGAGTTTTTTGTAGCATCATTCATCCAAACGCGAGCTGATTTCGTTCCTGCCTGTTCTCATTTCAAATCGTTGATGTCGGTGAGACCATAACGCAGCCCCAGCAACGCCGCCTGAGTACGGTCGGACACGTTCAGCTTAGAAAACAATGCACTGATATAATTACGCACTGTGCCTTCCGATAGATGAATCGTTCGCGCAATTTCTGGATTGGTATAGCCGCGTGAGATCAGCCGTAGAATTTCAATTTCGCGTTCATTGAGCGTGTTCAGCAGGTAAGTGTCTGGTGTTGGTGTGCGTTGAGCTGCATGGTCAAACAGCTTGCGTGCCACCTGTGGATCAACATGCGTATTGCCAGCCACTGTACCGCGTATAGCTTTGAAAAGGTCATCGTGTGGTATGTCTTTCAGCAAGAATCCGTCGGCCCCGCTGCGAATAGCATCAAACAGCAAGTCATCATCGCCGTAGGTTGTCAAAATCAGCACTTTGACTTCTGGAAAACGTTGTTTGATAACTTCAGTTGCTTTGACACCATTCATGATGGGCATTTTCAGATCCATCAGTACCAGGTCAGGTTGGTGAACTACCACAGCATCAAATGCCGCAGCGCCATCGGACACAGTAGATACATTAAAATCAGGCTGCGATTCAAGGATTAGCTTCAAGCCCCCGGTAATAATATCTTGATCGTCACAAACTAGAATGTCCATTCGGTTCCCTTTCCAGGCTCAATTGTATTCGCGTACCCTGACCAATCCGACTCGTGACACTGAATTGCGCCCCAATGATGTCGGCCCGTTCACGCATTCCCTGTACACCAAAATGTGCGCCCGTATTGATAGTGGCTGGGTCAAAGCCGATACCATCGTCACGAACAGATAAATATAATGCATGCTTGTACTCTGTCAGTTTGATCGTAATATTCCGTGCAGCGGCGTGTTGGGCACTGTTGAGTAAGGCTTCTTGAGTAACACGATAAAGGATGTGTTCCTGCTCCTGCGTCAACCATAACAACTCAGCCGATGCATCAATGACCACATTGACGCCAAACCGATCTTGCACCGACGCTGCCAGCACTTGAATTGATTCGACTAATCCAACGCTTTCTATCGTTTCGGCACGCAATGCTTGCAAAGCACGGCGTGTATCCTGCAAGCCACTGCGCATCGTAGCTGCCGATTCCTTAACCAGTTCCTGTGCGCGTTCGGGTTGCGATGACCAGATGACCTGTACTGCCTCAAGTTGAACTGTCGCTGCGGCAAGCGTATGGGCAAGTGTATCGTGCATCTCGCGTGCCAGTCGATTACGTTCGCGACTGGTTATCAGATATTCGCGTGTGGCAGCGTAATCACGTAACTGTGCATTGGCATCCTGCAAAGCCCGCGTTTGTGCTGACTGCAGGGCAACCAGGTAATTGACCATAAGACCCACCAGCATCAGAATAATCAAACGAAAGGTAATCAAGCTCAGTGCAACAGCCAGATTTGCATCGTTTAGTTGAACAAAAAACACAATCAGTATAATGTCCAGTAAACTTGTGGTGAGGCAAAACTGAATGACGGCACGCCGTGTGAAACGCCAGCTTACAATCAACAGTGGAATCAGCAGAATGGGAAGCGTTTGTGCAATGTTGCTCAGTACCACGAAGTTCTCAATTTGTTCAAGCCGATTCTGAAACAACACCGGCACGGGCATCGTGAAAAAAAGATGAATTGTATAACTGGTGATAATGAGTGGCACAATTGAAGCCCATACCAGTGCCACGATCATGTAATGCTGTCGCAACAGACGACGAAATAGAGGCGTTGAAAGATAGATCGATAACAGCAAGGCATCCAGCATAAACAGGAACCGGCCTGTATTTTGCTCGTCAATCTCACGTAGCAGGACAATATACAAAATTACTGCCATGACGAATCGACTGATTGTGGCAATGCGAAAGATGGTCAGTAAATTACCATCTGCTAACGTATCGTTCGCGTCTTGCGCTATGGTTTTGGCTAGATTGTCCAGCAGTAAACTCCTCAGGCGCGTTACATCTCCTTTAATCATAACAGTATTCACGTTTGACCATGTCCTCACCATCTCCAGCGTCATCATTTACTATCTTTACCCATGACGGTCGATGATGTCAGTGATGCCAATCAAGTACGGACATGACACCCGTCATATCGTGTATGACACCAATCACTTCGATAAATGACGCGCGTCAATCGCTGTATTTCATAGCTCATGATTTACTAAAAACGACAATCGAATTCAAGGAGTTTACATCGTGAAAAGAGCTTTTGTACCAATTCTGTTCCTCTGTGGGCTGCTGCTGAGTCTTCCGGGCCCTGCCGGCGCACAAACAACCGAGGACTGCTTTGCAGAACCTGAAATCATGACCACCGAAGATGGTGTGGAGTTCGTCCGCACGCCAGATGCCTGTTTTGAGAATCTACCCGATTGGGACTATGAAGCACAATATGTCGAAATTGACGGCTTACGTCAAGCCTACGTTGATGTTGGCTCAGGTGAATCCGGCGAGACGATTCTGCTACTGCATGGGCAGCCATCGTGGTCATACCTGTATCGCAAGATGATTCCTGTCCTTGCAGAAGAAGGGCACCGCGTCATCGCGATGGATCATCTTGGTTTCGGTCGTTCAGATAAGCCAATTGACCCTGATTACTACACCTATGTTGGTCACGTCGAGCGCCTGGAAACCTTCATTCAGGAACTTGAACTTGAGGGCATTACCCCCTTCGTACAAGACTGGGGCAGTTTGATTGGGTTGCAGGTCGTCGGCACCAACCCGGAATGGTTTGATCGTCTCGTCGTTGGCAATGGCTTCTTACCGACTTATCCCGAAGGTGAAACACTCTTTGAGCTACCCGAAAATCCAGAGGTTACGCGCAATCTTTTTCACATGAACATCGTGAATGCACCCGCTCAACAGGAACCACTGGAGCGCGAACCGCTCGATATTGAGAGTATGACTGAGTTCGACCCAGCAGGTAATTACTTCGGCATCTGGATTGATTACGCCCGCAATGATGAACGCTTCCGCCCAGAAGACATCGTGGAATCAGCGACTTACTTCGACCTAACTCCGGAAGAAGAAGCGGCCTATGCTGCACCTTTCCCATCCCGCGAATATATGGGTGGTGCGCGTGCATTCCCCGGACTTGTCAATGAATTGGGCGGCGTCACGGATGCTGGATGGGCTGGACTGGGCGAATTTGAAAAACCCTTCCTGACCATCTGGGGTGACAATGATGGTGGCAATCTAGGTGATCCAGCCGTGCAACAGCTATTGATCGACCATATTCCCGGTAGCGAAGGTTGGGATCATGTGCGC
>DAOTTU010000076.1:0-14468 GCA_034437655.1 Anaerolineae bacterium
AGGTTCTGTGCCAAAATTGGCAATATATGGTCAGTAATCACCCATATTTGCTGTTTTTTAGCCGTGATTTCACCGATTTTTCGATTTACCACGCGAAATCCCAAAGAGCCAAAAAGATTTGTGCCATAAGCACAAATCTATCTCTTCGGTACGAGGTGGTGATTATTCCTCGATCTGGTTCAAGATGTAGCCCTGTTCAACCAGATAGTTGATGATGCGTGCAGCGTTCTCTTCAGTTGTAGCATCAACTGTGCTGAGGGTCAGTTCAGGATTGACAGGTGGTTCATACGGATCATCAATGCCAGTGAAGCCTTTGATCTCGCCGCGGCGAGCTTTGGCGTAGAGACCCTTCGTGTCACGTGCTTCACAGACTTCCAGCGGTGTATCAACGTAGATCTCTGTAAACCCTTCGCCCACCATGTTACGTACGTCACTGCGAGTCGCGATGTAAGGGCTGATCGCCGCGCAGATCACCACGCCGCCATGCCGTGCAATTTCCGAAGCGACATAACCGATACGGCGGATGTTGATGTCACGATCTTCTTTACTGAAGCCCAGACCTTTGGAAAGATGTGTACGGACGATATCGCCATCCAACAAAGTGACCTGCCGACCGTATTCTTCCAACATGACGGAGAGCACTTCGGCAGTAGTTGATTTGCCGGAGCCGCTTAACCCGGTGAACCACAAGCAGATGCCACGTTTGTGACGAGGTGGGTACGCATCACGCAGGACGGCGGCCACTTCCGGACGTGAGAACCACGCGGGGAGCATCTTACCTTTGCCCAGATAATCGTCGCGCACCTGTGTACCGGAGATACGCGAAGTCTTTGCACCTTCCGGAACCTTTGAGCTTTCTTCGTAGCGGTCTTCGTCAGTGAGGTAAAGCAATTCGCTGAACGGGATTACCTTTACGCCGACCTCATCCTCATGCTGGTTCACGAGTTCCTGCGCATCATAGGGGCCGTAGAAGGGATTACCCTGTGCGTCTTTACCGGGGCCGGCATGGTCACGTCCAACAACGAGATGGTTAGCACCATAGTTGCGCCGGATGATGGCATGCCACAGGGCTTCACGCGGCCCGCCCATACGCATAGCGAGCGGCAATAGGGAAAGCAATACGCGATCCTTTTCATAATAGTTTTCCACCAGTGCTTTGTAGGCGCGTACACGGGTGAAGTGATCGACATCGCCGGGCTTGGTGACGCCGACGACTGGATGCAAGAGGAGCACACCGTTCACTGACGCAATAGCACGTTTGGTTAGTTCTTCGTGCACGCGGTGGAGCGGGTTGCGCGTCTGGAAAGCAACCACATTTTCATAGCCGAATTCAGAAAGCATGGCGCGTGTTTCTGCTGGAGTACGGCGTATTTGTACGAAGTCATAATGAGGTGGCAGTTCAATAACTTCCAGCGGACCGGAAAGATTATATTTACCCCAACGGTGCATTTCCGCAACGATAGGATGACGTGGATCCAGAGTACCGAAGACCTTTTGAGAGACCTCTTCACGATCCCATTCATAGATCTCTTCCACGTTCATAATTGCCAGGATACGGTTGTTGCTGTCGCGCAGGGCCACATCTTGCCCTTCGCTGATTCCTTCCAACTCAGCCACGGGTAAGGTAATGGGCATCGGGAAGACGGTACCATCGGTCAGCCGCATCTCGTCGACCACACGCTGATGATCCGCTTTACCCATGAAACGATCCAGTGGGGAGAATGCGCCAACAGCCATCAGTTCTAGGTCACATTGTGCACGCTCGGAAATTTGAATGGACGGCAGCGTCCCGGCATAAGCTTTGCGATCTTCATAATTTTCGCTGTCTACCAGCAAGTTGACCAGCTTACCACCATAGGGTTTAATTAATTCGACTGTCTTTACGTTCATTCTGGCTCCTACATGTTCGTCATTAGATTGAAGATGATGTAAACGATTTTCTGTTGCAACGATGCTTTGCAACCATCATAGGAGTAGAAATACATATTGAACAGAGACTAACAACAATTTTTTACTTATTTCATCTAAAACATGGGAAATTGTAACAAGATTTTCGGATTCATGAGGCTGACAACCAGTGACCGACTGGATTTATGAAGATTTTGTTTCCAGTCATAGGTAATACGTCCCAACACGGTACAAATCAATTGGCATAGTCAACGTAGAGAGTGTATAAGTGAGATGGTACCTTAAAAACAGAGCGACGCCAGCAAAAAGCACGCGAAAATGGCAAAGCACTAGTTAACCTATCGTGGGATATGAAAATTGTATAGTCAAACTTAAATAAAACTTTACTGAAACGTAATTCAAACTCTTCGATCAAGCTAATCCTATCAATAATTCTCTTAAAACAGCAATTACGTAAAATTTTTCCTAAGTACGTAAATAAATCACACAGATAGTAATTTATCTCATATAATATCTGTGACAGTGAGACAACGGCACCCAATTCATCCAACGACTTATAAATGGGTGACCCGGACATTGCTGCAATGAGGGAATTCTATAAGTACAATATGGGTAAGGATAGCATATGTCAAAGATAAAACTCAGTATGGTGGCTCTACTAGTCTGGTTTGTAGCTTTGTCACAAATCGACTTACTTCTGGACAACCTGGCGCTCGATCCATTCGTTTTCATTTATGTTATCGGCATGATCGTTATCATGTTCCTTTTCCCGGTCCTAGGGAAACAAGACCTTATACTTTCCACATTCGTAGTACAATCGCTACACGCCTTTACCTATGGCTTTTCCACACTGACTATCGGCTCAGGTGACATCACGCTATTCTTTATCAACGTGGTCATCGTCCAGGTGACGCTGATGCTGATGCGTAGTATTACCAGCCCTTTGTTTGATTTCAACACGGCGGCAGAGACCTTTTTACTTGGAAGCAATAACTTACGGATTTTACCACGTACCGAGGGTGAACAAGTCATCAACCATGAACTTTACCGCGCTCGTCGTTTCGAACGTCCTTTCACCGTTATCTACTGCCGCTTGCCTGAGGAAACTCTCGAAGCGACCGATGACGTTATCCAGAGCAATAACGTTAACTGGCACATTAGTAAGGACTTCAAACGCCGTTACCAGCATATGCAACTAGCCAAGCTCATCATGTCACTGACGTACAAAAGTGATGTTATCATTGAGCAAGGTGATAGCCTCATTATCGGCCTGCCGGAAACTGAAGCCGAACAGGCTCGCTTGTTCGTCAACCAACTCGGTATCCTAGTTACCGACACGCTCGGCATTAATCCAATAATCGGGAAAGCGCACTTCCCCGATGAGGGTCTGATTTACGACAACCTCGCTAGTGAGGCCGAAAACACCGCCACCCTTTGGGATGATCACAGCAAAGGGCATACAGAAGCCCGCAATGGGGACGTACTTGTTGAAATAGAAGAACGTATGCGCATCGAAGAAAAAGCCGAATGGGTCAACAAGATGCCTGTACCTAGCCCGACAACACGCAGAAACTATCGGGTGATGAAACGCGCTTTCGATGTCGTTGTTATATGCCTTGCCCTACCCGTAATCCTTCCTGTGATGGGTATTATCGCGCTTTTGATCTTCCTGAATGACGGTGATGAGATCTTTTACATGCAGGGGCGCACCGGCTATGGCGGTCATCGCTTCCAGATGTATAAGTTCCGCACCATGCACGTCAACGCCGTCGCAGTCCCGGCGACCAAAGTCGTTATGTCTGATGGCAGCGTGCGCTATATCTGGCCGGAAAAGATCGAAGAAGATCCACGTATTACCCGCATCGGTCGGTTCCTGCGTAAAACCAGCCTGGATGAATTGCCACAGCTCCTCAACGTGCTGAAAGGTGATATGAGCTTGGTCGGTCCACGCCCGACAACCTGGATGCTGGATAAGTACACCACTCACCAGACCGAACGCCTAGCTGTTCCTCCTGGCATCACCGGTCTATGGCAGATTTCCGCCCGTGACGCTACCAATTTCGACGAGCGCTTGTTATGGGATATGAAATATATTGACAAGGCTAACCTGTGGATGGACATCGTCATCATCTGGAGAACAGTCACACAGGTCTTTAACAAAGGTGGGGTATAGATCCTTCTAACCACCCTTCCCTTCCTTCCGGCCTCACGATGCGAGGCCGGTTTGGTGTTATCTAATGTATATGGTCACTTTGTCAGCTTCATGCCTCACTATGTACATCCCTTTTATTGATCAACACAATTTACGACCTATAGGTTGTATCCGGTACGTTTGGTACGAGGACTTACAATGTTAAATGTGAGAGACAAAGACACACATACAAGTCAGGCTATACGAGATAAGCAAACTGAATTAGAGTCTGTTGATGATATAACAAAACGGATTCAGAAGACAAAAACACATATGGCAGACTCTACAGTTGAATCGAACGATGAGATTGGTGCGCTATATGTAGACATCATCAGCTTGCTGCGCGTGTTGGTTGTGAATAGCTGGCTCATTATATTGGCTACCGCTATTGGGAGTACAGCAACATTTTTTTATGTCGAACAGCAACCCGAAATCTACGAGTCGTATAGCACTGCTGTAGTGCTGCCTCGTATAGACCTGGCCCGCAGCCAGCTTGAAGGTGTCGATGTGCTTAATCTCAACGTGGTCGGCACATACGTACAGATTCTATCGAGCCGAAACATCACCGATAAAGCCTACCAAACATTAACTGATCGATACAGTCAAGATAGTATGCGCAATGCAGTTATTGAGATTCGTCCTATTGCTAACAGTTCGATTATCCGCATCGAAACCCGTTCTGTTAACCCGGATATCGCACTCAACCTGAACATCGCAATTGTCTCACAGGTCATTGATAACAATCCGTTGGAAAGTTTGAGTGATTTGTATCCGCTTGCACTTCTGGACTCACCCAACATCCCGAGCGATCCGGTTGCCCCCAATAAGATGATCAGTCTCGTCCTGGGTGGCGCGGGTAGTGTGGTGGTTGGCATAGCACTGGCCTTCCTGTTAGATGCCGCTGTGCGCTATCGGAGAAATCGACAACAAGTGACGGCATAACATCGCTGTGTGATGGAACTCATCGCCACGACATCACGAGCAACATTAAGGGATCACAGAGCATTCCAAGACCCAACCCTTCGGGGACATGGTTACCGCTGAAAAGAAAGGAGAAACGGCTATCCCCACCCAGTAAAATAAGTGGCTTCCGCCGGATAATTTCTATGCTTGGTACACCTACGAAACAGAGCGAACAGCAACAAAACAACTTCAATCAGCTTGCATCTACCCTCTTTGACGGTAGCATCTTTCGCTATGTACTGACGGTACTCGTCGTCTGTGGGGCTTTCGCTGTTGGTAGCCTCGGCAGTGCCATCTTCCCAGAGTACGCACAGTTTTTACTCATGGCACCCTTTGCGCTGATCCTAGGTTTGGTGATGCTCGTCCGTCCAGAAGTCGCAATGTTCCTCACGGTGGTCTACATCCCCTTTGATAACTGGCAAATGATTAACCTGCCGGGTGGCCTCTCAATCAGTAAGATGTTGGGATTGGTGCTGCTAGGCGTTTTTGCGTTCAACATCGTGCTGCGGCAGCGACGTTTCCGCGTGTTCGATGATCCGCAAGATTTTGTCATTGTGCTGTTTGCCGGTGTCTTGCTGCTTTCAGGCGTAGTGAGTGAGTTCCAGAACAAAACCTTCAGCGAAGTTGATCGCATGATACGCATCATGGCCTTTTATCTGGCGACAAAGAACTTACTTTCAACACCGCAGATCATCTTCATGACGATGTGGGGCTTACTGCTTACGATAACATATGCTTCCGGCTGGGGCATCAATGAGTATTACGCAGCCAAGGCCGTTCGCATTCACGACATCCGCATCGGTGGTATTGGGATGAATCCCAATGCTTACGCGGCGATGACTGTAGTGGGCATGTGGATCGGCGTGCACTTGTTTGATATGACACGCAATATTTTTATCAAGGTTCCGGTCGCTATAATGACAGGCATCATGTTGTACGGTATTCTGCTAAGTGGCTCACGCGGGGCAATGCTTGCAATTGCCGTTACCGGTGCCATCTACATCTGGCGGCATCCAAGACGCAACATGCTTTTTGTAGCTGGCATCGCTGCTGTGATCTTTTCATTCCCAATGTGGCCGGAAAATATTCGTGTCCGCATTGTCAGTGTAGACGATCCACTCAGCCAGTCAACCTATGCGCAAACCACGGAGCACTCAACCGATCGACGTCTGAGTTATCAGACCTTCGGACTGGGCCTACTGGCAGAAAGTCCGTTGTTAGGTACAGGATACCGGACTTTCTCTCTGCTCTACCCCAGTTCAGATTTTGCTCAGCTTGATAACCCGATGACGGGGAATCAACGTTTTCGTGTCGCCCATAACTCCTTTCTGGAGGTGGCATCGGGCGCAGGCTTGATCGGGTTAACATTATATGTGCTCATTTTCTTATTTAGCTGGCTCGCCCTATTCCGGGTGCGACGACAGTTCAAGCGTGGGACATTGTTGTGGGGAGCGGCAAGCGCCTTCGAACTAGGGATGATCTCATTGGCAATTACAAGTCTCTTTCTTAGCATCGAGCACTTCCAGATGACGTGGTTCGTGATTGCGATGTCATCAGCGTTGGCGTTCCAAATGCGTGTCTTACCGCACCAATATAGAGAAGATCTCAAACCAAAACAGCAATCGTTCGACATTACCAGATAAAGCATTCCGAGATACTAATTTCTCAGTAAAATCTCGTCGAGCGTAAAGACGACAATCAGAAAGGAGCGGCGCTTACCTATCCTCATGCGGAAGGTAGCAGCATCCAGCGCCAAAGTTTTATGACTTCGTTCGGTGTATGCATGATCTCAACACATTTTTATCCCCTCGCCGGTGGTGCGGAAAAACAGGCAGAGCGGCTTTCCAACTGGTTGATCGATCACGACATTCCGGTCATGATGGTTACCAAGCAGATGGACGGCCTGCCTCAACAGGAAGATCTCAACGGCATAACCATTTATCGGGTGCCGGTACTCAAAGGAAAAATCCTCGGGGCCTTGTCGTTCATGATCATGGGTACGCTCACTCTGTTACGACATCGTCGTAATTATCAGATCATCCACAGCCATCAAATCTATTCTCCCACGACCATCGGTTGGATCGCGTCACGATTGTTGAGACGTCCCCTGGTGATTAACCTGCATCTTGGCGGTGAAGAAGGTGATATTCAGCGGTTACTGCGCACTCCCCTCGTAGGCCGTCTGCGCTTGAACGTCTTGAAAAATGACGCTGATGCATTTATCGCAATCAGTAAGGAGATCCTTGAGGAGATGCGTGCTGAGGATGTACCGGAGGAGAAGATTCACTTTCTTGTCAATGCGGTTGATCCGGTGGTTTTCCATCCGGTAGAGGCCGATGAAAAACAGGCTATCCGCAAGAAGCTCGATCTACCTGAAACTGCTCCTCTGGCTATTTTCATTGGACGACTGGAACCGATTAAAGGCGTCCATGATCTATTAGAAGCATGGCGAGATGTACCGGAACCTGCACACTTGGTCATTGTCGGCACGGGCAGTAAAGAAGACGAGTTACAGGCTTACGCCGCAGATCACCTACAGGGACGAGTCATCTTTACGGGCAAACGCGATAACATCCCGGAGTATCTCCAAGCGACCAACACATGGGCACTACCTTCTTATGGCGAAGGATTGCCGGTGGCGTTGCTGGAAGCCATGTCTACAGCTCTTCCGGTGGTCACAACCCCAGTCGGTGCGATCCCAGAAATTATCACGGATGGCGAAAACGGTTTCCTCATCCCATCTGGCGATGTCACCGCTCTGACCGATACGCTAAAACGTGCGCTGTACCCCGCACCAGATATAAAAAAGATTGGCGAACGTGCGCGACAGACGATTATTGATCACTACAGTCTGGACAGTGTTTCCACCGCTTATAAAGACCTGTTTGAAGACCTCATCGAAAAGAGATAAAGTCCGTGCGTATCATGTACATTATAGACAGTCTGAAATTTGGTGGCGCGGAGATGTTGTTGCTGGCGATGGTTCGGCAGTACGCCGCAGAGCATGATATTTCCGTCGTTTACTTCACTCCCGGCCCGCTGGAGGACGACATTCGTGCGCTGAACGTGCCGGTACACCGCATCAGTACGAGGGGCATGAAGGATCCGCGTGTTATTCCACGCCTGGTAGCGATGATGCGCCAGGAAAAACCGGATGTTGTCCACACTCACCTCTCAAAAAGTGATGTCGCCGGATTGATGGCCGCAGCAATGGCAGGTGTTCCAGCACGCATCTCCTCCATTCACAATGTAGATCCCTGGCGACAGAAAAAACTGCTTAGTGAAGTCATGAAACAGTGGACTAAAACCTGTCATCATATGATCGCCGTCTCCGAAGGGGTACGAGAATACGTCCTTGAATGGAGTGACTACCCCCCAGAGAAGATCACCACTATCGACAATGGCATCGACCTGGGTCGTTTCGACCCCGCGACCGTATCGCCGATTGACAAGATGCAGTTTGGTATCCCAGAAGATGCACTGACCGTGTCCATGGTGGCCCGCCTGGAAGAAAGTAAAGGGCATCATATTCTGCTCGAGGCCGCTGCCAAAGTTGTCAAGGCGATGCCATCTGTTTACTTTATGATTGTCGGTGATGGTCATTTGCGTCCAGCTTTAGAAGCACAACGTGACAGCCTGGGTCTACAAGACAATGTGATCTTCACGGGCGTTCAGCGTGACATTCCGGGTGTAATGCGAGCCGTGGATATAATCACTTTTTCATCGCTGTGGGAAGGTCTACCGGTCGCCCTGCTGGAAGCGATGGCGATGGCGAACCCGGTCGTCTCCACGAGTGTAGGCGGCATCCCCAAGGTGATCACCGATGGCGAAGACGGTTTGCTGGTGCCCAAAGAAGATGCTGATGCCCTGGCGACGAAATTGCTTAAGGTGCTGTATGATAATGATCTGCGTGCTCATATGGGTCAGAACGCTCGTCAGACCATCGAACGTGAGTACAGTTCTGCTGCTATGCACCGGCAAATCTTGGATCTCTATGAAAAAACATTAGCCCAAAACCGAGAGACAGCATAATATTGTCATGGTCTAAGGGCAAGTCGTCAGTATACGCACGTACTAACTTAAAGAAGGAAGGAGAGGCGCTTCTCCTCACAGGGGGGCTGCGCCGATGCATGTGATAAATGTCAATACACCAGACATCACCGGACGACGCACACGCGTGCTGAGTATAACTAAATCTACCGGCGGTCTCTCACATTACAATACCGAGTTATGTAAGCGCCTGGATCCAGAACATTTTGATGTCCATGTCATTTGCTTGTCAGATAACAATATCGTTTATGCGGAAAAATTACGCGAAATGGGCATAGATGCCACGCCTATGGCGATGAAGCGTTATGCCATCAGCTTGACATCGGATGTGCGCTTGCTTAACGAGCTACGCCGCTTTCTTAAGCAGAACAACTATGATGTGATCATCGGCCATGGCAGCAAAGCAGGTTTTCTGGTGCGCGTGTTGGAACGCATCACCGGTACCCCTGCAATCTATGCCCTGGCGTCTATGTCGTTTGTGACACGCATCCACGGGCGTAAGGCACACATCTACCGTCAACTGGAGCGGCTGGGCGCACTGGCTGGCGGCCATATCGTCACAGTTGCACATGCAACCCGTAACGCATTGTTAGAGAACAGTATCATCCGACCGAATCGCGTTACAGCTATTCATACCGGTATAGACCTGGAAAAGTTCAATCGTACACTAACACGGGCTGAGGCCAAAATTGCCCTTGGTCTGGATCCGGAGCGGCACGTAATCGGTTGGGCGGCACGGTTGGCCCCGCAAAAAGGCCCAATGGATTTCGTCGAAGCGGCTCGACGGATTATCGAGGTCGTCCCTGACGTGCAGATATTTATGGCTGGCGAAGGCGATCTTGCAGATGAAGTCGATGCCAGAATCGATGTATATAATCTAAGGGATAACCTCATTCGTGCACCCTGGCAAACTGACGTCCCCGCTATGCTCTCTGCTTTTGACATCTACATGCTCAGCTCATATTGGGAGGGCCTCCCCCTCTCTGTTCTGGAGGCGATGGCGATGGGATGCGCCACCGTAGCTACAGCAGTAGACGGAACTGTAGAGGTGATCGAAGATGGTCAAAGTGGTTACCTTGTACCGGCTGGCGATGATGTCGCCATGGCTGATCGCATTGTCAAGCTCATCACCGACGGTGAACACCGTCAACAAATCGCCACCGCCGGGCGACGCCGCGTGGAAACCCATTTTCATGTGGATCGCATGATTAAAGAATGGCAAGACCTGTTAGAGAAAGCGGCTCAGCAGCAATTAGCTTGAGAAAATCTCAAACCGGTCAGAGAATTCTAAAGAAATGTAATAGTTGTGTACGAAAGCGGCATGTATAAGACAACAAGGTTTGCAGCGTGATGATTATGATATAGTGATTATAGTCTCACCTGTTTATACCCAACGCGGCAAAACGTGATGGAAACGTAGACTCGAAGGCAAAATGAGATGACAACACCAATTTTCGTTTTTGGTATTCAGCGGTCTGGGACGACCTGGTTAGCTAATCAGATCAGCCAACACAGTCAGATTACAGCGGTACAAAGTGATGATCACATGGGTCTGCACGAAAGTGCCTTTTATGAGTTGTTATACAATCGCTACGGTGATCTTTCTGTAAAGACCAACTACGTGGAGTTTGTAGAGATAGCAAGCGCCAGCGATTATTTTCAACTTGCCGGTGTAGATCGTGAGTTTCTATACAAGCTATGGCCTACTACATACACCGAGGTATTCCGCACCGTCATGGAGGACTTTGCACGTCGACAGGGTGTGAATTATTGGCTGGAAAAGACTCCCAAGCACACACTGCTGATGGATTTCATCGCTAAAGAGTTTCCAGAAGCCGTGTTCATCGCTGTAGAGCGTAATCTACAAGATTACCTTGCATCTCATATGATGCTGCACCGCGACGAGACCCAATTGTTCAATAAAATTGAGCGTCTTATCTTTGTCATACGACAGACGTTGCGCTGGGTCTATTACAACCGGACGATCAAGTCTTTTGAGAGCAGCAATGGTAAGACCCTGCTAATGCTCACCTACAAAGAAATGCGTCAGGATATTCAGGGAGTGATGACACGTATTGCCAACCACATCGGGGTTCCATTTGAGGAAATCATGACACAGGATAAGTACCCGCCCAATACCAGTTACAAAAAATCAGAGAAGCGGGGAAATGTACTCACTGCTAACGAGAAAAAACTGACCGAACTTATCCATTCAGCCACTGATTTCGTACCATTTTTAGCCATCAAGTTTGGAGCAAGGGTCGTCAGCCGCCTAAAGGGTCGTCGAGATCTACAAGACTGGTTCTTCCAAATGACACGGGGTACACACGAAGCAGAGACTCCGTTCGATACGAAAAACATCAACGATAAGGTGAATAATCTGCATAAAGAACTCTAGTGCCTTAGTATTCATCAGCTAGTAGCTGATGGCTTGATGTAGAGCAAACCAACAACGAAAGGAGACTGTCATAATCAAACAAGACAGTCTCCTAAGCAGTACATCGCTAAAGAGAAACTGAAATACAACGATAATATATTGTAATTTATTTAAAAAGTAATACAAAACCGCTTACTCCGAATGAAGGTGCCCCTCAACATAAAACATGGGCATTATCAGATCATAGTGAAGAAGGATTGACCGTTATGAGTGCCAATACAAAGTCCTTACGGGTGTTAGGTGTCACTGCAAATCCTATAACCATTGAAGATGGCAAAATTAGCGGTAAGAGTGCTGGCTTTTATCAAGCCCTGAGCCGTCGTTATACGTTGGTTGACATCATCGTCGCTAAACGCGGACCCATCGGTGAAGGTTTACATGTCTTGACCAGCTTACGGCCCACGATGAAAGATTGGCGACGCATGTATCATCGAGATAATCCCGTCGGCTTTCATCAACGTACCTCTTATGTAGAAAACGCCATTCAGAAGTACGAAGGTCAATACGATGTAATCTTCCAGGTTCACACACTTCAAGCTCCTGGTACAAAGTATAAAGAACGACCCTACGTGCTAACTACAGATAACACACACGTCATTCAGAAGCAGTATTGGCCCCAACCCATGAGTGATGCAAAATCTGAGGAATTTATTGCACTGGAGCGCAGTGTATTCCAAAATGCAAAGTACTTGTTTCCGTGGGGATCCTATGTACGTCAATCCATGATCGAGGATTACGACATCAACTCTGAACGAGTATTCGCATTTGGGACGGGTTCAAACTTCAATTCTGGCACCCTGAATAAAGATAATTATGGTAACCAGATTGCCTTGATGGTTGGGCGTGACTTTGAGCGCAAAGGCGGTAAATTCATCCTAGAAGCGTGGAAAACCGTACACAAAAACGTCCCCAACGCCCAGTTATGGATTGTCGGACCAGACAAGCCCTCCAAAGAAACGGGGATGAATGTTACCTGGTATGGATTACTCCATGATCGGGAAAAGGTGCGCGGCTTATTTGAGCAGGCCACACTTTTCGTCATGCCGTCACTTTTTGAACCCTGGGGACATGTATTCCTGGAGGCGATGGGTGTCGGCCTGCCCTGTATTGGTGCCGATCATCTCAGCATGCCAGACATGATCACCACAGGCGAGAACGGTATTCTGGTGCCACCCGGTAAAGCAGAACCCCTGGCCCAGGCCTTGATTGAACTACTGTGCAAGCCACAGGAAGCAAAACGCATGGGATACAATGCGTTCCAGCGTGTAACCAGCTACTACAATTGGGATGCCCTCATTGAGCGTATGGCACCTTACATCGAAGATGCTGCTGGAAGTTAGGATCAGCGAACACACAATGTCTTAATTTATCCCCTGGAAGGACATATCTCCTTCCGTAGTTCTACAAGGGGAAACGTGTTTTAATTGCCAAATAACAACGCAGAAGGATAGGTGGGGATGAGCATAGAAAAAGTCAAAGTTCTCTATATTGGTGGGGTGGGACGCAGTGGCAGTACGTTAATCGACCTCATAGTCGGTCAGGCTGATGGCTTCTTTTCAGTTGGAGAACTGCGTTATGTGTGGCAGCGTAACTTCCAGGAAAATCAGTTGTGCGCCTCCGGTGAACCCTTCCGCGACTCCCCTTTCTGGCAGGAGGTGGTACAAGAAGCCTTTGGGGGGTTCGATCAAATCGACGCGGTTTACGTGGAAAGCCTGCGCGAAAAAGTCGAGCGGCTACGGCACCAGCCGCGCATCTGGTTAGAAGAAAAAGGAATTAAAAATCTCAGCGACGATTACAAAGCCACCTTGAAGGAATATCAGGGTTACATGGCCAAGCTTTACCGGGCTATTCAAAAAGTCTCCAAATGTGAGTATATTCTAGACTCATCGAAGAACGCTCCCCATGCCTATGTCCTGAAGACCATGGATGAGATCGACCTCCACGTATTGCACCTGGTCAGGGACAGCCGCGCCTTTGCTTATTCCTGGCAGCGCAAGAAATTACGTCCAGAAATCCACTGGAAGACCGAATACATGGAACAATTCCCTGTTTCACTCAGCATCCGCCGGTGGAACATAGAAAACACCCTGGTGGCGATGTTGCAAAGCCTGGAGACGCCCTATAGAAGACTGCGCTATGAAGATTTTGCAAAAGATCCCGAGGTCGGGTTAAAGTCTGTCTGGTCACTGATGAACATACCGGAATATGATATTCAAACGTTGATCGACCGTTACCAGCAAGATGATAAGCCCAGTTACAGTGTTTCCGGCAATCCCATTCGGTTCGGCGAAAAACGTGAGATCAAGATTCGTCTAGATCGTGAATGGCAAGAAAAAATGCCCTTCCGCCAGAAAGCATTTATGACCCTGGGCACCCTGCCCTTACTACTCTGGTACCGGTACCTCCCCTAAAAGCAAAGGCTCAATTTGGATTCCAAGGAGGTCACCCAAATGGCTGACGATTCGCTGAAAAATCCGCTATGCTCACAGTCGCTTATGGCATCGTTCACAAGTTAAGGGCCAGAAGCTGTTGTCAAGGACAAAAGTGCGGTAACTACTCAGGTGGGTGAAAAGAGTGACTTGGCAAATGGGAACAATGGGTAGAGAATAGCAATATGTCAAAGTATCCCACATGTCCCCCGAATTAAGAAGCTGTTTGAGAAAGGTCTCACGCGGCTTTGAGGCGTGCTAAGGAATGGAGATTAAACAAGACGACCAATTGCGGATTGCCAAAGGAGGGGAGTAAAGATAGGATAGCTGCGAGATACAGGCAAGGAGTATGCGTCTTGAAACCCTACCCATCTGAGATCGAACGTAACTACTCAGGTGGGTGAAAAGAGTGACTTGGCAAATTGGAACAATGGGTAGAGAATAGCAATATGTCAAAGTATCCTACATGTCCCCCCGAATTAAGCCGCGA
>DAOTTU010000077.1:0-29153 GCA_034437655.1 Anaerolineae bacterium
ATTGTGCCTGATTTTTTGATCGCCCGTTGTGTCACGGACATCCCGTTGGATGTCCCTACCACCGCATCACCATGCCATTCGTAGGGACGGGCAACGGCCCGTCCGAGAACCTCCTCCGATGATGCGTCCGGTATGTGCGGCGGTTCCCCTCGCCTGCCAGAAACGCAGTGTCGCACGTGGGAAAGGGAAATACAAGGGGTGAGACGTGCTACGGTAGTCAGCCTTGAATGTGCTGCAACAGCTCCGGTCTGTTACCAGCAAAAGATTGCAGCGACTGAAAAAGCGCGTTAGACTTATGTTGAATCGTTCTGTCCATCATCTGAACGCGATCATGAACCCACATACAAAAGAAAAAATCGTCAGCACTGTCAAGCAAATGCTGTATCTGGGGGGAACGACGGCGATAGACTACACCAATGGTCTGGATGTACTCAACCACTTCGAGACTGTCGCAAACAATATTACAGCCCGCGATGTGTTGCCGTACATTATGCAAGCACGGGCGATGTTTGCGCTCGCTAACGGTGACCCCGCCCGGGCTGAACAACTGTATGCGCAGGCCGCCGCCGAACACCAGATCCACGAAGACAACGCGCAGGCGGTGCTGGCACTGGTCAATGCGGCGCAGGTGATGCGCTTGTGGGATAAGCTCAGTGCGGCCGCACTGTATCTGGCCGATGCACAACAGATCATCCAGACCAGCCCCGAACTCCGCAATGCTGAAGCCGAAATTACGATGGTGGCAGTGCATGAGGGGTTGTTCTCAGCGAAGCGTGGCAACCATACACAGGCGCTGCACCAGCTCCGCCGCGCCATCATCGACCATTATTCCACCGCCCCGATCTATGTCACGGCTGCGGTCTATTCATGGACCGGGCAAGCCATCCTGCATGCTGCGCAGGGTGACACCAAGGCCGCGTGGCGGGTATGGTCACTGGCACAGCAGCAGCTTAGCACCTCTGAACTGGCATCATGGCACGTCGCGGTGTGGTTTTCTGCCGCCGTTATCAACCACCTGCACCCCGCCAGCAGCCCGCACCCACACCACGTCATGCAACGCAAGCTAAACGCCGCCCTGCATCTAATCGTGCCCGGTGTCGCGTTCTGGCTTATTGCAGAAATAGTGCAAACTTGGTACCAACTCGGCGCAACCGAACACGTCCGGACGTGCCTGACCCACTGTGCGCGCATTACAGAGCGCCTACCGACCCCGGCATTGCAAGAATTTAATATCCGGCTGCATGACAGGTTGGGCTGAGCGGTTGCCGCGTGCCATGCCGTGTGCATGACAGGGCTTTTGCAAAAGGAACACGCTTCAACATGGATATAACAATGCTTTTGCTACGGTTTGTGGTGCTTGTCGCGGGTGCATGGCTCACGCTGTGGACGATTCTGCAAGCGTTGCGGTCGTTTGTGTTGCCCCGCCCCGACCGCGCCCTCCTCACCGACATCGCGTTGCGCAGCACCTATTGGTTGCTGGCCGCACGCTTTAAACCCCACACGTCCTTCGCCACCAAAGACCGCATTCTGGCATTGCACCCGGTGCTGGCGATGTTTTCGCTTCGGTTGATCTGGCTGACGCTGATCACGGTCGGCTACACGGGCATCTATTGGGCCATCAGCCCAGATTTGGGGCTGCGTGACTGCCGCCGGGACTGTACTCGATGCGGCGTCCATCATCGCGTCGTCCATTGATGTGCCACGCGCACGCACGGGCGGCCTCGTCATCCGTGCCGGGTTTATGTCGCTGCGCACCATTGCCGACTACTTCGAGCTGAGCTACGACGCCGACCCCAACCCCGGCGACCCCGTCCGCATCAGCCGCGCAGAGTTTGAGGCCGTGCTGGACGCGCTTGAATCTGACGGTATTCCGGTGTACGCAGACCGTGACTACTGCTGGGATCACTTCGCGGGGTGGCGCGTCAACTATGACGCAGTCCTCATCGGGCTGGCCTTCATCACGAATGCACCGTGGGCCGCATGGAGTTCAGACCGAGCCCGCGAGTGGCGGCCGCAGGACATTCCCCCCACACAACGAAGCGTGCTTGAAGACGTGCGCACCCCGGTAGAGCGTGGATAATGCTGCGCGTGTCTGCTACACCCTACAGCGTGTGACACTGATGCGGCCATCCACCGCGCTTCCTCAGCGTGCCTCCATATAAATGCCCCCGCCCCGGCTGGCCCCTTGCGCGGTCCAGCCCTGCACACCACCGAACGCGATCTGCGCCCAGCGGAACCCGCCGTTGCACACGTTCTGCTGACCATCGACCACTGCGAAGGTCACATCGCCGGGAATCGTGCCGACCTGCGGCGCACCCGCACGTGGTTCGCTGCGCACAATGCGCGCATTGCCGGGGCGCATGTAGCCGACCCCACCCGGCGTCAACCCCACGTCATTGAGCGGCCCACACGCAGAAACGTCCTCAAAGCGGGCCGTGTCCTGCGCGGTGGAAAGGCTGCCGTCTGAAAATGCGACCGTGTAGTGCATCGCCCCCCACGCCAGAACCTGCCCGTTCGGCGCATCGAGCAGCGTCCCGCTGTTGTCGTACACCTCAAAGACGCCTGTACTCAGTGAAAACGCGAACGATTGCCCGTCTGGTGACAACACGAAGTCAGACGTAAACGGCGCGTTACCGTCTGGAAAATAGAGGCGTTCCCCGTCATTGCGATAGACCGCACGCGGGCGCACAGTGTTGTCGTAGTCGATGAGGATCAATGAACTGGCGGGGTCGGACTGGCTGACTTTGGAGATAAAGCCCGGGAAGCGACGATAACGGTCGTTGAGCAGGTCAAAGGCATACACCACCGGGTTGGCTTCTGGCACGCCGAATTGATCGACAGGTTGCAGAATGCTCCCCTCGGCGTAGAGGTGATAGGGCACCGGCGTGGCAATGTCCGAAAGATAACGGTTGTCGGCGGTCACAGTGCCCGCGTCGTTGTAGACGGTACGCCGCACGACCAGTCCCGCTTCACCCCACGAGGCGAGGTCAAGCAGCGGGTCATCACTGAGCGCGACGTCGCGGCTTTCCCCACTGCTGATGTCATAGACCATAGCCCGCGTGCAAAAGGTGACGGTGCCGGCACAACTGCCGCGCCGTTCGGTGTAGGCAAGCTGGCTGCTGTCTGGCGCAAAGGTCATGCCGCGTCCTTCGGTCCCCCCGCGATAGAAGATAAAAAACGGGTCCATAATATTCGCGTCGGCGGGGTGCGTGGCGAGGAGGGTGCTGTCGCCGCTTTGCAGGTCAAGCAATATCAGGTCGGTAGGTTCTTCAGGGGCAGGGCTGACGCGGTTCTGGACACGGGCGTCGGCATAGAATTGCGGCATTTCGCGATAGAGCAGATAACGGCCGTCAGGTGAAATTTGTGCGTCTTCGTCGGTGAGGACATGCGCGTCTTTCTGGGCGTCGGTGCGTGTTGTCAGCCGGGTGTAGTCACCGCCGGGGCTGTAGGTGTGGATGTCACCGTCAAGGGTAACGACCAGCGGCGCCAGGTCAGCGGTCTGGGCCGCGCTCGGTGCAGGAACGGTGTGCGACGCAGCGGCGAGGCTCAACAACAATGCCGTCAGCAACAGAGCAGCGCGGCGCGGATGGATCAGGGGCATGGGTGTCTTTCTCCGTGAGTTGATGATGGTTCGGGTTAACATTCCGAGCTTAAACCATTATAACGTAGCGTTTGCATTCATGGAATCTCAACGCATGTCAGGGTTGTAGTCGTGTTGGCGGGGGAAAAAGGTGCGCCGGGTTGATTCGGAACGCGGTGTACTGCGTCCCTACCAGAAAACCCTATGATGATGCGATGGGTAGGGCGTCGCCTACAGGCGATCCCGAATCCAATATGCCATTGATTCCCCCTTATCAAACCGTCTCTATCAATGGGGCAGTAATTTTTGATTGGGCCACCCATCTACCAGCATAATAACCCCTCAGAAAAACCTCAGAAATCGCACAGATTCATCAGGTTCGTCACAATGCTAAATCAATGGTATGTTATGCTATTGAATGCATATCGCAAAACGTATACCACGATGAGTTGCTCTATAGGAGGAGAATACCCCATGTCCCTGTACAATGTAATCTATCTGAGCGCTGCCGAAAAGCCGATGTCTGAAGACGAATTAATTGATTTGTTGCGCAAGGCCCGCGAAAAAAACGCACGCTTAGACGTTACCGGCATGTTGCTTTATCGCAACGGCTACTTTATTCAGGTGCTTGAAGGTGAACAAAGCAAGGTCCTTGAGCTGTATAAAACCATTAGCGAAGACGACCGCCACCACCATGTCATGACCTTGCAGCAGGGGGCAATTGATAAGCGTGAGTTCGACAACTGGGAGATGGGTTTCAACAACCTTGAAAGCGTGGACGCCGATAAACTTGAAGGCTACACCGATTTCCTTGAAGACCCCTACAAACCCGGTTTTGCCGAAAACCCCGAACACGCGCACAATTTATTGCTGAATTTCCGCGACAACCCACGGTTTTAGTCATCCAACCCCCGGACGGGCCGTTACCCGTCCCTACCATATCGCATCACAACGCCGTTTGTAGTGACACCTAACGGGGTGCTGGTGCAAAACTCGAATATGCGCTTTCCCCCGCGTAAAGCACGGGGCTATGCTAGTGTGGTGCGTGAACAGCCCTGAAGGGCGCTCACGCAACGGATCGGGTTGCCAGACCCCGCTTGCGTTTACCTTTACCCTACCCCTACGGCGTGTGACAAACGGCGTGTCCGCCAATAATGGGCATAATGCTTTCCTGTGGGTAATGCATAGGGAGGTTTCGCTGTCAGCCGGGCATGGGCGTTGCGCCGGGAAATTTTAACCGTTTGCTTATCGCATAAAAGTCTTGTCTCTGTTACGCTGTGTCCGTTGTATGTTCAACATGTGCAACATCCTACTTTTTACAGCGGCCACCCGTCGCATACCCCGTCCTATCCGCGGGGGAGGAGAGCAAGACTTGCCCAGCAATAAGACCTTCGTCAAAAACGTTACTTTTTATGCACAATTGATCGCCGGGGCCGCCATCGCGGCACTGACGGTAGTACTCTTTCTGGGGCCGGCCGACATTGCGCCGACCGGGGTCACGGGCATTGGGGTCATCGCGAACGTACTCATCGGCACACCCATCGGGGTGCTGGTGATTTTGCTCAATATCCCGGTGATGATCCTCGGCTATAAGATGTTGCCCGGCGGCTGGTACATGGTCGGCAATGCCTGGTTCTTGATTATCATCTACAGTGTACTCGTAGATGTGTTCGACGCCGTTCTCACGATTGACAACTTCAGCGACGACCGCATGCTCAATGCGCTGTTTGGGGCCATGTTGTGGGGGCTTTCGAGCGGGATTGTGTTCCGTGTCGGGGTCAATTTTGGGGGCACGCAAACCCTCGCGCTGATCCTGCGCCGCAAGTTCGGGTTGCCGCTCAGCACGACGAACGTCTACTCGGATGCGGTTGTCATTGTTGGTGCCGCGCTGACCTTTGGCGTAGAAGGGGCCTTGTATGCGCTGCTGGTGTTGTTCATTTCCGCGATGGTGGCCGACTACGTGATGGAAGGGCCGGCCGTGGTGCGTACCGCGTTCATCATCACCAACAAACCCCGGCTGGTGTCTAAGGCGTTGATGGAAAATCTCTACGTCGGCGTGACCAAACTCGATGGACAGGGGATGTACACGGGCAAGCCCAAATCCGTCCTGTATGTGACAATCTCCCGCGCCCAGGCGCCGGACCTGCGCAACATCGTCACCGAAATTGATGACAAGGCCTTTCTGGTCGTGGGGCAGGGGCACGCGGCTTATGGTGGCGGGTTCAAACCCCTGACGAAAGACCAGGCCGGCATCAAGCCGAAAATCCCGCAGGACATCAGCGAGGACGAAGCGCTCCCGGTGACGCAGCCCAGCAATGGTGCCAGTAATGGGGCTACCCCGCCGCAAAACGAGGGCGAAGCGGTAGTGGCAATTAACGCGGGGTCAGCCTACCCGCCGCGTTAGGGTTTTGTGATACCCTGAAACAAGACCCTGCAACAGAAAGCGAACGTGTGACAATGCCTGACGCGACCTCGAGCCAGCAGCGGTTATTGCTGTCTTTGGCCCATCCTGACGACGAATCTTTTGGCAGCGGTGCGCTCATTGGTAAACTGGTGGCCGCAGGCGTAGACGTTTTTTACATCTGCGCGACCAAAGGCGACCGGGGCACCATTGACGACCACTACCTCGAGCAATACGGCTCTGTGGCTGCTACCCGTGACGCGGAACTGGACTGCGCCAGCGACAAACTCGGCTTCAAGCACGTCTACAAATTCGGCTACAGCGACAGCGGCATGATGGGCACGCCTGACAATGAGCATCCCGACTGCCTGTGGCAGGCCGACCCGGACGCTGTGACCGCCAGAATTGTGCAGGTCATACGCGCGGTGCAGCCGCAGGTGGTCCTCACCTTTGATCCCTATGGTGCCTATGGCCATCCCGACCATATCCGGATGCATGAACTCACGACGCGGGCCTTTTATGCCGCTGGCGACCCCGACCAATTCCCCGACATGGGCGCACCCTATGCCCCGCAAAAACTGTACTGGACCAACATTTCGCGCTCCATCATTCGTATCGGCATCTGGATGCAGCGCATCATGTTACGCAATCCACGCAAGCTGGGCGTCAACAAAGACATTGATATGGTCGAAATTCTGAACCATATTCCGCCAGCCCACGCCCGCATTGATGTGGCTGACTATTTCCATGTGTGGGATGCGGCCAGCGCCTGCCACGCCAGTCAGGGTGGGGGGAGCGGGTTAATGGTGCCGAAATGGGTGCGCGCCCGTGTGTTCCGGCACCAGACGCTGACCCGTGTCGAGCCACCGCCACAGGAGGGCGATCCGCTGGAAACGGATGTATTCGCGGGGGTGTAGCGGTGTGGGGGGGGTGTCGTCTGCGACGTTTACACCGCCACGCCCTACCCTGGCAACAAATGCGCCGATTCGGTGTGTTGATCGCGTCGAAGCCGGGCGGGAACGGCACATCTGAAGCGGTCAACGTTGAGGGCTGGTTGAAATAGGTATAGAAGAAATTCTCGCTGAGCGTACTCTGCCCCTCCACGCCGCGCACGTATTCCAGAAATTCGCGCCCAAATTCTAATTGCTCGTCGCTGGTGTCTTCACCGTCCAGCACGTAGAGATACAACGGACGTTGTAATGAACGTGGATACCGCGCCAGGTTCACTTCTTCTGTCAGCGGATTCACCGAGGCCTCGTCGCGTTCGATCATCCGCAACACCCGCAGATATTGCGGCGGCTGTGTACTCATCCATGCCGCGCTGACCCAGTAGAGCGCGCCCGGGGTGCTGAGCGTGCGGTTCAGGCAGTCTTCGTTGCTGTCACAGACTTGATAGTTGCCCTCGGCAGGGAAGACACGCCCGCCCTCACTTGGATAGCGCGCGATGCGGTCCAGCACGAGGTCGGTAGTCCCGGACCCCTCACGCACGAGGATGGTCACCGGGAAGTCGTATTGTGTTGAGAGAAAGCCCCACGTTTGTTGCCGCCCCTGCAAAATGCTCGTCAGGCTGTTGTCTGGCACTGACGAGATCGGGTTGTTAATGTCGATGATAAAAACCACAATGTCATAGCCAATTTCAGCGGCGCAGGCGAGTTCAACCCCGTTGTCTTGCAGACGGTCGTACTGATCCTCATTCATTGGCTCAGACATAGCCAGCACATGCGCGCAACCACCCTCGACAGCACGTTGCACACCATTGCTCGAGCCGATGGCGTCAATGCGCACCCGGACGTCGTGGTCTTCTTCGAATGTCTCAGCCCAGGCAGCAGCCATGCCGAGTTCGGGCCCGAGGATAGTATCCGAGCCAACAATACACAATTGCGGATAGAACGCGGCGCGGAACTCGTTCACCGTTTCGACCGCATCCCCGAAATCAGCGACAGTGCCGATCAATGAGCCGAACAGGCTACCGAGGAACACGAGTAGAGCCGTGCTGACGGTAAAGGCGCGGCGGCCGGCTTGTTGGGCGGTGCGGATGTCGTCTTCGGCGTCTTCGAGTTCACCGCGCATCTGGTCAATTTCACGGCGGGCTTCGTCGAAGTTCTGCGGGGCGGGGTCTACGCGGTCGAGTTTTTCGAGCCATTCGGCGGCAGTGGGGTTGTCAGCAATGTCTTCAAGGAGGATACGGGCGCGGTCAAATTGACGTTCTTTGATGTATTGGCGTGCCTGGGCAAGGAGTTCTTTTTCGTTGGCCATTGGCGATACCCTTTGTTAATTAATACCATCGTGAGTGCATCATGTTAATGATATGCGTATTGTGCGGCCAACGGGGAAAAAATGCAAAAATGCAGCGTGGTGTGGCGCTAATCGTCCAGAAAATGCAACACCCGCAACCCGCGCACGTCGTCCCAGTCACCGTCAATTTCGACGCGGGCCCGGCGTGTGTGGCCGTTCGGCTGCACGGCAAGCATCAAGCTCGCGTCACACTGATGCAGATTCACCCAGATGTCGGTCGCAAGCCGGGCGGCCAGCTTCAGCGCGAGGTCAATGTCCCCGGCGACACGGTTAGCCAGTTGTGGCACAAATAACACGGGCTGAAAATAGGGTGTGCTGGCGGTGGTTTTTGGGCGTGGATAGACCACCACCGGGCGGCGGCGGGTCGGGGCGGCGTAGGCAATGCGCAACTGCTCGGGGCGAATGCGAAACACGCTGATGATTGCGGTCAAGAAGTCACGGTGCGGCACGTCGCCGTTAATGTACAGCGTTGGCGCGGCGTATTGCAAATAGAGGTCGGTGCCCATGCGCGATTCGCGTTCAGCCACGGCCACCGTCATGATGTGGTTATAGCCGCCAATCCACACATAACGATAGGGGTTTGAGGTGCAGTCTGAGAGCAGGACCGCGCAGCCGATCAATTCCGCAAGTTGGGCCGCATATTCGAGCGTGTGGGGGGCTGGTGCGTTAGAGGGTTGCAGGTCGAGCAGTTCAAAACTGAAGGGAAATTCGCCGCCCTGCACCCACGTTTCGACCGCATAGCGCATCTCACCCGCATCAATTTCGGTTTCATGATTCCACCACGGGTCGAGCGCACTGGAAAAGAAGATGCTGTCCGGCGCGGCTCCGGTCAGGGCACCGAGGGCGGTACGGAGTTCGTCGGCGCCGGGGATACGTTCTAGAAAGAGGGTGACGTTAAGCATGCAGGTGGTGGTGTCCTCCGCGTTTGTCTAAATGCCACCATTATGCGACACGCGAACGTAAAAAAAAAGCGACAGTCACCGCATGGGCGCGGATTCTGCCGACTTGAAAAAATTGGGCAATTAAAAACTGTTGGCAGCGCTACGCCTTCCATACGCGGGGTTGGCGGGGGGTTGTATCAACCACCCTCTGCTGACGACGCACTGAAGTACGTCGCTAGCCCGGTGTCGTGCGCGCACACTGGACTCAAGTCCGCGTGAGCGAGGGCCATCGCTACATCAGAAGCGCCCCCCGAGCAGGCGAACTTCAGTTCTGTCTGCTCGCCCGGCGAAGTGCTAGCGCCGTACTTCAGTGCGGCGAACAATCGCCCTGCACAGGGTTGGCGGGGGGTTGCATCATTGGCAGCGAGCGTGTTATACTCCTGTCCAGTTTCAACCCCACCCTTATAGGGAATTTGTAGCTGTTGACAGTGCCCGTGTTTTGCCCGCCAACCAAAGCAGCACACGGGTTCTGTGCTTTGCTACGTCCAGTTTTACGTATCTTAGCGCACACAACCGAAAAATGCAAGTTGAGGATCGCACTGTGACCCAAAAAGCCCTCCTGTTTGCCCTTGCGTTGGCCCTCGCCGCCGTTGGTGCCCTGCAACCCGGCCCCGCTGCCCCCACCCACGCCCAGACGACCGACACCCCCGCGCTGACGCTCTCTCATCGCGACGATGTTATTGGCGTGGAATGGAGCCCCGATGGCGCGCAAATGCTGACGTGGACGCCAACCACCGTTAATATCTGGGACACCACGACGGGTGAACGCCAGACGCAACTTCAAACCGAGCCGGGTGAGACATTTATCCTCGTTGAGTGGCGGCCCGTCGCTGAGCGCGTGTTGGCCGTGGTTGAACCTCAACTTGACTCCGGCATATTTGATACCCGCATCTACGATACCCGGACCGGGGTGCTGGCCGAACAGCTCAGCGTGGGTACCTACCTTGACTGGGACCACGCCGGGCGCGTTGTGTTGATGCTGCGGCCGGACAATACCACCACTGCGCTTGCGATCGCCCCGACGGGTGAAGACTACACCATCGCAACAACCGGGCGCGTGGCGCGGCTCTCGCCAGACGGGCGCTATGGGCTGGTGAATAACACGCTGCACGACGCCAACACGGGCATACAACTCACGCTTGCTGCACCGGACGCCGTGCTGGATGCGCAAATTACCAGCGCAGATTGGTCGCCCGACAGCCAGACCCTCTTGTTGGGCACTGTGAACGGCGATGTCGTGACCTTTGCCCTGCCCGACGCTACGCCGCAAACCGTCATCGCTACCGGCCCCACCGGGATCGAAACCTTCAGCGCGCAATTTGTCAACGACGCGCAGCTTATTTTCCGCCAGAGTACACCCACGTATTACGAAATCTTTAGCCGGGATGGCGAATTGCTGCAAACCATTGACCTTGACGGCCCCGCGATCAACATTGACTGGCAGGGGAGCCGCGTCGCCATCGCCCACCAGACAACAAACCCCGACGAAAATCGGCTGCTCATCGTAGACGCACTCACCGGCCCCCGTGCAAATTACACCTACCCGGCCGCGTTCATCGGTGCGTCATGGTCGCCAGAGGGGGAATTTTTGCTGGCGCGGTTTTTTGATAACACCGTCGTGTTGTTTAACCCGGAAACGGGCGCAGGGGTGTACGCCAACCAGTTCGATACCTTGCCCGGCATCGTCTGGCACCCGACCGACTTGCAATATGCGGCGCGGCTGGGTGACCGGGTGGAAATCTATGACCTGACGCCCTTCGCGGTTGAATTTGAGTAGGGGCGACGGCTGTGCGGAGTGGCTTGCAACTGGTCGTGCTGACGAGTGCCGTGCTGCTGGTAGTGGTGGCGCTGGTGGCGGGCGTGCGGGCGACGGGGCCCTCAACGGCGATGTTTATGCTCGTCACCACCGAGACGGTCGGCTTTGGCGGCGGCACCAACCAGACCGACATCTACCGCGTGGACCACGCTGGCGGCAACCTGCAACCCTATATCTATAACCCGGATTTGATTGAACGCTTTCCGCACTGGTCGCCGGATGGGGAATACGTCGTGTTTTCACAGGCCAGCCGCGGCAGCTTTGGGCGTGACCTCGCGCTGTATGAGGTTGACCGGGGCACCGTCCGCACCCTGACCGATGGCGGCACTTACTCCTCGCCTGTGTTTATCCCCGGGCAGGCACGCATTGCCTACACTGTGGACGAGTTCAGCATCTCGCGTGTTGGTGCGATGGGGTTAGATGGCCGCGACCGCACCTTTCTGGCGACACAGGGCGGCAACCAGAGCCGGCCCGTGTTTTCGCCCGATGGGGAGACGCTGGTGTTTACGACCTTTAACCAGACCGCAGAGCTATGGCGGCTGCCGATGGGTGCTGAGAAGCCGACATTCCTCACCGAGGGCAGCGGGGCCACCTTTGGGCATGATGGCGCGTGGCTCTATTTTGTGCGTTTTTCCACCGCATCGCGACCATTACCGATCATCCTGCGCCTGTCGATGACCAACCCCGACGCCCCCCCGCAAGAGGTCACCCGCCTTGATAGCCGCCTGGATACGCTCGACATGAACGCCTCGCCAGACGGCCGTTATCTCTACTTCGCCTCGCGTGGAGTGATCTATCGCGTGCCGGTAGCGGGGGGTGTGCCAGAGGAGTTTTTGGCGCGTCCGCTGCAACAGTTCACACAGCCGCACTGGTCGCCGTTGTATGATCTGGCGTTTGCAGGGTGGCCGCTGGTGGTTGGCGGTGTGCTGGGGGTGATTGCTGGCGGGGGTGGGGTGGTGGTGTTGCGACGTCGCTAGCGCCGGGCATACCCCCTGTAGGATGCGGGTGCAAAACTCGAATATGCGCTTTTCCCCGCGCTGAAGCACGGGGCTATGCTAGTGGTGCGCGGACAGGGATAAATCCCACCCGCGCGGTCGGTGGGGTCCTGATGCCGGGAAACGGCCCCCGGCCCTCGGTCAGGCGGACTTGAGTCCTGTCTGACCGCCATACCATGCTAGCCCCGTACTTCAGTGCGGGGGAAACGGCCATGTGCGCGTGCCACATGCTGTCTGCGTTTCAGGGTATCTCAACCCTACAGCGTGTGACAAACGGGGTGTCCGCCAATAATGGCTCGGTTACTCAAAAAATTGTGCCCAGAATCACCATATCGGACCAATCTTGAAAGGCGCGGTGATTGCTGCTATAGATGAGGCGCAAATTGAGCGGCAAGCGTCGCCACATGTAGGCGATCCGGCGGCGTTCATAGCGCGTGGTGCGCTCCTTTAGCTCGAAATACCACACCGGGAAACGAAAATAGCGCAGACCGATTTGTGGAAACACAAACGCCACCCCGGACAGCACAATCAGCACCGTGCCGAGCAATTCTGTGGCGTAAATCGGTACATCCCCGACAAGGCGCACCGCTACCCCCGTCGCCGAAAACCATAGCCCACCCCAGAACAGCGCTTGTGGCAACAGTTGGAAGAAGTCTTCGCGGTCGCCGTATTTTTCGCTGCTACGGAAGACGGGCCCTTTCAGCACGCCAACGGCAATCAGCACAATGCGGAAGGTCATCACGGTGATTGGCAGGTAAAGCGCAGTACAGACAAACATGACTTCATTTTAGCATTAAATCTTGAACAATTGAGGGTCGTCAGCCGTAATTCTAATGGTAAAATACCGTTCACCTACGTTAACAAACGTGAGGGACTGGATCAAAAAACGATATTTGCTGGGGAAGAAAAAACCATGACACAGACGATTCACGGGTTTGAGTTACAGCGCGACGCCTATATCGCGGAACTCGACACCACCGCAAAGATTTTCCGCCATGTGAAGACCGGGGCAGAAGTCGTTTCGATGGAAAACGACGACGAAAACAAGGTCTTTGGGGTCGCCTTTCGCACCCCGCCGGCTGACAGCACCGGCATTGCGCACATTCTAGAGCATGTCGTGCTTGGCGGCTCGCGCAAATACCCGGTCAAAGAGCCGTTTCTGGAACTGATTAAAGGCTCTATGCAGACCTTTATCAACGCCATGACCTACCCTGACAAAACGCTCTACCCCGTCGCCAGCACCAACCAGCAGGACTTCTATAACCTGGCGGATGTATACCTGGACGCGGTTTTTTACCCCAATATCACCCCCGAAACGCTGATGCGCGAGGGCTGGCACTATGACCTCCCCGCGCCCGACGCTGAACTCAAGTTCAAGGGTGTGGTATTTAACGAGATGAAAGGCGCGTATTCCTCCCCCGATGGCGTGATGGGCCGCTATGCGCAGCAATCTATCTTCCCTGACAACACCTATGGCGTTGACAGCGGTGGCGACCCGCGTGAAATCCCCAACCTGACCTATGAGCAGTTCCGCACCTTCTACGAAACCTATTATCACCCCTCCAATGCGCGTATCTGGTTCTATGGTAATGACCTCACCGAAAAGCGCCTTGAATTGCTGGCCAGCTTCCTTGAAGGCTTCGACGCCCGCCCCACCGACACCAGCATCCCGCCGCAAACGCCCTTCAGTGAGCCCCGCTACGTTGAAATTCCCTACGACGCCAGCGCTGGCGATGACGGCGAAGCACCGAAGGCGATGGTCACGGTGAATTGGATGCTGGGTGACCCGCTGGACATCGACGAATTGATGGCGCAGGGGATGCTCTCACGGCTGCTGCTACGCTCGACCGGGGCCCCGTTGCGCAAACGTTTGCTGGATAGCGAAATCGGTGAAGACCTCATCGGTGGTGGCTTGAATCCCCAATATCGCCAGATGATGTTCTCCACCGGGTTGCGCGGCGTGAAGGTCGAAAACGCAGAGAAGGTTGAACAGGTCGTGCTGGATGCGCTGCAAAGCATCGTTGACGACGGCATTGACCCCGCCGAAATCGAAGCGACGGTCAACACCTACGAGTTCCGCGTGCGTGAACAGAACACCGGCAGCTTTCCGCGTGGGCTGGCGCTGTTCATCTCAGCCATGACGACGTGGAACTATGACGGTGACCCGCTGCAAACGCTGGCTTTTGAAGCACCGCTGGCCACCATCAAGCAACGCATTGCCGACAACCCGCGCTTTTTTGAGGAGATGATTGAGCGTAACTTCCTCAACAATCCGCACCGGGGTGTGGTCGTGCTGAAGCCAGACGACGCCATCGCCCAGCAACGTGCCGCCGAAGAACGCGAACGGCTGGAAGCGGCCCGCGCCGCCATGAACGACGACGACATCCAGCGCATTGTCGAACAGACGCACCGTTTAGAAGAAATGCTCAACACGCCTGACCGCCCCGAAGACCTTGAAAAGCTGCCGAGCCTGACGCTGAACGACCTTGAACCCGACGTGAAAACCGTGCCGCAACACATCAACGCCCTGAACGGCGCGGACGTCTTGCACCACGACTTGCACACCAACGGCATCATTTACGTTGACATTGCCTTTGACCTGCACGCGCTGCCGCAAGAGTTGCTGCCCTACTTCGGGCTGTTCACCGATTTGCTGATTGATGTCGGCACGGTCGAACTTGACTACGTGCAGTTGTCGCAGCGTATCGGGCAAAAGACAGGCGGATTGTTCCCCTCGGCGCTGTTGAGCCACAGCCGCCCATTGCAGCAAGATCTGGGGTATATGTTCCTGCGCGGCAAAGCGCTCCCTGAAAACGCTGAAGACCTGCTCGACCTGATGCGCACCGTGTTGCAAGACATCCGCCTCAATGACCCGCAACGTGTGCGCCAGATTTTGCTCGAAGCGCGCAGTGGCACCGAAGCCGGGCTTGTCCCCAGCGGGCATGTCGTCGTCATGGAACGGCTGGCCGCGCACTTCAACGCCGCCGACTGGGCCAGCGAACAGATTGAGGGGCTGGACTATCTGTTTTTTATCCGCCGCCTGTTGAATGACTTCGACAACCTGTGGCCGGAAATTCAGAACAAGCTCGAACAGGTGCGCGACGGTTTGCTGAACCGAAACGCCATGCGTGTCAACGTCACCACCGACGCCGACAATTTCAGCGCCTTTAGCACCCCGTTGGCCGCCTTCATTGACGCCTTCCCCGCGACGGAAATCGCTCACCACGCCTGGACCCCCACACCGATGACCTCTCACGAGGGGCTGACGATCCCGGCGCAGGTCAACTACGTCGGCAAGGGGCTGAACCTGTTCCAGCATGGCTACGAATACAACGCCACCGGGCGCGTCGTCGTCAAGCAAATTTCGCTGGCCTACCTCTTTGAGAAGGTGCGGATGCATGGCGGCGCTTATGGCGCTTTTGCACGGTTGGATAGCCAGTCTGGGAATTTTGTTTTCGCCAGCTACCGCGACCCCAACCTGCTCAATACCGTGAACGTGTACGATGCTGTTCCGCAATTCTTGCGCGAGATGCGGCTGGACGAGAAGACGTTGACCCGCGCCATTATCGGGGCTATCAGTGACCTCGACCGCTACCAACTGCCCGACGCCAGGGGGCACGGGGCCTTTGTGCGGCACCTGATGGGCGTGACGGATGAGATGCGCCAGCAACGCCGCGACGAAGTGCTGAATACTACCGTGCAAGACTTCCGCGACTTTGCCGACGCGATTGAACCCGTCATTGAAAACGGGCATGTGGTCGTGCTTGGCTCAGCCGAACAAATCGCCGACGCCAATCAGCAGATGGGCGGCGAATGGTTGAAGACGACGCGGGTGTTGTAGGCGCTTGACGCACACCATCTCGCTACCCCCCGGTGAACCCATCACGGCAGCGCAATTGCAGCCTGCTGTTGAGGCGTTGCGCCGGGGGGAACTCGTCATCTTCCCCACCGAAACAGTCTATGGCCTCGGGGCAGATGCACGTAACCCCGCCGCTGTGGCCCGCATCTTCGCCGCCAAAGGTCGCCCGGCCACCGACCCCGTTATCGTCCATGTGGCCACCGCCGCCGCGCTGCAAACCGTCGCCGACCCCGCCTACATTCCCCCCGTCGCCTACACACTGGCCGACCGCTTCTGGCCCGGGCCGTTGACGCTGGTGCTGCGCCGCCAAACATGGGTGCCCGATCGCGTTACAGCCGGGGGAGAAACCGTCGGCGTGCGGGTGCCGGCTCATCCGGTCGCGCAGGCGTTGTTGCACCATGCCGCTCTACCGATTGCGGCCCCTTCTGCCAACCGATTTTCGCGCCCCAGCCCGACCACAGCCGCCCATGCCCACAGCGAACTTGAGGGCCGCGCCGCTGTATTGCTGGATGGCGGCCCGACGATGGTCGGCATTGAAAGCACCGTGTTAGATTTAAGTGGGGAGCTGCCGCGCGTGTTGCGCCCGGGGGGGATCACGCTTGAAGACCTGCGGGCCTTGCTGCCAAACGTGAAGACCGTCGCCCGGACGCAAGCCGCCCTCGCTGAAGACGAAACCGCCCCCGCCCCCGGCATGATGCTGCGCCACTACGCCCCGCAGACGCCGCTCACGCTGTTGGAGGGCAAAATTGCGGCGGTGGTGCCCTGGCTGGACGCCGAACTCGACGCGGCGGTGTTGCGTGGGCAAACAGTGGGGCTCATTGCGCCGGATGTCGTCGCGCTGCAACTGGACCGCCCCGGCCGCCAGATCATCGCGCTGGGCCCGGACCTCGCCGCCATGGCCCGCACGCTCTATGCCGCCATTCGTGACGCCGACGCACTCGCGGTCGATGCGCTCTACGCCGTGCCACCCCCGGCTGCGGGGCTTGGCGTGGCCCTGCGAGATCGGCTCTATCGGGCTGCTGAAGGGCGCGTGTTGCAGGTGTGATAGGCGCGGCGGCCCACGCTAGCAATACCGCCCCGCATTCGCTACACTCAACGCACTGCTACCCTGCCGTGAGCGCGGCTGCAATAAAGGAGAACCCTCTATGATTTTTGGCGACGGTGCGCTTGGCCCTGAAGGCGTGTTTTTGTGCTGCGCGGCCGTGATTATTATTCCGACCGTGTACCTTTCTGCGGCCACCATGACCTCATTCAACACGATGCTACGCAATAACGTTGTGGCGTTGTTGAATGTCGCGGTGGCATTTGTTATTTTCGGCGCGTTGTTCGGGGATGTTGTCGGTGGGGTGGTGGCGCTGTTTGTGGCGTTGGGCTCGTTCTCAACGACGGTCTTTGGCCCACGCCGGGCGATGCGGCGCGTGCAACGGATTCGTGTTGTGCGTAACTTCAACTTTGGCGATATGGTTCAGGGTGAAGACGGCGGCTTCTTTGGCGAGGCGGCTCCCGGCGAAAAACGCAAGCGTGCCGACGACGACGGTGAACCGATTATCATTGAGCGGCCACCTGAGCAATAAGCCCGGCTGTATGCACCACCCCGAACCCGAGCAACACCACCTGCACCGCCAGCGACCGCGTCCACGGAAAAGACGTTGCCCCGGCGTCGCGCACCTGTAACCATTCGTGATGCCCGACCAACCCCGCCACAGGCAGGCTCAGCAGGCCGAGCAGACGCGCCACCACGGCCCACGGCTCTGGCACCAGCAGCACCCCCACCGCCGCAAGGATGCTCCCCACGCGGAAAACCCAACTGCCCCGGCTATTGACGCGGATGGCATGTACCCGCACCTGCGCCGCGATCATCACCAGCCCGACGAGGTAGAGCAGCGTCCCAATCAAGGCAAAGAGGGTTAACATGGGTCAGCAGCCTGCCTCAACGCAGCACCAACAACGCCCCGAAAATGCGTATCGGTGCGGCGGGGGTGGGGTTGCTGGCGTTGCGGTCACCCCGGTCACGCGGGGCGAGGCGCAGGCTTCGCCGGGCCGCATCGCGCAGCGCATCACTGACGGCAAACATATGCAGCCCCCCCAACCCGGGATTTGCTACATACACGTAATCGCCAGCCGGCCCCACAGCGACCTGCCCGAGGCCCTCGTCTTGCGCCAGCACGTTGACGTGCCATTCTTCAGCAATCGCGAGGTTTTCGGCATCGAACACCAGAATCGTCACCGGGGACTGCAAGGTCATCGGCACAAAGCCGTTATTGGTGATAAACAGCAAGTCGCCGTTGGGGCTTGCGCTGAGGTCGCGCGGGCTGAAGTCATCCCCATCAATGGCGTAAGTGGTCTGGTCGGTGGGTGTGCCAACGCTGTCGAGTGCTAGCAATGTAATCGACTTGTTCGTTTCGTTCAGCGCAAAGAGGAAATCGCCGCCGGGGTGCATTTCCACGCCAGAGAGGCCGGTGCCGCCATCGGTTTCAACCACAATCGGGGAGCGATACGTCTCGCGCAGGGTGCCGCTACGGGAATCAATGCGGTAGATGTTGATCGGGCTGACCTCAGTGTCATCCACAAAGCCCTGATTGGCGATGTAGAGATACCGCCCATCGGGCCGGATGGCGAGGTCTACGGGGGCAAAGGTCAAGCCACCCACGGCGACGATATCCCGCTCACGGAGGGCCCCGGTGCGCGCGTTCACCGTAAAAATATTCACCGTTTTGTTGTCGGTGTTGACCGCGTAGAGGAAACGCCCGTCGGGTGAAATTTCCAGCGCGCTCAAGCCACGTCCGCTGGCGGCATAGGTGGTATAGGGTGAATTGCGTACCTCGACCAGCGCGCCTGTGCCGCGTTGAATGCTGAACACCGAGACCGGGGCCAACAAGCTGCGTCCTACAAACCCGGCGTGCGCCACATACAAAAAGCGTCCGTTGGGATGCACCGCCAGCGCTGCCGGCCGATAGTCTGTGCCAGCAACATAGAACGGTGAGCCACTGACCTCTTCTGGCCCCTCGCGGGTGACTTCGTAGGCGGTGACGGTGGTATCGTTGGCAACGAAGACGAAGCGGCCATCGGGGCTGAGCGCCATCAATTCCGATTGCAGGTCCACAAGCACGGGCGACCCGTCAACCTCTTGCAGGAGCGGTGCGTTGTTCGAATCCTGCGCCAGCGCAACGCCAACGGCCAGCGGCACTGTCAGCACGAGAGCCAGCGCAAGTGGTAGCCAGCGGGTGTAGGGGTGGATGAACATGGGTTTTCCTCCGTGAATCCCGGGTGTTGTTGAGAGGGCATTATAGCGCAGGTGCGTATGATGGGCTAGCAATTGCAGGGCGCAGAAGCCAGCACGCCCTGTTGCCCACCCAAAAATCTGAGAAACCGCTTATAAAATGTCAAAATATCTTCATTTGGGCAGTTGATACAAATACACTGGTAATCGTGCCTTGTACACTGAAGGACGGATTGTGCAGATTTTCTCAATAAATGAGGGGTAATGGTCATGGAACACTTATTGCAAGACGTTGATGCAATTGTCGCCTGGCATAATGTCGTTGGGGCAGACGGCGTGCTTTGCGCGGCTTCAGAATCCGTCACACAGATAGCCGGCGGGCATTATGCACCCCGTGCTGTCGATCATATCCCCTACACAACCGACGTCCGCACCTTTGTCATGACTGACTACCCCGAGCGCATTCAAAAACAGCTAGCCTATCGTAGCGCTGTTTCTGGCATGACGTTTACACCCATTAGCAGCACCAGCGACCTGCATGCCTATGGTGTGCGGCGCGCGCTCTTTTTGCCCTATATCCGGCTGACCGACGTGCCGCTGGACCCGGCGATTGAATGGGTGCGCTATGGGTTGCCCCCCGAACTGACGCAGCACCTCAAGCACAAAGCCAACATGCACCACTGGCTTCAGCGCGAGGGTTTCCATAACCACACCATGAACTATGTCGCCTGTGACATTGAAGATATCCCCGCCGTGGGCCAGCAGATGCTCGACAAAATTGGGCGCATGTACCGCGAATTGGGCGTGTTAGACTACCCCCTCGGCTTGATGGTGCGCGGCACACAAACCGATGGCAACTATGGCGCGGGCTCGCTATTCAGCAAAGACGGTATGCTTGTGCTGCGCCGCAACGGAAAAGCCCCGCTGATTGACATGCTAAGCTGGGAGGTCGCCCTTGAAGAATTGCGCGACCACATCATCGAAACCACCAACACCGACCTTGCCTCACAGGTAGTTATCACTCGCCTCATTGACGTGGACGTTTCGCCGGGAATGAGCGCAATTTATGAGAACGGCACGCTGCATTGCTTCGACTTCAACGGGCAATACACCGCGCCAGACAGCACCGCTTGCACGGGTACCACCACCTTTGCCTTTGAAGTTGGCGACCGCGCCGAGGCTTACCGCAACGCCTTCTTGCCGCAAACACAAACGCTACTCCGTGACATCATGGGGCGCTTGCTGGCCGGGCGAGATGACGTTGCGCAGATCAACGGCATGTTGAATATTGACATGATGAGCGTCGGCCCGCGCGAGGCCGCCCTGTGGGAAGCTGCCGCCAACACCCCTTACCGCGACAACATCGGGCGCAGCAACGACGACTACCAGCCCCGCCCCTATGACCCGCAATATGGGCTATTTGCGGAGATCAATCCACGTGAAACCAATTGGACGCTGGCGATGAAAGCCGTGTTGCAGGCGCAAGAAATGCCCGTCACCGTGGAAAACCTGCACCAACTGGCACGCGGCGAAAACCTGCAAGTGTTGGCCCGTGACCACTGGGAGCTGCCCGACAACATCAGCTTTGATGCGCTGCGTGAAAATTTGCGCTATCAGGCGGACACCTTGCGACCGCAGGGCGAAGGCGTCATTTTGCGTATGCCAGACCGCCCCGCCGGGTTAATCGCCTACACCCGCGACACCGACCCGGCCCGGCTAGAGTCGCTGCTGAGCGAGGTACAACAACGTCTGCCACAGGGATAGCGTGCAACGCCGTGAGCCTCCCGAGCAGGCGAACTTCAGTTCTGTCTGCTCACCCGGCGGAGTGCTAGCGCCGTAATTCATTGCGGCGGCACACAGTGCTGGGTAAACCCAATGCGAAGGAGATAATGCATATGGACACGATGCTCTGCGCGTGTGCTGCGGAGGCGGTTCCTCGCCCATGACCACCATGCGCCACGCCGACGACGCCACGCTGGCCTATGCCCGCCAGATGATCGACAACGGTCGCTTTGACGTTGCCCGTCGCAGCCTCAGCCCCTTTGCCGACGACGCCCGCGCCCGGGCCCTGCTCATTGAACTGGACGAGATCGAGCGCACCGGACGCCTGCCCCATGCCAGTGACCTCGCCAGCGCCACCCCCGGCCGGGCCTTTCAACATGTCGTGCCCGACCGCACGCTCGACGCCGCGCTGGCCCGCCTGCAAACCCTGCACCAGCCGCCGCGCCGCATCGCCCCGCGCTGGCAACGTCGTTTCGTGGTAGAGATCATCCACCAGAACGACGACCGCGCCGAGCTGGTTGTGAAATCACTGGCGGCGGCCCGCTATGAATGGCGTTACGTGCCGGCCCGCGCTCTGATCCGGCTCGAACACACGGACGATGGGTTGCGGATAACGGGGCGGGTGCGGTCGCGGCGGGTGTTTGTGGCGGCGGCAGTGTTGGGGGTGATGGCGGCCCTCATCGCGGCGGTGTATGTGCTGGCGTTGAACGTGACGCTGGCCTGCGCGACCTCAATGGTGTTGATGATCGGCGGCTTTTATCTGCTCCCGCTGCTGATGACCCACGCGCACGGCGTCGCCAGCGACCTCGCGCAGCATATCGCCACCCATCTGCTAGCGCCCGACGCCGCGCCACCGTCCACGCCACCGATGCTGCCACACACGGCCACGCTCACTACCACGCCAGAAGCCGCCCGCCAACAACTGCTGCAACTGCACCACCAGCGCAATGCACCCGACGCCGTAGACTGGCTGCACCGTCTGCACCTGCAACACGAGGACCACGCCGACGGGTTGCGCTTCCGGCTGCGGGCCTTGCCGTTGCAATTCTGGGACTGGTGGTGGACACCGCCAGACATCGCCGGCCGCCTGACCCCTACCGACGCCGGCCTGACGCTGCACCTTGCCGAAAACCGCCGCACCGATAGCCTATTTTTACTCATTGGCATCGTGCTGCTGGTGGTTGGCGTGGCGGCGACGGTGGTCAGTGCCCCGGTGTGGGCGCGGGTCGTCGTCGTGACGGGGGTGGTGCTGGCCCTGGCGTTGAGCTATCCCATCGCACAGGCCAGCATGGCCGCGCGCAACGCACAACTGGCCGCCTTTGTGCGCCAACAGTTGGAATAAGACCAGGTTCGGGTCATCACTATACAGAAATATGGGCAGGGTTGTTTTCCTGCGGAAGCCAACACAGCCCCTGCAAAACCCCATCGGCAAGACGAAAACCTGCCGTAGGGGAGGGTTGACGGTGCAGACGGCATACCCTCCCACGTAACTAGCCCCGAATATTGGTCAGGGCCCGGGTGGCGGCTTGCCGGACGCGGGTATCCTCGTCTTCTTGCAACCATTCCAGCACGGGGATGGCGCGCGGGTCGCGAATGTCACCGAGCGTCAACGCGGCGTAAATGACGACCTGCAAGCGATGATCCTGCGCGGCTTCGATAAGCGGGTCAACCGCGTCGGGCCCAATTTGGGTGAGGGCGATGGCGGCCGAAGTGCGGGCGGCGGGGTCGCTGGCGTCGAGGTAGTCAATTAAACGTGGCACAGCAGCATGCCCGACGCGGGCCAGCGTCACGAGTGCGAAGCGGCGTTGCCAGTCACGCCCACTCAATAGCGCGTCCATCAACGGGTCTACGACGCGGGCCCCCATCAACGCCAGCGCGATACTGGCATCCACGCGGCGGGCGTCTTCTGGTGCATCGAGCGTTTCAACCAGCATGGGCATGGCAGCATCCCCCATCAGGCTGAGCGCGGTTGTAACGGTCATGCGTTCGCTGCTGCGCATGTTGCCGAGCATCGCGAGCATGGCATCCAACGCAGGTTGGCCCAGCCGACTGAGCGCGACAGCAATCCCACGCTGTTCTTTGTCGGTAGAGAGGCGGATGGCGTCCAGCAGGGGCGGTACGGCCGCGCCGCCCATTTCGCCCAGCGCGACGACGACGCCACTTTGCACAGCGGGGAAGTCATCGCGCAGGCCGTCAATCAATTCCGGGACGATCCCCGGGCCCAACGCAGCGAGGGCCATAATCGTTTCACGGCGGCTGTCGGGGGCAGGATTATGCAGGCGGCGAATCAGCTTGCGAACCTCAATTGCAGACATAGGGTGTCCTTTGCGCTTCTGTGGATGTGTTGCCGCCTATGCTAAACCGAAATCGGTGCGCGGGCTAGTCATTCTCCTCAAAGGTCGTTTCGATACCAATGAGATCACCGGGCCGCGCGCCGTTGGCTTGCAAATAAGCGAGGAAGTTCTGCTCCTGGCTGGGGGGTGGGTCTTCGAGGACAGCGGGGGGATCGCCAGTGTTGAAATACAGCGTCACCGTAGGAGCGCCACCGCCCTCGTCTTCGTCAAGATTAATACGCACGACCTCATCTCGTCGCAACGCTGTGACGGCCTCTTGCACGGAAAGGGTGCGAATCTGGTCTTCGGCTGGCGCGTCGTCATCTTCACCGCCCCCGGTGAATAATACAACGCCCGCCGCCCCAAGCAGCACAATCAGCACTGCGATGAGTCCTAGCTCCAGTGCAGATAAGGGTTGTTTGGTCATCGTGTTCTCCTTTATTCGTCGTGAACTGGCTTTCAACCACCATAGCCCGCGCACGATGTTAGCTGCTACCCTAATTTTTGGGGAGCGCCAGCATTTACAAACTTACATGAAACATTTCACAAATTTTTCGTCCATTCTTCCTTTGTGAAACAATGCATTCGCTGTATAATAGGATTAAACTTTGCATCCAACTCCGGGGCCATTATCGAGCAGTACCATTAGTTGATTGTCCTACAGTTAAGAGAATTCGGACCTATGTCGTCAGCACCAGATCAAAACTCCGTTCTATCATCGACACCACCCGACACTGATACCACGCTGCATGATGTCTTTGCGTTGACGACTTCCCCGGCAGCCTTGTTGGATGACGACAATTGTATAGTGGCGTGTAGCCCCGGCCTGCGTGCGCTTATCCCCTACCCGGACGCCCTTAACGGACTTGAGTTTACCGAAATGGTCTATGCGCATGACCAGCGGCAGTTGGATGCCCTGCTCAATTCGGCACGCCAACAGCCCGGCACCACAATTGCCCATAGCCTGCGCAACCACTACGGGCGGCACATGGCGTGGCGTGTCCGCGCACAGGAAGACGGCCATGTGACCTTGTTTGGTGAACCGTACAGCGGCTTGACCCATGAAAATCTGGTTGAGATGTTGCAAGGCGTCAATGGCTTGACGACGTTTATTTATAACGCTAAGCAACAGGTCGTGGACGCGGGCGGCTCACTCTTTGAAACCACCGGGCTCGCGCTGACCGACATTGGCAACGCCCCGGTGCAAGATGTATTGCAAAGCCTCGGCTTCTGTGGCATGCAAGATGCCCTGACCGCTGCACTCAATGGGCGGGCCACTTTCCGCAACGACTTTCATCAGGCCGCGCGCATCTATAACATTCACACCGTACCGCTGACCTACAACGGCCCCGAGGCCCCGCACGCGGTTGTCCTTGTCTATAACATTTCGCATCACTATCGACGGTTGAATACCTACCTGCAACAGGCCCGCCGCTATCGTCGGCTGGTGGAACATCAAGCGCAATTCGTGATTGTTGTCCGCCCCGACCGCCAGGTGGTATTTGTAAACGATGCGCTGTGTAAATATGCCGGGCTCCCGCGCGAAGACCTCGAACGACAGCCATTGCCCGCGCACATCATGGGCCTACCGACTGATACAGGCTTGCCGGCTGTGTTCACTGCTGTCGTGCCGACTGCACCACGGTTCAAGCTAGACCACCCCTTCACACGCCCCAACGGCGAAACACGCTGGTTGCGCTGGTCGGTGCAGGCCATTTTCTACCCGCATAACGTGCAGGTTATGGAATATCACGCCATCGGCACCGACATTACCGAGCAACGCGCCGCCGAAGAACAGAAGCACCGCACCGAAGAACGCTTGCAACTGGCCGTTGAAGGCGCTCAACTGGCGATGTGGGACTGGGATATTGAGCGCGACACCGTGATCTATAGCGATGCGTGGCCCACCTTGCTTGGCTACACTCGCCAGCAGTTTGACGCCATTCCTGATGCCTGTCAAACCCTCGTCCACCCCGACGAGCGGGCCCACGTCAGCACGTTGTTGCAACAACACCTGCACGGCTACACCCCACAGTTTCATTCCACACATCGACTCCGTGCGAGTGACGATCAGTATGTCTGGGTAATGATGTCCGGGCAGGTCATCAAGCGCAACGCCGAAGGGCAACCATTGCGGGCGGCGGGCATTATGATGAACGTGCATCAGCAACATCTCGCGACCGAAGCGCTGCAAATTCAGCACCACCGTCTGCGGGCGCTGGTAGAAATCAGTGCGCAGACGAAAGGGAGCTACGAAGACCGTATTCAGGGCATGTTGCGCAGTGCGGCGACGTTGATGGGGATGCAGATCGCGGTGTTGACCCAGATTTCTGACGGCACAGTGACCTATCGCAGCGTGTACGCCCCCAATCACCCCGACCTTGTGCCCGGGCGCACGTTTCCGCTTGACGTGACCTTCTGCCGTGAAACTGTCGCGCTGGATCAGGTCAACGCGATTGAAAACGCCGAGGCTATCGAACACTTCTGTTTTTATGACCAGGGTGTGCGGGCCTATATCGGCGTGCCTGTGATGCGCAATGGGTCGTTGTTCGGCACACTGGTGCTGATGGATGAGGCGTCCCGTGAACCTGATTTCAACGACAACGACGCCGACTATATGCAGGTGTTGGGCCGCTGGGTGAGTACGACACTTGAACACCAACGCATGTATGACACCCTCGCCGCGCAAGAAGCGCTCTACCGCAACATGATTACCCGCGCCTCTGACATTGTGTACCGCACCGACCGCTATGGCCATTTCACCTATGTGAATCCCGTAGGCTTGCGGCTGACGGGCTATGCGCTCGAAGAACTACAAAACATGCACTACAGCGAATTGATTCCGCCCGACGACCGCGAACGGATTGTTGAGTTCTTTGAAGGTGCTGCCAGCAAGCGCGTAGACCGCTCTTACCTTGAGTTTCCAATCGTCTCACGCGGTGGCGAAGTTCACTGGATCGGTACGTCACTGCAATTAATGCTCGCTGGTGGTGAGCCGGACGGTTTTCAGGGTATCGCCCGCGACATTACCGTGCAGCATAAGGCCGAAGTTGAGCGCGAACAGATGATTCATGAACTGGACGCCTTTGCTGCGACTGTGGCGCATGACCTCAAAAACCCGATTCATACCATTATGGGCTATGCGGCGCTTGCAAGTGAAAGCGAAGGGCTGGACGACGAAACCCGTATGATTGTGGACCGCATTCACCGCGTCGGCGCACAGATGAACATGATCGTGATTGAACTGCTCAAGCTGGCCGAACTGCGCAGCAACACCATTGACTTTGAGCCGCTGAACATCGTACGTATTGTGAAAAATGTCCTCGAACGCCTTGACTTCCTTGTGCAACAGACCAACGCGCAGATTACCATCGCGCCGCACTTTCCGCGCACGCACGGCTATGCCCTGTGGATAGAAGAAGCCTTCGCCAACTACCTGAGCAATGCGCTACGCTATGGCCATCAACCCAATGAAGCGCCACGCATTGAGGTGGGTAGCATTGTGCTTGACGGGGGCCGGGTGCGGTATTACGTCCACGATCACGGCCCCGGTATCCCCGGTGAAATACACCACAAGCTGTTCAAGCCGCGTCTGGTCAAAAGCGACAACGATGACAGCACAGGGTTGGGCCTTTCCATTGTGCAACGGATCATTGAGCGGCATGGCGGCAGCGTCGGGGTGGACTCTGCGCCGGGGAAGGGCGCGACGTTCTATTTCGAATTGCCGCGTTAAGGACTGAGAGACCATGTTGAAATGGTTGATTTAAGGCGATCCCGAATCGAATATGCTATTTATTCCCACGTATCAGTCGGTTTCTAATCATCGCGGTCAATGGTGCCGCTGATCTTCAACCGCCCGCTAAGGCGCACCACCGAGAGGTCGCGTAAGGATTCCAGCCCCAGTTCTGGCGCAATGTCACGGATGCGCTGCATGGTGGTTTCGGGCGTCCGTTCGCCGGCGTAGGTGTCCAGCGTAAACCGGATTTCACCGTCGGCCGCTACCCATGTTTCAAAATTAGCGTCGAGTTCGGTGGCCAATGCCCGCAGGTTGTCGTTGGGTGGGTCGCGCACTTCAAAGCCGGACGGGTCGCTCAAAAAAACGATGGCCGCCATGACGCCAACCGCCGCGAAAATGCCCAGCAGCGTTAACCGACTGCGCCAGACGCTTCGTGGGTCGGGTTGTGGTTCGGGTGGGGTCTGGGGGATGGGTGGTTGCTCTGGTTGGGTGGTCATGGGCTCCGTGGTGTGTGTTGGCTCGGTGGGCGACGTGGGCATGATAGCAGCGCAACAGCGCAAAAACAATGCCTCTGCGAGAGGTTGTATTTCCCGCACAACCACGCGCCCTGCAAACTATGTTACACTAAAGCTCACAATGGTGACCGCAGACCGCGGCCACCCGACACCAGACCAATGGAGGAGGCGCACCCCCATGCGCGAAGTGACGTCCTGCGGCGTCTTGTGTTTTGACGGCGACAGCTTTTTATTGATGCGCCACGACAAACGCTACGACCTGCCCAAAGGGCACATGAAACCCGGCGAAACCGAGCTGCAAACTGCCCTGCGCGAGCTGCACGAAGAAACGGGTATTGCCCACGACGATGTCGAGATTGACCCCGACTTCCGCTATGTTGTAACCTATTTCCCGGTATACAAAAGCCTGGGCAATGAACTGGTCGAAAAGACGACGATCATTTTTGTTGCGCATCTCAAGCGGAGCATTGCGGTGCAATTAAGCGAACACGTCGCGTTTGAATGGGTGGCGTGGAACCCGCCGCATATCATCGAGCGCGAAACGATCAACGCGCTACTGGCGGCGATTGAACAGCACTACGCCCTGCGCGGACGCCCCTCTCAATGGCGCAGCAACAGCGCATAACACACTCTTTTCCGTAACGCGGTCCCCGGGTAGGGGTTATTGTATACGGGCCCGGCTGGGCACCGCTGAACACACTGCAAAAGGCAAGGCTTGAACTTGATGCGAAACACTGAGGAATTGACGGCCACGCAGGCCGCACTTGAAGACGCCACCCCACAGGCGATTCTGCGCTGGGCGACCGGTCACTTTGACGGCCGTTTGGCGCTGGTCACCAGCTTTCAGATCACCGGCGTCGCGACGTTGCACATGCTGCACGCCATCGCCCCCCAATTGCCCGTGCTGACACTCGACACCGGGCTGCTATTCGATGAAACCTATGACCTGATTGCGGAAATACGACGCCGCTGCAACCCCAACCTGCACATTTTGCGCCCGGCCCTGAGCGTTGATGAACAGGCGGCCGCCTATGGCGATAAACTCTGGCAACATGACCCGGACTCCTGCTGCCACCTGCGCAAAACGCTCCCGCTGCAACACGCACTACACGACTACGACGCCTGGTTCACTGGCCTGCGCCGCGACCAGTCCCCCGCGCGGGCCAACACCCCCACCGTAGCATGGAGCGAGCGGTATCAGGCCTATAAAATCGCGCCCTTCGCCAACTGGACACACGACATGGTGTGGGACTATGTGCATACCCACGACTTGCCCTACAACACGCTCTATGACGATGGGTATAGCAGTATCGGGTGCTGGCCCTGCACCAAACGCAGCCGCAATGTGGACGACTTGCGCGGCGGTCGCTGGCTGGGGCAAGACAAAACCGAATGTGGTATTCATGTCGAAGACACGTCGGGTAGGGATAGTGTGTAGGAGGGTGGATGCTGGTGCAAACCCTACAATTTGCAAGATAGACCTGATTTTCTAATCGACCGTTCTGTCGCGGACATCCCGTTGGGCACACGCTGTAGGGTTGAGATACCCTGAAACGCAGACAGCATGTGGCCAGCGACTATCCACCGCACGCGCTGCCGTCAGGCGTGTGCGTTCGCCCGACTTGAGAGCGCCCTCGGTCAGGCGGACTTCAGTCCTGTCTGACCGCCACACCATGCTAG
>DAOTTU010000078.1:0-8679 GCA_034437655.1 Anaerolineae bacterium
GTGGCCTTGACCAATAACGGCAGCGAAACCGTTTTCGTCCAGGCGCAAATCATGAGCCTCAGCACACTCGAAAACATAGGGCGCACGCTCTCTGAAGAAGAAATAGGCGCATTAGACATAGCCATATCGGAACTAAGCCTTGCGCCCGGTGCCACGCAGTCCATACCGCCCCGCTCCGAAACATTCGCTGCGGTGTATGGCCCCGAACCGACCGTGTTCGTTGCCGATGTCGATACCTGTGGCAATCAGCCCAGCGGAACCAGCAGCGCTACACCCGCCCCGGCAGCAACCACAGCCCCCACTGCAACCGCAATCGCCAGTGGGCCGGGCAGTGGGCCGAACTTCCTGGCGCGTATCAACGCGGCGCGTGCGCTTAGCGGGTTAGGGCCAGTGAGCTACAACGCCCAACTGACCGAAGCGGCCCGCCTGCACTCCCAGGATATGAACGACCGGGGCTACTTCGATCACAACGCCCCGGCCCCCGCCCCCAACGGCACTGGCGTTGGTGACCGCGTCACTGCCGCCGGGTACACCTGGACGGGCGTGGCCGAGAACATCGCCCAGGGCCAAACCAGTGAGCAGCAGGTGTTCGAGTCCTGGATGAACTCCGACGGGCACCGCGCCAACATGCTCAACGGCAGCTATACCGAAATCGGTCTGGCGCAGGTGGGCGGCTACTGGACGCTGGTGCTGGCCACGAACTAGGGTCTGTTTGGAACGTCTCGGACGGCATGTATGCCGTCCCTACAGACCCTGCTGTTGTTATTGTAGGGGCGCGATATATCGCGCCCCCACCAACTCTGGCCAGTTCAATAAAACGAAACCCAAAAGGATTTAGCTATGCAAACAACAATCAAGCTCATCAGTACGCTAACGGTGCTGCTGGTACTCGCTGCCGGGGCCTATGCCCAAACCGAAGACGACACCACCACGTTCGATTTTTCCGATGTGCCGGATGAGGCCGTCTTCTTCGTGGACAACGGCGAGGTTGCCGATGGCGTCCTCAGCCTCAGCATCCCCGAAGAAAGCGACAGCCTGGTGGATATCGCGCTGCCCGCCACCGACTACGCACTGGCAATGGACATCACATTCAGCGCGTACTCTGAAGAGGCAACCATTCTTATCTTCTCGCTGCGCTTCCAGTTCGAAACCGGGTGCAGCTATGACATCGCCTATGACCCGGCCTTCGGCATCGCCGCTGCTGGCCCCTTCACACTGGATGACTGCCAGGACTGGGACATTACCGACGAGGTCAGTGACCTGCCGACGATGGCCCTGGGCCAGACGTACCGGTTAAGCCTGGTGGCGGAGGGCAGCACCTACCAAATGTTGCTGGATGGCGAAGCACTCATCAGCGCTGAGGACGACACCTTCACAGACGGTGCCGTTGGCTTTTTTACCGTTGCCGGCCCGGCAGAACTGACCATCGACAACATTACCATCTCTGATCCGGCTGCCGTTATCACCAACGATGCGATGACAGAGGCACCCTCCGGCGGGCTGTTCGGCGGCTCTGCCGACACTGCCCCAACTACAGAGCCGTCGTCTGGTGGCCTTTTTGGTGGTTCCAGTGAAAGCAGCGCAAATGCCACACCTGCTTCTGGCGGGCTGTTCGGCGGCTCTGCCGACACTGCCCCAACTACAGAGCCGTCGTCTGGTGGCCTTTTTGGTGGTTCCAGTGAAAGCAGTGCAACTGCCACACCTGCTTCTGGTGGGCTGTTCGGCGGCGATTAGACTTTCAGCAAAAAGGGCACTGCACATTGTAGTGCCCAATGCGGTTATATCCCTTATAAATCATTTATTTGTAAATTATTATATTATCTAATAGCTGAGTAACTTGCCTTTTTTCTTCAGCCTGTTAAACTAATCCGTACATTACGGATATGACATAGAACGACAGGCAAAGCGTGGAAATCTCGCAACCAGAATGGACTCAATCAGTCCAGGCAGGTGTCACGTACAAGGGACTCGAATTTCGTCATAAGATTGGCGACGTTAGCGGTATGGGCGATGTATGGCTAGCCTATCAACCTGTCGTCAAGCGTGAGGTCGCTGTTAAGGTCATCAAGCCAGAGTACGCCAACAAGCCCGATTTTATCCGCCGCTTTGAACGCGAAGCACAGCTTATCGCCCAGTTGGAACACCCCAACATTGTCCCCCTGTACGACTTCTGGCGTGAACCCAATAGCGCTTACATTTCTATGCGCTACCTGCGTGGGGGCAGCCTCAAAAACAAGTTCGATGATGGCCCGCAGTCACCAGAAGCAGTGTTGACCTGGCTGAAGCAAGTTGGGTCTGCGTTGGTGCTGGCTCACACTCAGGGTATCATTCACCGAGACATCAAGCCCACAAACATCCTGCTAGACGAGTTTGGGGTAGCCTACCTTGTCGATTTTGGTATTGCATATGTCAAAACAGCCCCCAGGCAAGAGGATGAATCTGGCACGATAGGCTACCTTGCGCCAGAGCAGTTCCGGGGGGAGGCATCCGACGAACGCGCTGATCTGTTCAGTTTAGGGGTGGTGTTATATGAACTGTTGACCGGAGTGCGTGCTTTTTCCGGTTTGGATGGTATCGTCAAACTCCTGAATAACTCACTTCCGGCGGTTCAGGTGGCAGTACCCACATTACCACTCACCCTGGATGATGTCATTCAGAAGGCAACCGCTAAAGCCCCACCAGAACGCTATCAAACAATTGCTGAGTTGATTGACGCATTCAAGGATGCAATCGGTTACGGCACAGCCACAGTTCCCGAACCGGAGTCCCCGTATTCCGTTGTCTTTGAGGCACCAAACCCCTATCGTGGCTTACGTGCCTTCCAGGAAGGTGACCAGGCTTACTTTTTTGGACGCACAACATTCATCGAACGATTGCTAGAACGCCTACAACAACCCGGAAATGCTGCCCGGTTTCTCGCTGTCGTTGGCCCCAGCGGATCAGGCAAGTCCAGCGTGGTCAAAGCCGGCTTGCTGCCCAAAATCAGACAAAATGCCATCCCCGGCAGCGCGGATTGGTTTATCGTGGAAATGTTCCCAAGTATACACCCCTTTGAAGAACTTGAAGCCAAACTCCGTTTCCTTGCTGTTAGCCCGACAACGGAACTAGGGCACTTGCTGCACACAGAGAATGGTATTAACCATGCGGTCCAGAGCATCCTCCCGGAAGACGACAACCAACTCCTGCTTTTTATCGACCAGTTCGAGGAGCTGTTCACACTCACTAGCGAAGCCGAACGCACCACGTTTATTTCGGCGTTACTCGCCGCGCTGGAATCGCCTCAATCACGGTTGCGAGTTGTCATAACCCTGCGTGCAGACTTCTACGACCGTCCGCTGAATTACCTCAGTTTAGGCGACCTCCTTCGCAAACGAACGGAGGTCGTGTTGCCCATGACGGATCAGGAACTGCGCGAAACCATTTTACCCCCTGCCGAAAACAGCGGGGCGATCTTTGAAGCCGGGCTGGTTGAAAGAATGATTGCTGACGTGGCCAAAGAACCCGGTGGCTTGCCGCTGCTGCAATATGCGCTCACTGAACTGTACGACCGCCGCGAAGGGCGCGTCCTAACAGCCTCGGCCTACGATGCCCTGGGAGGCATCACGGGAGCGCTGGCGAAACGTGCAGATGAGGAGTACATCGCAGCAACCCCCGAACAACAAAAGACAACGCAGCAAATTTTCCTACGACTGGTCACACTGGGCCAGGGTGTGGAGGACACACGTCGTCGTGTCCAGGTAAGCGAGTTGGGCGATACAGCAATCGTCATGACTGTGCTTGACACTTACCTCACTGCACGTCTGCTCACATCAGATCGTGATCCAGAATCCCGTGAACCAACCGTTGAAGTCGCGCATGAAGCGCTCATTCGTGAGTGGGGCCGCCTGCGTAGCTGGTTAGACGCCAACCGCGAAGATTTGTACACACAGCGGCGGCTTATGCAAGATGCAACAGAGTGGTTGCGTAGCAACTGTGATGCCGGGTTGCTTGCCAGCGGCACCCGCTTAATCCAGTTCGAAGAATACGCCAGCGCCACCACACTTGAACTAAACGATGATGAAAGAACCTATCTCGAAGCAAGCCTCGATCAGAAACAAACCCGCGAAGCTACAGAACAAGCGCGTAAAGCAGAACAAGCACGCATTTCCCGCCGCGCTCAGAATTTCCAGCGGGTGTCTCAGGCTTTAGGCGGACTCATTATTCTGGCGTTGATCGCCGGGTTGTATGGGTCACAGGTGGCTCTAAACAACATTGATGAGCAGCGCAATATTGCCAACACCCAGGCAGTACAAGCACGTAACAACGCCAACAGTGCTGCTACGAGTGAATTCCAGGCACAACGTCAGGTCGCCGTCGCAAGAAGCCTGGCGCTTTCATCACAGTCCCAGCTTTTAGTAGATCAAAACCAACCGCTTTCTATAGCCCTGGGGCTTCTGGCTGTTCAAATTGAAAACCCACCCGTAGAAGCGCAACAAGCCCTAACCCAGGTTGGCTTGAATCCGGGTCCAATTAAGCAAATTCGTGTTGACACAGACGACGGCATCGCGGCAATCGCCTACAGCCCTGACGGACAAACAATCCTCAGTGGGCAGTTTGATGGCACATTGACTTTGTGGGAGGTATCTTCCGGTGAAATGCTCTGGTCAGTCGCCGCCCATCAAGATGAGCTAACGAGTGTTGCTTTCAGTTCTACAGGGCAACAGGTCGTCTCAACGGGCTTTGACGGTCAAGTATTGCTATGGGACGTGGCAACCCAGCAGCAGCTTTTTGCTCTAAATTTGCCAAATGATGTCATCGTGACGAGCCTCGCTTACAACCCCGACGGACGGCGAATCAGCGCTGGAACGGTTGGCGGTGCTATTCTTATCTTTGATACTAACTCAGGTAAACTTGTAGATGAGTTTAACGGGCATGATGACTATATCCACAGCGTTACCGTCAACCCCGCTGGAACACGGATGCTATCAAGTTCAGATGATAACACGGCTATTTTGTGGGATTTGCCTCGCAGTGAACCCATTCGGCAGCTCATCGGCCATACGGATTGGGTGACATCTACCGCCTTTAGCCCCACTAGCGACACCGCATTGACTGGTTCTAAGGATGGAAGTGTCATCCTGTGGGATTTGCAAACAGGTGTTGTCATACGGACGTTCAACGAGCATGTAGGCATCGTCCACGATGTTGCCTACAGCCCCGACGGACGTTTCGCCCTGTCATCGTCTGATGATACGTCAGTTATCCTTTGGGAAATTCGTTCGGGGGTCGTGCTGCAACGCCTCGTTGGGCACAATCAAGGTGTGGCTGATGTCGCCTTTTCCCCAGATGGCAAAACAGCAGCCTCAGCCTCCTTTGATGGCTCGATTGTCATCTGGGATTTGCTCGGCGCGTTTGTCCAGCAGCGTTATTTCGGGCACACCGATTGGGTTTTGGGGATAGCCCACAGTCTGGATGGGCAACAGTTTGTGTCTGCTTCGGCGGATGGCACACTGCTCTTATGGGATGTTGCATCCAGCCAACCTGTGAAACAGCTTGCATGGAACCGGAACAGGATCGAAGCAGTCGAGTATTCCCCAAACGGCGAGATGATTCTCTTTGCGGATGCCAGTGGCTCTGTCGCCCTATGGGATTTTATAGATGAAGAGATCATCTACGACATGAATGGTCATGATGAGGCCGATTGGATACGCTTAGCATTCCTACCCGACGACCGTTACGCTGTCTCTGGCGGCAACGATGGTCGCATCGTCTACTGGGATTTACAAACCGGGGAAGCCATCCAGACTATTCAAGTGCCAGAGGGCGGTGTCCGAAGTGTCACCATTTCCCCGGATGATCAGTATCTTGCGGCTACAACCGATGCCGGACAATTATTGATATGGGAAATTCGTGCTGATGAACCTGCTTTCGCCTTTGAAGCTGATACTGGTCTTGTCATTGGAGCGTTTAGCCCGGATATGAGTATGATAGCTGCTGGTACTACAGACGGTGAAATTATTGTTTGGAATCTCAATAGCGGCGAGGTGGTTCAACGGCTGTTCGGGCACCGCGAATTTGTGTTTGGGCTGGTCTTCCATCCAGATGGAAAGCGACTCTTTTCTGGAGCAAATGATGGGGATGTCGTGATTTGGGAACTGCAAACGGGATCCGTTTTGTACCGCTTTACTGACCATAACGACGTTGTTACGGATATTGAAATCAGCCCTGATGGACAGATGTTACTCTCTTCCTCGGATGACCGCACAATTATTGCATGGGATATAAGCAACAACCTGAACACAATTTCAGCTCGCGTCGATTGGATATGCACCAATCGCGCTATTGCACCGCTGTCTGACATCGAACAACGCACCTTCCAACTGGATACAACCGCTCCCCTTTGCGATTGAATGGACAAAACGGATTGGATTCCGTTTTTGTGGTAATATCCGACACTGATCAGCTTGCCCCATCCTCGTATATTTGCAAGGTAGCTAGCAGTAACGTCACTCAATAACACAATTTTGGTGTAAACGAGATGAATCAAAAAATCGTATACGAGAAATTGCTAACCACACGCGAACTTGAAGTCCTTCAAATGATGGTCAATGGCTTATCTAACCCCGAAATCGCTGCTCAACTCGTCATAGAGATTGGAACAGTTCGCTGGTATACCAAGAAAATCTACAGTAAGCTCGGTGTTCACAGCCGCTCCCAAGCGATTTTACATGCCCAACAGCTTTCACTTTTTGAACCAGCACCTTCCCCTGTCAGCTTTCAGGCACCATCACGTAAACTACCAGCCTATGCCACATCTTTCGTTGGTAGAGACGGTGAAATGCAGGCAATTGTTGATGTAATCAACAACCACAACATCCGCCTCATCACCCTGGCGGGTGCGGGCGGTGTCGGGAAAACACGCCTGAGCATTGAGGTGGCGCACCGTGTTTTTGATGATTTCCCAAACGGCGTGTTTTTCGTGCCCCTCGCATCCGCTCAATCTGATCGAGATATTATCTCTGCAATCGTCAACCAGTTGAACGTCCGGCTGACCAACTTTGAGCAGCTTATCACGTACATCCAGGAGCAGCGTATTCTGCTTGTGTTGGATAACTTTGAACATCTCATACGCTCGGCGGGCATCGTTAATGACCTCATTGAGCAAACAGGTGATGTTCAAATTATTGTGACATCGCGGTCTTCGCTTAATTTGCAAAAAGAGTGGGTACGTTATCTTGAAATTATTGACGTTCCACAAACCCCTAACATCGACAACCCGGAAGATTTCGCTGCTGTAAGGCTTTTCGTACAGCGTGCCCACTTGGTGCATGGCACTTTCTCTCTGGAAGAGAACCGTGCTTGCGTTATACGCCTTAGCCAGTTGCTAGGTGGTTTGCCACTAGCTATTGAGCTTGCAGCAGCATGGCTCAAAACCCTGTCCTGCGATGAAATTATGGCCGAAATCGAACAGGACACTGACTTCCTGAGCACACAACACGCCGACGTAGCAGACCGTCACAGCAGTTTACGCACGGTGTTCGATCACTCCTGGGATTTGCTTTCTGCCAGGGAGCAGCGCATTGTGTCAAAGCTCTCTGTATTTCGTGGCGGGTCTAGTAGAAAAGTGGCTCAACAGGTGACGGGAGCTAATGTACGTGAGCTTGCTATCCTGGTTGACAAGTCCATTTTGCATCGTAGTGGGGACGGGTTGCTATTTATGCACGAGCTAATGCGCCAGTATACCGAAGAACATCTCGTCAGCTACTTCCAACAGAGTGCCGGTACCAAAACAAATCTGATGGGGGCATGGCGTAGCTTGCTGGCAGGTGACTTTGAGCAAGTAGCGTTCGCAGCAAGCAAAATCATCAATGCGGAGGAAGCCAAAAAACCAGAAGAGGAAGCTGTTGCCTTTGCCCTGTTAGGCGTAATGGCCGGAATAGAAGAAGACTACGAGCAGGGCTTTCAGCTTTCGCAGGCAGCGCTTAACCTGATCAAGCATCAACCTGACGAGCGCAACGTGGTTGCACTTTATTTTTCCCACATAGGGTTAGCCATTGCTTGGTGTGGCAATGGAGACTATGAGCTAGCAACCGAAGCCATTACAACGGCCTTTCACCTGGCAGCAGAGTTGAGGATGCCTGCGTTTACTGTGCTGTGTCTTCCGATTACGAGCATCATTGCGGCCCACCACGCCGAAGTGGAGCGTTCTATCAAACTCATGGCGCTGGCCCAATCTCATCCAGCAAGCACCCCAGGCTGGATGCAATCGTGGCCTCTACTCACCAACCTGCAAAACGCGCTACGCATGGAGGTAGGCCCACGAGCATTTGATGCGAACTGGGAAAAGGGTCAATCGTTGAACCTGAAAGCCGTGACCAATGACTTCCTGAGTACCTTTGCCTGACCTACGCCGACCCCGCCCGTTCCAGGTTGAGCGCCAGCAGCCGCCGCAGGATGTCTTCCTCGTCGGCCAGCACCGCATACGGGAACCCATACGCATCGCACACTGCCTCATCCAACTCCCGGTGGAGTTCGTCCAGGCGCGGGGCAAAATCCGCCGCATCCGGTTTGGTTTTCATCGTATCTTTGCCGCGCCACACGGCCAGCGCATTATACAGGTTCGTCAGCGTGCGCTCTTTCAGCGCCTTGTCGGATAGCCCCGGCGGATTCAGCCACGCCGCCCGTTCGGTGTGGAGCGCC
>DAOTTU010000079.1:0-18030 GCA_034437655.1 Anaerolineae bacterium
GCGATCTGCGTGGTTATATTTCGACCGCTCGTAAACAGGGGCAACGGGTGATCCACGCCTTGCATGATGCCCTGCTTGCACATCCCTTCCTCCCCGCCTGAGTAGTTACAAAAAAACAACGAACGGTTAGTAGAAAACTCAACACCAGCCCTCAGGGAGCTGGTGTTGAGCGGAAAAAACCAATTTTCCGATGTTCGACTCAAGTCTCTTGTTATAGGGCCGGTGGGACTCGAACCCACACGCCTTGCGGCGGTTGATTTTAAGTCAACTGCGTCTGCCAATTCCGCCACAGCCCCATGTATTCATCTGCGAAAATTGTAGCCCAACGCCTGACTGTTGACAAGCGTGCATCCCTAGCTGCCGAAAAGTTCCGTCACCAGCGCCACAATATCGGATTGAATGGGGATCAGGATTTCTTCACCCTCTGGTGAGGTGCCAATTTCAACGCGGTCATAACCGATGGTCGCGTTTACAATGTTCTCGGCTGCGACATCGTCCATGAAAAACGCCAGGCTGTAGACATCTTCAAAGCTCATATCGGTGCGGATGTTGTCGCTGACACTTTCCCAGATGCCCGCCGCGTTACGAATCAGGTTGGACAACCCCGTTACCGTGACCACCTTTTCGCGCACAGCCAGCATCACCTGTTGTTGTCGCGCAGCGCGGTCAATATCCCCGTTGGCCGTTGCACGAGTGCGGGAATACTCCAGCAAGCGGTCGGGTGGTAAATCCTGGCAGCCGGGGTCAAAATAGACCGGGCGCGTGCCATAGCTCCCGTCGGGATAGTCAAGGTCTTCAATCGCTTCGGGAATACAAACCTCAACCGGGCCGATCACATCCATAATGTCGAGGAAGGCCGTGAAATTGACCATCACGTAATAGTCAATCGGGACACCAAGAAACTCAGAGACGGTGCGCTTGGCATATTCTACGCCCCCACCGGGCCATGAGAGATTCTCGCCGACGATGTTCGCTGTGTTGATCTTGCCACGTCGCCCGTTAGAGGCCGGAAACCGCACATATATATCACGCGGAATAGAGAGGATAACGCCACTTTGCGCAGCCGGGTTCAGGCTCAGCACAATCATGGTGTCGGTGGGGAAGGGGCCGGTTTCACCTTCACGCTGGTCAATGCCCATCAATAGCACATTGATGCGCCCTAGCCCGAAATCAACCGAGGGGGCAAGTTCGTCTTCAGCCACAGCAACGGGGGGTGTTTCGTCTGCTTCCGTAGGGACAGCATTGGGCGTCGGTGTCAGTTGATCTGCTGCGATGTCGTCGGTAGCTGCATCAGTCGGGGGCGTCTGTGGTGTAGGTGTAGCAGTCAATACAGCGGGGTCTGCCTGCACGCTCAAGTCAGGCGCGGACGCTGCGTCGCGTTCTGTTTCGGGCAGTTCAGGCTCACGCCACCCGGCCAGCAGACCCACAATTTCCACAACATCAACACCTTCTTGTAAACTGGTGATGTCGTTGAGATCACGAGTGCGTTCACGTGATTGGGTATAGCTCAGAAAGCCACCTACCAGCCCGCCAACCACCGCCAGCAGCACCCATACCGTTATTGCCCAGGTCGGAATCCGCATTTTTTACCTTTGCTTATCGGTAATCATCAATGCACTATCAAATTTTGTGTCGCCGTGATTAAAACACGGTCCTGCCCCAGGCGTCAAGGCAACACGCCACCAATCAACAGCGCGATTTCCCCACGCTAGCCCTGCAACGGCACCACCAGATCATAGGTTGTGTCGGTCAGGTTAATCAGTTCGCCGTTTTCGTCAATATAGACTGTGTCTTCAATGCGGATGCCCCAACCACGTTCCGGGTAATACAGCCCCGGCTCAATGGTAACGACATCGCCCACTTCAAAAACGATGTGTTCAGGCGAATAGTTGCTGATGCTCGGCGCTTCATGGACATTCAAGCCCAGCCCATGCCCTAAACTATGGACGTAGCCTTCCTGCGTACCCGGCTCTGACTTTGGCGTTTTGTGGCCGTGTTCCTCAAAAATGTCACAGACGAGGTCTTGCAATTCACGGGTCTGTTGCCCAGGCGACAGTGCTTCCAGTGATTGCGTGAAAGCGTGCATCACGAGGCGGTGTGCTTCTTCAACGTCGGGGGTAGCATGACCGAGTGACCACGTGCGTGTCATGTCATGGTAGTAGCCACCGCCAATGGGACGTGGGAAGAGGTCAAAGACAATCGCCTGCCCAACCTTGAGGGCTTCCTCAGCTTCACCTCGGCTATGGGGCACCCCGGCGTCACGCCCCTGTGCAAAGATCATGCCTTCGCTGTCTTCCATATCCAGTTCCATGAGTTTCAGCCGCACAAAGCGCTTGACGTCGCCAATGGTGACAGGCTGGCCATCTGCATTGACAACATTCTCACCGTCAGCCCGCATTGTCGCAAGCCATTCACGGGTCTGTGTCATCGCCAGGCTACTGCGGCGGCCACTTTCACGGAGCGCTTCTAGTTCGGCGGCGTCCTTGGTGCGGCGGGCTACCGTGAAGATGTCCGGGTGCTGGTCTTCTACCAATTTCACAAAGTCAAATTCATTGAGGCGATTCACTATCTTATAGATGCTCATCACTGAGCCAGTGCCATACAGCGCTAGCCGCCCCATGATGCCAAAGTGGTTCAGCACATTACGAAAATATTCCTGCTGGATTTTAAACGGGTTACCCCGATGCGCTTTGAGAACATCTGCATATCCAAAGTCAAAAATATTCATGACGGTGTGCCCGCTCTTTTTGGCTTCGTCAATTTCCATACCACTGACGATCAGCACAGGGTCTTCACCACGTTTATGAACGACGGTGCTACTGGCATGAACACCATTAGTGATGTAGTAGCGGTCGGTATTCTCATGCTCGGTGCCAAGAATGATATAGGCGTCGATATTGCGTTCTGCCATCAAACGGCTGAGGTCACTTTTCATCGATTAGTCTCTCCCTCATCGGTGGATTCAATAAACAATAAAACGTCTAGGCGTCATAATAGCTTTCACGGATGCGCAAAAATCCTTCGATCACGACAATGGCCAGCGCCAGCAACATCGCCACCGGCCAGCTCAAGGCTCGCCAAATCTGCAACCATGCACATGTTGTGACAAATAGACCAAACCACAGGCTTTCGCGCACAATAACTGCATCGCTGACAAAGGTACCAATAAAACGATGATTCAAAAAGCGGATGAAAGGCAGGCCGGTTCCGACAATTGCAATATACAACAGCATAAAGAACACCCAGCGCGCTCCGGGTGTCGGCAACACGTTTTGCACCAGCAAAAAAATGCCGCCCCACCCAATGAGGATCAGCACACCCGCCGCTAGATTTAATCCATACTGTGATGCAGCTTTGTCAATCATGTCCCGAATTATAGCAGGCCTGCTGAAAATGTTGTAATATACATTGCTGAATTTTCCTGATGATTCCTGTGAGGATGACGACGAATGAGTACAAACGCAACCACATGGTTTTATCATGAACCAGAAACTGGCCGCCCCTATTTAATCGCAGAGCGCGTCACCCATACGTTCTGGGGGAATCGACTGAGCAGCATCTACTTTAAGTGCCTGCGTGCCGAGTCTCCCTATCTCGTCGCAGGCGAATGGCGCGGCATCCGTGTTGAGATCGAATGGGAAGTCAAGCATTACCTGCGGCTACGTACGCCCCACGAAGAACGGGGACTGATCACCGTCTGTAGCGAGATAGTTGGGCTAAAACCAACGCTATCTTTTACCGACGAAACAGCGCATTTCATCACAGAATGGTTCCTGGACGCCGACGCCGGCCGTACCCGGATTCAGGAAGTGCAGGGGATTGGTAGTTATACTATGGTGGTGCGACGCTAAATACAGTTAAACGATAAGGAGCCTTCCTTATGACTGCACGACTAAACCTGGAAGAAGACCTGGATGTGTTCACCACGATGGTTGAACACCTTACCCCCTATCTCTATGAAGACAAGCTCTTTGGCGAAATCAGTAATCGCTACCCCAAGCTCACCCTCGGTGGGATGCTGGCGCGACAATACCGCCTACGTGCCCTGGAAGGTGACCTTTCCAGCGGTCAACTTCAGCGCTTTCATGATGCCCGTGACCAGCTCGAACAACTTCGCTATGAATGGTTGTCGCATTACAAAGAAAAGCTGGAACAAGAATTTTCGTCGCGGCTGAATGCGGTGCGGTGGTTTCTAGACGACTGCAAGAACGACCCGCAGACCTGTGACGCCAATTACCCCAATGAAGCCGAAAAACGGACACTGATTCACCATCTCGTGCAAGAAGCTCAGGCAAAGAGTGCTTTTGGTAAAGAACAACGCAGCCTGTTGCAAGCCATTGACCAGCGGTTGCGGGGGTTGGCGCGTGGTGAAACATTCTTATGGGATCAGCAACTCAAAGACATCTATCCCCGCTCCGAATTCTGGTGGCTTTATGGCCGCCCCGGGGAACATCGCCCCGAAGACCAGTAGGCTTCAAACGACATCATCTGGCGACAAGCCCATCATAACGTCGCGATATTGTCCACATATCATGCAGGGCAATCATCGAGGTAAGACATGGTGATTTTGCAGGTGAGCATCAAGCAGCTATCCAGCGATATACCTGTCAAAAGCTGGATACTCACGCCAGATATTTTTCAACCACCGACTCCAGAGTAGGAGTGTCAGTCTGGTTCTCAGCCGCATCTATGTCGGATATACCAAGCTGTGCTTTTAGATCGTTGAGGTGTTCAATGCTCATGCCGATGGTCGGCTGTTGCTCACAAAATTGTACCAGTTCACGAGCAGCATGCATATCTTGTTCGGCATGGTGTACCCAGGCGAAACCAACCAGAGCCCTCACAATATCAGGTTCTGCACCAATGTCCTGTGCAATGCGCAATGCCTCGCGGAGGTGTTCACGGGCTGGCACTGATTGTTTGCTGCGTGCTTCAGCAATGGCAAGCGTCGCCAGATAATGTGTCACCGAGGGCTGGTTATCCATTTCACGGAATAATGCAATCGCATCATTGAAATACTGCATTGCTTGCGGTACTTCGTCCATAAAATAGATCACTTCCCCGAGGTTGCCCATTGCCATGGCTGTTGCTTCACGCAGCCCAAGTTTTCGGGAAAGACGTAGCCCTTCCTCAAAATGGCCTCTGGCACGTTGAAAATTTTTGAGGTGATACATAATCGCACCTAGATTGAGCGTGGCCTGGGCAACCAGCGATGGATTACCGACTTTTCGCCCGAAGTCAATCGCTTCCTCAAAGTTTTTGAGTCCCTTGTCTAGCTGGCCCATGTAATTATAGACACCTCCCATATTCACCAGAATCTTGGCCTGATGACGGGTATCGTCGTGAGAGCGTGCCATTTCCAGTGCTTCTTGTAACTGGGTCAGTGCCCCGTCAAATTGTCCTGTTAGAATTTTGGTGTACGCCAGGTTGACTGTACAACGCAGAATAATCTCATCGTCATCAATGCGCATACCAGTTGCCAGCGCACCGTTAAATTTCTCGATTGCGTCGCCAACATCACCCCGAAAGAGGGACACACCACCGAGCGCAACCTGTGCTGTTGCTTGTTCAGATTCATTTTGTGTTGCACCTGCTATGTCCAGTGCTTCTCGGAGCGCTTTCTCGGCAGTCGGATAATCGCCAAGCAAGACGTGTGTACTCCCGATTTGGTTGAGCAACTGCATACGTTGTTTTTGATCTGTTTCGTCCGTTAGTTTCAGCGCATGTTGCAGAACAGTCAAGCCTTCCAGCAAGCGACCACTTTCAACCAATTGCTTGCCAGCTATCGTTGCATAGTGTTGCACTTTTGGCTGCTTCCCTACCGTTTGCCATAACTGATATAGATGGTAGGCTTTGGTGTCATCGTCGGGATACACGACTTCGATAGTGTTTGCAATTTGCTGGCTAAGCGCTTTGTGCGTGTCTGCATCAAGTTGTTGGATCAGGGCTTCGCGCAATTTGTCGTGGGCAAAGCGCCATTGACCATCAATCTGTTCTAGAACGGCAACATTTGTCACGACTGTCAGCCAATCCTCAAGCGGCGTGTTGTGCAAACGTGCCAGTACATGTACATCGAGGAAACGTCCACTAACCGCTGCACATTGCAACAAGGGGCGTGCATCTTCCGGCACACGGTTCAGGCGACGCTGGATAATATTCTGAATGCCGCCTGCAAAGACACTATCAGGGAGTGTCGCAATGCCGACTTTATCGAGACTGCCAGCTTCTTCTGCCAGGGCACGTACGACTTCCACCAGGAAAAAGATGTTGCCTTCGGTTTCGCGTTCCAGCAACTCAACGACATCGGGATTCTGTCCGGCGTCACCTAGCATTGAGAGTGATAACGCCGCAATCTCGGTTTCTGAAAGTCGTTCCAGCGGTATAACCTGCATAGCAGATAGCTCGCCGGGGAGTTGCGGACGTTCATCATCGCGATAGGTACCGACAATAAGTAACTTCATGTCGTCTACGGCATCAGCTAACTGGGCCAGCAAGCTCAGGCTTTCTGTTGCCCATTGTAAATCTTCCAGCAGTAACACGATGAATGCGTTGTTTTGCTCAAAGAGGTTCAGGATAACCAACCGTAAGCGTTGTTGTGCCGCTGCATCTTCAAGTACCGGGGCCTCACCTACCTCACGCCCGATCAGGCTTCCAATGTCCGGTACAATATGCTTGAGAACAGCCGCCTCCAGATCGCTAACTTCTGCATTGAGCAGCAGACGGCGCAGTGGTGCCTGCCACAATGCATAAGGGCGCGCACTGGTGTCAACTGCCTGCCCGGTCAATACAAGCGCACCAGAGACAAGTGCATGTACACGGAGTTCATCAAGTAGCCGTGATTTCCCGATGCCGCTCTCACCACCGATCAACCATGCACTCCCGTTACCCGTCTGTGCTATTTCAAGCGCATTCAAGAGTTGTTTAAGTTCGTCATCGCGCCCGATGAAGCTGGCGGCTTGCAGATAGCTTTCACGGATGGCTTTGGGTTCCAGCGGAATGACTTTGTCAACAGCTTGTGTCAATAGCGTAATGACATGCTGAGCGCTTTGATGGCGGGCTTGTGGGTCTTTTTGTAGCAGGTTTAAGAGAAGTTTTTTGATGGTGTCTGGTACATTCAATTTGGCAACTTCCGGCACCGTCAAAAGAATTTCCTGAATCAATTTACTGGGTGAAGCACTGGTATCATAAGCATGGCTTGTGCCTAGCATCTCATACAACAGCAGTCCAAAGCTATACAGGTCAGATGCAACACTTGCATTTTGTCCGCGCAGTTGTTCAGGAGCCATGTAGCCCAACGTTCCACCCAGACCACTTGCTTTTTCAGTGGTCGCCGCTAAGCCAAAGTCAACAATTTTTACGTTTCCATCCGCCACCAGGACATTGGAAGGTTTGAGGTCACGGTGCAGAATGTTGCGACGATGCAGGTAGCGCAACCCATGTAACAACTGAATGGCAAGCTCAATACGGTCTTCAAACGATTGTTCACGTGCAAAAGAGACAATATCTGTAACATTTGCGAGCAGTTCCATCGAGAAATAGGGCTGTCGCTCGTTGTCGAAGCCATAACTTTGCACACTGATGATATTAGGGTGTCGCAACGAAGCCAGCGTGCGAAATTCATCGGTAAGCGCAAGGCGGATATCTTCATGATCGCTCATAGACATAAATTCAAGGGATTCGACTGGCAGCATTACACGTTTAAGCGCAACTTCTTGACCTGATAGTCGGTCGCGTACTCTATAAACGGTCCCCATACCACCACGGCCAATTTCATCAAGGATCGAGAAACGTTCGCTGATCATAGAAATCACAGTCCCTATTCTCTAAAGACAAGTCAAAGTAGCAAACTCAATTCACACTTTTTCAGTATGCATATTGTACCAATTTAGAATTAACGTATTTGTTTTGTCGAGAAATTCGCCCTGTAGGCGTGCTTAAAGTATAAAAACACTAACCAACGACTACATATACGACGATTGGATATGCAATGACACATCATGAGGATATTTCAGCGAGAATACGCCTGCGTGCTGTAGAAGACAGTGATCTTGAACTCTTTTTCAAGCATCAGCAAGACCCGACCGCTAACCAGATGGCTGCTTTCACCGTCCCGGACCCAAACGACCGCGAGGTTTTTGAGGAACGTTGGACGAGGTTTCGTAGTGACCCCTCAATCATCCCACGTACAATATTATTCAACGGGCAAGTTGTCGGTACGGTCATGAAGTTCGAGATGTTTGGCGATGCTGAGGTAACCTATTGGATTGATAAAACGTACTGGGGTAAAGGCATTGCCACCGCTGCGCTACGCCTTTTTCTGGTCGAGGTTGCTGGTACACGCCCAATCTTTGCACGTGCTGCCAAAGATAACACTGCATCAATTCGGGTGTTGCAAAAATGCGGTTTTGTCCTCATTGGTGAAGATAAAGGATATGCCAATGCACGGGGTAAAGAAATCGACGAGGTTAGATTACGTTTGGATTAACTTTCTCATAAGTCTGTTACTTGCCCTGAAAAGCGGATCTATCAAGTATCAAGTTGTACGCATTCATATTCCTGAAGGAAACGCATGTGGTGGCGCGGACTTTGCAATGACCCTACCTACCCTGACCGGGCACCTCAAAACGCGCCGCCCACGCCGCACTGTTGTGGTCGTGTGAAGGATAATGTTTCCGCATCACACTCAAAACTGACTATCGTGATCGCCAACTTTAAGACATCGCAGCCTGCAACTGCTCAACCGCTTTTTGCTCGCAATCGTGTATGACAAGTATCTGTGCTGCAAGACGCCTGAAGAAGTCGGTGACGTCGTCTTCATTCATGGGAAAATCCCTGGCCGCATTATCCTGAAGTATACCCAGGCGTGTGTTAATCTGTTGGATGTCGTCAAGTGCATTCGCACCCTGCTCAAGGAAAAGGGACTGCTTTCTGAGCAATAGGTCGGCGGTCTCTTTAAAAACAGGTATATCTTGCGGTAGTGCCATTTGGGCTAAGGTTGCCCATTCAGTTTCACTTGCGCGGAATAGCTCGGCGGCGACGTTCAAGTCTGGTTTTTCAAGAATCAACGCGGCCTCATTCAAGAAATCTGCGTACATACCACGTTCTGCGCTATTGCCATCTTCCCCAATAATGGTCGAAAAAATGCCCGGTTGAGCGACATTGCCTGCCAGCGCCATCCAAAGGCGTTCGCCCGGGGCAAAATAGCGTATCCAGCTATTCTTATTGCGCTCATTCGTGAGCATTTTGGCCCAGTACCGTAAGGCAGCAAGCCCAAAACTATCGCGTTTGCCTTGCGGCGGAGCGTCAGTATACAAGCTGATGCATTCCCAGATGCCTTTACTCACAGCGGCTGACAACCGTCCCGCATCAGGTGTCTCAAGCGTCATCACACGAAACTTGTCTTTCTTGATCCGTGCGCGTGCTGCCTGAAGTTCTGCTGCTGGAATAACGATAGGGACGTTGGCACGATCAGCGAGGTAAGCACAATCGTCTTCAAGACCATATACAAGCATCGGTACAACACGCCAGTTGCGTTCGTCGTACGGCAAATCATTGTATGACAGGCTAAACAAATCTGCCCACACGATTGCCGGGTGTCCACTACTGAATACCTCACGCAAGTTTTCTTCCCCTTTTGCAGCAGACGTCGTGTGGATAACGTCACGCGGGAGGGCCAGGCGCTCAAACAAATTCTCTAGCGGGTCGAATGTGTTGCGTGTAAGCAATGCAATATGTGGCAAGTAACCAGCGTACTCGAACGTGAAATACCCTACCGCGATGCCCCCGGTCACCCCCAGCAACAGTGCTTCACTATAAGGCTCACCAGTATGCGGCGCAATAACGCCCCGGTAGGCAAGTGCATTCCGCACTGTACCTGTTTCAGGATGACGCCCAGAAAACTCGGTGTAGTCGTTTAGCTTAACCATGCTATTCCTCCATTTTTGAGATCTGCTTTCAACAAATTCTAGATGAGCAGCAACGTCTTGTGTGAAAAAAGAGACATACTCTGCACTTTTTGAGGATAAGACCTGGCATCTCAAAATATACGCTGATGCTTGTGTTGAAGCATTGGTATCGTTGTAGAGACCTATACAGAAGGTGTCACATGACCGCCAGCGCTTCTACTTCAACAAGAAAGTCCTTGTTCGCTAAACGAGGAACACCGATCCAGGTTGCTGTTGGGGGATTTTCACCAAAAAAGTGTTCCAGATTGGTGCGTATTGCTGATGTCTCATCCATTACATGTGCCACGATATAAATCCGTAACGCAATCACATCATCTAAAGTACCACCAACCGTCTCTAGTGCGACTGCAAGGTTTTGCAAGGCCTTTTCTGTTTGCCGCGCCAAATCAGCCCCCACAATCCGCTCGTCTTGATTCCAACCAACTTGCCCCGACACCGAAATAATCTTGCTCCCCGCCGCTACTGCAACCTGCGAGAAGCCATATTGAAGACTGTTGAACAAAGTGTCCGGGTTATGAACCTCGCGTGCCATGAGATAATGTCCATTCGAAATATAGGATAAGGTAGACAATATTGTACTGATATGGTCATCTCTGGGCGAATCACTCACTGCACATTCCCCCGCGCAGGGGATGTAAGCCCCAATGATGTCACTTATAGTTAGAGACAAATTGATCGCACACTGTCCGGAGCCCTGGCATGGACTCAAAACGTCTCTATCTCTATCTTTCGCTATGTGGTGGCTTCACAACGCTATTGGCCACCAGTATCGTGATCAGCTTATCGTCTGTTTTGACGATGACTGAACCCCTACAGTTGGTATTGGTCTTTTTTGGTGGCGCAGTCATTCTAACGGTGCTTGGCGTGCCATTGGTGCGCAAACTAGACCAGATAACCCATGCTTTGCAACAGTTGGAAGCACAAAAAAACGTCACTACGCTGCATCCACTGCCGCTTGGCATCTTGACCCCTCTGATCGCACAAATCAACGCCATCATTGATGGCCAGCAAGATTTCCAGAATGCACGCGGACGTCTCTACAAGCAAATCCACGAAGTCGCTGCACAAGAGGAACGTAAGCGCCTTGCTCGTGATCTGCACGACAGCATCAAGCAACAGGTTTTCAGCATAAGCATCAGTGCGGCGGCGGCTGAAGCACACCTGAACAACAATATGGCGGCGGCGCGTGAAGCACTGCTTGTGGTCAAGCGTAGTGCGCAGGAAGCCATGGTCGAAATGCGTGCATTGCTCCAACAATTAGCTCCCGCACCACTGGAGAAATCCGGGCTGATAGAGGCGCTCCGTGAGCAAGCAGAGGCATTGTCCTATCGCACTGGCGCAACGGTCGATATGTCCTTTGACCAGATACCCTCCAATGACGTCTTGCCTATTGGTACTCAAGAAGCCATTTTCCGTATCACACAAGAAGCACTCTCGAATATTGCACGCCATGCTCGTGCAAAAACCGCTCATTTAGCTTTATCAACCGCTGAAACCCATCTTAAGTTGCGAATTGTTGATGATGGACAGGGCTTTGATACGTCCACTGCAACAAATGGCATGGGTTTGAGCAATATTGCACGACGAGTTGCCGAAATCTCGGCCGCCGAACTCACGTTGACCAGTCAGCCGGGGCAGGGAACATCCGTTGTTATCCATATTCCGATTCAAGACAAAACAAACGAAGAGGAGAAACGTAAAATGGAAAACCAGATTCAGTCCCAAGCACAACAGGTGATGCATGCATATATTAGTGTTGGTGTCGCCTTGAGTTTCGCGCTGCTAGGGGCACTACTCGCAATGATTGAGTCATTTCAGGAAGCTTTGCCAACCGTTATCGGCGGTTCTATAACTGTAGCAGTGATCGCTTTAGGCAGCACAGCGTATTTTGCGCGGCAACTCTCAGAGCGCTGGCATATCTACCGCGAGTTTAACGCTGAGAATCGTCGTGCATCCGATTTATATCTGCAAGCACGCACTTATCAGGTCAATATGGTCGTCGTGATGATACTGCTGTTTATGGTGCCGAATCTGTTGCTTGAAGCTGCGCTGGCACCATGGTGGGCGACCGGGCTTGGCTTACTATTCTTAAGCGTTGTTGTCGCATACCTTCTCGGCTCAGCATTCGCACAGCATCATCTTATCGCATATACAAGTGGGCAACGGCGGGCTGATATTTTACGAGAGATGCGTTCGGAAGTTTTCAGTAATTGGTTTGCGACAGGGGCGATGTCGCTTGCAATACTGTTGCCTTCAACCGCTTATGGCGTTTTCTTGCCAGCGCAGAACCCAGATCAATGGGACAGCAACTTCTTTACAGGGATGATCTTCGCTTTCGTAACGTACTGCATTTTATGGAGTATTATCTATCTACATTGGAACCGCAAAACAAACGAAAGTGCTGAATCTGTATGATCCGCGTGGCACTGGTAGACGATCATCATATCGTGCGGCAGGGCATCCAGAGTTTTCTGGGTGCTATGCCCGATATTGAGGTAATCGCAACGTTGGAAAGTGGCGAAGCGTTTGTGCAGGCAGTCGGTCGCCTTGTGCCCGATGTAGTCGTGATGGACTTATATATGCCGGGCGGCATTGACGGCATCGAAACAACACGCCAATCACGTGAAATAAGCCCGCACACCCAGGTTGTTGTATTGACCGCACACACAGATGATGAACGTGTCATTGCTGCTTTGCGAGCTGGTGCGATTGGCTACGTACGGAAAGAGAGCGATCCGCAACTGCTGGTAGGGGCTATCAGGGCCGCGAATCAGGGACAGTCGATTATTGATCCCGCTGTAGCTGATGTGGTTCTACAAGACCTATCTGCACCAAAGATTCCTGGCATTCAGTTGACAGAGCGAGAGCATGATGTACTAATGGAACTCGTGCAAGGACTAAGCAATCAGGAAATTGCTGAGAAGTTGGTTGTTAGCGCTGAGACGGTAAAAACACATGTTGGCAACATCCTATCCAAACTTCACCTGAAACATCGCCATCAAGCGGTCATTTATGCGTTGAAGAAGGGACTGCTCTCGCTAGATGATGTCGAGCTATGAGCTGGCTTCTGATGGTTGTGTGATAAAAAATTCATAGCTATACCACTCGCCATAGTCACGTCGTATGGCAATTTCATGCTGTGAACCGTCAATAATGCTGAGCGCTTCCGAATCCCCGGCATATTTTTCTCGTAGCGCCGGGTGTTTGGCTTCAAGCGGGGTGTAATAGTATTGCCACCAGGCTGCATCTGGGAGTGTGAAGTGTTCAATGGTTCGATACCCGCTGTTTTGAATAATGTTTAAGTTGCCTTCTATATCGGTGATGGCAGGGTATTCAGCTTGCCAGAAGGCGGCTACGTCGGCGGGTGGGTTTGCTTGCAGCCAGACGGCTTCGCTGAAGACCAGATAGCCACCGGGCTTCAGGAATGACTTCCAGGTTTGCAACGCATTCGCGATGCCCATAATATAGGCTGAACCTTCAGCCCAGATCACGTCAAATTGCTGCGGCTCAAATGGTAAATCCTGCATGTCCGCCGCCCGGGTATGAATACGCTCTGCCAGTCCAACAGCTTCAGCACTCTGAGCAAGTTGATCGAGAAATTCCTGAAACAGGTCTACTGCAAACACATCTGCATTCAGCTCTTGGGCCAGCACCAGTGATTGCATCCCCGGGCCGCAGCCAATATCAAGCACCTGCGGTTGTGCTGGTAGGTCGTCTGGAATCGCAGCAATCGCACGCCGCGTCAGCTCATCAGAACCGGGGCCCTGTCGTGGCAGCCCTCGGTGCATTTCCATGAAGATTTCCATAACACGCTGGTTTTCGTTCACTGCTAAACTCCTATTTTACCGATTGTCGTCAATGCTGATGACCTAAGAGGATTCCCCCAAACCCTCGCTGCTAGGCGTCATCATCTTCCAGACCAAGCCAATACAGCGCTTCCGTAGCAACTTCATCATAAACCTGCCGGAACTCGTCGGCTGTGTTGCCGGGTGGCTCCCCTAATTGCCGGAACATGAATGGCCTTGCAGGTTTTGTTGGGCGTTGGCGCACGAAATCCACTGAACCGCCCTTCCAGAAGGCATCCAGATCAGCGTCGAGTGGTGGGGCAATGTATTGTGTCGTTTCTTCTGTTGTATCGCCATCGCTTGCTACATCCTCGCCGCGATAAGCCCGCAACTGGTCGATCACCTGTTCACGGGTACGGCCGCGCAGATGAAACAGAATGAACGGGTCAGCGTCGAGTTGCTCAGCGAGCAGATAAAACACCGCTGCACAATGTTTGCAAGGATCACCCCAGTCCGGGCAGCTACAGTCAAATTGAATGTCATTGCGTACCTGCGGGAATAGCGAGGCCCCCTGTTGCTCGAAGATAGTTTCAATATCGCCGGGCATTTCTCCTGCTAACAATTTAGCGCTGTAAATCGCTTGCTCAGACAGTGCTTGCAGGGCACGTTCCCACTGATCATCACGCAACGGTTTGAGTTCAACATAACTGTGATAGCGTGAGGCGCGTGACCCAGAAACATGTGCAAATGCAATTCCATGCCCGATCTGCATATCACGCACTGAACCATTGCGTGCATAGCGTTTGCCACGATCGAGCCGGCCGGTATCTCGAATGCGACCCAGCGCTTCTACCCACTGCCGCCCCCACCATTCGACACCAATATCGCCGCGCTTGCTGACCGCATGAATCGGTCCCTGTATGGTGATTGCATTTGGCAGCGGATCGGGTTCTGGGGGTTCTTCGTAGTCAGAATCGCCATAATAGTACCAGCCCATCGTTACACCTCCATCACTTCATGGCGCAAACTGACGAGTTCACGCAATGCGCTATTGTCGAGTTCAGAAATCCAGTTTTCACCCTCACCGATGATCTGGTCGGCCAGCGCCTGCTTCTGTTCAATCATCTCGTCAATGCGCTCCTCTAATGTGCCGAGGCTGATGAACTTATGCACCTGCACATCTTTGCGTTGCCCAATGCGGAAAGCGCGGTCCGTTGCTTGATTCTCGACAGCCGGATTGTACCAGCGGTCATAATGAAAAACATGGTTGGCATGGGTCAGGTTGAGGCCCGTACCGCCAGCTTTCAACGAGAGAATAAACACGGGTGGCCCATGGCTGGACTGAAACCGTCGTACCATCTCGTCACGTTTATTGCCCGGTGTACCCCCATGCAGAAACAGCACGTCGGTGAACAATACATCACGTAGATAAGCCTGCAACAGCGTTCCCATCTGCGCATACTGGGTGAAGATCAGCGTGCGCTCATCGCGTTCATGGATTTCTTCAAGCATCTCTACCAATCGGGTTAGTTTACCACTCCGCTCTTGCAGGCTTTCGGTGTCACTTTCTTTGAGAAACTGTGCCGGATGATTGCAAATCTGTTTAAGTTGCGTCAACATGCGCAGAATGCCACCACGCCGCTGCATCCCTGCTTCAGCTTGCTCAATGGCCTCCATTTCTTCACGCACGGTGGCTTCATAAAGCGTGGCTTGCTCTGGTGTCAGGCTGCAATAGACCTTGTTCTCAAACTTATCGGGCAAGTCTGCAATAATCGCGGTATCTTTTTTGACACGCCGCAGAATAAATGGTTCGGTCAGGCGTTTGAGTTTGGCTGCTTGCTCTTTGTCGCCATAACGTTCAATCGGTGTGGCGAAAGTGCTGCGAAAGGCTTTGCGAGAGCCAAGATAGCCGGGATTCAAGAATTGCAGAATTGACCACAACTCGCTGAGTCGATTTTCGACAGGTGTGCCAGTCAGCGCGATACGATGTTCGGCTTGCAACGCACGGGCCGCCTGTGCCTGCTTGGTTGACGGGTTTTTGATGTTTTGCGCCTCGTCCAGCACCACACTTGACCATGCGATCGGCTTGAAGGTGTCAATATCACGGTGTAGCAATGCATAGCTGGTCAGGACGATGTTGGTTTTGGCGGCTGCTCCAGCAAAGGCGTCATCTTTAAGGCGTTCGGGCCCCTGATGCTTGATATAGCGTAAGCTCGGCGCAAAGCGAGAAATCTCATGGGCCCAGTTACCCACAACCGAAGTTGGGCATACCAGCAGATGTGGTTGGTGCGTTGCTTGCCGTTCGACAGTATGCAACCAATAAGCGATTGTCTGAATGGTTTTGCCAAGCCCCATGTCATCCGCCAGGCAAGCCCCCAGTCGCATCCGCTGCATCTGGGAAAGCCAGCCAACACCGCGTGCTTGATAGGGTCGCAGGGTGGCGTTGAGGTTTGCGGGATTGGTGGCGGGTGTGGTGGCCTGTGGGTTGCGTAAATTCTCAAACAGGTCGTTTAGCCAGCCTTCAACCTCAGTTTCATCAACGTCAATACCATCGGGAGTTTCAGTATTACCTTCTGCATTGAGCTTAAATGCATCCAGCAGGGAAAGCTCGCTCTCAGAGGCTTCCGCCTGTTCAAAAAATTGCATCATCGCTTCAATCTGCTCTGGATCAAGCGCAATCCACTCACCCCGATAGCGCACAATCGGCTGCTTGAGCGCGACCAGTTGCTCAAACTCATCCCGGTTGATGGTCTCGCCGCCAAGTGAGGCTTCCCAACTATACTTGACCAGTGAATCACGGGTCAGGAGGCCCGTCGTTGTCTTGCTATCTCCTGCTTTGATGCGCGCTTTAGCTTTCAAACGCGCCCGTTTACCCCACCAATTCGGCACCAGCACGTTGATACCGCTGCTTTCTAGCATCGGTGCAGCTTCGGTTAAAAACTGATAGGCCTGTGTGGTATCAAGCGCCATTCCGGTTGGCTTGGCGGTGCGGAGACTGTCTTCAATTGGGGGGAAAATACGCGAGGCAATGCCCAACGCAGCCAGTAGCTTTTCTTGTGGATTTTCGAATCGATATTCCAGATAGGCAAGCTGACGCCCCTGCGAATCCCAGACGGTTTCTGCTTCAACCAGTAGACTGGGGTCATCGTTGGCCTGCAACAGATAACTTAACTGCCACTGCGCGTCATCATGCTCAGGCGAGTCTAGCCGCAAGCAGATACGATAATTGGTACCGTAGACATTCCCTGTAGACTGCCATTTTTGCCAGTCGTTATAGAGCCGCTGCGTAATTTTCTTCAGCCGTCGTGTGAGCAAGCTGGTGTTGGTTAGTTTTGCCACCCATTCATGTTTGTATGTTCTGTCATGATGAATGTGATAGTGAGAAATGAAGTCTTCAAGGCAAGTGGTGAAGCAGTCATTTAGCACATCAGCAGGTTGATAGATTCTATCTTTTTCTGGGACAGCAGCCCGACACAGCGGTGGCATATTACGTTGTAGCTGTTCGAAAGCTGTTTCGTCTGGTCGTGCTTGCCAGCCAGCATGGTAAATCGTGCCATGCGCCGTTAACCCCGGGACATAACGCCCCTCAACGAGCATGTTCATGATAAACAGCACCACTTGCTGCCAGTAACGCATATCACTGCCAAGCACAAATCCCCGTTCTTCAACCGGAAGTTGCAACATCAAGTCTAGAAATGCTATTGGAACAAGTACGAGCCCTTCGAGCCGCCATTGCAGAAGTTCGACCTGTTTTAATGGCTCAAGGCCGGCCTGTTGCGCTTCAGGTGAAGGTTGCGCTTTCTTTTTCAAACCCGGCAGACTGTAAATGATGGTTTCAACATTAAAAACTTCGGCCGTCGTGAAATGCGCCAGGTAATGTTTAAGCTGATGAGTGTCGAGTGCAAAGGGATGCGGGGTGGTTTTGCCACGTCGGCCTTTTAAATAAGTTGGGTCGCGGGTGGCATCTTCACCCCATAGAAAGAACTTTTGCTCTGTGGGTATCCATGTGCCATGTAAAATGTGCATAGGTAATATATAGCCAGTCAGCAATTATTATTTCAGGATTTATCCAAATTATAGATAATTGATGACCATTCAGCTATCCACATTCCAGTGAGGAGCCTGATTCTGCTCAATCAAGTCATCCGCCGAACTGCTATATATCGAATCTCAGTAGATCACAATTTCAGAAAAAAGCATGGGCGAACACGCAGGTATCGCCCCTACGGTGTTGTAGTCATGCGCTTTTCTCGGTAGGGGCTGTGCCTATGTGCCAGCCC
>DAOTTU010000080.1:0-134679 GCA_034437655.1 Anaerolineae bacterium
CAGCGAAACAATTAAACTCCTTCCCGATCCGCCCGATGCGCATTTAATTTCTCTTATCTGGCGACGATTAACACGTTTCAGTGCCATTCATGCTGACCAATCTGATCAATCCGCCGCTTAATTGGCGAAGGTATTGCTTATGTGAAATTAAAAAGCAGGATCTGCTGAGCATTGAAAGGTCTGAACATCAATACCGTACTGTCGTCGCAAGATATGCTTGAGCAAATGCGCAGTTACTTTGGCAATGACACGTGTCGCCAATCCGGTGACAGTCTTTGCCAAAAGGCGCTCAATGTTGCGACCTGTGTTTTGCAATTCATGGAAAACACCTTCAATGCGCTCACGAACACTGTTGAGCAGCTTTTCAGAGCCATCGGGATGCTGCACTTTCTGGTTTTTGCGTTCTGGTGTCGTGATGGTATTGCCAGTTTGCTGGTAAATTTGCGCTTGCCATTCCACACCCAGAAAGCCCTTATCACCAATAATCTCGGCGTTGGCAATCCGATCCAGTACTGCTTCAGCAGCCAGTCGTTCGTTGGTATTGGCACTGACCAGATCATAGACGACTGGAATGCTGTCCGTCGTCGTAATCATCACCAGCTTATAGCCAAAATACGACAGCTTGCGGCTCGCACACAGCAGATAGTGGCTGGTGTACCATCTGTAAAACGATAGGTGGTGGTGTAACTGGCTTTGCCTTCACACAGTGCTTTCGTGCCCCCGGTTTTATCACGAATCGGTCACGCGATCACAGCTTTCACCTGTCGTGCCTGTAAATAGTTCAGGACAGCGGTTGAACAAAAGCCTTTGTCCATATACAAACACTTGATGTGCACGCCCTGTTGTTGCACGCGCCACAACAACGTTTGCACAATATTAAGCGTTTTATATTCAGGCAACACGTAGCGCACGGCGAGCGTGACGCGTTGCCCATGTTTGATCACGTAAGCTGTTGCCACTCGCCAGAACCGCGTGGTATCAGTGTTAGCTTGGGTACAGCAGACATAGGTCCGATTTTCAGGATTTTTGACATAATAGGATTCATCATGAAAATCATTGACAACATCGACGGCTTGCCCCGAAATTGATTGGGGGATAAGCGCCGCCAGGGTAGCATTTATGGCGATTTCATCCTGCTGTAGGGTGCTGACATCAAATCGTTGATTCAGTTGTAAGCGCAGGGTATTGTGATGCACACTATTATCAAGCTCCGCACACACACTGCTGATGCTGCGATACTCGCTGCTGGCTTTGAGTAAAACGTCCCACGCTAACCGATCATCAATGCGATAGCCACTCATCTCAAGATTGATCTGTTGCTGCAAGGTATTGACGGTGAATTCATGGATGGTTTCAGCGGAGAGTTGGTGTATCATTGACATTGACCTATCGGTGGTTAGGTTATTAGGAACTCTAACTCTCTACGTTGAGAGGTGTTTCGTCAACTGTAAATCTCAAATTGTGAACTACTGAAACTGGTTTTTGCATCTACTGAGACCCTCAGCACTGTAAAAAACTTATCGAATGCGGGCGAATTTATCTGCTATGTTCCGCGTTGGCCGTTAAACCGGGTAGCTACACACTTGATCTGCGAATGCATAAGGGTGGTCAACACTACGATAGCATGAATGGTGCTGTCTTACTTGAAACTTTTCCGGGTGATTATTATGGCACTGGTGTACGCTATTGGGCTGATAATACGGTGCTTTATGAACATGAGTGGTCCCATATGCCTGAGGGTGAAAAACAACTCATTAAATGACATTTTCATGAAGGTAGCAAAACTTCAATGTATCGAGCCGATTTAAAACTTAATGATAAAGCGATCCTCATCACGGGTGGCACGGGCTCTTTCGGGCGCAAATTTGCTGAAATTGTGCAACGTGAGTATTCACCGAAACGGTTGATCATCTTCAGTCGTGACGAACTTAAACAGCACGAAATGCGCATGGCAGGCTTTACTCAGCCTAACATGAGATACTTTATTGGTGATGTGCGTGATAAAGATCGTTTGTATCGTGCTTTTCAAGGAGTAGATATCGTAGTACATGCTGCCGCATTGAAACAGGTTCCAGCTTGTGAATACAATCCATTTGAAGCTGTGGCAACCAACATTATTGGTGCACGCAACATCATTGATGCCGCAATTGATACGGGTGTTAAACGGGTGTTAGCAATGAGTACAGATAAGGCCACTGCACCGATTAACCTGTATGGAGCAACCAAGCTGGTGGCAGAAAAACTATTCGTACAGGGCAATGCCTATGCTGGGGACACGGGTACCCGTTTTAGTACTGTGCGCTATGGGAATGTGGTCGGTAGCCGGGGCAGCGTTGTACCGCTCTTCAAAAAACAAGCAGAAACAGGAAAGATTACCGTTACTGATGAACGCATGACCCGTTTCTGGATCACACTGGAGCAGGGCGTGCGGTTTGTGTTATCTTGCATAGAAGCAATGCATGGCGGTGAGGTATTCATCCCTAAACTACCCAGTATGAATATCATGGATTTAGCTCGTTTAATTGCTCCAGACGCTGAAATTGACTTCATTGGCATTCGCCCCGGTGAAAAGCTGCATGAATCAATGATCTCAATTGATGAAGCACGACAAGCTATTGAACTGGAGGATCGCTATGTGATCCAACCTGCTCACGCCTGGTGGCGTCCTGAATACTGGGACACAGGCAAAGCTGTTCCGGATGGGTTTGAATATGCCAGTGACAAGAATGACCACTGGCTGTCAACAGACGAAATGCTTGAAATGATTGACTCTTACGAGGTCTCCCATGTCGAATAAACTTGCAGCGGATAATGGCACGCTAGTGCGTGAAGATCATCTTCCTTATGGTCGTCAGTATATAGATGAGGATGATATTCAGGCAGTTGTGGAAGTCCTACGCTCGGATTGGCTGACAACAGGCCCTAAAGTCGATGAATTTGAGCAAGCATTTGCTGAATTCGTGGGTGCAGCGCACGCAGTCGCGGTGAGTAACGGTACCGCTGCTTTGCACGCTGCGATGCATGCGCTAGGTATTGGCTCAGGCGATGAGGTCATTGTAACCACCATGACCTTTGCGGCCAGCGCGAATTGCGTGGTTTATCAAGGTGGCACGCCCATTTTCGCTGATGTGAACCCAGACACCTTGTTGATTGATCCAGCATCAGTTGAAGCGAAAATCACGCCAAAGACCAAAGCCATTGTTGCTGTCGATTATGCAGGCCATCCTTGCGATTACGACGCCCTGCGTATTATTGCTGATAAACATGGGCTAGCCCTGGTAGACGATGCCTGCCATGCCATCGGCGGTAGCTATAAAGGGCGTTCGGTTGGCACTTTAGCTGATCTCAATACGTTCAGCCTGCACCCGGTCAAGCATATGACCACAGGTGAAGGTGGTATCATCACCACTGACAATGCCGACTTTGCCCAGAAAATGCGAGTCTTCCGCAATCATGGCATTACAACTGACCATCGCCAACGTGCCGAACGTGGTGGTTTTTTCTACGAAATGGTTGAACTCGGCTACAACTATCGCATCACTGATTTTCAATGCGCATTAGGCATCAGCCAGTTGAAGAAATTGCCTGGCTCGGTGCAGAAACGGCAACAACTTGCCACAATGTACGATGCAGCCTTTGCAGATATTTCTTACATCACACCACTTACTGTACATGATGATGTCTCGCACGCCTATCACCTGTATATGGTGCAGGTGGATATGCCGGGGATGGATCGCAGTGAAGTTTTCAGTGCCCTGCGTGCCGAGAACATTGGCGTTAATGTGCATTACATACCCGTTCATTTGCATCCCTTTTATCGGGAAAACTTCGGCACTGATGTAGGCATGTGCCCTGTCGCTGAAAAGGCATATGAAAAGCTCATCACACTACCGATTTTTCCACAGATGGATAAGGCAGATGTGGATGATGTGGTTGCAGCGTTTCGGAAACTGAATTCATGAAAATCGTTGCTATTATTCAAGCCCGGATGGGCAGCACACGCTTACCCGGTAAGGTGCTGAAGCCGCTTCTGGGTGAATCGATGCTGTATTGGGGTGTTCATCGTACACGCAAGGCACGCCACATTGATGATGTTATCATTGCCACAACCGCTCAACCGCAAGATACTCAACTTGCCACCTTATGTAATGCCAAAGGTTGGAACGTTTATCGTGGCAGTGAAGATGACGTGCTGGATCGATACTATCAAGCCGCTAAACAATTTAAGGCCAGCATGATTGTACGCATTACATCAGATTGTCCGTTGATTGATGCCAGTGTTATTGACCACCTGATTGCTAGCTATCAGAGTGCTGTGCCGCCCGTTGATTATGCCAGCAACACAATGGCACGCACCTATCCACGTGGTCTGGACGTTGAGATTTTCAGCTTCGACGCTCTCGAAAAAGCATGGCGAGAAGACCAATCCTCCTGGCGTGAGCATGTGACACCGTACATCTATAATCATCCTGAACGCTTCCGATTGCTAAATATCACCAACCCGGTTGACTATTCCCATCATCGCTGGACGGTTGATACACCCGATGATTTTGAGTTGATAACTCGCATTTATGAGCATTTCGGTCATGGTGATTTCCATTGGGGTGAGGTAATCGACCTGCTAGAAGCCAACCCTGAATGGGTAAAGATTAACCAGCATGTAGAGCAGAAGAAAGTTTAGGCCGATGCAGCCCTTACTCATACGTGCTGATGCAAACACCGCGATTGGTAGTGGGCATGTGATGCGCTGTTTGGCACTGGCTCAAGCATGGCAAGAGCATGGCGGGATGGTCACATTCGTTAGTGCGAATGACCTGCCAGATTCGTTGCAGACACGGCTTACCGACGAGAAAATGCAGGCTCATCTGCTGCAAGAAGAACCCGGTAGCCGGGCAGATGTGACTGCGACGATCAACTTTGCCAGCGACATCAGTGCGGAAACAATTGTCGTTGATGGCTATCATTTCGGCGCGGACTATCAGCGTTGGATCAAAGATGCTGGTTTTCAACTGCTATTCATTGACGATAATGGCCATGCTCAACACTACTATGCTGACTGGGTGCTCAATCAGAATATCCATGCTACTGAAGCACTTTACCCTAACCGCGAGCCATACACCAGATTACTATTAGGGACACGCTATGTTCTGCTGCGGCGCGAATTCTGGCCCTATCGTGGCTGGCAACGTGAAATCCCTGAAATTGCACAGAATGTCCTGGTGACTATGGGCGGTAGCGACCCCGATAATGTAACACTCAAAGTGCTGGAAGCAATAACACAATTACCAGAAGCGGCCATTTTGAAAGTCCGTGCGGTCATTGGCGGTAGCAATCCCCATATGGAAAGCCTGCGCGACTTTGCTGAAACAAGTACACTTGAACTTGAGCTATTGCAAGATGTCAACGATATGCCAGCACAAATGGCGTGGGCTGATGTCGCAATCTCAGGGGGAGGTTCAACCTCATGGGAGATGGCTTTATTGGGGCTGCCACGCCTCGTTATTGTTACAGCAGCGAATCAACTAGCCATCGCCCAATTTCTTGCAGCAAGAGGCGCAGCACTCAATCTCGGGTGGCATACATCGGTCACCCCACTGCATATTGCAGCCCCTCTTCAACGATTGTTATATAGCACAAGCGACAGATTCTCGATGAGTGCGACTAATCACGATCTTGTTGAGGGCGAGGGTGCAAATAGAGTAGCGACCACATTACTTGCTAACGAAAGCACAAGCGAAAGGTAAATTCACCATGCGGATCATATGCTTAGCCAATAATCGTGTTGGCTATGAGGTACTGCGATGGCTCGTTGAGCAACGAGCAGACATCGTCGGCCTGGTACTGCATCCCGCACATAAGCGCAAATATGGTGATGAAATGCAAGCACTGGTCAACTTGCCGGACAAACAAATATTCTTAGGGTCTGATTTACGAAAACCTGACACTGTCGCAGCCATTAAAGAGCTTAATCCAGATATAGCGCTCTCAATATTTTTTGACTACATCCTCAAGCCAGCATTTATTGACCTGTTTGCGGACGGTGTCATCAATCTACATCCTTCGTACCTGCCCTACAATCGTGGACAATATCCGAATGTCTGGAGTATTGTTGAAAATACCCCGGCGGGGGTTACACTCCATTATATTGATCCAGGCATCGATACTGGTGACATCATTGCACAACAAGAGGTGCCTGTATACTTCGATGATACGGGCAGAACACTGTATCAGCGGTTAGAGCGTGCCTGTATCCAGCTTTTTCAAACAAATTGGCCGCTATTGATGAACGGGCAACTTACCCGCACACCACAAAACCCTGAAGGGGGGACTTATCACCGTACAAAGGACGTTGAGAAGATTGACAATATTGACCTTGACGCGACTTATTTGGCCCGCGACTTAATTAACATCCTACGCGCACGGACTTTTCCACCTTACCCCGGTGCATATATCGAGGCTGATGGGCATCGTATCTATCTACGCTTACAACTATTAAATGAGGATGAATTGTAAACATGCCGACGAAAACCTATGTTGTTGTTGGCTACAAACCCTGGAATCAACGCGTGTTCGATGAGTTGCTCAGCACCTATCCGGGGCAGTGGTTCTATATTGATGCCAAGCAAGATCTTACCCCAGCACGCTTGGCGCAAATTAAACCACGCTATCTATTCTTTCTACACTGGTCGTGGAAAGTACCTGATGACATTCTCAAAGAGTACGAATGCATTGTGTTCCATATGACAGATGTGCCGTATGGGCGTGGTGGCAGCCCACTCCAAAATCTTATTGTACGTGGTCATCGGACAACAAAGCTAACCGCGCTGCGCATGACAAATGAATTTGATGCCGGGCCAGTCTATTTAAAGCGTGACTTAAGCTTGGAAGGTAGCAGTGCAGAAGAAATTTACATTCGAGCCTCATACTTATCGGCAAAAATGATGAGAGTTATCGTAGAAGACAATATCGAGCCAGTGCCACAGATCGGGGAACCGACAAACTTCAAGCGTCGAAAACCACATCAGAGCGAAATCCCAGAGCTTGATTCCCTACAGGAACTACATGATTTCATCCGGATGCTGGATGCAGACGGGTATCCAAAGGCCTTTATTGACTATAACGGGTTTCGTTATCAATTTAATCGTGCTGTACTTTATGATGGGCGCGTTGTTGCAGATGTCCATATAGAACGTATTGAGGACGAAATAGGATGAATGTTCTGGTAATTGCGGCCCATCCTGACGATGAAGTCCTTGGCTGTGGCGGTACGATTGCGCACTTAAGCGATTCAGGACATACTGTCCATATTGCTATTTTGGGTGAAGGCATCACATCGCGTTTTGTGGATCGTGATGAAGTGGATTCAGATACTCTGGAACATCTTGCCAGTGATAGCCACAAGTCGGCAGATGTGCTCGGTGCCGAAAAGCCAAGGATGTTTGGCCTACCAGATAATCGCTTTGACAGTGTTCCATTGCTAGAGGTCGTAAAGATCATTGAAGGCTTGATAGATGATTTGCAACCCAGTATCGTCTTTACGCAGCATGGTGGGGATCTTAACATCGACCATGTTATCACTTACCGAGCAACGCTAACTGCCACACGTCCTTTAGCTAAACATCCTGTAGAGAAGGTCTACGCCTATGAAGTACAATCATCGACCGAATGGGCGTTTCAGCGTTTTCAACCTGTGTTTCAGCCGAATGTATTCGCGGATATTTCCAGTACGCTAGCGCGAAAACTTGAGGCGATGCAACACTATCAGAGCGAAATCCGCGCCTTCCCGCACCCGCGTTCGCCCGAGGCCTTGACTGCCTACGCACAACGCTGGGGCAGTGTAGCAGGTCTACCCGTCGCTGAAGCTTTTGAACTTGTACGTGATACTCATCCCTGGAGCCAAGTCTGATGCAAATTAATGGTCGCCTGATTTCTGGTGACAATCCCACCTATATCATTGCAGAAATGTCTGCCAATCATGACCATGATTTTGATAAGGCGGTCAAGATCATTGAAGCGGCACATGAAGCGGGTGCAGATGCGGTAAAATTACAAACCTATACACCGGATACAATGACCATCGACAGCGACAAACCCCACTTCCAGATAAAAGGTACCATCTGGGAAGGGCGCAATCTTTACGATCTCTATGGGGAAGCCTACACGCCCTGGGAATGGCAGCCCGAGCTCAAGCAAATCGCCAATGACCTCGGCATGGACTTGTTTTCAACGCCCTTTGATTTCTCAGCAGTCGATTTTCTAGAAGAAATGGATGTACCCGTCCATAAAATCGCGTCGTTTGAAAACGTCGATATTCCGCTCATTCGCTATATCGCCCGAACTGGCAAACCAATCATCATGTCTACTGGCATGGCGACCCTGGCAGAGATTGATGAAGCTGTGCAGGCGATTCGCGCTGAGGGCAATGACCAGATTGTCTTGCTTAAATGCACCAGCTCCTACCCAGCCCCACCAGAAGAAGCAAATTTACGCACCATTCCGCATCTGGCAGAGGCGTTTGGGGTGGTTGCCGGGCTTTCCGATCATACAATGGGGTCGGCGGTGCCTATCGCAGCAGTGACATTGGGCGCACGAGTTATCGAGAAGCACTTCACCCTCTCACGGGATGACCCCGGCCCGGATAGCTCGTTCTCAATGGAGCCACACGAGTTTCGGCAAATGGTGGATGCTGTCCGCATGGCGGAAAAGGCACTTGGTAAGATAAATTATGGCCCCACTGAGAAGGAAAATGTCAGCCGTGTGTTCCGACGGTCGTTGTTTGTCGTGAAAGACATCAAAGCAGGCGAAGTCTTTACGAAAGAGCATGTCCGCTCTATTCGTCCAGGATATGGTCTTCATACGCGGCATTATTATGAGGTGATTGGCCGTAAAGCGGCACAGGATATTGAACGCGGCACACCGCTTGAGTGGACATTCATCTCTTGAGGTGAGAGAAATCGATAAAGCTAGAAGAACATAAATGGGAATACAAAGATATAGTTTTACGCGTTGCTGAGTTAGAGCACCGTGGATTCGCGCCGGAGCCGTTAGCTGGAGAACAAAAAACCGACTCCACAGTATCGGCGTTCGGCAATTTTTTGCCCCCAGGAGGATTCGAACCCCCGACCATCGGTTTAGAAGACCGGTGCTCTGGCCACTGAGCTATGAGGGCTTTTGAGAACGAATTGCCTTAAGGCCTGTGCCTGTCAGCAATGCATCGTTTGCATTGTACTGTCCCGTTGCTTGGCTGTCCAGTTATGGAAAATTTACCCGTCTACAACTGGACGAATACCCCGATAGACCCTCGCACCTGCTAGCGTCCGCAAGATGGTCGTTGCCGGACGGCCGACATGTTCTGCAAGTTGGGTAGGTGTTAGGGGGGTGTTCCCATTCATTAAAAACACGCGGAATACAGCATCTACAAGGGGGGTCTGCGCAAGTTCAACATCCTCAACCAGGCTGCGCATTGCTGCTTGCAAGGGGTCTACCTTGCGCACTTCAGCTGTTTCGGGGTCAACGTAGTCAATCATTTCATCATCTGCAAGCTCCTGAAAAGTGTTGCGCTGTTCTTCTGGCAACAGGCTAATCAGGTAAGTCCGTAGTTCTGCGTCCTGTTTGTCCCACCAACCGTAGTCAATATGGAAATCGGTGTCTACAGTCGGCTTAATGCGAATATTTCGCCGCTTACCGTCACTCATGGTCCGTTATGCTCCTGCCTGGGGGTAGTGCTAGGCTTCGGCCATCTTCCAATAAGCACTACCGACGTATTCGAACTCTGGATGGCTTGTTAATGCTACCAGAATCGGTTCCGGGGGGCACCGCTTAATTAAGTTGACTGCACTATAGAGCGTCTTCAGGTGGACGGTTGCTTGTGGCGTAAGGGCGGCAAGCTCTGGCATTAACCGCTTCACCAGTGTAGAGATGGGGGTGCTGCGGTTTTTCTTCCAGACTTGATCCAACGCGGCGAGGTCTTCGACACCAAAGATCATCAAATCGTCGTAGTCAGCCGGAATCTTGCGTTTATGCGTTTCAAAACGGAGCGTGTTGTCAGTTGGGACAGCCATGCGGATGAGTTCGGTGCGTGGGTTGCGGGTCGCGAACTCGATGATGAGCTTGGTGGGGTCTTCATGTCGCCGCACAGTGACAAACGCCCCAACCGGGATCCCGTAATTGCGATAAAATGTATCCAACCCATAGACATAGCCCAGCTCGCGTACCACCCAGCCCTGCGCCTCGTCACCTGTCTCGGCATCAACCAGCGTCGTGATGATCTGTGTGGTTTCGAACGCTGTTGGGAAGAGATGCTGCAAGGTTGCGGCCAGGGGCAATGTTCCAGTCCGACGATAGGGATACGTCAGAGTGATTGTGACCTCGGTCTCTTCGCTTTCAGGGAGTTCAATTGGCGATAATTCGTCATCAATATCAAAGACAAGCTCGCGCATCTCAGGCGTCAGCATGTTCGTGTTGTGCTGGGTTGGCTCGTATTCTAACTGCGGTGGGAGCTTGCGCACCATGTCTGGCTCCATGCGGTGTAAAAACCACAGGACTTTACCAGCCGGCCCAACCTCATCAAAACGTTTATCCTGCTGCATTGCATAGTCCATTGAAAAGACGTGCAAGCGCTGATTGTCGTCCAAATCCATGCCGATTTCACTGAGGATCTGCTCGGTACCCACCGGCCCACCACCGTGCATATCCAGCACAGCTTCCGCAAGATTGAGGTGGCCGATATTCACTTCTGTGAGAAGCGATTGCAAGAACCAACGACCAGCGAGGTAAACGACATCCGGGTTTTCGTCAAAACGGTCACGCAGCTTGCGGGCGATATAGCGTCCATAGCGGCGCAGCACATGCGTAGCGTCTTCTTCAATATCGCCTTTCAAGTCGTCAGCATCAGTAACGTTGAGTTGGTGTGGTGTGAGCAGATTGCTGGCAAATTCAATGACACGATCACCATCAAACCTAACCTGAATAACCTCAAAGTCGCCGTGTTCAGCGTTATTGCCGGTGCGTTTGGCGACAACTTCGCCCATTTCGTACTGGCGTGAGGGGAAAACAATTTGTTGTCCAATGTCGTAGGCCTGCTGCGGTTGGAACAGTGCCCCGCGTCGAATTTGTTGGTCAATATAGCGATTCGCCTCGTTCAGGCGATATTCGATCAATCGAAGTGTTAAGTCACGCAGACTCAGCGGTGCCTCTGTCTCCAAGAAAAGGTTAAAGAGGTAGTCTAAGTCATCATCATTGACCTCAAAATCGTCGGTCCAGTATTGTTCTTTGTCAGTCAGCTTTGAAATTGCAGCATTCATGCCAGCACCTCGTCCATTTAACCCGACTTGAAACCCTCGCTATTATAGAGAAGTAAATCTAAAGTTGCCACTATCGTGTGTACAACGTCATCAGTGCTTATGCGGTATTCATCCATCTTTACATGAAGCAGAAGGGGACATTCACAAAAGTAACAATTTTCGGATTTTCTCATGTTGTATTGTAATGGGGCTTATGTGACGAGCTTATATTTTATTTGTAACGAAATTTTCATGAACGTTAAGGAGACGAAACATGCGTAGACTTGTAATTGTTTTTGTCGCTGTGATGGTGAGCGTAACGGCATGGTTGCCAAATGCGCAGGCTGGCATGAGCGGCTCAACCATTCTCGACCTGGCCGTTGCCACCGACGACCTCAGCACGCTTGAAACCGCCGTCCTCGCTGCTGATCCCGCTGTTGCCACGACCCTTAGCTCCCCCGGCACCCTGACGGTGCTAGCCCCCAACAACGCCGCCTTTGCTGCGGTTCCCGGTCTGGATGGCATTATTGCTGATCAGGCCTTGCTGACGAATGTCTTGCTTTACCACGTCTTGCCACAGGAACTGTTTGCCGCTGACATCATTGCCGCTGCTGGTGAAGACGGTATCGCCGTACCAACCGCGCTCCCGGGCACCACTGTCTTCGTTCAGGTCATTGATGGCAACGTGTTTGCCAATGGGAATCAGGTGATTCTCCCTGACGTTGATGCGACCAACGGTGTTGTCCATGTCATCGACGGTGTGTTGATTCCACCGATTGAGCCGTTCTTCACACCCGCTCAGCCAGCGAACACAGGTGAAGTAACGATCAACGCTGGTGCGAATGTCCCCGCGCTTGGCACCCCCGGTGGTCAGATTGTTGAACTTGGTGGCAACCCGCTGCTGCTGCCCGCTGACGCTGACAACAACGGCTTCGATACTTACATCATCACTGATACTCAGACCGTTAACGGCGTCATCTATTACGGTCTCTTCATCGGCGCGCCAGATTCCATTTGGGTTCGTGCTGACCAGGTACTCCGTTCACGCTAATTTCTAATTTGTTAAACGCCACCACACTGCAAAAACCCACGGCTGCAATACTGGCTGTGGGTTCATTTTATTCGCAAGCAAAGCCCAATTTATTCGCGCAATGTCAGCATGTAAGCTACCAGCGCATCGAGTTCCTCCTGCGAGAGTACGTCACCATACCCCTGGAACATCGCACCCGCGTTGTACCCTTCTACGATGTATGCATTCGGCAGCAAAATTGACTCGTACAGGTAGCTTTCCGCCTCCATGCCGGGGCGACGGGTAGCCGCAAGGGCCCCGACATTTTGCATGAGTGGAGCCACTGCCACATTCGCATGACAGGCTGCGCAGGACGGCCCACCCTCAACACCATTTTCATAGAGCGACCGGCCAAGCGCAATCAGTTCTGCTTCTGGCGATGGGGCTTCGGTTTCGGTTTCACCGACGTATTCGATGCGCAAAATAACCCCGGTCTGATATTCCACAATATACAGCGCACCATCCGGGCCGGCAGTGACGTCAACCGGACGGGCCAGCGTATTCTCACGGTCAAATGCGGCAAAAGATGTCCATTCACCGCTGAAAGTTTCACCGCCTGTATCTGGCTGAAGGTCTACATACACAACGCGATACCCGTTCGGCAATAAGCGTAAATCCTGGTTGCCTCCCCATTGCGCCACAAAAAGCCCATCGTTGAAATCCTCGGAGAAAGCATTATTGCGGTAATAGGTCATGCCTGAACTACCGACAGATGCTAGAAAGAGAGCCGCTGGCGGTTCGGTGTCTCCATAGCCGTTCAGCGGTGGCGCGAATACATCCGGGAAGCCATAGTCCAACCCTTCGCGCACATGGTTCAGTTCCTCGGCCGGCAGATAAGGCAAGCCTGCATCAAATTGATCTGGGTTATTGTCGATAGCGAATAACTCACCTTCAGGCGAAAATGCGAGATCATAAGGATTACGGAACCCCGTCGCGAAGACTTCCAGTTCAGAGCCATCAGGATTCATGCGTAACATAGACGCCTCATATTCTTCGCGCAGCGGCCCGTGGTCGGTAGTGGAACCAACGCCAACATATAACTTGCCATCTGGCCCAAACGCAATCCCGTTATTCGAATGTCCCCAATACAACCATGATGGCAACCCCTCGACCAGCACGGTATGGGTATCATAGATGTCGTCGCTGTTTTCATCAATGAGGGTGCCAATCCGCCCACTATCTGACACAAACAGCGTGCCATTGTCGTCAAAGGTGATCCCCGCCAGGAAGCGTAGTTGCCCGTTGCTACGGAAAATCGGCTGGCGCATTTCGGCGTAGTCATCGCCATCATTGTCTACCAGCCGGAAAATATCACCATTGAGTGCCGCCGCATACAGGTGACCGTCTGGCCCGAATGTGATCGCGGTTGGGTCGGTGGGGCCAAAGGCATAGACCTTGCCCGCAAAACCGGGGGGCAGTTCTAGAAAATCAACCACATTCCTGATGTCGTCGCCAACTTCCAGCCGATAGGTGGGGCTGCTGAGTAGCTCACGCTCCAAAACACCACGCCCATCTTCAATACGTCCTTCAATCACGGCCACAGACCATTGATACGCGCCGGGTTCGGCCATCATCAACCAATCACTCAGGTTGAAAATATCATCTTTGGTCCAGGTAAGGCCACGCGCGGCTTCACCTTCGGGCCACAGGCGCACGTCAAAATACTCGTTTTCTGCCAGTTCATACGCATAGGACCAGCTCAGCCAGTAGCCATCGTTTACACTTGTCAGGACAGCATCCGGGCCGGGGTCATCAAGTGTCAATTCAGAAATAGAGGTGTCGGTGGGGGTTACGGTTGTCGTTGCATCGTTATTGGTGTCTTCATTGTTTTCGTCAGCAGTGCAAGCCATCACTAGTAGCAACAGCAATGCAAGGCAAACCAGTTGTATTGCACGTCGGTTTAGCATGTCAAACAGTCAACTTTCTGGGACTCATCTATGTAGAGGAAAAATTGAGCGATACCCATATCGCGCTAAGGAAATGATTGCTGTACCCATTGCATTGGGTCAACCTGCACGCCATGCACCCACATTTCCCAGTGCAAATGCGCCCCGGTGACCAGCCCGGTGTTGCCAAGCCCACCCAGCAACTCGCCACGCTCAACCAGTTGTCCTTCTGCAACCGAAATTTCTGAGAGATGCCAATAGCCGGTATACACACCCCACCCATGATCGACAATGACCACATTGCCGCGTACCTGCAATGGCCGGGCCAGCACGACAACACCATCGGCCGGGGCTGTGATCGGTGCGCCGACCGGGCCGCCAAAGTCTGTGCCACCGTGGAAGTTATTGTCTATCGGGCTGCCATTGTAGGAACGGCGCGTGCCATACTGCGAGGTCACCGGGCCGCTGGCCGGCAGTGACATTAAGCCTTCAAAGTAGCGTTGCTGCCGAAAACCAGACATCACCACGCTCACTTGATCTAGCTCGGATTGGACTAGCCTCGGTTCGAGCAAGTTGGTGCGTTCTGGTGGAATGTTGATGATCTCGCTGCCATAGTTCCCTTCAGCAACCCGCAGGCGGACTTCATGCCGCGTGGTTTCACCGTTGGCATCTGTCAGGCGTAGTTCTACACGATACACACCCACAGATGAGAGCGAATGCACACCAAGCAGCGCCCGATAATTGCCATCGTCATCCTGCACTACCGTGAAGGGCCGCTCCATAAATGTGCCTTCAACCTGGACGGGGCTTTGTGTACCAAAATTTAACGCAACCGACTGCCCCTGCACCGGGACTTCTGGCGTAAGTTGTATAAACGTGAATGGGGCTGTAATCATGGGCGCAGCCTCGCCAGCCACGACAACCTGCTGACCGACCACCAGCGCCTCATACGGGGCGAGGTTGTTCAAGCTGCGGAATTCGGCGTGGCTCATCCCATACTGTGCTGCAACCCGTAGTGGGTTATCCCCGGGTTGAACCGTATAAAAGCCGTAGGTCGTCTCACGGCGTCCAATTTCACCGACGGAAAGCGGCTGGCCCAGGTATAGTCGGTCGGGGTGCAGAATGCCGTTGCGCTCAATCAGGCGTTCTGTGGGGACTGCATAGCGAATGGCAACGCTTGTCAGAGTATCACCGAGGGCAACCGTATGGGTAAAGTTCGCGCCCGGACGCGACACCTGTGCATCAGGGATCAACAGTCGTTCACCAACGTTGATAAAACGGGCGTCGTCGATACTGTTCATCGTCATGATGGCGTCAACTGATGTATTATACAGTTGCGCAATCTCTGAGAGTGTTTGGTTGCGCTGAACAATATGAACGGTTGTGCTGGTGGTGGGCGTTGGGGCATCCTGTGCAGTCCCGGTGCCGCCTGGCGCAAGTACCAGCACGCTAACAATCAACATCAATGCGATAAATAGGGCCAGACGGTTCAACAATACGAAAATCCATAGCGATAACATGATTGTTCACAAGTGCCTCTAACTATAGCGAATCGTGAACAACAGGAAAAGGTAAAGCACCCTATGCAAATCCAACGCACACAACCTCGCCAGACGGTACAGGTGATGTTCGAAAACAAGCAACCCTATGAAGGCCCGATAGGCACCCCCTTGCAGGCATTTTGCGAACAATGGGCCCATGACCACGGACACCCGACCGAACTTTATGCACTGGCGGCTGTAGTGGACAACCGCTTGCGTGAACTGAGCTACCCTGTCACCCGTGATGTGAACGTCAAGCCGATCACGTTGGCGCACCGCGACGGCAGCCGCATCTATCGCCGCACGTTGTCGTTTTTGCTGGTGGTGGCGGTGATGGAGACATTTGGTGAACAGATCAAAATTGAACATGCTGTCCCCAGTGGGGGCTTTTTCTGCCGAATGCTCCACCGCGAACGTCTGACGGATGACGAGTTAGAGCAGTTGCGGGCGACGATGGTCAAGATTATCCAATGTGACGACCCCATCATACGGCGTAACATCTCACTGGATGAAGCCCAACGCATTTTCGCAGAGCGCGGCGACGATGATAAACTGCGCCTGCTAGAAGTCCGCGAACAGGACTATCTGAGCGTCTACGAACTACGCGGTTATGTGGACTATTTCTTCGGCTATATGGCACCTTCTACCGGGCACCTGCACACATTTGGCTTGAAAAACTTTGGTGACGGCTTTGTGCTGCGCTATCCTCGCCGCGAGTCTCCGGGTAAGCTCAACGACTTTTTTGAATCGCCCAAACTGGCCGGCGTCTTTCGGCAAACCAGCAACTGGCTAAAGTTGATTGGAATTGACGACATCGGGCGGCTGAACCAGGTGGTGGCGGGTGGGGATGTTGGCGTGCGCGAAATGGTGCTGGTGCATGAAGCGCTGCACGAGCGCAAGCTCGCAGAAATTGCCCGGGAAGCGGCGCAGCGCTACCATGAGGGGGTGCGCGTAATCCTCATCGCCGGGCCATCGTCGTCGGGCAAAACAACCTCCGCAAAACGGCTGGCCATCCAACTATTGACGCATGGCATTCAACCCTTCACCGTTGAGATGGATAACTATTTTGTGAACCGTGAGCAGACACCACGCGACGAAAACGGCGACTATAACTTCGAAGCACTGGAAGCACTGAATGTTGATTTACTCAACGAAAACTTGCAAGACCTCATTGCCGGAAAAACGGTGCAGCTCCCTAAATTCGATTTCAGGACGGGTCACAGTGAACCGGGGCGCAAGGTCAGCGTCTCCTCAGACACGATGCTCATCCTCGAAGGTATTCATGGCATGAACCCGGGCCTAACGCCATCCTTTGGGCCAGACGAAACGTTCAAGATCTACATTTCCGCAGTGACACAGATCAACATCGACCGTCATAACCGTGTCCCGACGACGGATGTGCGCTTGATTCGCCGGATTCTGCGTGACGCCACGCACCGCAGCTACACCGCCGAAGACACACTGCAACGCTGGCCAAGTGTGCGCCGGGGCGAAAAACGCAATATCTTCTTCTACCAGGAAAACGCTGACATTATGTTCAATTCTTCGCTGGTATATGAGCTAGCGGTGCTGCGGCCGCTGGTCGAACCGTTGTTGCTGCGTGTTGATCCCTACAGCCCACTGCGTGTTGAGTCGCATCGCCTGTTGTCGTTCCTGAGCTGGGTGCGCCCAATGGACACGCGATTCATCCCTGACAATTCGCTGCTGCGTGAGTTCGTTGGTGGCTCAATTTTGCGTGACTATCACCCGGGGACATAGCCGCAAGTGCCCCCGAATAAAAACAACCAACATTGCAAATAATACTCAGTTTAACTAGTATTAAGTTAAAAGGCTCCCCGGGCGGGTCGAGCCTCGCTATGCGTTATACTCTATTCGAAATAATTCAGGGCTTTGTCCCTGATGATGAGGTTTTAAATTATGTCTTCACTTCCGCAGATTGAAAACCCGCACCTGACGCGCATTTTCGACCCTGCAGAACACGTTGTTGGTGTCCGTTTCGAAAAGCTCGGCCGCCTCTATCATTTCGACTATACCGAGTACCCCACAATCACTGTCGGGGAATCGGTGATTGTTGAAACTGTGCGTGGTCTGACTATGGGCGAGGTTGTCGGGTTTATTGAACGCGAAGATCACCTTCGTGACTATAAGCCGTTGTTACGCATTGCGACGCCGCGCGACCTCCTCATCCGCCAACAATGGCAAGCCAAAGAGGTTGAAGCGCTCATCAATTGTCGTGAGGCTGCTGCACAGCACAACTACTTGCGCACGGTCAAATTCGTCAAAGCTGAATATACCTTTGACGGGGCAACCTGCACGATTATGTATTCCACCGAAGACGACATCAATATGAACAGCTTCCGGCGCAGCTTGCAGGAAAACATTCAAGGGAAGCTCGAATTCCGCCAGATCGGCCCACGTGATGTAGCACGGATCATGGGCGGGCAAGGTGCGTGTGGTGGGCCGCGTTGTTGTAGCACGTTCCTCACCGACTTCAGCCCCATCTCAATCAAGATGGCCAAAGCGCAAAATATTCCTCTGAACCCCACTGAAATCACCGGGATGTGTGGGCGCTTGCGGTGCTGCCTGCTGTACGAATATGAGCAATATGTTGAAGCCCGCAAAAAACTGCCCAAACGTGGTAAAACTATCGGCACACCCTATGGCGAAGCCAAAGTCATTGATGTCTACCCCCTGCGTGATGGTGTAGCGGTCAGTGTTGAGGGTAAACGTGAGTTTGTCGAACGTGAGGAAATCATCCCACTGGCTGAATTCCGTGCGTTGAAAGAAAAAGCCGAAGCAGGTTGCACCAAAAATGAAAGCGGTGGTTGCGACTGTGGGTCACAGCGGCCAAAATCGTCGTCAGCAGACTTGAAAGCTGCGCTCGACATGGCACATAGCCCGGCTCCAGACCGCACGACAGGTCACGGTGAAAGTACAGACGAGCAACAAGAAGATCAATCTAAGAAGAAAAAGCGACGACGCGGCCGGCGGCGACGTGGCAAAAAAGATAGTAAGAAGGACGATTCTGGTTCACCACAGGCTACCGAAAGCAAATCTGGTGGTGCCAAAGAGGGTGACGACCAACCTAAGAAGCGCAAAAAACGCCGCCGACGCAACAACCGTCGTAACAATAACCGTAACACTGATAGCAACCAGAAGAACAACAAAGGTGACGATAGTTGATCGCAACAGATGAGTATGTGCGCCCGGGCAAAGTCCTCGCGATTTATGCCCACCCTGACGATGCTGAATTTTTCACAGGTGGAACGATTGCCCGCTGGGCCGCCGAAGGCAGCGCTATTACGCTGGTATTGGTGACCAGTGGCGACAAGGGCAGTGGTGCGCGTGATATGCCGTGGCAACGACTCCGTGATTTGCGTGAGGCAGAAACGCGGGTTGCGGCTGAGGCACTGGGCATCAAAAAGGTCATCTTTATGCGCTGGCGTGACGGTGAATTGCAGCCCTCTTTGGGTATGCGTCGCGCTTTCGTCCGCTTTTTGCGGCTAGAACGCCCTGACGCTGTGCTTAGCACTGACCCGCAAGTTCGGTGGCGCAATGCTCGTCGGATCAATCACCCTGACCACTGGATCGTTGCACAGGAGGTCATGAATGCGGTCTACCCAGCCGCCCGTGACCATCTGAATTTCCCTGAGTTGTTAGAAGATGAAGGGCTAGAGCCACACATTACGCCATATTTATATCTGGCGCTCTCGCATCAACCCAATCTACGCATCAGCGTGGATGATTATCAGGTACACAAATTTGAAGCACTGAAAGCACACCGCACCCAGGTTGGCGAAGACACCGACGCCCTACGTCAACGCCTGGAAGGGTACGCCGACCCTGAATTTTCAACCCGTACACAGAAGCGCTACAACGAGTATTTCCGCTTAGTTACGCTTGATTAGCGAAAGGTCGAATCCGTTATGCGTTCTTTTACCGCTGAAGTCGAAGCCTTGCGTGAGCAAATGATCACCTGGCGGCGTGACTTCCACCAGCACCCCGAACTCGCCTTCGAAGAAATTCGCACGTCAAACATCGTTGCCGACCACCTGAGCAATTTAGGAATGGAGGTGCAGCGCGGTGTTGGCCAGACAGGGGTGATTGGGGTGTTGGAAGGAGCGCACGACGGGCCAACCGTGCTGGTCCGTGCAGACATGGACGCCCTGCCTATCCATGAAGCCAACCAGACTCCCTATGTCTCGACAGTGCCCAACCACATGCACGCCTGCGGACATGACGCCCACACCAGCATTGCCATGACGGTTGCGCAAATCCTCGCTGACCGTCGTGAACACCTCGCCGGGCGCGTGAAGTTTATCTTCCAACCCGCTGAGGAAATCGGCGCGGGGGCAAAGGCAATGATTGAAGATGGCGCGCTCGAAAACCCGGCGGCAGATGTCGCGGTGGGGCTGCATGTCTGGAACAATCTTCCGGTTGGGCAAATCGCGGTGACGGATGGCCCGGCGATGGCCGGAGCACGCAGCTTTCATATCACCATTAAAGGTCGTGGCGGGCATGCAGCCGTTCCTAACCAGACCCGGGACCCGGTGATGGCAGCCGCACACATCATGACGATGGCACAAACCATTGTCAGTCGTAATGTGGACCCCATGCAGGGCGCAGTCGTTTCCTTCACGCAGATGGATGGCGGCGATGCGTTCAACGTCATTCCTGATGAGGTCAAGCTAACGGGCACAATCCGCGTATTTGAAGACGATGTGCTTGATATGGTTGTTGACCGCTTCGAAACAATTGTTGACCAGGTTGCGATGGCCATGCAATGTCAGTCAGAAATCACCTACCGCCATGTGTTGCCACCATTGGTGAATAACCCCGGCGTGGCGCAACGGCTCCGCGATGGGTTCCGCAGCATCAACAGTGATGTGCAGATTGTTGACGACTTACGCACAATGGGCTCTGAAGATATGGGTCGCTTTTTGGCAGCGGTGCCGGGCGTGTATTTCTTCGTCGGTTCTGCAAATAGTGAACAAGGGCTGGACTTTCCGCATCATCATCCTCAGTTCGATATTGATGAGCGCGCACTCGTTATCGGGGCGTCGCTCTTGACTTCAGCGGTGGCAGATTATGTTTGGAACACCTAGCACAACAACCGGACAATATCCTGTTTTCGTCTATGGCACGCTGCGCCACGGTCAGCAAAATTATGAGCTGGTGCGTAACCGAACCGTGAGCGAACTCCACGCACACACCACGACGATGCAACTCTATGCTGTCGGTGCTTTTCCGATGATCGTTCCCGGGAACGGCATCGTTCATGGAGACTTATTACATTTACAACCATTTATGTATAACGAACTGCTGCGTACGCTGGATCACCACGAAGGCTGCCGTGTGGAAGATGATGGCTTCAGTGTCTATCAACGCAAACTGGTGCCAGTACAGATCAATGCAACCCAGCACCAGACGCTAGCCTGGGCTTATGTTGGGCAACCCGCCTATCTGGACGCAGACTGTACTCACATAAAAAGCGGAGATTGGGTACAATATCGTTGGAAAGCGATACAAAAAACCCGTTTCGGTCGCTACTTATACGACACACCAACAGAGAGAACCATCACAGAATGCCAGTCACAATCTTAGTTGGCGCACAGTGGGGCGATGAAGGCAAAGGCCGCGTTGTGGACCTATTAGCTGCTGAAGCCGATGTTGTTGCTCGTTACGCGGGCGGTGACAACGCCGGGCATACGGTTAGCATCGGTGCAGACACGTTCAAGCTGCACCTCATTCCTTCTGGAATTCTTCAGGCGGGAACAACATGTGTACTGGGGCATGGTATGGTTGTTAATCCACAGCGCTTGCTTAATGAAATGGACGAGTTACGCGAGCAGGGTGTTGAGGTAACATCAGACAACCTGCTACTGAGCGACCGCGCCCACGTCATCACCCCCGGGCACATCGCGCTAGATACTGCCCGCGAAGAAGCGCGTGCCGCCAATGCTATCGGCACCACGCAGCGCGGTATCGGCCCTGCCTATACCGACAAGGTGCTGCGCCGGGGCATTCAAAGCGGACACATGCACGACCCAGATTACTTCGGTCAGCTTGTCCACGCTCACATTCAACAGGTAAACGACACACTGCGCACCCAGTTCAACACCCGCCCACTCGACGCCAACGCTGTCGAGACGATGTACACAGACTATGCCCGTCGTTTGGGGCCGTTTGTTACCAACACGACACCGATGATCCATGCGGTACTTGCTGCTAACCAACGCTTGTTGTGTGAAGGCGCACAGGGTACCCTGCTGGACATCGATATGGGGCACTATCCCTTTGTGACCAGTTCCTCCCCCGCGGTCGGTGGGGCGCTAACCGGGCTTGGCTTTGGGCCCACAGCGGTAGATCGTGTGGTCGGCGTGACGAAGTGTTTTAGCACACGTGTCGGCAGCGGCCCTATGCCCACCGAACAAGAAAACGAGATTGGCAACCAGTTACGCGGAACGGGAGACAATCCGTGGGACGAATTTGGCACGACGACTGGACGCCCACGCCGCACCGGGTGGTTAGATGGGGTGGTGTTGCGGTATGCCGCTGCAATTAACGGTTTTACGGAGTTGGTGCTGACCAAATTAGACGTGTTGACCGGCTTTGAGGAACTCAAAATTGCCGTTGCTTACGAAATAGGTGGCACACGAGTGGAACATTTACCGTCGTTGCAACCCGAAGTTGAACAGGCCACGGCCATCTATGAAACGCTCCCCGGCTGGCACGAGGATATTTCCACGGTGCGCGCCTGGGATGATCTGCCGCCCAATGCAAGGCAGTACGTCGAATTTGTTGCTGACATCGCCGGGGTAAACATCTCGTTAATCAGTGTTGGGCCAGAACGCAGTCAGGTGATTCAGCTTTAGGTAGGAAAAAGCAGGTGTGTGATGAGTGAGGACCATACCTATACCGTCGATTTTTCGGACCTGGTCGGTAGCAAACCGCGTCGTGTTGTGTCGCTGGTGCCGAGCGTTACAGAGTCACTATTTGACCTGCAACTTCAAGAGCGCATTATCGCAGTCACTGATTACTGTGAGCATCCGGCCGAGGGAGTGGCCCGTCTGCCCAGAGTCGGCGGCACCAAAAACCCGAACATTGAACAGATCGTCGCGCTTAACCCTGACCTCGTTATTATGAACGCCGAAGAAAACCGCAGAGAAGATGCGCAGAAACTCTCTGAAGCAGGGGTTCGCGTCTATGCTGCTACCCCACATACAGTTGCGGAGGCCATCAACGAACTATGGAATCTTGTCGCTATTTTCGACGTCACGACGATGGTGCCGCGCATTCAACAGATCGACCGCGTATTTGATATGGTCTCTCAGGCAGCGGCCAGCGGTCGACGGGTGCGTACCTTCGTCCCCATCTGGAAAGCCCCGTGGATGACGTTCAACGCGGAAACCTATGTGCATGACCTGTTGTTTCACCTCGGTGCGGAAAACGTATTTGCAGAGCGCGAACGTCAATTTCCCCTTGCCGCTGATACGGGTGATGCTGAACCCCTTGCTGCCGACGATCCGCGTATCGCTGACCGTGATACGCGCTATCCCCGCGTGAGCCTGGACGAAATCATTGCGGCTGCGCCAGAACTCATTTTGCTCCCCACCGAACCTTATGCATTTACCGAAGATGACGCCCGCGCCCTTTACGAACTCGAAGACATCCCTGCTGCTGCACATGGCAACATTTATCTGGTTGATGGGTCGCTGTTGACATGGCACGGTACACGCCTGGCGCACACCTTAAAAGAGTTGCCCCCTCTGATTGACGATGTCCGTGCCCGGCTAGGACTCAACAACGCCGAAGGAGACAGCGACGCCCCATGAGCTTAATCCACGACACCAGCGCTGCAATTCAGGCATTGCGCCAACTTGACACGCTCGGTCTAGCGGGAATTATCTGCGATACCTCGGGAACTGTGCAGCTTTTGAATAGTGCCGCCAACACACTTTTTGCAGATGTGCCCCGCAAGCTCGAAGGGCGCACGCTCAACGAAATCGAAACATTCGAGCCTCTCGCCGAAATGTTAACTGCGCAAACACCGCAGAAAACGCCGCAATTTGTGTCACTGTATGATCACCTTCATTGCCTGGTGCGGATGCAACAGGTTGGCAAGGTCGGCTTTGTTTTCACTTTCGAAGATGTCACTGCGTTTAAACAACGCGAAGCTGAACACACGATAGCGATTGATAATGTCGCACATGATCTGAAAACACCACTTTCGGCGATGCGTGGGTTTGCGGACCTGGTGAATAATGGTGGGGAACTGAATGCGTTACAGCAGAAATACCTGAACCGTATTTATCAGGCTGTAAACAATATGGAAGCGCTCGTATTCGATTTACTTGACATCGCGTGGTTGGATTCTGGTCAGGCATTAGACATGCAGAGTGTTCATCTTGGTAGCCTTGTGCGGCAATCTCTGGAAACATTGCAAAACCATATCGAAAAGCGTCAAACGCAGATCAAGACGATGATCCCGGATAATCTTCCGTCTACCCTTGGGGATGCACGCCGCCTGGAACGTGCCTTCACGAACTTAATCAATAATGCCATCAAATATACGCCTATTGGCGGTGAAGTGACCATTACCCTGAGCGCAGAAGATGATATGCAGAACGTTGTGATTGCAGATACGGGTATTGGGATTCCAGAAGAATACCTTCCCTATATTTTCGACCGCTTCTATCGTGTCCCGCGCCAGGACGAAGCACTTTCAAAAATTGATGGCACCGGGTTGGGGCTTTCTATCGTTAAGTCCATCATTGACCTGCATCACGGCGATATTGAGGTAACCAGCACTGTCGGTGCAGGCAGCGTGTTTACTGTTCGTTTACCCCGGACACAACCGAGTACCACGCACTAAGCACCGCTTTCAGGACTCGTCCACAAGTTTATACCCCACCCCCCACACCGTCTCAATGACCGCTGTGCCCCCGGCGAGCTTATGACGTAAGTGCGCGATGTGAACGTCCACCGTGCGCGTCTGGCCATAAAAATCAAACCCCCACACGATGTCAAGCAATTGCTCGCGTTTGAGTACAATGTCTTTGTTTTCGAGCAGCGCTAGCAGCAGGTCAAACTCTTTTGTGCGCAGCTCTACCGAGCGCTCACCAACATGAACGGTACGACTCGCAGCATCTAGCACGACATTGCCAACACGGAGTACGTCACGTTCGGTTTTGCGTTGCGGGGCAAACTCGGTGCGGCGGAGGATGGCTTTGACACGGGCGACGAGTTCACGCGGGTTAAAAGGCTTGGTCATGTAGTCGTCTGCGCCCAGTTCAAGCCCAACGATCTTGTCAATATCGTCGTCGCGTGCCGTCAGCATCAATATCGGCACGTTGGATTCAGCGCGGAGCTGTTTGCAGACCTCCCACCCGTCAAGTATCGGCAACATCAGGTCCAGTACAATCAGCGCGGGAGATTTGCTGCGGGCCAGCTCCATTGCGGCCTGTCCATCTTTAGCGCTGATGGTCGCAAAGCCTTCTTTTTGTAGATACATGCTTGCGAGTTCAATGATATTGGCTTCATCGTCAACCAGCAGGATTAATTCATCTGCCATGTGGTACCATTCCTATATGCGTTCAGTGTTGCCCGGTAATGGTTCTATTGTATGCCAATTGTGGCCGGGTTGCCCAATAGCCGCCAAACCCAACCCCCATCACCAGCAGATCAAGCCATTGGTCCATACGCAATCCACCCCATGTCGCCGCTTCATCGCCTCGCCAGAAGCCAAGCACGACCATCATTGCACCAACGAGCATCAGCACCACCCATAATCGACGCCCTGCCATGTGTCCAGCCCATGTGAGCCACGCCATCAAGCTGAAAAGACCGCCGGAGAGGGTTGCGCCAAGCACCTGTAACTCAACTCGCCGTTCAACGTCGCCGAACGCATCTGGCAAATAGCCATTCAGCCACGGAGACATGGTATCTGAAGCATCAACCCCAACCGCACATCCCGCTGACCGACAAGCCCACCATGTTGCTATTATCACCAGCGGCAGTACGAGCGCCACGCCATCTGCGAAATGTCCAAATGCAACACCCCGCCAGCGTGCGATTGCAGCGGCTGCCACTATTCCACCCAGCAACATCGTATGCCAGCCGAAACCGCCATACCACACATCAAGCAAATCACCCGGGTAGGTGCTGAAATAATCCCATTCGAAGGCCGCATGTTGTAAACGTCCTGCAATCAATGCTACTACGCCACCACCGAGTGCCACATCTAACCAGGCGGCCGGACGTTGACCTACATAGGTGGCATACCACAGCAACACCCCCATGCTAAGCAGTACACCGGGGATTGTCTGCATAGCGAAGGCGGTGCTGCTATAGGGAATCATTGCGATTGCAGGAGGTCGATTTCGTTTTGGAGATCGTCTTCGGTAATCAAGCCCATCCACATGCCGCGTGTAATCCCTCCCTCGTCGATAAAATACGTTGAAGGCATGGCCCGCAACCCTATCAGGTTATTGAGTTGGGCGTTTTCGGAAAGGCCGACGGGTAACGTAATCTCAAGCTCGTCAACGAAGGCGATAATGTCTTCTTGCGTTTGTTGTGCGTCCGGCGCGGTGACCAGCACCATCGCCAGGTCGTCGCCCTCGTAATTTTCGTAGAAGGATTGCAGCGCGGGCATTTCTTCAATGCAGGGTTCACACCATGTCGCCCAGAAATTGACGACCAGCATCTGCCCACGATAGTCACTTAATGAGAAAGTCTCCCCTTCCAAACTGCGCAGGGGAGCGTCTGGTACGGGGTTGTTAAAAACAGAAGTCGGGGGCGGTGGAGGTGTGCGTGGCGGCAAGGTCCGAGGAAGGGGGGTGGCGTCGTCCAGCAAGGCGGCGTCCTGCGCGGCAGAATTTGTAGGGGTATCGTCACCCGTATCTCCGCCAACGATGATAATCACCATCCCGATAATCCCGATCAGCGGCATCACAAGCAGAAACATCCACGGCTGGAAAAAAGACTTTTCGGTGGTGAGTGTCTCAGTCATGCAAAAACCTCGGCATAAAGCCACTCTCATGTATACGGGTGCTGGTGCCAGTCTCCATATCGTAGAGCCATAGGTCAATCTCGCGATAATCGCTCAGGTCTGTGCGTTGATAGAGCAGTTTTGACCCGTCAGCGCTCCAGTTTAGCGAAGCGTGGGCGTAATCCTCATCGACTATCATCGGTTCAATGCTGTCGTCTTCCAGGCTGAGCAAATATATCTGGCTGCCTTCAGTGAAGCGCTCGTCAAGGTAGCGACGTGTGACAGCCACCCATTCACCGTCAGGATGAACCACCGCCTGGCCATCTGTTGCTGGGGTTGATGTCTCGCCACTAATGCGCCGAATATGTGATGATTCTTCGCTAAAGTCGTCACCAAAGCTGATCATCTCGATATGGGTGTAATAATATTGCACAGCCTCGCCGTACCGGGTCGCCGGGTAGAGTAACGCCTGCCCATCTTCTGTGAAGCGGCCGGTCACGCCCTGTGGTGACGCCACGAAGACAATTTCATCGCTTGGCATGTCATAGACGACAATGCCGGGCGGGTCTATCAGTGACATCGCGATGCGTTCCTCTGTGGGGGACCACACCGGGAAGCGGGCCGTCGTTTCTACGTCGTCAAAAAGTGGTTGTGTTTCGCGGCCAGCCAGGTCTACCAGCCACACGCGCTCGGTATTTTCCCAACCACTATCAGCATCAAGCTCGCGGCGGGTATAAGCCACCACGACATCATCATAACGCCAGGAGGGGTGTGTGCAGCTTGCGTTGGACTCGCGACAGTTCGTCAACTGGAGTTCCTGCCCCGTTTGCAGGTTCAGTGCCCAGATGTCGGCGATATGGCCAGTCACCTGCACAGAGTAGGCTACCCATTCACCACTTGGGCTGATGGCATATTCCAGCACACCGCCTTCAGTATCCGTCAAACGTCGCATAGCGCCCGTGTTTGGATTCAACCGAAAGAGGTCAACTCGCGCCGCGTCTGCTGGCCCGAGGAATAGAATATCGGCCAGTTGGGTGTCATTAGCGGAAAAGTCAGCGCTTTCGGCTTCACTTTCAACGCCATCCAGTACAAACAGTAACGCGCCAACGATGAGCAACAGCGCCATACTCAAGCCCAATAGCCCATAGCGTAGTAGCCACGGTGATGCGCGCTCTGTCGATGTCGTCTGTGATTCGGTCGTATTGGTGTGATGGTGTGTTTGTTCAGTCATGGCAACTATTATACACGTGCAGCTATCAGATTCACCTTAACGCCAACGTGACGCTCAGCTTGCATTGCCTAAAATAGCTGGTTGGGGCGATCTACCAAATCAGCAATGATTTTACGGTCCGCACGGGAAAAAGCGTAGTCGTTCAATTGCTCAATGCGTACCCAGCGAAAATCGGTACAGTCTACACAATGCGGAGGCGGGCTTGCTGGTAATAACGTGCAGTCGAAAGCGTGCAGCGTGATCTTGAAATGGGTATAAGCATGCTTGACCTTCATATACAGTGGCCCGACATCGACCGCAATGCCAAGTTCTTCATGCAATTCACGGGCCAGGCACTCGGCGAGGGTTTCATCTTCTTCGAGCTTGCCGCCGGGGAACTCCCACAAGCCACCGAGTAGCTTGTCTTCCGGTCGCTTTGTGATGAGGAGTTGCCCGTCTGCATTCCAGATGAGGCCGCAGGTTACGTCATAGTGTGGCGTAGGCGCTTTTTTGGACTTCACCGGGCGTTCGTGCTGCACCCCGGCAGTATACGCGGCACAATATGCACTGACTGGACACGCAGCACAATCGGGATTTTTCGGTTTGCAGACGGTGCGGCCAAGTTCCATCAGTGCCTGGTTATAGTCACCAGCACGCCCGGCGGGGACATGCTCTATCAGCGCTTCGGCCCGATCCCAGAAGGCATTCTTGACGCTTTGCTGGCGTGTGTCGTCGGCAATATCAAAAAGCCGAGAAAATACGCGGATCACATTGCCATCCAGCACCGGGGCAGCCTCGCCAAACGCGATACTGGCAATAGCACCAGCGGTGTAGCGTCCAATGCCCTTTAGTGTTTGCAGCTCGTCGGCAGTTTGCGGCAATTTCCCACCATGCTCAGCGATGACTTGCTGCGCCGCTGTTTGCAGGTTGCGGGCCCGGCTGTAATAGCCCAGACCTTCCCATTGTTTCATCAATACGTCTTGCGGAGCCTCGGCTAGTGCCTGAATCGTCGGGAAGGCCTGCAAAAACCGCTCGTAATAGGGAATAACCGTGTTGACCTGTGTTTGCTGCAACATGATTTCCGACAGCCAGATATGGTATGGGTCGGTGGTGCGTCGCCAGGGCAGGTTGGCGGCGGCATGGTTAAACCAATCGAGCAAGGGCGGGATAAACGCATGATTTTCAGGCATCGTTACTGCAAAGCTTTAATGTTGCCTGCATCGTCTGGCTTTTTGGGCGGCATCGGGATAAAAGCGCTGGTGCGTTCAATGTAGTCCCGGTAAGCAGGCCGACGCTCGGCAATATCACGTTCAAGCATTGCCACGCCAGATACCCGCAAGAGTAGGAAAGTCATCAAAATCGGCGCAAAAATCGTCCACCATGCCCCGGCGGCGAGTGCAATCAGATAGAAGGCCCACCACTGCGTTGCGTCGCCAAAATAATTGGGATGCCGGGTATAGCGCCAGAAACCTTTGTCCAGCACTTTGCCTTTGTTTTCCGGATTGGCTTTGAACACGGTTAGTTGGATGTCACCGCCGGCCTCAAAGGCAAAGCCTACGATCCAGACTAACACCGCGAGATAGTCAAGAAGTGTCAGTCCATCGTCAGGGTCGCCGTTGTAGATTGCCCCAAGAATTGGAGCCGATATAATCCCAATCAATACCCCCTGCAAAACGAACACCTGAAAATAGCTTTGCCACCACCACCGCTGCCCGTTCTTTTCACGCCAGCGCTGGTAGCGGAAATCTTCGCCTTCGCCCCAGTTGCGCCAGGTAATGTATCCGCCCAACCGCAACGACCACAACGCCACCAGTGCCAGTATCAGGAATTGTCGGCTTTCGGCACCTTCTTCGACCAATAGGAAATACGCAACAGCAGCAATCAGGTACCCCGGCCCCCAGAAGCTATCCACAATACTTGCATCTTTTAAGTAGAGGCTCAGCCCCCAGAGCGCCGTAGCCGCGACCAGCACTGCTGCGCCACCGCTCAGCCAAACTTCAATCAGGCTCACTATGCTTTCTCCTTATTTTGCCGGATGAATGGTTATTGGCGGCCAGTGTAGAAGAACAAGATTAGTACAGGATGACCTAAACTCTCTCACGCACCACACGCCCTGAATAGCTACGGACACTGCGTGAGAGAATGACCATTGAGCCAGCGAGTACTGCTAGCAGTGTAAACGATACCCGCAACGAACTGATTTCTGCGACTAGCCCGATGATCGGCGGCCCAGCAACGAAGCCAGTGTAACCAAGTGTGGCTGTGCCTGCGATGCCTGCCCCCGGCGGTAAGTTCGGCATACGCCCGGCGATGGCAAACATCAGCGGAATGGCATAAGACAACCCCAGCCCAACCAGCGCAAAACCTATCAGCGCCGGCACCAGTGTTGGGAACGCAACAATCACACCAAGACCAGCGCTACTCAGGACACCACTCGCCGTCACAAGGGTCTGGGTGCTGAAGCGGTCGATAAAGTAGTCGCCCGATATACGGCCTACCGTCATTGTCAGCGAAAACGCAGCGAAGCCAAGCCCATCCAGCGCATCATCAACGTTGACAATATCGCCCATGTAGACGCCGCTCCAATCTGACATAGCGCCCTCGCCAATAGCCGAGACAAACGCCACTGCCCCCAGTGGTAATAGGACTCTGGCTGGCAAGGTGAAAACTGCACCGCTGCCTTGCTTTTCATTCTCAACATCTACCAATTGTGTGACTGCAACAAGCGCTACAGCCATAAAAATCACACCCGCCGCAATGAGGTGTTGCTGCACATTAAAGCCCAGTCCAGTGAAAAGCTCACCCATCACCGCCCCAACAACGCCGCCGATGCTGAAGGCCGCATGAAAAGAAGACATCAATGAGCGTTGACGTAGCCGTTCAACCTCAACCGCCTGCGCATTGATCGCGACGTCATTGGTGCTGGCAACCCAGCCAAAAACGACCAGCAGCACAAATAAACCGATCGTTGAGGGCGCAAAGCCCAGCACAGGCACAACGATGCAGAAGGCAATGGCGCTCCAAAACGTGACTACCCGGCTCCCGAAACGCGAGATAAGCCCACTGGCAAAGGGAAGCCCTGTCAATACGCCAATGGGCAATCCCAGTAGCACCAACCCTAGCACACCTTCTGAAAGCGCAAAGTTATCGCGTACGTCTGGAATACGGACCACCCAGTTGCCAGACAGCCCGCCATGTATCAAAAAGAACAGGATCACAGCCTGCCGTGGGCCGAACGTGCCGCGCATGACGGTCTCCTTGTTTTGCAAAAAACGAGCGTAAGTGATACTGGAGGCAAAAGCACACCCTTTGACAGACTTGTTTACCGCGTATTGTCGCCACATGGCTGAGAATGTCAAGGAAAGTTGAAAACGAATTGTCAGAAATTACTGATGGGTAAAACAATAGGAAACTGTATAAATGGTGGGCGAGCTATACAGGCGTCGCCCCTACAAGCGCGTGGCGGCTAGCGGACATTATGTAAGGGCTGTACCGATGTGTCAGCCCAAAATGCTTTTATACGGATTCATTTTAATTTGTCCATGAGCAGTAGAGCCACGGGTGCCCCATCGTAACTGAAATCAAAACAAATGTACATCCACGCAATCGATTTTCCCCATAGGCCTCGACTGCCCGGCGTGTGCGCTCAGCATCGCGATGACGCTCTTGCAGCATAGCATCCGACAGGTATTTCCAATGCATAGTCTTCTCCGGTCAAAACCACAGGTAATTCGGTTACTTCATAAGACAATGAAGTCACGATATGACCTGCTCATGAACAGAACTTTTCATATAAAAGTCATTATGGCAGCCTGTAGTCCTTCTGGCGTTCGGCATTGTCGAAGATCGCTTTCGAAATCATGGTGGTATGAGAACCACCATCGCGTGCCGTACCATTAGTGAAGTAAGCCCACAAAACGATAAGTTAACCGCACGGCACGCAAGCGCAATAAACAGCCGAGTGATCGCCTACACTACTAACGTCAATGGTTTTCGATAGGTAAAGGATATAGTCAATGTTGTGGGATAAACCCGATCAACAGTCACTGCTAGAGAATCAGCTCATACTTTTCGTTTCCGATCAACCGCCTACAACCAACTGGCAACGCTTTCTCGATCAGTACCCGGTGCAAGTGCTGTTTCATGATGACCTATTTTCTGCGCTCGGTGCCTTCGTTATGTTGATGCCTGGTATTGTGATAGTTGATCGTTATAGTGCAGTTGGTATCGAGGCGTTGTCTCACATTGAAGATGTGCTGGGGACTGCACCGCAACCGCTGTTGATTCTTATTGAACTAGGAAGCACGGACTGTACTGCGCAACATGGAAATGTGGTGCGTGTTGGGGCTCCGTTAGATACCACCCCGGATTGCGTGATGTCGCGAGCATGGACTACGCTATCCAGAAGCTAAATACGCAGAAAGAGAGGCTTTATCGTGCAGCATTGGCAGCTCAAACAGGAATTCCAGAGTATACACGGCATGATTGCTTACGACACCTTTGGTCAGGGTGACCCGCTTATCCTGGTTCATGGTACCCCGTTTTCATCATTCATATGGCGACATGTCGTTGATGTTCTCGCCCGGACACATCAGGTATTCGTCTATGATTTGCTGGGCTATGGTGCCTCGGAAAAACGTGAAGGCCAGGATGTTTCGCTGGGCATTCAACCCAGAATCCTGCAAGAACTGATTCGCTTCTGGCAACTTGAGCAGCCCACCGTCATTGCTCATGACTTCGGCGGCACCACCTCCCTTAGAGCCCATCTGCTCGAGGGCTGTGACTATCACAAGTTGCTGTTAATAGACCCGGTTGCAATGTCGCCGTGGGGATCACCGTTTATACAGCATGTCCGTCAGCATTTCACCGCCTTTGCAGACGTGCCGCCTTATATCCACAGTGGTATTCTAGAGGCCTACCTACAAGACGCGGCCTATCACCCGTTACCACGCGAAACGCTGGACGCCCTCAAACAACCCTGGACCGGCGAAACAGGTCAGCCCGCTTTTTATCGACAGATCGCGCAAATGGATCAGAAATACACCGATGAGATTGAACATCGCTATACAGACATGCGGTGTCCTGTGCATATCATCTGGGGTGAAGAAGACACGTGGATACCCATTGACATTGGAAAGCAGCTCCATGCCAGGATTGCAGGCGCATCATTTACGCGCATAGAAGAAGCGGCTCACCTTGTGCAAGAAGATCAGCCCGCGCAACTGCTTAACGTCTTGATCGAAAAACTCGGCACATGACGAGCTTATTCTGAAAAACGATCGCAAAACGGGATGTAGGAGACGCATTGCACTATATCCATCAATGTTTCGTTGATGGCGCTGGGGTGACTGTGAATTCCACAAGAACTGGCTCAAGATGATCTGGATAGCCTGCACGAGTATAGCCCACAATAAAACCATGTATGGCTGGTATGTTCAGCGGCCACGGATCTAATTGAATCAGTGAACCTTCAATGGTGACCTGAATGCTTTGCATCTCATCAGACGTGGCTGAGTACACCCCTTGCGCGAACTGACTGGATTTCTCAAAGCAAAAATCGAACGCAATGCTATCACACAACCGGGTGATGGTATCGGACTTTTCGAAATCCTGTCGGGTGTAGGGACAGCGGTTCACATTATGGTTAATGCGCTCGTCTGCCAGCGCAAGCACGGCCGCCACTGCATCACCTTCAGTGTGTGAAAGTAAGCGCCGGATATGCATCAGCGCGACCGTATCCGCTACAAGATCAGAATATGTCATCGAAATCCCACGTTTTTGGGTCAGTAGCCAAACGTCATCAGCCACTTCACCAATTGGCATGGTATCCAGCAAGCCATAGCCTCGATCATGATGTGTAACGCCGAGCATGAATGATTTCGGTTCGACGATGGGTGAACCTACCTGTGCATTTCCCCAAAACTGAGCAATGTAACCTGCAAGTCGCGCATGTTCTGACTGTGGAATCGCAATAGGTCGTGTTTTGGACTTAAACAATAGGTTATTCCTCATTATCTACGTGATGACTCAGTGCTTCACCAGCATAATTGCAAGGCCATCGTACCCTTTACTACCCACAGTTTGCAGGGCGGTTGGCACAACACGCGGCTCTTTCGCGACACGTTCCACAAATCGGCGCACACCGAGTACACGTGGATCACTATTAGCGGTTTCAATCACCGCACCCCCACGCACGACATTATCGACAATAATTAAACTTCCTGAGTGAGAGAGTTGTAACGCCGCTTCAAAGTAATGCACATTATTTTCTTTGTCGGCATCAACAAAGATGACATCGAACGCGCCAGTTTTTTTTGCAATCAAATCGTCAAGCGTATGCCGTGCTGCACCAACCCTGACACTCACACGCTGTTGCAAGCCTGCATGTTGAATATTATGCTGTGCGATCTCGGCATGGTGGGCATCGGCTTCTAAGGTCACCAGGTGCCCCTTTTCTGGAAGCGCCCTGGCCAGCCAGATGGTGCTGTAGCCACCAAGTGTGCCGATCTCCAGGATTGAAGTCGCGTTGACACTCATCGCCAGCAACATCAAAAGCTGTCCCTGAGTGGGTGACACGTTGTGAGGCGGCAAGCCTGCTTTTTCACTTGCATGCAATACAGCTTCTAGAACAGGGTCATCTGGAATAAATGCCTCAGTAAAATATTGATCAACTGATGACCAGAGTGACTGTGTCATAAATGTTTAACTCCGTGCAATGTCTACTGGCGTGTAAATAGGCTCCATCATCACCCATGAGAAACCAGTTAGCAGTCAAAGCGGCTGGATCATCTCTATGCGATTACCAAACGGATCGCGAAACTCGAAGCGCTCATAGCCGGGAATAGGTACCGATTCGGCAATCTGCACACCGTGACTGTTTAATCTCTCCCGCCATGCGGCAAGGTCCTCGACCTGATAAGCAATGTGTGCCTTTGTCCGAAAATCGGTAGGCTTGTCTTCAATACCAATATGAATTTGCTGGTCACCTAACGCTACCCAGAAGCCACCGCGTTGACGCAGCGCTGCTGGTTTCTCTATTTCGGACAACCCGAGTATCGTGCAGTAGAACGCGCGAGCGGCTTCTACGTCATCTGGTGCCACGGTGATCTGCACATGATGGATACGTATAGGTTTCATACTGACTCGCCTCTCAGTGGATTCAACAAATATATGTATAGATTACAATAGTTGCCTGCCGCAAAATTAATCCCACATCCTATGGTTCAGCAGCGACTGGTGGGTTAAACAGCGTGTTGATCAGATCAATCAGGCAGCGAATTAACGGGCGGTGGCGCTCATGGGCACGATACACCAGTGAGAGATCAACACAGAGCGGTTGCACTGGTGCCACGCGGATTTCGCCAGCAGCGATACCTTTATCAACTGCATGACGTTCCAATAGTGATAGCCCAATACCAGCTTTGACCAAATCATAACGACTGTGGTCATCATCAATCTGCACCTGATACTGGCATGTTAGCCCCTGAGCGGCGAGATGTTTATCCACGACTTGTTGAAACGGACAACAAACACGTGGACTTACCCACGGGCGAGCCGCCAGCTCCCGCCAGTCAGCGGGGTCGAAGTCAAGCGGCCATACGGCCGGGATCGCCACTACAAGTTCAGACTGTGTCAGGCATTGTGCTTCTAGAATAGGATCAGAAACTGTGCCATACACAAAACCAATATCAAGCACATTGGTGGTCAGGGCTTCAAGAATCTGCATTGAGGTTGATTGTTCAAGCACCAGATTGATGCCCGCATGATTGCTCTGCACCCGTTGGATCAGTTGCGGAATTTTCAGGAATTGGGGCGTGCTACATAATCCAATTGCAACTTCGCCGAGCATCGTTGCCTTAATATCGAGCGCATGGTTCACCAAATCCCGGGCCGCCTGTAAGGTTATTTTCGCTTTTTCAAGGAGTTGTGCCCCTTTCGGTGTGATGGACATGCCCTGATTGCTGCGGGTGAACAACTCCACACCCAATTCTTCCTCAAGTAGCTTGATGTGCATACTGATTGTCGACGGTGTTGTGTAAAGTCGCTGTGCTGCGCGGGTGAGCGTGCCTTCTTCGGCGACAATAGCAAATGTTTGCAACTGGTAAAGCTCCACGATGGTCCCCTTCATCTATATCCTCACTAACTATTATGCCACCTTTTGGCGTGTGCAGCGTTCGGTGATGTCAAAGGTCACGTTCAGAATTATTGCAGCCTCCAATCTTGCTCACTGTGCTATCGACTTATCGGCGAAAATAAGCGTATGCATCGGGAAAATCAGGTGGGGCCGTTTTGGCTTTGCCACTCCAGGCATTGATCGATAAGCGATAAACGCTGGTGCGTTTAAGGTCGTCGGTGGTCGTGGGTTCGTAATCAGTGCCGGGGTGCAGATGTGGTGCGTATTTCGCCATCAACAGCGCTAATGCATGTTCAGCTTCGGCCGTATCATGGACCACCCGTGCCTCCCCAAAAGCAACCACCCCGGCATATTCAACACTGAATTCCAGCGCACGCTTAGCAGGGAGAATGCGTCCCATCTCCGCGACCGAAAAACAGGCCGGTGTACCGTTTTCTAATGCAGTGCGTGTGGTCCCACGCCGCGCCGTATGAAAGTAGATTGCATGGACAGCCATGTCATAGACGAAAATGTTCATATTGACGAGAGGTTGCTGCTCAACCGTTACGGCCAGATGACCGTAAGCGGCACGTTCCAGAAATGTTGCAATCCAGGCATCGTCCTGAGCGCGGTCTTTGCGCCGTACAGTGTGTAGTGTCATTAGGCCTGTCCTTTGTGTTGAGTCAAGATTTCTACTGTATACTGTAGCGAGATAAAGTGGTCGGACAAAGGTCCACATCTGACACAAACAAGCCGGCCAGTTTCATAGATTGACCATGAGTGACGTTAACCGTACCTTTCAAATCGGGCTAGTACATCTAAACCCAACCGCAGACACTCCACTGTATCAACAGTTGTACGAGGCCCTGCGCACAGCTATTTTGAACGGCCGCTTGTCTCGAGAGACGCGCCTACCGTCTTCGCGTGATCTGGCAGAATTGTTAGACGTTTCGCGTACAACGGTCATGAACGCTTACGAGCAGCTCATCGCTGAAGGCTATCTTGAACCCCGGCGCGGCTCTGGTACCTATGTCAGTGCGCAGTTGCCTGCTGACCTATTGCAAGCACGTCGCACCAAACCAGGCCCTCAAGCACAATCCATCGGCCAACGGCGTATTGCGCGACGTGCCAACGCCATCACTGACCTACCGCATGGCGCTGTACGCGGCGGTCATGCCCTGCCGTTTCGCTATGGTGCAACTGACATGTCGCTATTTCCGGTTGATGTATGGTCACGCCTAACCGCGCTCCGTCAGCGTTACCCCCAGCGCGACCATTTCACGTACCATGCTGCCTCTCTCGGCTATGCACCATTGCGGCAAGCCATAGCGGAATATCTGGCGACGTCGCGCGGTGTTGTCTGCCATCCAGAGCAAATCATCATCACCAGCGGCGCACAACAGGGTATTTTCCTGGCTGCGCATATCCTCCTTGACCCCGGTGAGCGCGTTATTATGGAGGAACCCGGCTACAACGGCGCACAGCGCGCTTTTCGCATGGCTGGCGCTGAACTGGTCCCGACACTGATTGATAATGAGGGGCTGGACATCGCCACAGGTGCAGTAAGGGCTCCTGATGCACGTATTGCTTTCGTTACCCCGTCGCGACAGTATCCGTTAGGCATCATGATGAGCCTCAAACGTCGCCTCGAGTTGCTGGACTGGGCAACAACTACCGGTGGCTGGATTGTTGAAGATGACTACGATAGTGAATTTCGCTATGTTGGGCGACCTATCCCGGCGTTACAAGGGCTGGACAATGCTGCACGAGTGATCTACATCGGTACGTTTAGTAAGGTGCTGTTTCCCAGCATACGTTTGGGCTATGTCGTCGCACCAGAAGACCTGGTCAACACTTTTTTGCACTTACGCGGGGCATTGGACACCAATACTCATACACTCAACCAGGTGGTGCTTGCAGATTTCATCAAAGAAGGGCATTTCATACGCCACATCCGTCGAATGCGTAAGGCCTATGCTGAGCGTAGTGCCTATTTTGCCACACGTTTTACAGAGATCATCGGTTTACCGCTAGGGTCGCATGATGCCGGGCTGAGCGTGGTGGCGTGGTTGCCAGACGATATTTCAGATGTGGCGATTGCGCAACGGGCACAGCAACATGGTGTCATCGTTGCTCCCGTATCGACCTATTATGCGCAGCACGTGCCACGTCCCGGCTTGCTGCTGGGTTACGCAGGCTTTGACGACACCACCACCGACCGTGGACTGGCTGCCCTACGTGCCGCTTTCGGTGTCTAGAAGCTAGCTACTTGCATATGATGGATAGTTTTGATGGCTGCGCTCTGACCAACACAATTAATTGCTTGAGCAACATATTGCCAGATTCATTTACATGTAACCTTTAATTTTAGCTCTACTAGAAGCATTAGACTACCTGCACCGACGTCAATTGTTGCATCGCGATCTATACCACCTGAGTTTTTGCCAATCATCAAGCGGTTGCTAGCGGTTGACCCGGCGAATCGATATCCCACTACGACAGCACTTATCCATGCCTTCTGTGTGATATGCTGACACCCTGATTTCCTACATTTTCATCCTGGTTGGGTATGTTTGCGCGATCAATCGCAGGCCGCATAGGACTCGCTGACAATGACATAACCTTCTATCGTCTGGGAAATGCGCCGACCAGCAATGGTCGCCTGCACATTGACATAGATGATATACAAGCCCGGTGTCATGCCGTTGGTATCGGCATAGACGACGACTGTATCCCCCAGATCAGCTTGTGCTGTAGACACTTCAACCGTCGGGCCACTTAAAGACGCGGCTGGCACAATGTCGGTCGTAAACTCACCGGGATAGCCGACATTTTGAATCTCAAACTGGCCCACCTCTACTAATGCCGGGCATGTCACCCCGACTTCAACCGTCATCTGGTCAGCCACGAGCGCCATCTGTGGCACCAGTTCAGCCGGGCGGCGGGGCATGGTAATTAGGCGGTTATAGAGCAGGGTTGGGCGTGCATCCATATCGAGCAACGAGAACCAACGCATATGGCTGCACTGCGACAGCGCCTCATCTGGCAACAACGACCAGTTGAGGTTCCACAAAAAAGTCGGCCCAACATAGTCCCAGTAACGGTCGGCAAAATCATAGGAACGAATGGTGTATTCGGCCTGAGTCGTCCCGTCGAGCTGCATCCAGCTAAAGTCACGGAAACTGGGGTCAGCCGGGGAGCAGACCACGCCATCTTCGGCCGGGCTCCGCAGCCAACCGTATTCAGTCAACCAGATCGGTTTTTCTTCCAGACCAAATTCAATCATCATGTCGCGGATGAGTTCCGTGCGGCGAAAATTCATTGTGTCAGGGGCGGGGGCTTGTTCGGGCGGGTTATTCGCGCCGTAGGGGTGATAGCCAAAGGCGTCGAAGTAGCCACCAGCCCCAAGCTGGAACATTTGCCGGGTGAAACGGAGGTCGTCCATTGAAATATCCGAATCAGGCGCAGGGGCCAGCCCGCCTGAAATAACCAGAATCTCAGGGTCAAAGGCTTTGACTTCCTCATAAACCACCCGCAACATCTGCACATATTCGGCCGGATTCGGTCCGCGTGGCCACTCTGCCCGCAAATTGGGTTCGTTGTGAACCTCTATCGCCTCGACACCGCCGTTACGCGCCAGTTCACCCAGCCGGGCCCGCGTATCAATACGGAACTGTTCCCAATTTGAGGGCCAGCCAAAGTCCATGCGAAACAAAATTTTCTTATCCGGGTAGCTAAATATCTGTGGCGGGTCATAGAGCTTAACCCAGTCCATACCGAGTTGATCAGCAATCCCCTGTCCGCCACCGCCAGCATTGGGCGCAATGTGAATTCCATAGCCGAGGTGTGGGCGCGGTAGCTCAGGAGGGGCTGCGGCAGCCGGGGCTGCGTCTGAGGAAAAGATAATCAACGCGGCCGCGCTTGTTATCATAAGAATGAAAAGTTTTTTCAAAACAGTGGTGTTTGTCATCTGATGCTCAAAAAACTACGGTGATTGCTTTTCTAAAGTGTAGAGAAAACAGCGCTGTTTTGCCACTTTTGTCTTTGCTAAAATCGGTTGTCGTTTTCCATACTGATTTATCTCGCTGTTTTTCGAGTTCATCAACTGAGAGGGTTGTGCTGAACAAGACACGTTTCTGGGTTATGGTGCTGCTGTTGTGGGGCATCTGGTTTGTCCGGGCCTACAACATTATGGCCATGCCAATCTTCGTTGACGAAAGCCTGCACATTATCCGCGCTCAGGTGGTCTATGACTTCACAGACGCCAAAGCCTCGATATTGCCGGCCAAGCTGCTGCTCTACTACTATCTGGGGCTATTTGACCCGCAGGATGTCGGTGGGGCATGGCTCTCGCGGCAAGCGGTTGCGCTCCTGGCTCCGCTCAGTGCGGCGTTAACGGCATTGCTGGCGCAAAAGCTGTTCAAAAGCTGGCGCGTGGGAATGCTGGCATTGGTTATATACGCTGTGCTGCCATTTTTCGTCTTTTTCGACCGCATGGCCTTCGCTGATCCGTTTGCGATGCTTTTTGGAATTGCACTGGCGATCCTGTCATTGAACCTGGCCCGACGTCCCTCGCGACGTAATGCTCTATATGTAGGGGCGATGCTCGGTACCGCAATGTTGGCGAAATTGACGGCCGCGCCGTGGCTGCTGTTGCCCCCGTTAGCTGCATGGTTTTTCGGTGGCTGGAACCGTCAACAGTATCTGCGTTATGGGAGCATCGTAGCTGCCGTTGTGGCACTGATGTTTGTGCCTTCAGCGGCATACATGGTCTATCAAGAGATCAATCCACCCGAAAACAAGGTTGAGTCGGTCGAGCAGGACCTCTTTACACCCGCCGAACGTGACCGTATTGAGCAGATCACCTACAACCTTGAAACCTACATTGAATCCACCTACACCATGTTTACTACCCCGCTGCTAGGGCTACTCGTCGTGCTTGGCATCTGGCAGTTTACACGCACCCCACGAGCAGTGTTGTATCTATTGGCGTTTGGGTTGCTGGTGTGGGTACCCATTACCATCACGGCGGCGCGACCCAGTACCCGCTATCTGGTGGCAGGCGTGCCGGGATTCTTGCTCATTCTGTCAGCCGGTTTTAATGCCCTGATACTGCTGGCCAACCGTGCTAGAGGTACCACCAAACAAATTGTACGTTTCGCCGTTGGAATGGCCGCGCTGGTCGTATTGCTGGGTCTATTAGAGGGTGCTGAGTTTGTGCAACATGCCTGGAATGAGCCGCAAAATCTGGCGCTGGCGGAACGTGATATCTGGGAATACTACCAACAAAGCGCAGCCGGTTATCCACTGGCACAGGCCGCAGATGACATCACACAGCTTGAGCCCATGCCTGGCCATGCCTCTGGCAACAGTATTCCGATGGCTGGTTTCGTGGGGGCCTGCCATGCCATGCGTCTCTATTTCCCGGCTTCAGCAGACGTGGGGTTACACTGTCCATATTATGAGTGGAGCCCTGACGAAGATGATGCCACCCTTGCCGCCTGGGAAGACCGTGTACGCAATGATGGTACATGGTACTTTTTGACCGACACCGAAGAACAACCGATGAATGTTTACACGCTCAACCTTGATGTTGAGGTCATTGCCACCTATCAGCGCCCCCATGATGGCATTCCAGTCCAATTATTGAAAGTGAGTGCGCCGCGATGATTGAACTTCGCCAGGCAACGGCCTGGGATACGGAAGCCATTGCTGAAATTAAGCACCAAACCTGGCTTGAGCAAAACGCCAGTCCTCTACAAATCGCCATTGCACTGAGCCAGCCCGGTCATTTTGCAGTGCTTGCCAGCATTGACCAGACGCCCGTTGGATATATAAGCTGCTTTCCGACAGTGAGCGCCACCGGACAAAAACGCTGGGAATTTGACGAAATTGCGGTGCAGCCTGACTATCGGCGGCGCGGTATTGCCAAACAGCTTATCTCTCAGGCAGTTATCGCAGGTGACCGCCAACATGCCAACCAGTTTCGGGCCCTGATCCGTGTCGATAATGTCGCCAGCCAACAGGCCTTTGCTGCACATGGGCTGAGTACTAACAATACTGTCTATGAACTCTATATTCACGAGCAACCGCTAGAAACAGACCTGCCATTGCCAGAAGGTTTATACCCGGTTGAAGTCTACACGTTTAGCTACCACGGCCACTGGCTGGAGGGCGAGGTTGATGCAGTCGGGTTGCAACGTGCGCCCCAACTCTTGAAGACGTATCAACACGATTCGATAGGGGTATTGGTTCCAGAAACAGACACAGAGCTGGTGCAGGTTGCAGCCGCCTCTGGCTATGAATGGATTGCCTCTTACAACTGGTGGGAGAAATGACACAACGCCTGTCTATCATTGACCTGCTGACAATCAGCGGGCTGTTGTTGCTGGCTTTTGGGTTGCGGGCACACTTGGTCGAAGCAGTCCCGCCTTTTAACGACGAAAGCCTGCACATTGGCCGCGCTGAAAATGTCTTTACGGATCGTGACACCGCGCTGACACCCTACAAAACGCTGGTCTATTTCTGGGTCGGTGCTTTTCAGCCCGAACGGCCCGAATCGGTGTTCGTGGGGCGGACAGTGGTCAGTCTGTTTGCGTTGTTGGGTTTGGCGGGCACCTATGCGTTGGGGCGGCTATTGTTTGGGCGTTGGGCCGCGACACTGGCGCTGACACTGGCGGTTTTCTCACCGTTTATGATCTTTTTTGACCGACTCTTGCTCTCTGACCCGATGACCTCGGCGCTGGCCGTGTTGATGTTGTGGCTCTCGATCGTCCTGGCGCGGCGTGGGGCAAGCTGTGGGCGCTATTGTCCGCTGGCTATGGGGGTTGGGGTACTCGGCTTTCTGCTGGTAATGGCGAAGACGATTGGCTTGCCGTTGCTGGCGATGCCTGCGATTGCGGTGTTGCTGTATGGGCAGGGCACTCACCCTGTGAATTTTAGCTTTGGCACATTGCGCAACTGGACGCTCCAACGCTTGCTGGCCTACCGTGACCGTCTGTTGACGGTATATGTCACATTTTCTCTATGTTTCATCCCGTCAATCGTTCATCTGATCGAACGCACCGTCACCGGGCAATACGTCACCATCGTCAACAATAATCTGGTGCTAGGACTGGCTGAAGACCGTTCCCCGCCTGAAGTCGTCCTCGATAACATGGAAAAGGTGTGGAACGTCAACTGGACATTGCACGGGCCGGTGCTGTGGCTAGCGATCATCGTTGGCATGAGTGTGCTGTTGCGCATTCGTCCGCGTGCAGGGCTGTACCTGCTCGTCGGGATTTTGTTAGCGTGGAGCATGTCGGTTTTGCTCGGTGCTGAACTCTCAACACGCTATATGCTGCCGGGGACGCTACCATCGCTGGTGGTGCTAAGTGGCGCGGTGCATGTCACCATTCAAGCATTGCGCAACCGCCAACCCATCCGGCGGCTACCACTACGCTCTGTCGTATTTGGGAGTGTAGGATTATGGGTGGTTGTGTTTGCCGTACCGTTCATTGACAACGCATGGCATGAGCCGACTGCACTTGAACTGCCAGCCCGCGACGAATGGGAATATTTCACCAATTTTTCGGCGGGCTATGGTCTGGTTGATGCTGCTGATGATTTCTATGAGCTTGAACGCGCCGAACCCAGCGGCCGAGTCAATGTGATTGGGCTGGTGGGGTCTTGCCATCAAATCCGGCTTTATGTGCCTAACGCCCGCACCGAAGATGACGGCCCCATCTGGCTGACGTGCCCCGCTTTTGGGTGGAGCGGAGAAAACCTGATGATCGTGGCGGAGGATATTCAACAACGCCTTGCCACGCAAAGTGCGGTCTACCTGCTCATTGAGCCCGAAATACCCTTCTTTGATCCAGAGGACTTGCGCCCCTATTGGAACTGGCGCGAGGTAGAACGCTATCAACGCCCCAATGGTGGCATGGAAATCGTTCTGTATCACATCACGCCATTGGCTGAAGACACACAAGACGTCGAAATGACAACGGAGAACCATGAACCCGACCGCAACACCTGAAACAAGCGCTAAACGTGGCATTCATCTATTTTTGCAGCTTTTGCCCATCATCGGCATGATGTGGCTTGGCCTTTTTTTGCGCTGGGACGACATCGGTGCGTTCCCGTGGTTTATTGACGAACTGCACCATATGCGGCGCTCTCAAGTCGTCTGGGAATTTTCTGACCCACAGACCAGCTTCACACCCAGTAAATTTGGCACCTACTACTGGATTGGTCTCTTTCAACTGCCAGATTTTCCCGACCCATTCCTGGTACGGGCACCAGTTGCTATGCTCTCGATTATCGGTGCTGCCGGGGCTTATGCGTTGGCACGTATCTTGTTTAATCACACAGCCGGATTGTTAGCGGTGTTGATGGCCGTTACCTGGCCGCTGTTACTGTTCTTCGAGCGGCTGGCCTTGACCGATCCACCGACGGCCGTTTTTGTGGTGTTGATGGCATGGTGGAGCCTCGTTTTTGTGCGCCAACCAAACATGCATCGCGCCAACGTGCTTGGCTTTCTGGTGACGATGATGCTAATTTTCAAGCTCATCGCCGGGCCGACACTACTGGTACCATTTATGGCGGCGGCGTTTTTTGGAGCCTATCCGTTAACGTTCAAACAACCACTGTGGCCGCAAATCAAGCGCATCTGGGGCTTCTACTGGCCCTACATCCGGCGGGTGTCGGTTATTGTCGGTAGTGTGTGGACGGTGATTTTTGGCATTTACATTTATCGTATGATCTTCACACCAGGCAAAGTCCGCTCGATCGTCTCCGAAGAACTTTACACAGGCGGTCTCGTTGGTGACCGGGGTGGCTTTGATACCAACCTCACGCGCATGTATGAGATTTTTTACTATCATTGGACGGTAGCCCTCATCGTAGTGGCTTTACTCGCTTTAGGGACGTTGCTATGGCGGCGGTGGCGGGTCGGGGTGTTCTATGTGATGTCGTTCTTGCCGCTGTGGATATTCTTGCTGGTGGTCGCGACGAAACTCTCCACACGCTATACCACCGTCGTGGCCTATATTCATGTTGCCCTTATCAGCGGTGGGTTGGTGATGTTTATGAACACCATGCGCGAACGGGGGCTTGCAATTGTTGGCTATGTGCCGATCATAGCACTGCTGGCGTGGATTGTCGGCTATAACATGCCCTTTGCTGTTACAACGATTACAGCACCGACCGAATTAGCCCTACCTGCCCGTGACCGCACCGAATACTTCCGTCACTATACGGGCTGGGCGTTGGAAGACACCTTTGGCTATATCGAGGAACGCGGCGTCGTGGACATTGGACGCGAGGATGCCGTTATTGTCGCCCGGATTCGCGTCTGTGACTTTCATATCTATCACCTGACCGACACTCAGCGTGAGAACCTTAACGTCGTATGTCAGGACTACATTGGCGGAGAGAGCGGTTCTGAGCATTTTGCGCGGCGCTATGAATGGCTGAACGCGACCCTGCCCGAAGTGGGAAGTGGGTATCTTATCGTAGAGCAGTATGACAACCCCGAAGCCCCGGTGACTATTTACCCTGAACGCCTCAATGTCGAAACAACACTACTGGCAACCTTCGAGCGGCCATTTGATGGCATTCCGGTCGAAATCTATGAGTTCCATGCCCACACCAGCACCGCCCGAACCGCTACTGAACCAGAATAGGACGCTGAATTGAGCAAGCACGACGGTACACTTATTATTTTAAATCCGTATGCAGGTGGTGGACGTGCCGGCCGACTGTGGCGCGAGATTGAGCCGCTGCTATGGGAAGAACTGGGCGAGCTGGTTATCGCTGTGACCGAAAACCCTGCGGATGTCGCTGAGCATCTGGATAAAGCTCGTGCTGCCGGGCTGACGCGCGTGGTGGCGATAGGTGGCGATGGGACTAATCACGCCATTGTCAACGCAATCCAGGCATTACACGCCGCTGACCCACAAGCACCACCAATGACCTTTGCACAGTTGCCGATTGGCACCGGGCAAGATTTTGCACGTACCATTGGCATACCCACGAACCCACGCGAAGCGGTACGCTGGATTGCGGACGCTGCCCCCCGTGCCATTGACCTCGGCTATCTGGAATATCACCATGGCGGCACTCAGCAGCGCCACTTTTTGAATATTGGCAGTGTTGGCATTGGGGGCGATGTGGACAAGCGTGTTAATCATGGACGGCGCTACCCCTGGTCGTTCAAATTGGCGTCCGTAATGGCATTTCTCAGCTATCAACCGCATCGGCTCAAAGTATGGCTGGATGATGCGCTGTGGTATGAGGGCAAATCATGGATTGTTGCCATGGCCAATGGGCGCATTTTCGGGCATGGAATGCAGATTGCACCGCATGCCGAAATTGATGATGGGCTCTTCGATGTTATCCTCGTCGCGGCGGCGAGTCGTTTAGAAACGATTCGTGCCTTTAACACGGTCTATTCTGGTAAACATCTTCAACACCCAGCCGTGATGCATCAACGCGCCCGCAGCGTTACTATCGAAAGTCAGGACGGCATTCTTGATCTTGATCTTGATGGTGAGTATGCACGCGGTGAAGAGCTTCACTTTCAAGTACAACCAGCCGCACTGCAACTACTTGATTTTCAAGGAGGTTGAGATTTATGCGTACCCGTTTTCTGCTACTATTGATCCTGTCGTTGCTGATGTTGGTGGCCTGCACCACAGATAGCGACGATAATGAAACCGCCGACGCAACACCAACCATCCCGCCGACGCCAACCAGCGTTTTTGCCAGCAGCTTCGGAGGTCCACGCCTCAACGCCGGGCCAGAACGTAATACCGCAGCAGATTGTTCACTGGACCCGGATGCAGACGGTTGTGGGGTGGGTGAAGTCGTTGAAGTAGATGATGCATTGCCCTTACCCCTGCTTGAGACAAGCTGGGAAGATATAGTCGTGATGGTACCGGACGGTTTTGATACCCTTGAGTTTAATCAGCAATATATCATTGAGGCACTTGACCCCGACGCATACCCGGGTAGCTTTACGATGATTATCAGCAAGCGCACCAGTGCCGAACTTGAAGAAACACTATCTAACTTTGTGAACCTCGACAACGCACGACAGACGACCGTCGACAATGGTCTGGGCGAGGGGTACACCACCCCTAACTCGAATCGTGGAATGGTTGGCGTATGGCCGCTAGAAGCAGATCTGTTTTTGTTAGTACGCGCCTCGGTGTCGCCGGGGTACTGGCCCGCGTATGCTGCCACCTTCAACGCGATTGTGCGCGACTTACGTTTTATAACTCAGGATGTGGACTAACTGTTATCTCACGGACGACAAAAATGGCACAAGCATTGCTGCCTGCGCCGTGACTGGATTTGTCTTGTTTGGTGCTGGGAGACCAGGATTCGAACCTGGACTAACGGTTCCAAAGACCGTGGTTCTGCCATTAAACTATCTCCCAATATTACAGTGAGCATTGTACGTTGAGGCTGTGGAAAATTCAAGGATAGATTCGCATTGATTTAGCGTAAATAGGGCAATGGCGAAACACCCACTCGGTACGCCGCCGCTTGCAAATAGCCGATGAAGGCCATCAGGGTTCCAATCACAGCGCCAGACAAAGACAATGCCACGAGAATAATCAGTGTGAGTACCACTACACGTACATTCTGCACCTCAGTTGAGTCTAAGGTCGCCGTATCAACAGTAGCGTCAACAAAGCCAAATTCAGGATATGCGGCATTCAACTCAGCATCATAGCGCCCGGCCAGCACCGACGCGGCCAGAATCACTAGAAACAGTGAGAAAATCGAAATCAACACCATAAACACCCCCACCACCCCCCACCGCCGCGCATTTTGTGAGCGTCGATGTCGAACATGGGCCGCCCCGGGCCCTTCTTCATAGAGATGCCCGTTGGGTTCAAGCGCAATATAAACCTTATCCCGCTGAAACCCTGAGATAAGCAGCACGAAAAAATACCATATAATGCCAACTATGCTCGCACTACCCACAATCCACCAGAAGAATCCAAGCGGTTTACCATAACCCATCACAATTTCGTTGGGGCGCTGTTGGAGCAACCGATACCCTGCATAGGCATAGGCTTGCACACGCTGTTGTACGATGTTGCTGGTTGAACGGTTCGCCGGGTAGGGAGGCGGTGGTGTCAGGGGGGCTGCTGGAATATTGGGGGTCGCTACCAGCGCACGTTCAGAAGTTGGCAACGGTGTCGGTGCAGGTACTTGTTGGGCGGGACGCGGCGACAGCGCTGGCTGTAGCGGCGATGTATGTGCATTTTCGAATTGGTGGTTTACAACAACGTTTTCGCGACTGGGGGCCGTGTCTTCATCAATTGCCGCAACATCAACCGACGATGGTGTTCTCGCTTCGACAGGGTCAACCAGTGGTGTTTGCTGATGTTCACCCGTGTCCGCAGAAAAAGGATTTGAGGCAATAGGTTTGTCATCTGTAATATCAACTTGCGGGTTCGTCAATTCCTGTGAAAGAGGGGCCCCAGTCGCAACGTCGTTATCACCATCAGCGCGATTTACATTCGGGTCGGTTTCAGCATCATGGCGTGGTGGTGCAACATCAGGTTCTGGCGTTTGCATGGGTTCTTCGGCAGGCACGTCAAGCGTAGGGTGGTCGTAGGGCACGGGTGTCGGTTCGGGGGTGGCTTCTGTTAATGCACTACCCGGGCGCGACAACAGCACCTCCATTGCTTCTTCGTCATGATCAGAATCAGGGGAAATAGAGGTTTCTTCATCTTTATTCGCAGTGACTTCGCCAGTGACCGGGTCCTGGGTATCGTGATCGCTGAACGGATAGTCTTCATTCAAAGCAGCACCTCAAGACTACCATTCGAACGTCGATGCATCGGCTTCAGATTCATCACCAGCACCATCATCGTTCTGGCCCTTATCCGGGGTATCTGTTGCGACAGGCTTTTCTGGTGACGATGAAGTAGGATTCGCAGGGGCCGATTCCGATGTTTTTGATGCTGCCCCATCGGTCGTAGGCGGGGCTTTTTGTTTGTCACGCAGGGCTTTTAACGCAGGGGGCTTTTTCTGCTTGCTGCTACGGGTTTCTTCTTCTGTTTCGTTGCGGAGCCAGTGTGCTTCGAACCAATTCACCATTTTTTCAACGGTATCAGGCGTCATACGCACGGCTGCTTCGAAGCGTTGCGGAGAAAAGGCATATACCCGGGTAAAATATTCGCGCACAACAAAGATCAGATAATCACTTTCCCAGCGTTCTTTTGTCCATAAAAACGCGATGCCGCTGTTACGACGCATCAGGTCAATCCACCGTTGGCGGGCACTTTTTTCGATGAAGCCCAGACCAAAGCGAAAAGACAGCATGCTATAAGCCGTGAATGTTGCTTCTAAACGACCGGTATAAAGCTCGACATCAAAATTCAACATCGTGCTGCCGTCCTGTGAGGTAAATATAGTTGAGGCACGGCGCGTTAGTGACGTAATTTTGCGTGGATTCACACTCATACTCGACATGAGGGGTGCATTCGCAAAGCGATAGGCCAGTTCTGTGTCGAGGTCAATTTCCCCGGTAAAAAATTGCTGAAGTGTCAACGGCCCTTTGGTCTGGATGCTGCGTTGGTGACCTGTAGACTGTAATTCTTCGGCAAGGCGCTGGCGGTCAGCATCAGTGATACGCTGGGTCAGTTCCCGCGTCAGGCGCACAAGTTCTTCAACCGGAATTTCTTCGTAGTCATTCGGCGCTGTCTGTAGGCGTGCTGTTTGTGGACGGTCAACAGACTGGGAACGTGGTTGATGGGCCGGGCGCGCCGGTGGGGCGTCGCTAGCTGGCTTGCTCGGGTTTGCGTCGGTATTGTCCGACATGCAAAATACTTCCTTGTTCGTTTTGTACACAAACTTTTCGTGAGTTCATTATACTAGAGATTGTAGAGTTATCCGAACACGAATGCAGAGTTTAAGGACAAATTGATGGCCTTTGAAGTTGAAACGAAAATATATATTGATGATATGGCGCGTCTTCGCGATGCGCTGCACAGTAATGGGGCAATTCTTGAACGTGAGCGCACCTATGAATACAATCTGCGTTTCGTCAGTAAACATCATAACTTCCTTCAAGACCATATCGTGTTGCGCTTGCGACATGACGACAGCTATCGCCTTACATACAAAGCTCCTGTCGCTGCTACCCAGACCGGGGCCAAAACCCGGCTTGAACTCGAAACTACGGTTGGCGACCTGAAAACGATGCAGCAGATCCTGGAGCGCCTCGGCTTTTATCCATATATGATGTATGAAAAGTATCGTACGACCTACCGTTTCTCTGACATTGCAGCGACTGAACTTGTGATCGATGAAATGCCATTCGGTGACTTTATTGAAGTTGAAGGCAAGCGGATAGAGGAAGTGTTACAATTATTGGGGTTCGTCAATGAACCTCGCATTTTATTGAGCTACACGCAGCTTTTTGATCGCGTTAAGGCACACCATGCCCTTGACTTCACAGACTTGAGCTTTGCCAACTTTCGAGGTATCCAGCTAGACAGTCGGGTCTTTCAATCTGAACAATGAGCCGCAGTTGACTTGCTCAGTCTAACGTGTGGTGCTACACTAACGCCATCAATATCAGTTGCTGTGCCTACAATGCTTTATGTGTGGCTCATCACGCAGTCGGTGGTTCGCTAACCTTGTCGGGAGGTACAAAGGTCAATGCAACGGCAATCGAAGATTACGCTATTTTTCGTTTTAGCAGTCGTGGGGTCGTTTATTATTGGGTGTCGGGTGCAAGATGCAGGCGACAGTCCCAGCAATCCTACCCCTGCCAGCCAGGATAACATTATTGAATATGTCGTTGATGGTCAGGACTTTGTTCCGACACAAGAGCAAGCCGAGGCAAATGCGACACAAACCCCAGAAACGGTAACAGCAGTTGCACAGGATACAACGCCAACGCTGACACCGACCGCAACTGAAACCGAGCAGTTGGCACCAAGCCCAACCCCTACGGCGACCTTCCCCTTAAGTGCTGGTCAAGGTGGGAATTTTGCGACCTTTACTCAGGAACCAGCTGCCTCGCCTTCACCTACGGCGACTGGCACTGCTACTGATACAGGTTTTGGACCCGTGTCAACCAATACACCATTCCCAACTGCCACTACAACGTTGACCCCTACCCCAACCAGTACCAGCACCCCTACACCGACTGCGACGCTAACCAACACACCCACGCCTACACTGACCGCGACGCCGACTGCCACACTTACCAACCAACCGACCGCGACGCCAACCAGTACGCCCACGTCTACACCGACCGCGACTTTCTCTTTGGCACCTAGCACTACACCGACCAACACGATGCCGCCAGCAACGGCGACGTTCACACCGTTCCCTGCGATTGGTGGTGGGCCTTCTGGGGTTGAAGTCGCGCAGGACCCGACGCCAAATGAGCGACAGCTAACCGCAACCGCTTTTATTCAGAATGTTACGCTGGAAGCACAAGGAACGGCTGGCATTCCCACGGCGACTATTCCTACTGCCACGACAGACCCCGCCCAACAAGCACAACCCACTTTTACCCCGGGTGCTGATACTGGTGTCACCGGGGCCGAAGCACAGGGACCTGTTGCTACCAGCTTCCCGGACTGTGACTACTTGATTCTGCCGGGTGAAACGCTGAGCCAGATTGCGCGGTCTTACAATTTACAGACAGAAGATGTTGCCAATTACAATGGCATCACCAACCCTGATTTCATTGAGGCAGGCGATACGATTAGTATCCCCGGCTGCGGCAACAACCCAACACCAACGCCAACACAAGACCCCTCTGGCCCACAAGCGGGCACCACAACCCCCGAAGGCTTGCCAGACAACACCAATGGTCCTGTGACATACATTACGCAACCCGGTGACAATATCTACAACCTTTCTGAAGCCTTTGGCGTAACCATGCGGGCCTTGTGGAACGCTAATATCAGCGTTGTTCCCAACATCAACGTTCTCTCAGTTGGTGAAGAGTTGACGATTCCACAGCGGACAGAACCAATCGAAACGGCGACGCCAAGCCCATAGTGTTCGCAGGCTGAGTACGTCATACACCATCTTGTTAAATGGGAATGCCCACATCGCAGCCAGCAAAACGGCGGTGTGGGCATCTTGCATATGCATGATAAACGGAGTAAACCGCAATGCCTGACCAGTCGCACCCGCTTCATGAAACCACCATTGAAGAAAAAACTCTCTATGATGGCAGCCTGCTGCATGTGAAATATAAGACCATTGAGCTACCCAATGGGCAACGCGCTGGCCGCGAAATCGTTGAACATCCTGGCGCAGTAGCAATGGTGCCGATTTTACCGACAGGCGAGATCATGTTGATTCGGCAATTTCGCACTGCAACCCAAAGCGTACTCTATGAAATTCCGGCTGGTACCTTGGAACCTGATGAGGATCCTCTAGTAGCCGCTGTTCGCGAGTTGCGCGAAGAAATTGGGTATCGTGCGGAAAAATTGCAAAAACTCGGTGGTATTCACGTTGCACCCGGCTATTCTACAGAATACATCCACATTTATCTTGCAACACAGCTACACCACGCCCCCCTTGCAGGCGATGCAGATGAACTCATCATGCCCCATCCTGTATCTATGGATGAAGCGCTTACCCTGATTCGTGACGGGCGCATCACAGACGCCAAAACAGTGAGCGGGCTCTTGCTGGCAGCACAACAGATGGGCTGAAATTTGTTGGTTTGATACAACGTTCAGCGCGATATTTGTGCAAAACAACTGTGTAACACCCAGCAACTACCCGGTACGCTAAAGTCAGCACAGTAAACTTTTGTGGTTTTGAAAACTTGGTCATCAAGTTCCAGAAACTGCACATGGGGATACCAAAAATCCGTTGGCCGTCATGGGGGCTGGTCAGCGGATTTTTGCGTTCAGCAGATAGGCACCCACCACCCCAATAATTTTGCCCTATCGGCCACCTTCGGTATACTGCCTTTTTGAAAAACCCTGACTATTCACTTCATATTCTCAAGGATGTGCTGATGTTCGGTTCTGCTGTGCTTGATACGGCAATTGGTTTATTACTGGTGTTTTTTACGGTTAGCACCGTATGCTCTAATATCTATACGTTGATTGCACGCATGATTAACGCGCGTGGCAAACTCTTGAACAATACGTTGCAAAGGCTCCTCGGTGAACACTTGCTAGAGGAAATCCTCACACACCCCATGATCGGTGAAACAAAGCTCAAAAATATGAGATTACTTGGGTTCGACATTCAATACGAACGTAACCCGGAATGGATTGACCCGACACAGTTTTCGATAGTGCTAGCCGATATTTGTATGAAAGCCAAAAATGTCAGCGATATCACCCGCGTGTTGCCAGCCCGCCTCAGTGATCCGGTAGAATACTTCGTACAACAACTCCAGGAAGGTCGCCGTACCTACGAAGAACTCACCCATGACATTGAACATTGGTACAACAACACCATGAATCAGCTTACTGATATTTTTAAGCGCTATTCTCAACTATTCATTGCCGTGATCGCGCTTGTCATTACGCTGCTGTTTAATATCAACACCCTTGTTATTACAGACACGCTCTGGCAATCCCCAACTTTACGTGATGCTGTTGTCGAAGCTGCGAATGCACAGGTGGTTGTCTCTAATCAAAACCCTGACGCTGAACTACCGCCAGATGCTTCCATTGCACAGGTAGTTGAAGAAGATTTGAGCAACTTGACGGTTTTGAATATTCCGATTGGCTGGACACCAGATGAACTAGGCCAATTGGGGCTGCCTGATGAACTAGCGATGGCTGAAAATCGGAGCAGCGGTGCCCCGTCAGTCTTTATTATGATAATAGGATGGGGTATTACGATTGGTGCTGCGATGTTTGGCGCACCGTTTTGGTTTGACCTACTCAACAAGGTTGTCAGTTTACGAGGGTCGCGCGACAACAAGTCCTAGTCTGCGAAGGCCGCGTAATCAAGGCCAACAACACGTGCCTGGATGCTTACAATATCGTCCACCGCAACGTCGTCTGGCAGCGGGGGCAGCATCGCTTCGACAATAAGTGTAGCCCCCGGTTGCCAGACGACATTATCGACGTTTTCAAAAGCGGAAAGTCCAGACACAATTTGCCCGGCACTAATTGTAATCAACGCGTCGTTTGCACCATAGAACACAAAATGGACGATGGGTGTCAGCAGCGGGCGTTCTGAAGGGTTTAAAACCTCACCACGTGCAACATCACCCGCATCGTTGAGGAGCAATTCTGCTGTATCATCAACCCCCAGAATACTGGTCGCATTTACTTCAGCGGCTTCGGAACGTGAGGCCTGTACAGCGATGAACGCATCGTCATATATTATTAAATCTGCAATTGGATAGCGCTCTGTAATGGCGATAGTATCCCCGACAGCAATATTACCTTGCGCAGTACGAAAGGTTGACGAACTGAGCCGAATGCCATCACTATCGAGCAGTGTTATCAGTGTTTCGCCTCGTGCAATCATCGCGTTGCTGTCGTTGCGCACCAATAGCCCAACAACCAATGTGTTGTCGACGACATATTTGGTACTGTCAACAATCGTCAATCCGTCAAAAGCGCGAAATTCTGCCGGGAGTGGTACATTGCCAAGAAAGGTTGGTCCAGAAGGGCCGGCACCGGGGTCAAATACTGCTTCACCGGGGTCAGTAGGAGCCGGTGCTAGTGTTGGAGGTGCTGGTTCGTCGTCGTCGGTCTGAGTTTCACAGGCAATAAGCCCTCCAACCAACATCACCACACACAAAAAGAAACGCCATCCACGTAACATAGGCCCCTCATCTACACAAAAGATTACGATTGGCTAATTTGATTCTGGCGAGCCCAGGGGTGATGGCGTAAAGCTCGACATGCCAAGCAGCCCCCGGTCTGTTTCCCAGGGATAGATAATATAGGCGTCGGTAATCGCGCCATAAAAATCAGGTTCAGCCTTGGTGAACAATGACCGATAGGGGTTAAAGTGGAATACGCAGGTGTAAGAGGTGGCCCCACCAGCCTCACAACGACTCCGTACAGCGGTACTGGTACGGCCGCTGCCCCACACATCATCAACGGTTAAAATGCGCCGCCCATCTAGAAGATCGTCACTCGGAAACTGCAAAAATTTTGGCCAGATGCGTCGTTCATCGGCACCCGTCAATGTATCGATCGTAGCAAAGCTAACGGCTGCTGTCAGCACCTCTGAAATTTCGAGTGCTTCTGCGAGAAGCCCCCCCGGTACGATACCGCCACGGGTAATCAGAATCATGGCATCGAAAGACCCGACGCTACGCAATTGTGGGACAAGGACGTCGACGATCCTGTCAACGTCATCCCACGTGAGAACCTCCTGACGAGGTGGTTGCTGTGACATACCGAAAAATACCTTTTATGGTTTTACGAAAAAAATTACGTTTCGATGCGTGTTTTGTTGCCTGTGTCATCACCCGCACCGAAAGGTGTGCCATCATATTTGCCATCTTGCAGATCAAAAATCAAGTCTTTAAGCTTATGGGGCTTGGCAATACCCTGAAAAGAGATTTCAGGACCACTACTGCCCGCCGACTGAATTTCAATGCGCCCATAGCCCAAAATTGCCTCAATCACCGCTGTTTTTACAGAAACGTCCGTAATGTTTTTGATCTGCATGGCGGTTTCCTCACCACCGATAACATTACCTGTCCGCTGAATAACGCGACGTGTTGTGATCGTGATGACATTCCGCCGCCATAGCAAAAGCCAGTAGAGCCCCAGAGTGAAAATTGTCCGCACCCAGAACCCAGCCGTGCGGGTACTACGACGAAATTCTGCAATGACCATTTCATCTTGAGAGGGTTGAGGTGATGCCATGTTATGCTCCTTGTTCGTTTGCCGGAAAACTACCTAAAGTTTCTTCGTTTTGGGATTGACTGTCAAGCCACGTTATAATCAACATGAAATCGGCAAAACACCTTACTTTACAAGGTTCTTGCCCCCTTAAACCTGCAAAATTTACCCTGGAGTGCGCTATGCTTCGTGATTACCGCAATGAACCGCTTACTGACTTCACCAACCCAGACAACATAGCCGCCTTTGAATCGGCGCTGGAACTGGTACGTTCTCAACTTGGTCAACAGTACCCGATGGTGATTAACGGCAAAGAAGTATGGTCGGACGCGACCTTCGACTCCATCAACCCGGCACGCCCTTCTGAAATTGTCGGGACGGTAGTCAATGGTACGGCCGAACATGCTGACCAGGCCATCCGAGCAGCCTATGATGCCTTCCAAAGCTGGCAATATACCCCTGCCCACGAACGAGCCCGTTATTTGCTGCGTGCTGCTTCAGAAATGCGCCGCCGCAAGCATGAGTTTTCTGCCTGGATGGTCTTCGAAGTAGGCAAGAGTTGGGTTGAAGCTGATGCTGACACCGCTGAAGCGATCGACTTCCTTGAATACTATGCCCGTCAAATAATGCAGATGCAACACACCAGCGATTTATTGACCCCGTTTCCGACTGAAGAACTCCGGCTCGACTACATTCCGCTGGGCGTTGGTGCAGTGATTCCGCCGTGGAACTTTGCCAACGCGATTATGACCGGGATGACAACCGCATCGCTGGTAACCGGCAACGCCGTGGTCCAAAAACCCGCCGAGCAAGCCACGGTGATCGCCTACAAATTATGCGAACTGTTCTGGGAACAGAATATTCCGGCGGGTGTGCTGAACTATGTCACCGGGCCAGGCGAGGTCGTCGGTGGGGCGATGGTAGACCACCCACTGACACGCTTCATTGCTTTTACAGGCTCGAAGGAAGTTGGGCTACGGATTTATGAACGTGCTGCTAAAGTTCATCCTGGTCAAAAATGGCTAAAGCGCACCATCCTCGAAATGGGTGGCAAAGACGCCATTGTAGTCGATGAAACCGCCGACCTTGAAGCGGCTGCCGCTGGTATTGTCAGTAGTGCGTTTGGCTTTCAAGGGCAAAAATGCTCAGCCGGAAGCCGTGCAATCATCGTGCGCGATGTCTATGATCATGTGACCAATCGTGTCGTTGAACTGACGAAGGAACTGACGGTGGGTGAGACTGATAAGTCTCAAGACGTGTACATGGGGGCCGTCGTAGACAAAGACGCCTTCGACAAGATTATGCACTACATCGCAATTGGGCGCGAGAATCACCCATTGCTGGCTGGTGGCAACGCCATCGAGACAGAATCCAGCGGCTACTTCATTGAACCCACTATTTTCGGGGATGTTCCGCCGGACGCCATTATCGCTCAAGAGGAAATCTTCGGGCCGGTGGTCGCCATGATGCCCGCTGCGGACTTCGATGAAGCACTGCAAATTTTCAACAACACCGATTATGGGCTAACGGGCTCGTTGTATTCGCAAGATCGTCGCCGCATCGAACGTGCCCGCCGTGAAATGTTCGTTGGGAACCTCTATTTCAACCGTAAATGCACTGGCTCGCTGGTCGGGGTGCATCCTTTCGGTGGCTTTAATATGAGCGGTACTGACAGCAAAGCGGGTGGACCAGATTACCTGCTGCTGTTCACGCAGGCCAAGAGCATTACTGAATATTTACCCTGAATTTCAGGGGATATTGACCGTCTGGGGTGCAGCGATTGGTGGCTATAACCGCCGTACTGCATGACCAGACGGTGCAATGAACTTGCACAAAAAGATGCTTTTTCCTTACAATGAAGGCATTCAATTCTAGGTATGCCGAGTTGTGACACAGGAAACTTATGGAACTGACAGAGACACAATCAACAAGCAAGCAACCTCGTCAGCAGTGGCGACTATTCGCAGGTTTGGGTGCAATAGTGCTGCTGAACGTTTTGATTTTCGTCGTTGTCGCGACACTCAGTGCCCCGCAGCCCGTCGCCGCACAGGGTGATGGTGGGGATGATGATGACGATAAGCTGACGCCGATTGACTTTTACCCCTCGCGTTTTGAAGAAGGCGCTATGGCCTATTCACTGCGCGACCCATGGCCAAAAACGGACCTGACCTTCTACTTCATCAATTGCCCCTCGCGGCTAGACTGCAACGCGGCTCACAACGCCATCCGGGGTGCATTTCAGGAATGGGCAACTGTCTCTGCGTTGACGTTTCGTGAGGTGAATAACGTCGCTGAAGCTGACATTGAGGTGACGTTTACCGCCAACGACCCCGAAGGTGTGCTTGGCACTGTGGGCGATGTGTTGGCCTATAACTATTTTCCGCGCTATGGCGGTGACATGTTCATTGACGACGCCGAGCCGTGGACAATTGGCGGCGGCGGTGACTTTGACCTGATTATGACTGCTATTCATGAAATCGGTCACGGCATCGGGCTTGATCACAGCGAGTACAAAGAAGCTATCATGTACCCCTATGCGGGTTTCGCTACAGGCCTCGCTGACGACGATATTCAGGCTGTGCAAGAACTTTATGGCCCACCACCTGGCCCCGACACCACTGTCGAAGCGGATGTCGAAGGGCCGCGTGAGCCGCTTGGTACCATTGACCTGACCGTTAATGCCAGCGCTACGGAAAAGGGCACCGTCAGCGACGATACGCCTTACAATATCTGGAATCTGGATGTTGCAGCCGGTACGACTGTCACCGTCACCATGTACCAGGCCAGCGGTAACCTGGACCCCTACATCGGTATTCTGACCGAAGACTTATCGACGGTCCTCGTTGAAAATGACAACTGGAATGGGGACAATGCGCGGGTGGTGTACACCTTTGAGGCTGGCGGTCGCTATAAGATTGTCGCTACACGCTTTGACCTTGAAGGCGGCGACACGTCGGGCACATATAACCTCACCATTGAAACCACCGCGCAAGGACAACCACCGGCCGAAGCCCCCCCGGCCCCACAGACGATAACCTGGCGCATCACAAACTTCTCAGACGTTGTCTTGTGCGAAATCTACTTCAGCCCGACTTCTAGCCCCACCTGGGGAGAAAACCAGATTGTTGAAGTTGACCCGTTGCAAGATGGGTTCTACTATGAATGGCAGCAACCCCCCGATAGTTACGACGTTCAGGTGTGGGATTGTTTGGGGAACAGCCTTGAATTTTACGACATCAATGCCACGCGCAACGTTGACGTGCAAATCTACCAGAATCGTATTGACGTCTCGCCACTTAACCCCGGTGCAGACGCAGCTACCGCCCCCGATGATGCCCCAACGGTACTATACCAATGGCGGGTGTCGAATTATGCAGATGTCCCGCTGTGTGGCATTTACTTCAGCCCGACCATCGACGACACCTGGAGCCTGAACCAGATCAGTGATGTTGATCCGTTGCAAGCAGGCTTTTACTATGAATGGGAACTTGCGCCCGACACATACGACATCCGTGTTGAAGACTGTAGCGAGGGTTTCCTTGAACTATATGAGATCACCCTTGCACAGGACACTGAGCTAGCAATCAGCAATGACAATATCCAGGCACGCCCGCTGGAGTAATCATCACACGCCATTGCAACCCGGATAACCATCTCTTTCATGAGCGGCGGCTACAGCAGCAGTAGCATCCGCTCTTTTTTTGTGTGCTTGGCCCACCCGCTATAATTGAGTGCAGGATAACGCGAACCAAAAGGAGTAACATCATGAAACTGGGCGTTGTATTGCCCCAAACGGAAATCGGTGACGATCCACAAGTATTGCGTGACTATATCGAGGTCGCAGAGGGGCTTGGCTATGATTATGTGTTGTGCTATGACCACGTCCTCGGCGCAAACCCAGACCGCCCCAATTGGCGTGGGACTTATCCCTATACGCATGAAAGCATGTTTCATGAACCGTTTGTGACCTATGCCTGGATGGCCGCCTTGACCGAGCGCATTGAATTTGTGACCGGGATTTTGATCCTCCCACAACGACAGACCGCTCTTGTCGCCAAGCAGGCTGCACAACTTGATCGTCTTTCCAATGGACGGGTGCGTCTTGGAATTGGCGTTGGCTGGAACGCGGTTGAGTACGAAGCACTCAATGAAGATTTCACTGTGCGAGGACGACGCAGCGCAGAACAGGTGCATGTGTTACGTGAGCTATGGACAAAACCGCTGGTGACCTTCGAGGGCGAGTTCCACACCATCAACGACGTGGGCTTGAACCCGATGCCCGTTCAGCAACCTATTCCGCTCTGGTTTGGGGGTGGTGCGGATGTTGTGCTGCGGCGCATGGCTCGGTTAGGCGATGGGTGGATGCCGAATACAATGTCTGTGGAGAAGCTCGAACCCGTATGGGAAACTTTGCAGGGCTATGTTCAAGACGCAGGGCGTGACCCGGCCGAATTTGGATTAGATATGCGGATCACCATTCATCGTCACCCGCCAGCAACCTGGAGCGATGCGGTGCAACGCTGGCGAGATTTCGGGGCAACCCACCTCTGCATCAACACCATGGGCAACGGGTTGCATAGCAAAGACCACATCAGCGCGATCACATCTTTCTGGGAAACAATTCACGGCTAGAGCAGGAACATTACGCAACGGTCAGGCGTTCCTTAAGTGAAACAAAGCAGAAAGGACGCTTGACCATGATACCGAGATTCAGTCGCCAGTTTCTGTTTTCATTGTTTATGCTGGTTGTGATTCTGATAACAGACGAAACCCTGACGTTTTATGGCTGATCAATGCGCGGCGTCGGGGTCCACTGCTGAACATGACCGCAGTGACTCCCACCCGATGATGGCCTGCTTGCGCACACTGCCCCAGCGATACCCACTGATCGCGCCGCTTTTGCGTATGACGCGGTGACAGGGAATTAAATAGCCGACCGGATTTTTTCCTATTGCTCCACCAACAGCCCGCGCTGCACTCGGCTTCCCAATCGCAGCGGCAACCTCTTCGTAAGTACTGAGTTCCCCTGTCGGTATTTTGAGCAATGCTTCCCACACGCGGATTTGAAAATTCGTGCCTTTGATATGTATGGCCAATGCGCCGCTTTGTAGCTCAAAAATTTGGCGGGCAAGGGGTGCAAGCTGCTCACTGTCTTCGGTAAAGCTGGCATCTGGGAATTGTGCAACCAGTTCAGCGCGGGCAGTTTCGACATCCTCAACAAACGCCAGATGACAAATGCCCCGTGCCGTTGACGCAATCAGGCACAGCCCAAACGGAGAGTCTGCAACCATATAGCGAATGTCGAGCCCAGCGCCGCCATGCTTGTATTCACCCGGCGTCATCGCATACACATTGACTATCAAATCATGTAAGCGCCCAGTACTAGACAGCCCTACATCATAGGCCGTGTCAAGGGTCGGGGTGTCTGCACGCAGGCGGTGTTGAGCAAAATCCGCTGTGAGGTACTGCACGAAGCGCTTGGGGCTGATACCGGCCCAACGTTGAAACAACCGTTGTAGATGATAGGTGCTCAGGTGAAGGTGCGCAGCCAGATCATCAAGTGTAGGTTGTTGCTTGAAATTGGCTTGCAAATACTCAATGGCCTGGGCAATGCGCTGATAGTCCTCGTGTTGGGTAGGGTGTGTAGTCATCCGGCAACTGTTCTCCTGCACTCTAAATGCGATATCTACAGGATACAGAAATGCGTCACTGCCAGACAATCCGATAGTTGCGCTGCTGCGAGCTACGACGCACGGACGCTGGCCAACCCCTGTTCAATGACCCAACGCATACTGCGGTCGGTGGTGTCATGCAATGCGCGCTGAAAATGGGCTCGCGCTTCAATGAGGTTGCCACTGCTGGCCGCCTGACTGCCTTCGAACAGATGCGCCAGCGCACGATAGGTTGGTCGCTCGTCTACCGTAGAGAGTGAATGCGCGTTTTCTTCGAGCTTGGTCAGTAACTTGTCGATGGCCTCTGCGGCTTTGTCATCTTGCGAAAGGCCGTCATAGCTGGTCGCTAGCAGCGCATAGACGTACACAATATCTTTGATGTCGGCATCACTGGTACGTAGCAATACATCCAGCGAAGCCCGCGCCGCGTTGAGCGTTTCCCGATGACGGTCGATGTCGCCGAGGGTGCGTTTGAGGTCAGCATCGGCAGTTTTGCTCAAATTGGCGTATGAGGCCATACGCTTATAGGCTTCAGCAGCGCGTTGCAAATCCCCTTCACGGCGATAGGTTTGCGCAATAAGTTCAAGTGTCTGTGCAATGCGGTTATCTGAGCGTGGTTTGTAGTTCATTTCGATGTTAAGTGCTTCTTCAAGGGCTTTGTGTGCGTCACGCCAGCTTTCTTGAATGCTATACAGGCGTCCCATCAGGCGGTAGCGGTTCGCCGTTTGGATGGGTTGCACGCTACGGTCAGTGTAGACCAGTGCTTCGTGATGACAGGCAATCGCAGTGGCAACATCGCCGCAATGTTCATGCCCCTCCGCCAGTGAACTCAGTGTTTCTACAATGCGGTTATTGACTTGTTGTGTCTGTGATTTTTCGAGATCGAGTGCGGCCTGCAAAATCGGGACAGCCTCCTCATGTCGTTGTGCATCAAGCAGGGCTTGCCCGCGTAGCCGCAGCGTTTCAGCCAGTTCAAGTGTGCCGTTGTCATGGTAGCTGATGGCTTCCTGAAAAGAGCGTTCTGCGTCCTCATACATCCCCTGTGCCGCGAAGGCCAGCGCGATTGAACGGTGCGTCAGCGCAATCTCTAGCTGTGATTCATCCGTGGTAATCGTTAGCGCTTCACTCCAGGCGTCACGAGCTTCTGCAAGTTGATTCAACTGTGACAATGTTTGTCCATAGCCGCGCAAGGTTGCGGCCCGGGCACGCGGCATATCATCCGCAGGTTGAATATCAAGCGCTTCTTCGTAGGCAAAAAGGGCTTCTTCAAACTGTTCAGCAGCGCGATAGGTGTCAGCAAGTCCAGCAATCACAAAACCAAGTTCTTCCGGGTTACCATAGCGTTCAGTCTCGCTACGAGCTTGCAGGTAGAGTGCAATGGCCTCATCGTAGTTGTGCATGATGGTTTGCACCTTGCCGAGACGGACGAGGATAGCACGGTGGTCTGCCGGAGAGCCGCGCCGGGTGTTTTCAAGCGTATCGAGCGCGTTACGATAGGCAATCGCGGCTTGTGGAAACTGCCCCTGGGCCTCGTGGCTGGCGGCCAGGCTGTTGTAGACGTTGGCCGTATGGACAGCACTGGCGTCTGGCAAGGCACGCAGCATCGTGAGTGCGTCTTCATATATCCCAATCGAATCTGCATATTGATTGGTACCACTCAGCAACCGGGCAAGATTGGTCAAGATACGGGCAGCGTCGCCGGGATGGCGATCACGGTCTAGTAGAGGGAGTGCCGCCTGCGCCGTTTGGATAGCTTGCTGCGCGTCACCCATTTCGACATAAAACGCCGACATTTTTTCCAGCAATAATGCGCGGTAGTGTTCGTTAGGATGCGTGTCAAAAGCAATTTGTAGGTGATGTTGAGCATGGGCATAGTTCCCAAGTTGGCCCTGCGCCATTGCCGTATATTCATGGGCCAGTGCGTGTGTATAGGGTGCCACTTGCGTATTCTCACCGAGCAGGGATTGTAACGCCGCAATAGCCCCTTCCCAATCTTCAACGCCCAGCCGTGACTGGCCGAGGTCACGACGAACGCTCCAGGCAATCTGGGTGCCGGGGTGATGATGTTCTGCAATGTGTAAGGCCTGTTCGGTTAGTGGAAGCGCTTCTGTAGCACGGTTGTTGGCAAGCAGGCTGCGCGTGCAGAGTTTCAACGCCAGTAAGACCACGTTGGGGCGGTTATCTTGTAGGGCATCAATCCGTCCAGCAAGAAGCGTCATCCACTGTTGAAGGGTACGGTAGGCCGCGTCGAGGGTATCTAGCTCTTGCTCTGCGCGGGCTTTGCTACAGAGCATGTAGCCAATGTGTTGTAAGTCTGCGGGGGGGCGCTGATTCAAGTGTTTAAGCGCGAGTTGACACACTTCCAGCGCCTGGCCAAAACGTTGTTCTTCGTAGAGCGCGTCAAACAATGCTGTTTGCGTAATAAAGTAGCTCAGCGGTGCCTCACTGGCGTTTTTATGCGTCAATGCACGGCGATAATTTGCAATAGATCGGTCGCGCTCATCTACCGCAGCATAGGCGTCCCCCAGATGATGGAGTGCCACTCCGATACGTTGTTCGTCACGCATGGTTGGAGTCTGAACAAGGTTGACTTCTTGCTCAAAAGTGGCGCGCATTTCCGGGTAACGGCGCTGTCGTTCGAAGGCTCGGCCCAGCGTGCGATAGAGATTGGCGCGGGTCTGGGTGTGCTGTTCGGGTGGCAACGGTGCAAAGATTTCTAGCGCCTGTTCAGCCAGGTCAATAGCCTTAACCGTGTCCCGGTCCATTAGTTCGAGCGCAGCAAGGCTTTCGAGTATCTCGCCACGTAGTGTTACCGGGACATTGGCGAGCGTATTGTAAATTTCAAGTGATTGGTTTAGCACCTGTCGTGCTTTGGCAATATCACCACGATTAACGTGAGCTTTGGCCATAGCCAGCATCATTGCAATGCGGCGTGGGTTTTGCTTGCTAACGGTATCGATAGCCATCTCATAACCGCGAATAGCGTTTTCGTAATCGTGTTGTAAGTGATAGATAATGGCCCGCAAAAAGGAGCTTTCGCTGTCACGGGCTTCAGCAATGGTTTCCAGCGCGGCGGCGTAGTGTTTGGCTTGAAGGTAGGCCTCGGCTTTGATATAAGGTGACATATCGTCTGCAATGGCAAGGGTGGCAATCAAGTTTGGCCAGTCCTGCATAGCACGATAAATTCGCACCCGTTCGCTGACAGTATCGGATTCATCATCCAGCACACTGAGTGCATCTTTGTAGCGTTCTTGAGAGCGATAGACACGTGCCAACCCCAAACGAATAATGTGCAGTGATTGGGTGGCTTTGAGGTCAAACACAAGCCGCGCGGCGCGTTCTAGATAGCGGGTAGCAGTATCATACTGCTCAACGTAATGGAAATACCGTGCAGCAGCAACGAGCGCCTCCGCTAATTCATGGTCGGACCCATGCTTGTCGGTTTCTTGCACACCTTCCGCAAAAGATTCACCAGCAGCTTCAAGCTCACCATTTTCCAGATGCCGCAGCCCTTCTCCAATCAATGTGGCGGCGCGGGCACGGGCCCCAACCAATCGCGGTGCAGGGACATCCTGCTCAAGATAGCGCGGCGTATATTCGCGCAGGTAAGCCCCCAGCGAAACACTAATTTTCTGAATGAACCCGTTCTGGCGCTGTTCTTTCGCAAGGTCAATCGTATGTAAAATCTCGCGTTGGAAACGATAAATTTGCTCTGGTTCTTCACGATGACGTCGCGCAACACTGAGGCACCAACTGCGCAAGCGATCACCCAATTTTTTGCTGTCGGCGTTGTACTGACTTGTTCGTTCCCATACCAGGCGATGCGCAGCATAATAGGCTCCTACGCGCTGCACAAAGCCGTGTTTAATCAAAAAAGCCAGGCCACGATGCACAGCCAGATTATTATTCATTTTTACCGCAGCAGCCAGCGCCTCGAAGCTAGCTCCGGCCAACGGCAGCAGCCCGAAAGCATCTAACAATTGTTGATAATCGGAAGGCATCGCTTCCAGTGAAATATCCAACGCAACGGTGGGGTCTGGTTGATCACGAACGATGCGGTCGTTAAACAATTCGATAACCCGTTCCATCGGTAGGCTATCTTCGCGGAACAGGGCACCGGCCACTACCATTGCCAGTGGATGACCATCTAACAGGCGAACCAGGTGTGTAATCCAGGCTCGCATCTGCCCGCGCAAGTTGTTGCGGTCTGTCATGCCGCAGGTATGGATCATCAGTTCCAGTGCGTCTTCGTGCGGCAGGGGTTGCAACGTTACCACATCTTCAGGTTCTGGCGACGGCTCGTGTGCTGTGTCGTCCTCCTCGTCTGGTTCTGGGGGAGGAATTTCGACTGCCATCAACAAATGGCGGGTTAACGGCGTGAAAAATTCAACCGTCTCTGGTGTACAGTTGTCTACGACCAGTAGCGTGTCATCGGTCAGCGCGTCACGCAACATCAACACTTGCTTGCGTGGATCGTCTTCCATCAAAACCTGACCCTGATTGAGCAGCAGAATCAGCGCTTGAATCAGATGTTGTGGATCATCGAGCCACCAGATGCGACGATACCGCTGGCGGGTGCGCTCATGGTTTGCGATGTAGTTCAAGACAGTGCTTTTGCCAAGCCCCGCCACACTACGAATCTGTACGGGACCGTTGCCTGCCAGAAGGGGCCGCATGACCCGTTGCGCATCTGCCAAACGCGACTTGCCGAGTAACTGCACCGGGCGTGGTGGAATGGCGCGCCCTAGTGCCTGGTCTCGCACAGGTTGCACCGGGTTGGGGTACCAGATGTAGGGCAAAAGTGGTATGGGGGGTTCTGGGGGTGGCGGGGGCACCTGAATTTGGAATGGGGCCATATCTAGCGCAGCCTGGTCATGACGCACCGGAAACCGCAAGAGCGCTAGTGATTGTTCATGGAATTCCCCAAGTTGATAGCCATGTAACGATGGTGTAAAGGGTGGGAGTTCGCTAACCATGTGGGCTTGCCACTACCTCTATCCGCACCCAATTTGACGTGCCAGTTCAACGAAGCGGTTGCTGTCTGGGGGCTTCAGCGCTAAGATACGTTTAATTATTTTGCAGGCCTCATTACTACGGTTATTGTCAAGTTGCTTGCTTAACAGTTTACGCAGCAACGTCAGCGCTTTGTCAGGGCGTTTTAATTGTTCATATACCGACGCCAAACGCATCCGAATACCGTCTTCCTGTGGACGTTCCTGAGCCCAGTGTTCAAGCAACTGAAGAATGGATTTACCATCACGGCGCTGGGCATAGAGGCGCAGCAAGCCATCCAGTTCACTGATTGCTCCGGTCGGGTCATTCATCTGGAAGTTGAGCGTAATCAACATTTCACGGGCTTTTTGGTCAGATGGATCAATGTTTTTGATGCTTTCGTAGGCACGCAATGCCTGTCGTTGGTCCAGCCGCATGAGTTCAATATCAGCCAGTCGATGGAAGACTGCCACAATCTGGCTATTATCAACACCAACCCGTTGCCCAATCTGAATCGTTTGCTTGAGTGTTGTACGGGCATTGCTAAGATCACCTAGCTCAGCATAAGCGTTTGACAGACTAATGTACTGTTCAACGATTTCTTCCCAGCGTTCGTCTTCTTCAAGCAGATAGATCAAGTCCTGGCGCAGGCGGGTATCCATCGGGGCAACGCCGATAATCTCGTTAAATATTTCACGCGCCCGCGCTTTGTTACCACGTGCCAGGTATGTTTCTGCAATTTGACGATACTTTTCGATAGCACGGTCAAGGTCGCCCATTGCCACCTGAATCTGCCCAACCCGCAGGTGCGCAGCCAGGAAATCTGGTTCATGCTCAATGATGAAGAAAGCCTCGTCCATCGCCAGGATAAAGCGGCGCTGCGCAATATAGCGGTCAATGTTATTGATTGATTCCACAACTTCTGGGCTAACTGAGGCAACATCAAGGATTGCTTCAGGCTCATCCATAGCATCTTCGAGCTGATGCCGCGTAACTTCAACACGCTGTTTCCAGTCTGTGCCGGTCAGCATATCAAAGAAGCGCGAGTTAAGGTTTTCCAGAGCAACTTTGTCAGCGCTTTTTGCATTATGCAATAAACGGTCATAAACAGCATCAAGTTGTCCGGCCTCAGTCGCATCAACGGCCATGCCAATATCGACATGTTGCATGGTGCGGACCAGGTGCCGCGTCGCATCATGGACGTTGCCCAGCTCACGGTGTGCGATGCCGAGCCCGTGGTGTGCGCCGGCTGCGAGGTCTTTGTCTTGCAGCGCAGCATCAAACATCTTAATTGCCTGTTTGTACTGGCCAGACTTCACAAATAATTCACCCATCGCCAGTTTAATTGCTGTGTTATCAACCCCAGCGGCAAAAGCCTGACGATAGGCTTCGAGGGCCGGCTTGTCAGAACCTATGCGGTGCATTTCCATTGCTTGTAGAATCTGCATCGCGCCCGGGTTAGCCATCAAATCCAGGTCACCGATGGTGTTCGCCATTTTCTCTAATGCCAATTCAACCGCGTCACCAAGCGGACCGTCTGCATTAGCCTCAGCGACGTCAGTTGGATCTTCCAGGCCACCCGTGCCTTCAGGACGAGCGTCAACATCTCGCCCGCGTAGCCGCTCATCAGCATAGATCAACTCGCCACCAGAGCGTAGGGCCTGCAACATATTCAAGGCCTGTGGATTACGCGGTTCCAGCCGCAGCGCACGTTCAACAGCCTGAATTGCGATCTGGGTTTTGTTCTGACGTTGGAAATTTGCCGCCAGCGTCAGGTATTCGCGCACGGCTTGTTTCTTATCACCAATACGTTCGTAGGCAACAGCCAATTTCTGATGAATGCGTACCAGCCCGGGAGTAACACGGGTTGCCCGCTCCCAATTGCCGATTGCTTTTTCAAGGTCGTTACGCGAAAGATAAGCGTCTGCAACATTGAGATACTGCTTGGCTGCATCTTGCAGACGGCCCATCCGTTCATAGACGTCAGCGCTTTTTTCTAGTGGCAGCGGGTCGTCTGGGTCAAGGTCATGGGCTTTTTGGTAAACTTGCAGCGCCTGTTGTAAGCGCGGAGGCTGTACCTGAATCAGGGCCAATCCCAGGCTGTTATAGGCAACCGGGTTGGTAGGCTTGCTTTTAATTGCCTTTGTGTATGCATGGATAGCAAGTTCCCAGTTCTGGTCCCAGGCGGCGGCGTGCCCGGTGTTCATCAGGTCTTCATATGTGTTTTGTTGGGTTGTTGGTGGCTGTCCGGCCATAGACTACTGGCTCGCTCTAATCACTATTAAAAATGGTTATCAATTAGACTGCTGCATGGGCTCTGTTGCGAATGCTATACATAACCCCCGGCGGTGGAGAAGCACCTTTAACACGTAGGCGCATCGCATATCGTTCTTCACAGTATACAACTATAATCGGGGTAAGGACAATTTTTTTAGTACAAAATTACCTGAGGAGTTTCTATGTTGAAACATAAACGCCTATCGCTTGCCGTTTTTGTCGTCATGGTCGTGGTACTGAATTCGCTATTGTCTGCCACTTTCGCCACACATGCTCAAGATGACGAAGCGCTGGAACGTATTGACCAGGCGATGGCGCACCTCAGTGATTTGCTTGACCGCCCTATAACCCGTGAGGACTTCGACTGGCGCTGGTCTGAACGGATTTACCCCGACGACAGCCTCGGCTGCCCCGCACCAGACATCAGCTACACGTCACAACAAATCCGTGCAATACAGGTACGCATCTTTGTCGATGGCACCGAATACGACTACCGCGTTAGTGTTGACGGGGAACGCCTGGTGCTGTGCAACAATGGGCAACCTGCGCAGTCTAGCATTGGGGTGCCACTCCCAGACGCCCCTGTCGAAGAAGAAGTGCTTGAATCTCTGCAAGAACCGCTCGGTCAGCGGGCATGGTGGTCATGGGTATATAACATTGAACTTGATTCACTATATCTGGTTAATCCGACCGATGCTGAGCGCCTGTCATTGCCCCGCCCTAAATTACCACAAGAAGTCGCGGGTGCGACGCCACAACTCGCCGTATCACGCGATGGGCGCATTTTGATTGTCGCTAACGAATTGACGACAGGCGTCAACGGGCTTGGGTTCTATGCCTTTGAAACGGGTCGCTTCATCCGCACACATCAACTCCGCCCCGCAGAAGATATTTACCTCGGGGCTGGCTACGACGCGATCAGTTTAAGTGGATCACCATACATCGTCAGTGCAGACAATCGTTTTGTCGCTGTGGGGCTGGCCACAATGGACTTTTCTAGCCCGGGGTGGCGCGTGGTCGTTTTTGATCTGAATACGGGGGAAGCGCTTTATCAGCTTGAGAAGCGTAGCCCACAGGTGCAGGCACTTGGGGCTGCCTTCACCAGCAATGACATCGTCTTTCCACGGATTTTGTACTACGGCGATGATGAAATCCATGTGCAGTTGATCCGTTTTGGTGCTGACGCCGAACCAGAGTACCCGGCCCTCGTCTGGCAGCCGAATCGCAACACTGTTACGCAAAGCCCCTTCACGCGGACGAACATTGATATTTTACCCAACACCCAACAAGCTGTGACCACCTACGTTGACAGCGCATTACCCGCCACAACCAATGGACTATTCCCCGCCAATAACGCGCTAGGCGTGGGCATGCCAGAACCAACCGCCCTCTACACCTTACCCAATGCTGACTTTTCTGCACCCCGTTGGGCGGCCAATGGTGAGCGTATCGTGTTTAGAACCCGCGATGCTGAGGGGAACATTCAATGGCAGCAGTTTATACGCGCATCGGCAGAGGTGCTTAGCCTTGATGCTGCTACCGAGGTTGCTGTAGGGACACCGGCCGGTGTTCTCTTGCGGACTGCAACAGGTATCATTCAAGCCGTTAACACCGATGGCGCAACAGTGCCCTTGCTGCAAACCCCCGAAGGCACACGATCTGTTATTCTCTGGGTGACCCCACCAGACAGTACCTTCGCTTTGCAGAGCGTCTATATCCCATTAAACCTGACAGGGATCGTGCATTGTCCCGGCACTCCTGTCAGTGAAGTTGCGATAGGGTCAGAAGCAGTGGCAACTGTCTCACTACGGATTCGTAATACGCCCGGCGGTGAGTTCGTGGTCACAATGACACCGGATACAGAATTTATCGTTGTTGGCGGCCCAGAGTGCCAGGGAACCTATACCTGGTGGCGGATTCGGTTGGCAGACGGGACAACAGGGTGGGCGGCTGAAGGTGATACCAACCTTTACTTTATCCAGCCACCGCCGGGTGATGCCTCGTGAACCTGATTCAGACGGGTTCTCAACTGGTCGAAAACTGCGCTTTTTCGAATACCACCCTTTGCGCTAGAATGGCAGGCATTGATTCTTTCGATGCATCCAGAAAGGGTGTTATACATGGAACACTTTTTGAGCCTGCTTGACTGGTCGGCAGCCGATTTGCATACCCTGATTCAAGAAGCAATCTTCCTGAAGCGCGAATACCAGACTGGCGGCAACCGTCAAACGCTACAGGGTAAAGCACTGGGTATGGTCTTTCAAAAGCCATCGTTGCGCACCCGTGTTAGCTTTGAGATGGGTATGCAACACCTTGGTGGCCATGCGCTATATCTTGGACCACAGGAAATTGGACTTGGCAAGCGCGAATCTATTGCCGACGTGTCGCGGGTGCTGAGTGGCTATGTGCATGGCGTCATGGCCCGTGTTTTTGACCATGAACACGTTGTCGAGCTGGCGAAGTGGTCCAGCGTCCCGGTGATTAACGGCCTCAGCGACTACAACCACCCCTGCCAGGCGATGGCAGACGTTATGACGATGGTCGAAGAATTTGGTGACTTACAGGGCCGCAAAGTCGCCTATCTAGGAGACGGTAACAACGTCACGCGCTCGTTAATATTTGCAGCGGCCAGGTTCGGCTTTGAACTGATCTTCTGCGGGCCAGAAGGGTACAAACCTGACCAGGAATCTATTGACAAAGCCATCGATGCGGCCGAACTGGACTGCTACACCGAAATTGACACCCCAGAAGGTGCGGTCGCACATGCGGATGTTATCTACACCGATACCTGGACGAGCATGGGGCAAGAAGAAGAAGCCGCAAAACGCCGCGATATTTTCCCGGCCTATCAGGTCAATGATGAGCTGGTAGCAAGCGCACCAAAACACGCGATTGTATTACATTGCTTGCCAGCACATCGGGGCGAAGAAATCACTGATAGTGTCGCCGATGGCCCACACTCACGGCTGTTTCAGCAAGCCCATAACCGTCTACATGCCCAGAAAGCGATCCTGGCACATTTGCTAAAATAGCATCATACACGTATCACTCTATCGTAGCCAATTGAGGAGAACACCATGAGCGAGATCAGCGTGCGCAAAGTTGAATCTACTGCCGACTTCAACGTGTTCTTTGATTTTCCATGGCACCTCTACAAAGATAGTCCTTTCTGGGTGCCACCTTTAAAATCTGACCGTCGCCACACCCTCGACCGTGAACACGATGCCTCGTGGCAATATATGGAGGGCGACTACTTTGTCGCGTGGCAAGGTGAGCGGCCAGTCGGCACGATTGCCGCCTTTGTAAATCATCGCCATAACCAAACATGGAACGAGAATATTGCATGGTTTGGCGCGTTCGACTTTGTGGATGACCCGGCGGTTGCGGCGGCATTGCTCCAGACTGCTGAAGCATGGGGCCGTGAGCATGGTTATACTGCATTGCGTGGGCCGGCGACGTTCACCTTGCATTCGGAGGTTGGGGTGCTGATTTCGCCCTATGATCAGACGCCGCTCATTTTGATGCCCTACAATTACGATTACTATCCAGAACATATTGAAGCAGCCGGCTATCACGTCGAAAAAAAGCTCGGTACATGGACCATAGACCCGCGCACATTCGCCCAGACCCCACACGTCGCAGCACGTATCGAAAAATCTAAACGTCTGGCTGAACGCACGATGGCACGCGGCAAAGTCACCTGGCGCAAAGGCAATCCCAAAAACATGCGCGAAGACTTTGAAGTGATGTACCAGATTTATAACAGCGGTTGGGCTGATAATTGGGGTTTTGTGCCGCTAACCGAGCAAGAACTCAGAGGACTCATTGACTCACTTGCAAACATATATAATCCGAATCTGGCATTTTACGTCTTCGTTGAAGATGAACCGGCGGCGTTTGTGGTGGGTGTGGAGGATATGAACCAGGCTTTTCACTATGCTTATCCAAAACCGGGCGAACCTGAGTTTTTTACGCTGTTAAAAGTCCTCTGGCACTGGAAAATTCGCCCCAAAGTGAATCGTGTCCGCTTTCCGCTGGCAGGTGTTTCAGGGAAACATCAATCAACAGCGGTGATTGCGGTCGGCATGTGGGCCTTTTTCGAAACGCTGGTATTGCATAATCCAAAATGGCACCTGTACGACGGTGGATGGGTGCTGGAAGACAACAACGACATGAACACGATGCTGCGCAACCTGACCGTTGACGAAGGTCGTGTCTATCACATTTACCAGAAAAGTCTATGATCTACGAACCTTCTGCAACTATTCGCGACATCCTTGATAACTTGCCAACTAGCCCCGGCGTTTACCAGATGCTGGATAAGCGCGGCGAGATAATTTATATCGGTAAGGCTAAAAACCTGCGCAACCGGGTGCGATCCTATTTTCAACCCTCCAACTTGGACAGCAAGGTATTGCGCATTCGTGAGCGGGTGACCGACATTAAAATCGTGATGATGGACACTGAAGTCGCTGCACTGGCCGCCGAAGCCCAGCTCATTCGGGCTCATAAGCCGCGCTACAACGTCATCTGGAAAGACGACAAACGCTATCCGTATATTGTTGTGCGCGTCAAAGACCCATTCCCCAAAATCGAGATGACGCGCAGCATCAATCGTAAGGATGGTAACCGTTATTTTGGTCCCTATTCCAGCGGCTGGCAGGTGCGCCGCATCCTCGACAGTTTGCGCAAAGCCTTTCCGTTTTTGACCTGCGACCGTGACATCACCGGGCAAGATGAACGGGCGTGCCTGTACTACGACATCAAGTTATGTGGTGGGCCATGCATCGGGGCACAGTCACAAGCAGGCTATCGTGAGAATATTGAGGGGCTAATGCGCGTCCTTGAAGGCAAAACCGACGATGTTATTGCTGAAATGACACAGGAGATGGAACACGCCTCGGAAAATCTCGACTTTGAAAAAGCCGCTTTGCTACGTGATCGTATCTCAGCGATTCGGCGTGTGCGTGTTGGGCAGCATCGTATTGCGCAACACGGCGCGGATCAGGATGTCGTTTCATTGGCCACGTCCGAGAATATGGCAATGGTGCAATTGCTCGTCATTCGGCAGGGAAATCTCATTTCAAGCGAATCTTTCCCGCTGATGAACGTCGCCGACGAGGACCATGCCGCCATTATCGCCAGCTTTATACCGCAATTCTACGAAGCCGCCAGTGAAGTGCCGCCAGAAATTATCGTGCCGGAAACACTGCCGGAAACAGATGTACTGAGTGAGTATCTGCGTGAAAAGCGCGACGGGCGCAAAGTCAAGCTCACTACACCCCAACGTGGCGAAAAACGAAAACTGTTGCAACGCGCCGCTGAAACTGCCACCGAGCAATTGAACCTCTTTGAAGCACGCTGGGCCGCCGACACGCTCCGCCAGGAACAAGCCTTGAGCGAGCTACAGGAAGCGCTTGCATTGCCAGAGCCGCCGAACCGCATCGAATGCTATGACATCAGCACCTTGCAGGGTCAAGCCACCGTCGCCAGTCGCGTTGTATTTGTGCAGGGAACACCACTCAAGAGCGAGTATCGCCGTTTCAACATCAAAACCATTGAACACGGTGGCCCGGATGACTTTCAGGCCATGCGCGAGGCACTAACTCGACGCTTTAAACGCTACGCCGATAGCATCAACAACAACGAGGAACTTCCCCCCGGCAAAGTTGACCGCAACGAAACCTGGCGTATTTTGCCGGATTTGCTGCTGATTGATGGCGGTAAGGGGCAGCTTGGTGTCGCTGTGGAGGTTCTGCAGGAGTTTGGCTTGATGGAGCAGGTACCCGTTGCGTCATTGGCGAAACGCTTTGAGGAGGTCTACCTGCCCGGGCAGCGGCATCCGGTATTCTTACCCAAAAATAGCGAGGGCTCCTTTTTGCTGCAACGTGCCCGCGACGAGGCCCACCGTTTTGCCATCTCTACGCATCGCAACCAGCGTAACAAAAAAGGGCTTGCCAGCCAGCTTGAAACCGTCAGCGGCATTGGCCCGGCTAAACGCAAAGCGCTGTTGCAGCATTTCAACAATGACATCAGCGCGATTAAGCGGGCCAGCGTCAAAGAACTGGCCAGCGTGCCCGGCATTAATGAAGATTTGGCCCGCCGTATCAAAGGCGAGTTGCCCTGATGTATCATGCGCTACAGGCACTACACGCCCCCCCGTTGCAAGGATTTGAACACGCATGAAGATTCGTGCGATACACGACCGCGCCACCTGGCACACCACAATTCGTGACTTCCCGCAAAGTCATGTCCTACAAAGTTGGGACTGGGGCGAGTTCAAGCGGCAAACCACAGGCTGGCAACCAGAACGCCTGCTATTTGTGCAAGATGGTGAACCCATCGCAGCAGCAAGCATTCTGACGCGCACACTTGGACCACTCAGGCTGCAATATGTACCTAAAGGGCCGCTGTTTCGTTCATTGGAACCAGCCGACACCGAATCCGTGTTGAATGCTTTGCAACGCCACGCACGCCTCGCCGTTTGGCTGAAGATCGACCCGGATGTTGTGCTGGCTACCGGGCTTCCCGCTGACGCTGAGCCAGACGACGATCATCCCCATGTGCCCTACCCGACCGGGCAGACCTTCCGTGAACAGTTGCAACGACGTGGCTGGCGTTTCAGCGACGACCAGATACAGTTCCGCAACACGATGACGCTCGACCTGTCGCAGAGTGAAGATGAGCTGCTAGCCGCGATGAGCCAATCTACACGCCGTAAGATTCGCCAGTCGGAAAAGCGCGATGTCCAGGTCCGTTCCACTACAGATGAAACCGAGCTGCGGACACTCTATACAATTTACGCCGAAACAGGCGACCGCCAGGAATTCACCATCCGCCCGTGGACATACTACCAGCGTTTGTGGACCTCATTTTTACAAGCGGGCCTGGCGCATGTTTTGGTTGCGGAACACAACGGCACAATTTTATCCGGGGCAGTGCTGTTCCACTTTGGGCAACGGGTCTGGTATTTTTATGGCATGTCGTCCAACGAGGAGCGCGACCGCCAACCGAACTACGCTGTGCAATGGGCCGCCATCCAGTGGGCAAAAGCACAGGGGTACCGTACCTATGATTGGTGGGGTGCGCCAAACGAATTTCAGGAAGATGACCCAATGTGGGGTGTCTATCGCTTTAAGCGTGGTTTTGGTAGTACTATTGTGCGCACAGTCGGAGCCTGGGATTACACCCCCTGGCCGCCCCTCTATTGGCTCTACACAAAAGCAGCCCCACGCTTTGTGGCGTGGTTACGCCGTCGAGGAGGATAATAGTATATGTGGCCAACATGGTCGAAAGTTTACACAGGACTGATCGCAACCCCAATGTTTTTTGTATCGCTCGGGATTGCTTTCTGGATATTTAGTACCAACCTGGGTGGAGCTTTAGATGAGTCGGGCGGGGTCGCCAATACGATTACGATCGGCGTGTTTGTGCTGGCGTTTTTGTTCACGGCATGGTTGTTCGCTCTGGCGGTGCAGCGGGTTCTCACAGATGAAACTGAAGCACTGGTCTTCGCTGCCACAGGGCATTTAATGCTGGCGATTCCGGCGATGGTTTTCTCTATGATCGCCTTTGGGCAAAACCAAAACCTCTATCTGGCGGAAGTGCAGGCATTTTTGAGTGATGCTGAAGTTAGTGACGAAGTTATTTTGTTAGCATGGATGCTGGTGCATACATATATTGGGCTGTTGCTGGCTATGGCAGACAACACCACCCCGGCCGAGCAAAGCATGGCTCCAAACGCAAAATAAGCGCCGGCCGTGCGTGGGGCTGCGCTTATTCAACCAGTGTCACTATGTGGAATGGTATAGGGGTGCTTAGTCCGGCAAAATTTTGGTGCCCAGCACTGAGTCAAGCGGAATCAGGATCATGAATCCCAACGAAATGACAGTCATCAGGAACCAGCTTGTGCCGTAGCGTTCCATTGTCGTGTTAAAAATAACGAAGACCAGCAATAAACTAACCGCTAATGCGATACCAAAAGAAAATGCCCAGACGCCAAGCCCAAGAATTTGCTGCATGGATGGCTTTTTCATTGTTCGTTCTACCTCTAATCCAAAACTGTGATGTTGTCCGACTATATCTGTGAAATATTGTACAGGATGACTCACAACACGTCAAAATAGATTTGTTGTCCTGCCGCCACTACTAGCGTAGGGTAGTCGTCGCAGCAACGCCCTTGTTCGCACCTTAGCGCTCAGGTACGATGCTTAGCGCACTGATTCTGCCAGCATACCGGGAACAAGTACAACAACAAACGATGATTAACAGAACGCTAGCACGCACAATCACACTCATCACAGGGCTACTCATGGCCGCACTCATCATTTCACCGACACTCGCCACGCCCACCAGCTACGCTCAAAACGCGCCATCACAAGAAGCACTTGAACGGGTACAGGATTACCTGCGTGGTCAATACGGCACCGACTACCTCTTGCTGCGCTACAACTGGCAACGCCGCACCTGGCCAGACACCAGTTTGGACTGTCCGCGTATGGGTTTCACCTACGAACAACGCGAGATCGAAGGCTGGCAATGGCAGTTCACACTCAACGACAACAGTGCCTACACCTTGCATAGCAACCTTGATGCCAGTTTGATCGTGCTTTGTACCGACATTGACCGCAGCCAGACCCTTCGCTTTGACACCTACCAGAATAACGACTTTACGATTGATTACCCGGAAACATGGCAGGTCAACGCCAATGACGACCTCAGCGACGTGGTACTGTCCCCGACGGGCGAGGTGGATTGTTCAATAGCGGGTTTGCGTGTGCAATTTGTTCCGGTGGCAGGCAATGCAAATACAATGCTGGACGCTGTCTTGCAGGAGGCCGGTTTTGTAGACAATATTGGTGTGCGGGTGCCAGTTGGTGATGATCCCGATGCGCTAGCGCTGGGGTATCAGGCGCCGTGTGGGTCAAACCTGATGCAATACCGTGTGGGGGCTTTTCCGAATAGCTTCGTGGGTACAGGCTATCTGGTCATTGAACGCGCCCCATTGGACGAATACAATCAGTGGGCAACTGTTTTTGATCGCGTGTTGCAATCCTTCCGCCTGACGGACACACTCGAAACGCTCCCTGCTGTTGAGGAAACCGTACCACCTTCACAAGCGCTGGAAAACTACCCGCTGGCGCATCTGTTTGTTGGCGACATTTACATCGGCACCTATAACCAGCTTCCCGGTGAAGGCCTGACCGTTGGTGGTAATCGTGCGCGGCGTAGTTTGCGTTTCTCTGATGACGGACTCTATCTTGCTTATGTTGAAGAAGACCCGAACACCGCAAGCGAACGGCTGGAATTAGCCGGAACAACCATCCGCCGCACCCGCGTTGGTGAACCACTCGCACCGCACTTTCCCCCGGCATGGGCTCCCAATGAGGTCCGCGTGGCTTTCCTTGAAGCAGGCGAGAATGGACTCCGCGTGCAGACCGTCTCTCCGCTTGATACAGGCAATGTCCAGACTGTGGGCATGATTCCCTTTGATTACACTACCTGTGCCGATGCAAGCAGTGAACGCTCAACCGTTGAGCGCCTTTATGAGCAGGAAACGGGCCCCGCTGGCAATGGCTTTGCTTTCGTGTGGTTGCTCGATGGGCGTTTCCTGTACACCACCGCCTGTGATGGCACAGGGCTAGCCATCTGGAACCCTGCCGACAACACCATACAAGAATTAGGGGCAGATTTACGCCGCGCCCGACTGACCCCAGACCGCACGCGCCTGGCCGCTATCGGTGCGGAGAATGAAGCCTTTGTGATTGACCTCTCCGGTGGCGAACGAACACGGCTGACGGTTGAAGTAGCCGCCGAGCAACTGAGTTGGTCAGAGGATGGGCGTTTTGTCTATTTAAGCAGCCGCCGCCCCAGTGATACCGGCTTTCCGATTAATACCACCGACCGCGAAGACCTTGCCCGTGAGTTGTTTGGTGTCTTTCCGTATGAATCTGTGCTTAACACGCTCACCCTTACCGAATTTGACCTGCGGCGTGGCACCAACCGTGTTGTCTGGGAAGGACAGGGCTTTGCGGTGGGGCGGATCATCACGGCACCGAACAACGCCGGGCTAGTATTTTCACTCATCCCCACTGACCGTCAACTTGCCGTAGCTTTTGCACAACAAGAAGACCCGTTTATCCTACGTTTCGAACGCCCGGAAACCGAACTCTACTGGTTGTCGCCCATCACAGAAAACTCACGCAAACTCGCCGTGAGTGCGTACCCGGCGTTTGCCTACACCGTTCCACCTGTGCCTACGGAGTAAGTTCATGCGCTTGATGACCTACAATATCTTGATGGATGCCCAGAACGGCCAGCAAGACATCGCTGCAATCATCAATCATCATCAGCCAGACATCGTATTTTTGCAGGAAATCATTCACCGCAGCACAGTAGATGGGCTGGCCGAACAAACCGGGATGCAAGCCTTTGCCGCCTACAATCCGCGCTGGTGGATGAAGGTTTCGGCGTTAACGCGGTTAGAGGTGCTGGATGTAGAAAGTGTGCCACTGTGGGCCATGTTCGGTGCAGCATTGAAGGTCACTGCACGCACGCAAAAAGGCAATATAGTGACTGTCTACGGTGTGCATCTGGTGGCGTATTATACGTGGTATGCGGAACTGATTCGTGGCTGGCAGATCAAGAATCTGCTTAAACATAGTCATTTGCATGGCGGGGAATATCATGCGCTGGTCGGGGACTTTAACACGTTCGCGCCCGGTGATGAGGTGGACCTTGCTGCTGCGCCGGGTTGGGTGCGCCGCCAGACATGGCCACAATTTGGCCTACAAGCGCGCTGGGCATTGAATCCACTCTATGAACAAGCGCACTATACCGACACTTTCCGTCAACAACACCCGACCCAACCCGGACGGACACTGCCCGCTCCAGATCCACATGTGCGCCTGGACTACATCTTCGCCAACATCGCCCTTTCAAAGCGCCTGCAAAACTGCGATGTCGTACAAACACCCGACGCTGTGCGCCATGCATCTGACCACTTGCCAGTGCTAGCGACGTTTGACATTTAGTGTGATTGGTTCGCGCTACGCAAAGTTAACGCCTGGCGTCATAAAAGCGCTGGCGATGCACTTCATACACAATGACGGTAGCGGCCATGGCTGCGTTGAGGGATTCCCCGGCCACCATCGGGATGGAGATTGTCTGTGTGGCATGGTTACAAGCCGCGTCTGAAAACCCGTGCGCTTCAGCACCAATGACCAGCGCCAGGGGTTGGGTGAGGTCGGCGTCATAGATGGTTGTAGAGGTGCCTGCGTCTGCCAGAACAAGCGGTAGTTCAAACGCTAGTATCTCTCGCCATGACATGCGCTGTACTGCCACGCGGAAATGTGCCCCCATTGCCGCCCGCACAACTTTCGGGTTGTACACGTCCACACAACCGGGAGCCAGCAACACCCCTTCAACGCCGCCTGCCACCGCTGTGCGCAAGATCGTACCGAGATTACCCGGGTCAGCAATCGCGTCTAGCACCAGCACAAATGTCGGTTCTGCTGAGCGCTCAAACTCAGGTAAATGACTAACCGCCAGGACACCTTGCGTGGTTTCTGTATCACTGAACTCATCAAACAGGGTGCGTTCTACAACAGCATAGTCAATCTCGCGCTGGTGCAACTGTTTTTCAAGCGCTGCAACAGCTTCATTCTCAGCAGATGCGTTTTCCTGCACTAACACGTAGTCCAGATGGGCACCACTGGCCATTGCATCATTAATCAGGCGGACGCCCTCTAACACGAAGCGCTGTTCAGTGCGGCGACGTTTGCTGTGTTGCAGCAACATGCGTACCTGTTTCAGACGAGAATTATTGGCAGATGTGATGAAGTCAGGGGACATTGGGTTTCCCTATGAGTTAGCAAACAAAAAAGGCGGGGCAACGCCACCACCTTCATTGTCGGGGAAAGATGGTGCTGCACTAACTGCTGGCAGCCTCAACGATGCGGCTGAAGGTTTCAGGATCACGCACGGCAATGTCGGCCAGCACTTTGCGGTCGAGTTCAATGTCGTTGGTACGGAGACCATGCACAAATTCGCTGTACTTCACCCCATTCAGGCGTGCTGCTGCGTTGATACGGGTGATCCACAGGCGACGGAAGTCACGCTTGCGGCGTTTGCGGTCACGGTAGGAATAGGACAGCGCTTTCATCATAGATTCGTTGGCACGGCGGAACAGCTTGTGCTTGGTGTCCCAGTGCCCTTTTGTCATTTTCAAGACCTTCTTATGGCGGCGGCGAGTCCGGGTACCGCCCTTAACACGAGCCATAGGTATTTCTCCTTGAAATTAGTGAATGATTATCAGGTAGAATCAACCGGGTGGGTTGGCTTTGTGGCGGCCGAGGTAGGGGGCCAGTTTTTTGACGCGCTTAACTTCGGCTTTGTTGCTGAGCGGCTGCATCCGGTCAAACTGACGCTTAACACGGGCTGACTTACGACGCCGCAAGTGGCTTTTACCGCCCTTGGTACGCATAACTTTGCCGCTACCTGTTACGCGGAAACGTTTGGCAGTGGCTTTATGCGTCTTGAGCTTGTACTTTCCTTTACGCGGTTTACGAGGCATCAGATTCTCCTTACTAACAGGCAAACGAATGCCGCACTTGTCATGCGGCGGTCTCGCATTATTTCGAGCATTGTTGTGACGACAGCGATGCTAAAGGGTTATTTCTTATTCTCAGAAGACGGTGCCAGGATCATCAGCATGGTATTGCCTTCCATACCCGGTCGCTTCTCCATAACAGCGATGTCTTCTAGTTCAGCCCAGATTTTATTGAGCATGTCACGGGCGATGTCGGGGTATTGAATTTCACGCCCACGGAAACGCACCCGTGCTTTTACCTTCATGCCGTTTTCTAACCAACGACGAGCATCTCGTATTTTGAACCCAAGATGGTGATCATCTGTTTTCGGGCGCAGGCGAATTTCTTTGACTTCGACTGTTTTTTGCTGATTACGGGCTGCGCGTTCACGTTTTTGTTTCTGATACATGAACTTGCCATAATCCATAATGCGGACCACAGGTGGGTCAGCATTGGGCGCAACTTCGACTAAGTCGAGATCACGCTCAGCGGCTAAATCTTGTGCATGTGCCAGTGACACGATGCCCTGATTATCATTATCATCCGTAATCAAGCGTACTTTCTTTGCCCGAATTTGGTCGTTGACCCTATATTCCTCGCTTATGGCTGAAACCTTTCGTCAATTTCTTTTAACCGACATGTATTGTATGGAGTATATCATCGCAAAAAAGCAACGTCAACGAGAAATCCCCTTGTCTAAGCGTCTTTCGCTAGCATTTCACGGACGCGATTCACCAATTGGGTACGTGGGACCGTTTCTTCGTGGCCGTCTGCGAGCCGCTTGAGTTGGACAGTATTCTGTTCAAGCTCATCGGGCCCCGCGATCAACACCAGCGGAATCCCTTTGCTGTCCGCATAGCCAAGTTGTTTGCCAATGCCCTTGCGCGGGTCAAGGTAGGCTTCTGTTCGCACACCCGCCGCCCGTAATTCCGTCGCGAGTTGCAAAGTCGCGGTCTGCGTGTCGTCGCTAAATACCGTTACCAGCGCTTCAACAACGGTATCGTTCACTGCGGCGGGGTAGAGGTCAAGCATGTCCATCAGGTCAACCAGGCGTTCAATGCCGAGGCTGATCCCTGTAGTTGGTAAGCTCTGCCCACGAAAGCGCCCGATGAGCTGGTCATAGCGGCCGCCGCCCTGCACACTGCCGAGGTTGTCGGGCCTGGTGATGACAGTCTCAAAGATGGGGCCGGTGTAGTAACCGAGGCCGCGCACCATTGTGAAATCAAGCTCTGTGTTGCTACTCGCAATCCCCAGTGCATCGGCCATGTCAATAATCTCGCTGAGTTCCTGAATACCCTCCTGCGCAATTTTAATACCGTCGAGTTCTTCACGCAGATGGCCCAGCGCAGCCTGGCGTTGGGGCAGCTTGCCGCTCCCGTCGAGGCTAAGGATAGTCTGCATACGGGCCGTTGTGTCTTCGCCAAGACCTTCCTCGCGCATGAGGTCAATCACGCCATCCAGCCCAATTTTGTCGGTTTTATCGATCAAGCGGTAGAGGTCTGGTAGACGTTCATCGGGGACACCTGCATACATCCCGATCCCGGTTAGCAGCTTGCGGTTGTTGACCTTAATGGTGAAGTCAGTGAAACCAAGCCGCTTCAAGGCTGCGTTGACGATACTCATCACTTCAGCGTCAGCCGATGTACCCCGCACCCCGACGATATCTGCATCGCATTGATAGAACTGGCGATAACGTCCTTTTTGCGGTCGTTCTCCACGCCATACCGGGGCGATATGATAGCGCCGAAACGGCAGATTGAGGTCGTTTTCGTTCTGGGCAAAATAGCGGCTCAGCGGCACTGTCAGGTCATAGCGCAAGGCGAGTTCTTCTTTAGCGCCTGTGTGTTGGGCATAATAGATCAGTTTTTCGGCGTCCTGGCCAAGCTCACTACCCAGCAACACTTCCTTCAATTCAAGCACCGGGGTTTCAATCGGCTCATAGCCGAAAGACTCGAATACATCGCGCACGGTATCAAAAACGTAACGCCGCTTGAGCATGTCGGCAGGTAGATAGTCACGCATCCCTTTGGGGGTTCGTGCCGTCAGTCGTGCCATCGGGTCGTTTCTCCTTTTATGAGTGATACTTGTCGATATTCGCAAAAGGCCTAAAATTTAAAGATCAATCACAGTCGGCCGAATGATGAAAGCTGGTCATTTAGATGTGCCCTGCAAAGACCATCCATTTTAACAGCGACACCCACGCAACTCTATTGACAGTTTCACCGAACACTGTGCCGCTAGAGGCCTTGCAACAACTGGGCATCACTGAGTACAGGGGCGCTATTTTTATGCACAGCGGTGCAGGGGAAGTAAGCGCTGAACAACGACAGAAATTGGGCCCCATTTTCAAGATGCTGGCACGCTTTGCCGACGATTACCGGGTCTTGATTGCAGACGGTGGTACCAATGCTGGCGGAATGCAGCTTATCGGTGAAGCACGTCAGGCTGTTGGCGGTTCATTTCCGTTGTTGGGGGTGGCTGTGACGGGTAAGGTCAGCTATCCGGGCTATAAACCTGCCAGTGCAGAGCATTATCCACTGAACGCCGGGCATTCGCACTTCCTGCTGGTTGAGGCCGACGATTTCGGTGCAGAATCTGACCTGTTGGTTGGTCTGGCACAGGCACGCGCAGTCCCGAACGTCGCATTTGTCGTCAACGGTGGCAAAATTGTTGAAGACGAGTCGCGCCGCCACGCGGAACTAGGTACCCCCATTGTTGCGCTAAAAGGGAGCCTGCGTTTTGCAGATGTTCTGGCCGATAACATGACCAGCGGCCGCATTCGACTTATCTACCCAATGGGTACCAAGCTGCGCACCTTCGACGTTGAAAAGCAGTCCCCCGGCGAAATTTATGACCTATTCCAGCAACTGTTATTTCCCGCTACACCCACACCATAAGCGCGACCAATCGCTAGTCATCGCTTTGCGGGAAGGCAGCAGCCAGCGCTTTCACCACGATCACGATATTATCAGACGCTAGTTTCACCTGTTTCGAGAGGTTCTCCACCTCTCCCGGTAGCATATCGGGGCGTTTTTCCAGCGCACGCTTGATGATTTCGACTTGCGTGAAGATCCCGGTGACCGGGTTAGCGACATAAGTATGCAGAAGGCGTTCGATTTTGTATGCGGATGCTTCATCTAGAACTTCGCGCAGTTCGTCGCGTAATTCATCCAAATCCAGCTTTAAATCCGTCATGTTGGTTCACCTCAAATCACGGCAAAAGACTTTGTAGGGTGTATCTTGTAAGAGTATAGGCGCACGATAAGTGGCTAGCAAACATTTACGCCATACACAGACTCTTGATAGAATGAAATGTGTGAATTTAAACGGACAATGTAAGTGTATAGGAATGTCATCTCTATGAAATGGAAATTTGCTGGGTTTGCCGCTCTGTTATTGGCTGCTGTCCTGGTCCTGGCACCCGCTGCTAACCAGACCACCGCCCAGGCACCAGATGTGGCTTTTAGCGTTGAACCGATTGTGACAGGTATGCCTGCACCGATTGAGTATATCGAGTTGCCCGACGGCAGCGACCGCTTCTTGCTTGTGCAGCAGCGCGGTATGATCTGGATGGTGCAAGATGGCACGGTCCTGGAAACCCCGTTTATGGACCTGACTGACCGGGTGTTTTTTCCGGATGGCTACACCGAACAAGGCCTGCTTGGTCTTGCACTGGACCCCGAATTTGTTAACAACGGGTATCTCTATGTGAACTATTCGACACGTAACCCACAGGGGATGACCGTTATTTCGCGTTTCACCATGCCAGACCTTGACGCCAACGTTGCCGACCGTTCTACGGAATCTGTCATTCTCACCCAGTCACAGCCCTACGCCAACCACAACGGCGGTATGCTCGAATTTGGCCCGGATGGCTACCTGTATATCTCATTGGGCGACGGTGGTTCAGCGGGCGACCCGCAGAACTACGCTCAGAATACCCGTTCGTTGCTTGGCAAGATTTTGCGCCTCGACGTGAAGTCCGGCACGCCTTACACCATCCCCGAAGACAATCCTTTCGTCGGCAATTCCTCCTTCTTGCCAGAGATTTGGGCCTACGGTCTGCGCAATGTCTGGCGCTTCAGCTTTGACATCGAAACAGGCGATATGTACCTTGCTGACGTCGGACAAAACGAGTGGGAAGAAATCAACTTCCAACCTGCCGACAGCCCCGGCGGTCAAAATTACGGCTGGAATGCCTTCGAAGGTCGCACCGTATACCGCGCTCCAGCGATTCCTGAAACCGTGATGCCGGTAGCGGTCTATAGCCATAACGACGGCTGCTCGGTAACGGGTGGTTATGTCTATCGTGGCGAGAGCATCCCTGAACTTGATGGATACTATCTGTATGGCGATTATTGCAACGGTCGTGTGTGGGGGCTGACCCAGCATGACAGTGACGAATGGCAGAATAGTGTGCTGTTTGACACGGATATGCAGATCAGCAGTTTTGCTCAGGACCGCGACGGTGAAGTTTACCTGCTAGATCATCGTGGCGGTGTCTACAAAATTGTCGCTAACTAACACCTAATCGCTTCGCACTCGGGCCACAGTCAGTGCTGGCTGTGGTCTTTTGTTTTGCTAAGGATGATACACATTATGGACGCCCCGCACCAACCCATTATGGTGCCGCAAATTCTCAACGCATTACAACCGATTGCTGGTGGCCACTACGTTGATGGTACGGCGGGTGCTGGGGGGCATTCTTTGGCTTTGCTAGAGACACAACCGGGCGCACGAATACTGGCAATTGACCGTGACCCAGACGCTGTAGCTATCGCTCGAAAACGCCTCGCCAACCACAACGCCATTGTCGTGCATGACACCTACTTAAACATGCGCGAGCTGGCAGCGAAACACCTCAATACAGCGACTGTTGACGGTATTTTGCTGGACCTGGGCTTGTCGTCTATGCAACTTGACCAAGCTGAACGCGGTTTTGCCTTCCGTTTTGACGCCCCGCTGGATATGCGCTTTGACCCCACCAGTGATGCACCCACCGCCGCTGATCTGGTTAATGAGCTACCGTCAGATGCACTCGCAGATATCCTCTATCAATACGGTGAAGAAAAAAATAGCCGCAAAATCGCCTGTGCCATTGCCGAAGCGCGTCCTATCAACACGACCACTCAACTCGCAAGCCTCATCGAACAGGTGTCCCGCTCACGCGAAAGAATTCATCCTGCTACACGGAGCTTTCAGGCGCTTCGGATTGCCGTCAACGATGAACTGGCAGCAGTCGAAACGGTCATTCCGCTGGCACTGGGAATGCTCAAGCCTGGCGGCCGGCTGGCGATATTGTCTTTCCACAGCCTGGAAGATCGGATCGTAAAACACGCTTTTCGTCAGGCGGCTACAGACTGTATTTGCCCGCCCCAACAGCCGATTTGCACGTGCGAACACCGCGCCACTGTGCGCCTGTTACACCGTAAACCAATTGTGGCATCCCCTGATGAAATCAACGATAATACGAGAGCCCGTAGCGCTAAACTGCGCGTGGCAGAACGTTTACACAATATCTAATGTATATCGGAGGTTGCTACGATGAACAACGACGATGAAAACCGCCCGCATTGGCTCGATGAATTTGAGGATATGGCCAACGAGGATCTAACCGAGGGCTCTGCGTGTAAGCAAATCCATCCGATTATACAGCGCTGGTATGATAACTTGATGGATGGCGAACCGCCTGCTTCACGCGATGCAGTACTTCAGGCGATTGCTTGCCTCAGCAGCGAATTGCTGTTCGATATGCCAGACCGACTAACTGAAGCGCTCTTCATAGATGACCGCGACGTCACCTTCACCGAAACCTCGTTGTGGATTCAGGAAGTGTTGATGATCGGTCGGGCCTTCCAGATTGCGTTGGACAACGGCGACCTGGATGACCTATAAATCTACAAAGTGATTCACAGGCGGGCGGCCACCGCCGAGGTGCCACTTCTGTGCCCCTTGTAGCGCACGATAGAGATATTCATGGGCAGTTTCCACCGCTTGCGGCATGGCGCTGCCTTTTGCAATTTCAGCGGCGATCGCAGACGCAAAGGTACATCCGACCCCATGCGGGTTATCAACAGGTAGCGCAGGCTTGCGCCACTCAAAAAACTGGTCGCCATCATACAGCACATCGGTAATTTCTTGCGTTTCGAGATGCCCACCTTTGACCAGCACATGCCCAACGCCGAGGGTCTGCAAGCGCTGCGCCGCGACATAGAAATCCTGCTTGACCGAAAGATTATCTAACCCCGCCAGAAGTTGGGCCTCGTCCATGTTTGGCGTAATAATGCTGGCCCGTGGAATCAGCGCAGACTTGTATGCTTCTATGGCTGCGTCAGAGACGATTTGTTCCCCCTTGCCATTAACCAATACCGGGTCCACAATTAACGGTACATCTGGCACCGTGTCGGCTACCAGCCGAATAATGTCAGCAGAAAGCAGCAAGCCGGTTTTCACCACGCTAACCGCTATATCATCCAACACTGCCTTGATTTGTGCAGCAACGAACTCTACTGGCAGCGGGTGCGCCTGCACAACGCCACGGGTGTTCTGTGCAGTGACGACAGTCACCGCCGAAAGCCCAAAAACGCCGCGTGCAGTGTAGGTTTTCAAATCGGCTTGCACCCCGGCGCTACCACCACTGTCAGAGCCAGCAATAGTCAATACGCGGGGCGGAGTTAATCTTGAAATCGACTTCGTCATTGTTCCTTGATGTCTCGCTTGTGTCTAAACACTGCATCGTAGTATACTCCCTTTGCAATTATCACCGTAACCAACTTTAAACTTGCCACTCGTCTTTCCCTGAGGAGGCACCGTGAATGATGTACAATAACGGCGGGTTCCGCCTGGTTATTCGGCGTGGTCCCCAACCCAACCAGGTCTACGAACTGAATCAAGATATGATGACGCTGGGGCGTGACGTCAACAATGAAATCACCGTCAACGACCCCGAAGTCAGCCGTCACCATTGCCGCTTAACACGTGGCCCCAACGGGTACACGCTCGAAGACCTGGGCTCGACCAACGGCACTTTCGTCAATGGCCGACGCTTGACGGGCGCACAGCCGCTCAATGTCGGTGATCTCATTGGTCTGGGTGAAACCGTTACCCTTGCCTATGAGACCTCAGTTGGGGGTGGGGCTTCACCGGGCGGCAGCGCTAATCTTGGTGGCCAACAGCAAGCCGCTCCTGCGCCACAGCAAGGTTATGGCGGCGGCTACCAAACCCCGGGCACACAAGACCCTCAAGGTGGGTACTACCAACAGCAAGCCGGCCCATACCCCCAACAAGCGGGCTATGGCCCACCAGCCGCCCAACAAATACCACCCTATTACCCCGAAGACGAAGCACGCGGCAACCGCGGGTGCGGTATCTTTATTGGGTGCGGTATTTTTGTGGTCTTGCTATTGGTTGGCTGGATTGTCGCAATTGTTGTGATTGACACGCCGCTGGACGACGTACGCGGGGTGAATGATGCCGCCAATGCTATCCCCTTGCCCGGCAGCAGTGTTGATAACGTCAACCAATACCTGGATGCCTTGATTGGTGACTGCGACGTCGAAGCTGCCAGCGAATATGTGTGCAGCGCTGAAGAAGACTTTCATGACGATGCCACTAATTTCACTCAATTTTGTGCAGCGTTTGCTGAAGCAGACTACGACTGCCAGCAAGATGGTAACGATGTCACCTGTGACTTCACCATTGAAGGCCTTGAACCCGACGACATCACTTTTAATATCCGTAGCGGTCTGGTCTGTGGCTTCGTAGAAATTCGTGAACCTATAAGTGTGCCTGACACTACCCCCCCAACAGAGGGCCAATAACCGAGGAGTTGAACTATGCAACCTGGATTTCGCCTGGTCATCCGTAGGGGCCCCACACCGAACCGTGTCATCGAACTCAACCGCGATGTAATGACCATTGGCCGTGAAGTTGGGGCAGATATTGTCATCGCTGACCCAGAAGTGAGTCGCAACCATTGCCGTTTTACGCGGTCTGGTGGGGGCTATATGCTCGAAGACCTGGGCTCAACCAACGGCACTTTTGTCAACGGGCAACGCCTGACGGGTACACGTACCCTCAATGGCGGCGACATGATTACGCTTGGTGAAACGGTTGAACTTGCATACGAAAGCCCTAATATGTCTGCCCCACCGCCACCACCACCTCAACAACAAGCCTATGGCGCGGCCCAACGCACCCAGCTTGGTGGAATGCCGGGTGGTGCTGGCCAGGACTATTATGCCGGGCAACAAGGCGGCCCGGGTGGCTACGACATGGGCGGTCAACCGGGCGGCGCGGGATATTACGACGACGAATACTACCCGGTAGAAGGCGCTGGCGGAGCAGGGCGTTGGCTCTTTTTGGGGTGTGGCGTCTTTATTGTGCTGTGCATCGTGACGAGTGTCATTAGCATCATCATCATTGACCAGTCCTGTGCCTGGGACGATGTACCTGTGCTTTCTAGCATCGTCGATGCGCTGGGCTATTCCGTTGACGAAACGGCCTGTAGTTAGCGCACGTCCTCAGGGATATATCGCACGACAATAAGGGTGATGTCATCATTGCGTTCGGCATCAGCAGTAAAATCCGCAATGTGTTTGAGGATATGCTGTTTGATGCCATGCGCATTTTCGTGTGCCACATTTTTAAGTACCGTTTGTAGCCGTTCAATGCCAAAGGCTTCTGCTTGTGGGTTTTCTGCTTCAGTAAGGCCGTCGGTGTACATCAAGAACACATCTCCTTCGTGAAGCTGCACAATGTCCTCACGCAAGGGGATTTCTGGAAACCAGCCCAACGGTTGACCGCCGCGCGGCATCTGGGAAATGTCGTCTTCAGCAGCACGGTATAGCAACGGTAAATTATGCCCGGCATTAATGCAGCGCAACTGGCCGCCAACCCCAAAAACACCGTAGTACATCGTCACAAACATACCCTCAGACGCATCTTCATATAGCGAAGCATTCGTGTGCTGCACAGCTTCCAGTGGTTGGACAAAAGCTCGTGCATTATTGCGGAACAGGCTTCGTGCAACTGCCATGAAAAGTGCAGCAGCAGCCCCCTTATCAGAAACGTCACCAATCACCAGACCCATCTGGTCTTCTGTCAGCTTCAGGCAATCGTAAAAATCCCCGGCGACCTCATACGCAGACTGCCACGCGAATGAGACTTCATAGCCTGGCGGTGGGTCAAAACTGGTCGGTAATAGCCCCTGTTGAATGCTGCGAGCCATTTCTAGTTCCCGCTGAATGCGCCCCTGTTCAATTGCAATGCGGTATAGGCGGGCATTTTCAATCGCAAAGCCAGCATCATTCGCGAACGCAGAGACTAAATAGCGGTGTGATTCATCAAATGTCCCAATGCGCAACCGATTATCCAGATATACCAGCCCGATGATCTGTTCACGGCGCATAATCGGCACGCACAGAATTGAACGCAGCCCCTTGGTAATTACGCTTTCGCTCTGACCAATACGATCATCATACTGTGCATTGAGCGTGAGCAGTGCCGTTTGAGTTTCTAGAACTTGATTAACAATCGTGTGGCTGATCTCAAATTCGGGGCGGCCGAGGTCTTCGTGGTTCATCCCGCGTGCTACCTGAAAGCGCAAACTATCAGACGGTTCATCATATAGCATCAAAAAGCCACGCTCTGCACCGGTCACGGCGACCACACGATCCATGACGTAGTTAAGAACGTGTTCCAAATCTAGTGACGAGTTTAGACGGCGGGAAATGTCATGCAACGTTGCAAGCTGTTCATAAGAAGGAGAGGTGTCAGACATTGCAGGTGGTCCCAGTTGGGTGACGGATATGGACTATATTATAACGCAAACTGCCCATCTAAGAATTGCGTCAATGTGCTTTGCTAAGCATTGCTTTGGTAGCTTCAAAAAGGCATAATGGCGGATATGGAACCCAATAATAACAATCAGCCACGTAGTAATTTCCCATCTTCATCACAATATCCACAGACACCCCCACAACGGCGAGGTGTGCCGGTTCGCTTCCCGACTGTACAACCAATTTTGACGTATGGGTTGCTGGCAGTGCTGGCAGCCATCTTCTTCTACGCAGAATCACTGGGTGGCGCGTTGGGGGGCGCACGCGATCAGTTCGAATTTGACTGGATCAAAATCAACGACCGCATTTATGACGGTGAATATTACCGACTATTTACCAGTATGTTTCTTCATGCCAACCTGTTGCATTGGGGCTTTAACTCGCTGGCGCTGTATATTTTTGGCCGCGATGTTGAACGTCTTTTCGGGCATGTCCGCTTTGCCATCATCTATGTGTTGGGCGGTTTGGCAGGGTCGGTCGGTAGTCTGATTTACACGACTGCACCGTCGTTGGGCGCGTCTGGGGCAATTTTCGCGATCATCAGCGCGATGGGTGTCTATATCTACATTCATCGACACATTTACGGTGAATTTGCCAATCTCCGCTTGCGCCAACTGTTGATTCTGGGGGGGCTGAACCTTGTGCTGGGTTTCCTACCGGGTTCACGTATTGACAACGCCGCCCACCTTGGCGGGTTGTTGGGGGGCTTTATTCTAGCATGGTTTATCTGTCCAGAATACGAACCACGCCGCACAATGGATCAGCGTATTGTGATGGTTGACACCAATACCGTTGAGAAATGGCTGATTACACCAATTCTATTTGCAATTGGCATTGTGGCCTCGGTACTCTACGCAGCAACGTTGGCCTGATACGATACCATTCTTCCCCCACGCCCTGCAACGAAGCCGCTCAAGACTGGGCGGTTTGTTGGTTATATCTGCCGCAAAACAGCCAGTACGCGCCCCTGTATGTGAACCTCACGGGCATCAACATAAATAGGCTGCATAGTGCTGTTGGCAGGCTGCAAGCGTACCCGATCACCCTCGTTGTAGAAGTATTTCAGGGTGGTCTGGTTATTGTCTGCAAGCCACACTGCAACCATATCACCATTGTTGGCAGTATCCTGTTGTTGCAAAACAACGATGTCACGGTCACTCACCAGTGCGTCAATCATCGACTGGCCCTTCACCCGCAGCGCAAAAATGCGACCACTGCTGCTATACTTGCCGAGCAACCGCATTGGCAGGTGCAACATGTCGTCCTCGTCAATGAACTCAAAGTCATTGCTGGGAGGTAATTCAACAGGCTCACCAGCGACGATGTCACCAACCATTGGCACTTTGACAACATTTGCTTCATCTTCAACCAGATGCACCCCTAACGCTTCAAAGGGTTCATCGTGCAACGTTCGAAGCAGCCGCAATCCGCGTGACACGTTGCGTTCACGTTCAATATAGCCAGCTTGTTCGAGCTTGTTGAGGTTGTAGTTGACGACTGAGGTTGAGCCGATGCCAACGGCTTCACCAATTTCGCGAATTGTTGGCGGGTAACCAGTGTCAGAATAGGTGTGTTCGATGTAGCGCAGAATTTTCTTCTGTCGTTCGGAGAGCTTAAAACTGGCACGGTTTTTTCGGGACTTCAAGAGATTTTTTCCCTTACTTGATACAATAGTTCCGCACATCTGTTCGTTTGAATACCCAAATCATACATCGAACTTGTGTTCGGTGTCAAGCAAATCGTTGGAATGTTGTTCTGGCCCATTCACAAACCATAGCCCAAGAACCCAAATTTGTGTTTGAGACGTGCGAAAATTTGTTCGTAATGATGCGATAGACACAAAATTAGAATGTGATTTGCGTCACATGGCGGATGTAGTCTTGCTGACGAAGGGTTTCCAGAAAATCCTCTGAAACAGGTGCGTCCAGTGTCGCTACTGATAACGTATTGCCCCCCGGTTCAGCACGACCAGTGCGCCAGTCTGCAATATTGATCTCGTTTTCAGCCAACAATGTCCCGATGCGACCAATTACCCCCGGCATATCGTAACTCCCCATAACCAACAGCGTGCCAGAGGGGATAATGTCGGTAGAGTACTGGTCAATCTGCACGATGTGGGGGTCGGTGTGGTTAAAGAGCGCCCCGGCAATAGTTAACTCTCCGCTTGCCCAGTGGATACGACACGACAGCAGATTCATATACGCGGCGCTGGACAATCCTTTAGCCTGTGTCACAAAGAGATTACGTTCGTTAGCGATTACAGGGGCGTTGATATAGTTAACATGTTCCTCGCCCAGGATAGGCCGCAACAAACCACGTAATAGTGCAACCGTCATTGGTTTGACAAGCCGCTGGAATTCTGCACCTTTAAATTCTATTTCTACACGCTGGACTGCATCGCTAGCCAGATTTTGCAACAAAACGCCCATGCTTTCTGCCAGATGCATATAGGGCAACACCAGCTCGAAGGCGTCACCATCAACGATGGGCATATTCACAACATTGCGGTAATTGTTGCCTGCCAGCGCATCTAAAACCTGTTGGACAATCATCAGGCTGAGTTGATGTTGGGCCTCGGCCGTGCTATCTCCAATATGTGGTGTGTGAATGACTCGTGGATGGTTGAGTAGTGGGTTTTCTGTAGAGGGCGGTTCAGTGGGCAAAACATCCAGCGCCGCCGCTTTGATTCGACCGTTGTCCAAAAATTGCAGCAGCGCTGCCTCATCAATGATGCTGCCATGCGCGGTATTGATGATGGCAGCCCCGGGTTTGATCATCGCGAGGGTGGCGGTATTTAACAGATGGTGCGTTTCTGTTGTATAGGCGCTGTGAATACTCACCACATCCGAACTGGTGATGAGTTCCGGCATTCCCACTAGCTTGATTGCCAGGCCTTTAATGTCTGCTTCGGTCACGTAGGGGTCATACGCCAGCACACGCATACCAAACACAATCGCCCGCCGCGCAACCTCCATACCAATACGCCCCAGTCCGATGATCCCGATGGTTTTGCCATACAATTCTGCGCCAATAAACTCGTTACGATTCCATTTACCGTCACCAACCGCAGTGTGCGCGCCGATCAAATGACGTTGCAACCCCAGCAACAACGCAAAGGTATGCTCGGCAACGCTGACCGCATTGATCCCCGGTGTGTTCATGACCACGATGCCGCGCCGGGTAGCGGTTTCAATGTCAATCCCAGCAATGCCAGCACCGGACCGCCCAATAACGCGCAGCTTTGGCATTTTATCAAGCAGGGTAGCGTCAACCTCCAGCTCATCGCGGATAATCAGTGCTTCGGCAGTGGCAAGCTCGGGGGAGCTATGCAGCGCATCCGGGGCGACGACTTTCGCCAGCCCACCTATTTCACCGCGAATAAGGTTCAATCCAGACTCAGAGAGGGCTGTTGCAATAAGTACACGATACATCATATTGAAGGTCAATCTCCTAGCTTAGCAGTCTTAAAAGATACCAAAACACCATTTATTTCGTCGGCAAGCATACCCTATTTTTGGGAGATTCTGAAACCATAGCCACAATTTCTCGTATGATATAGTAAATAAACAACAAATGGAGACAGAGTGAGCGTGCATGTTAGACAAAAACCGACGCGGTAATCTGGTGTGGGTCGCGTTTATCGCTTTCGCTATGCTGATCTTTCTTGGTACTGGTGCGATTGCGCCGTTGTTGGTGAGTGCAGCAGCAGTGTTGCTGGTTATCGTTGCCGCCAACGGTGCCCGCTTGCAATTACCACAGCGCCAAAGACGACCACAACAAGACATGACACGTGCTGCCCGCGCTGCACGTCTACAGGGTACCTATCGCCCTGCTTTTGATGATTACTATACGCTACAGGACATCGGTCTGGTGATTGACGAGCAGGACCGCAACGGCTTACGGATTCGGCAGGCTCGCGTAATTTCGATGGATGACCGCGCCGTACGCCCCTATGTGGTTGTCAGCGCACCGCGGGATGGTCGCCACCCGGCACAGGTGTTGGTACGCTTCGAAATGACGGATGCCAGCGGTAAAAGCCAATTCATCTATGAGATGGATTACTATATGCGCCCCGCTGAAAATGCTATTCTGCCAGACTACCGCCTGCCCCTGAAAGAGAACCAGCGCCTGGGGCGTGCCGGGCAGTGGGACTTACAGGTATGGGTAAATGGTGGGCTGTTAGGGGTGCATTCTTTCAACATGGCACCATCACACGCGACCCGACAGGCACAGTTTTCGCCAGAAGGTGAAGTGCGCGGCCGGCTAGAAGCCGAAGACGACCCTATGCCTGTTTCACTGGAAGAATTGCTGGCACAACAGCACCAGAGTGCGTCTGGGCAATAAGGTCAGCACTCACCCGTTGATTATCGTTACCTTTTTGCATCATCACAGTAGAAGGAGTAGACACGGTGGCCAAGCATTGGTGGGGAACACGCAAGAATGTCTCGCCCCGCTTGCGTCTGGAAGTCGATTTTATGCAGCGGGCCTTTGGCAACACATTTCGTCTAGAATTTGACCCGCCCAAAGACCTGTACTGGATTGGAACGGTGGACATCAACCTTGCAGGCATTCGCTATCGTGCGCATACACTCAAGATCATCTATCCACGTGAATACCCACAGCATCCAGCCGAAGCCTATATTGTCTCACCTCAAATCTATAGCCCCAAGCATCAGTTTGAAGATGGGCAGCTTTGTCTGTATAACCCCAAAGATGGCATTACCTATGGCTGGAACCCGTCAACCTCAACGGCGATACAGGTGGCTGGCTGGGCGATTGAATGGATTTATGCCTTCTACGTCTGGAAGTCTACCGGGCACTGGCCGGGGGTTGAAGAACGGCTGACCAAAGACCGCCCCCGCTGGCTGAAATGGAGTTAACATGCCCCCCTTCTCCGCAACTGTGCCAACCATAACCATGCCGCCGGCTGGGGATGCAATGCCCGTGTATGTTGCGCGGCGTGTCCTTAAAAATATGGCGCGTGCTGCACAACAGTATCCGGCTGATGAAACGGGTGAGGCACTCATCGGTTTTGCCTGGACACAGGGCAAAACACCACCCAGAATCTACTTGTTAGAGACGATTGCCCCCGGGCAAGATGCCATTCGCGAATGGGCGATGTTCGAACAAGGTAGCGCCTGGCAAGATGACGTCTTCCAGTGGTACCACGAGAACTGGGAGCTTTACCGCCATCTGCGCCGCGCTTCGTATGGAAATGCTGTGGCCGGTAAGTGGGACACCCCACTACGTTATCTGGGGGACTGGCATAAGCAGCCGGGCATCGTGCAACCATCACGGGGAGATTTTCGGACGGCCAAACGCTTTATGAAGGCCCAACAGCTTGACTATATGTTGACACCCATTGTTACATTTGCAGATGAGGTGATAGACGAAGCTGAACAAAACACCGTATTGCTTGATGACGATGCAACGTCTGGCCCGGCAATCCGTATAGATTTTTGGATGATCTATCCGGCTGGGAGCCGCTTTGAACGGGTACAGCCAGTACTTGTCGAAAATGAGGACTTGCCGCGCCTGCCGCCACTGCCCTGGAATTTAGCCAACGAGGAGCGCTTCATGCAAGAATTGGACATGCTCGAAGCGGATGGCATTCAAGTGCTTGATATTGTGCAGCGCAACACCCGCCAGCATCCACCGCTGGACACGTGTCTGCTACTCCACCGTGAAGGCGCACAGTCGGTTGTTATTGCAGTAACAGCGGCCAGTTATCCGTGGCGGCAGCCGGCCTGGCGTGTCGCACCGATTTTGCGTCCGCGTGGCGACGAGGATTTCTTTGAGCTGCTGTACCGCGTTTCGAAGCCTGTCGAGAATGTCTTGCCAGACTGGAAACACGCGCACTATCTGCTGGACGGAGTTCGCGCCCTTGAGGAGAAACAACATACATGAGCGACCAGAACCGCACAACAGACTGGGATCGTGTCGAACGCCTTTTGGGGCAAGCGGTTCTTGAACACCTGCAACAGCAGACCGTTGGCGTGATTGGGCTCGGCTCTGGTGGCGGCTACGTAGCCGTGGCACTGGCTATGACGGGTGTGCAACATTTCGTTCTGGTCGATAATGACGTTATTGATGAGGCCAACGTCGTGCGCCATGTCGCTGACCGTCGCTATCTGGGACGATCAAAAGTTGAAGCTGTGCAAGACCTCATTCTGGCGCGTAACCCGGCGGCTACACTCACAACCTTTCAAGGGCGCATTGAAGACAACCTTGATTTGTTAGATGGGCTTGATCTGGTTGTTGTTGGGGTCGATACTGAGGTCGCCAAGTTTGGTATCAATGCCGCATGCCTGGAGCGTGGGCTGACAGCGGTCTATGCAGGTGTCTATGAACGCGGTGAAGGTGGCGATGTGGTGACGATTCGTCCCATGAATGGGCCGTGCTATGCGTGTTGGGCCGAATCTTTGCGCGAAGGCTATGTTTCGCCCAATCCTGATGGCTCCGGCAAACCACTGGACTATGGTCAAATACGCGAAGATGGCACGATTGAAGCGGAGCCGGGACTATGGCTGGACGTAGTGCGCGTTGCGAACACGCAGGCCAATATCGCGCTGAATGTGCTGTTGCAAGGCACCGACGCTGCCCGACACTTGCCCGGTAATACGATCATTATGGCGAATCAAGCTCTCGAGATCATCGCTGGCCAACAAACGGAACCCTTTTCCGCAGAATGGGTGAATATCCAGCGTAATCCTGACTGCCTGGTTTGCGGTGAGTACTATCAACAGGCAGCGGCCGCCGCAGAAACCCTTTCACTGGATGACTTGCTTGATCGCCAGCAATCTACAGCGCTTGATAATCTGGAACAACAACAGGAAGGTGACCATGACGACTGACCGACAGAATCCAACCAACACGAACCAACCAGACAATAACGACCGCATCAAAATTCCAGTGGATGTGCAGCCGGATAATGCCGTGCCCGGGTCAGCGGGTGCGCCTTCATCAGCAGATGACGCACTGCCACCGCTCCCAGAAAATAGCACACAGGACACCCCACCAGACCAGCAAGATCACGAGGAGAACAGGGCGCAGATGAATGCCCGACTCGAGCGGCTGGGTGGTGAACCTGCTCCAGATATTACCCCAGAAGAGTTTGCACGGTTGCAGCAGAGCGGTCATCTACATATTGATGCGCAGGGACGAGTCCGCAGTCCGCGTTACAGTCGCGGTACTACAGATTCAGGGGTATCCCTGCGTAAGCGCCGGGCGTGGTATGGTTGCCACTACTGTTGACGTGGACTCACCACTGTATCACCGGGGTCGTGGGTCGGCTGCGGCAACCAGATGGTGAAGACAGTGCCGCGATTGACCTCACTGCTAACGCTAATTTTGCCGCCATGCGCGTCGATAATCTCTTTTGAAATCGCCAGGCCAAGCCCGGTTCCCTGGCGACGAGCGCGGCTTTTGTCTACCTGATAAAAGCGTTCAAAAATGCGCGGAATATCCGCCGCTGGTATCCCTTCCCCTGTGTCTTGCACTTGAATTTCAATTCCACCGTGTACAGTTTGGGCTTGCAACCATACCTCACCCTCGGTTGGGGTGTGTTTGATGGCGTTGTCAGTCAGATTCGTGAACACCTGGGCCAGGCGGTCCCCGTCACCAGCGATATGTGGAAGGGGATCAATGTCGATGTGTAGAGTAAGGCCTTTTTGCTGCGCTTTGATTTGTAGGCTCTGCCCGACACTGGTCAAAATGCGCTGAATATCAATCGTACTGCGCATCATATCCAACCGCCCCGACTGAATACGCGCCAGTTCAAGCAGGTCGCTCACCATGCGATTCATACGCAATGCTTCTGCTTCAATAATTGATGCCGAGTTGCGTGCTTGCTCGCCTTCGGCTACACCTTCATAAATTGCCTGAGCAAACCCTTGAATACTGGTGAGCGGTGTGCGCAAATCATGCGAGACATTAGCGAGGAAATCACGCTGGGCTTGCTGCGTAATCTGGACCTGTTCGACCATCTGGTTAAATGTGCGCGCCATCATCTGCATCTCACCGGGCCCTTGAATAGGGGCACGATGGGTGTAGTCGCCAGTGGCGATGGCATTAGCGGTTGCGGCAATGTCGTTGATGGGGCGCGAAATCCAGCGCACAAGGATAAACGATGCCATAAGCGCGAAAAATAGACCCACAATCGCCGCCTGAATCAACGCGAGGAAAATGCCATCACCTTCATATTCTTGCAAAATGGTGCCGATTGTGTGTTCGGGGAAGGGTTCGGCCGCCATGACTGAAAAGCCAAGCGCCTCCTGAGTATCTGTGACGGGGCCACAGGCGATTTCGACGCTTTCTAGCAGCACACTGGTCGCGCTAAAGGGCAATATATCACTGAGGATACCAACACGTGGCAACATCGCAAACAACCATCGACTGCCATCGACATCTTCAAAGTTCCCCGTTGTGATATTCGTGTTTAAACGGTGTTCCGCAGCAAGCAATGCTTCCCCTTCGATATCGCCATCAAGCAAACGCGGATAGTCGCCCTGTTCGGCTGTGTCCCACACGATGCAATTGCTCCCACTCAAGATCAGGAAGCGGGTATCTGTTGCTTCTGCTTGCTCGCTAAGGGTTTCGCGCAGGACCATATTGGCTGTGTCGCGGGCAGTGTCTCTATTTTCGAGTCGATCTCGCAAGCGCTCACCGGGAGGGCGCTCATCGTCATTGGCAGCGACATTGCGCATAGCGTTATAGCGTTCGAGAACCGTGCTGGTTGTGTCCAGTAAAACGGCTGTTAGATCAAGTGAGGCGCTATCGGTGTTGGGTGGGTTGGCCCGCAGAACCAGCAACAGCGCCACCCACATGATGAGCAGACTTACAATAAGGATCAAACTGAATGCAGCAAACATCCGAAATGTGAGACGGTTCATCATGTGCCTGATAGCTTTACTCGTGAGCGGTTATTTTTCACTGATTGTGACGGACTGAAACACCAGCGTCAGCCGACGCGTGCTGCCATTTTCGTCATCGCCATCAATATACACACGGTCTACCAACAGCGGGTCATGGGTGTTGATACAAAAATTGAATAGTTCTTCGAGTGTGTTGAATGGCTGCGCAACTTCTTCGAGTCCTGTGTCTTCATTCCATTGCCGAAAAACGACTTCGCCACCTTCTAGAGGCATAACGATTTTCCCTTATTTGCGATAAACTTTGCCGCTAGTGTACAGGTGGACGTTCTACAGCTACAAGCCCGGGCATCAGTGATTGTTGAGATGCATCACAATGGGTTATGGTTATAAAAATGCTGATCGTAGTTAAACAGTGCAGGTGAGTCGGTGTGTTCATAAAACGTCTTTTGCTCCTATTGATCTTTTTTGGTGTGGTGGCTGTTCCCGTGCGCAGTACCGCCCAAAGCGATGAACGTCAGCGCTTGCAACTGGAAGAAACGACAGACCGCCAACTTCTGTCCATAACCACAACTGACGAGGCTGTGCTTGTAGCCGCCGGGACTTACCTGTTGCGTTTTACACCAGGCACCACTATGCGCGACACACAACTTCAACTAAATGGCACCATCCGCGCCCTGGTCGCCAATACCGATCATGCATTTGCACTTACAGCCAACCACATCATTGTTATCAATTTGCAAAATTTTCAGGTTGTGCATGAAATTGCTGGTGGTGGTGAAGAAATCGTGCTGCACCGGGATCATCTGTTGCTCTTGAATGCGGACGCTGGCGTGCGTCAATATCGTATTGAACATGACGGGCACTTACAGCTACAACGCGACCTGGCGACGATGAACCGCGTCAAAAGCGCGGCTGTGCTGGATGACGGGACCGTCTTGATTGTTGATCAAGCGGCGGGTTTTGAAATTTTTGTGCCACAACTTACGCCCATGATGTCAGCACTGCTCCCGTCTATGAGTGCGGAACGGTTACTGGTGCAAGGTGACGTTGTGTTGGCGTTAGACGGTCATCGCCTGCAACTCCTGGACGTCTCAACTCGCTCTACACCGCAACCGATAGGACACTACGCCCCGCTCCATGATGCACGACATGCTGCAACCTTTGGTTCCTTCGTGCTTGTCGCTGATGCCAGCGACGGGCTTAAAGTGTATCACGAGGACATGACCTACCTGAGTGGGGACATCCGCAACAGTGCGCAATATGTCGCCGTAGACCCGTCCGGGCAGTGGGTTGTAAGCAGTCAGCGTGATGTGGTCGTCATCTATGACGCCCGTGTATTGCCGAACCTTGAGCGGCGCACCACACTCCCTGTCTGGGACACTCCGGGACGCATCAGCTTTGCGCGCGATGGGTTGGCGCTGGTCGCAGTCGGTGATGGTGGGCTGGCCGTGATTGACCTCGCGCAGCAAACCATTCTGGCAGGCTTACCATTTTCTGGCCCGGTGATGCACGTCCTGCCACACCCGCAGCTTGACTTGTGGTATGTGCTGCTTGGGGACGGGCGGTTGCTAACGTTGCGTTTTGACCGTTCTCGTGGACAGGTAGACACCATTTTCAGTGAATTTGATGCCCCGGGTCAACCCAGCATGTTAGCATTGCAAGACGAGCGCTTAGTTGTGTCAGCAGGCCGGGCGGGTGCGCTTATCCTGGACATTTCCAATCCCGGGCAACCACAATTTGAATTGAACATTGCCGCGTTAGAAAGCGTGCAATCTGTCCATTTCAGCGCCGGGCAACTTGTGCTGCACGATGGCATGTGGCTGCGTGGCCTTGAGGCAACAGGTAGTGGTTTCGGTCAAACATTCGTCGCCACACTCGCGGAGCCAGGCTGGGTTGCATCGTCTGAACGTGAACTGTTGCTGGGGGGTGGTGTTTCTCTTGCACGCTGGCAACCCACACAAGCCGGGTGGGAGGCCACAACGACCTATCGTGCGCCGCAAGCATTCAGCGATATGGCATTTGCAGGCGACAATGTGATCCTTGCTGGCACCGACGGTCAGCTTCATGCGCTCAACATTATGCAACCCGCCCAACCGCGCCTTGTTGCCACTTATGCAACCAACATCCCACTCACAGAGCTGGCAATGTTGGCAAATGGGGCACAATTAGAGGCAATCTTGCGCGAAGGAACAACCGCTGTGCATCGGTTCCCCCTCACAGATAGTGCTGCTGAGCCAGGCGTACTATATCGCGTCCCGGCACCTCGTCAACGCTTCAATCAAACCGACGACACACAAACACTTTCGGCCACATCATCAACGCTGGACGTTACCAGCCAGCTTAGCACCTCCGAAGGGCGCTTCATCGGGACACGGGACGGCCAGTTACTCCGCCAGCCTGACACCGCTTCCAGCCCGACAGGCATGATTGATGGGCTTGACACCCCTATACTGGGCATTGCATCCACCCACGACCAAACACTCTTGCTCAGCCTGGGTGATGCCGGGTTGGCATGGGTTGATGTCGAGAGCGAGAGCATCATCCGACGTGCCGAAGACGTCACCGCGCTGCAAGCCAGCCTTGACGATAGCGGGGAGTGGTTGGCTGTGGCAACGGGCCGCTGTGGATTGGCGATGTATGCTGTTGATGACCTGACATTGTTTGCACTTGCGCAAGATGGCACCGTGAGCGATGTGCGTTTTGTGGATGCACAGACAGTAGAAGCAATGGTTGACGGTTATCCTGCTAAATATGCCTTCGATACAACGGCCACAACGCAGGTGCTTCCTTCGTTTAGCGTGCAACTACAATCACCCACCGCTACAGCTCTACGTTGGCAAAGTGCGGCCGATGGTTGTGTGCCAATCGAGCATGAGGTACTTATCAATGGCAATGTCGTTGACCGCACCACCGCAACTACTTATCCACGCGCCAGCTTGCCTACCACACAATTTAGCTGGCAGGTCATCGCCGTGGACCCTTTCGGTAACCGCAACCCCAGTGCTGAACAACTTGTTGAAGTAGACACCGCCGGGTGGCTCTCGATTGCGCAGCAATATCAACCCCTGCCGCGTCGCAGTGACACTTCTGTAATCACATCGAACAATCTGCCGTGGTACCTGCTCGGCGGGGTGCTGGTCTTGTCAGGTGTTGGTGGTTTATGGGGATTGTACCGTCTCTGGCAAGTTCGCGGCGAGTTCTGATGTTTTTCTTGCACACAATTGTCATAATCTACACAGACTAACACTGGATAGAATACAACGGTAAAAGGACGTACTGACTATGGCAGAGACATATACATTTCAAGCCGAAATCAAGCAACTGCTGCATACACTCGTACACTCACTGTACACGGATCGCGAAATTTTCTTGCGCGAGCTGGTTTCAAATAGCTCTGACGCCCTGAATCGCGTACAGTTTGAAATGGTCAAGTCGCGAGAGATGCGTGACCCGGATGCTGAACTCGCTATTGAAATTGTTCCCGACAAGGACAATAACATTCTACGTATCATTGATACAGGTATCGGGATGACGCGGGAAGAAGTGATCGAAAATCTGGGGACTATCTCTAAGAGTGGTGTCCGGGCATTTATGGAACAGGCGAAAGCAGATAGTGCCACAGCCGAGGACATCATCGGGCAGTTCGGCGTCGGCTTCTATAGCATCTTTATGGTCGCTGATAAGGTCGAAGTCAACACGCTTTCTTTCGACAATGACGCCGAACCCGTTCGCTGGATTTCGGATGGTTCAGAAACGTACGAGATCGAAGCCGGTGACCGTGATGTGCGTGGTACTGAAGTTGTTTTGCATCTGAAGGACGACGCCGACGAATTTCTTGAAGACACGCGCCTGCGTCAGATTATTCGTACACATTCAAACTACGTTGCCTTCCCCATCTATATCGGTGAAAGCGAAGACCCCGCCAATGAACAGAAGGCAATCTGGCGGCGGCCTGCTGGCGAAGTGACGGACGAAGAATATCAGTCTTTCTATAAATCGCTGACACTGGACTTTACTGACCCGCTACTGCATATTCACACCAAGACCGATGCTCCGGTGCAGTTCTATGCGCTGTTGTTTATCCCTACCAGCCGCGAACCCAACATGTTCAGCCCGCGCAAAGAACCGGGCCTGCAACTTTATGCACGCAAAGTCTTGATTCAGAATTTCAGCACCGACTTGCTGCCAGACTATCTGAATTTTGTGCAAGGCGCAGTCGATTCCGAAGACCTGCCGCTGAACGTCTCACGTGAAACCGTGCAAGCCAACCGCGTCATGGCGAACCTGAAGAAAGCCGTGACAGGCAAGGTATTGCGTGAGCTGAAGAACCTTGCCAAGAGCGATCCTGAGAAATACGCGGCCTTCTGGGGCGAGTTCGGGCCCTTCATCAAACAGGGTATGCTTTCGGACACGGAAAACAACGACCGTCTGACAGCGCTGCTACGCTTCTACAGCACCGAAAGCGAAGACATCCTCACTTCACTTGACGACTATGTGCAACGGATGCAAGAAGTTGATGGTCAGGACACCATTTATTACATCCTCGGTGACAGCCAGTCAGTCGCAGCCAGTAGTCCGCATCTGGAACCCTTCAAGGCACGGGGCATTGAAGTACTCTACTTCACCGAAACCGTTGATAGCTTCCTGATCAACTCACTGTTTGAGTACAACGACTACAAGCTCCAAAACGTTGACGACGCAAACCTTGACCTTTCGGAAGTCGGAACACCTGATGAGGACGAAGGTGACGAGAGTGAAAAGCTGCCAGAAGACGCCGTTGAACAGGTGAAGTCTGCTTTTGAAAACGCGCTCGGCGAACGTGTCCATTCTGTGCGGGTTAGCAAGGTATTGACTGGCAGCAGCAATCCGGCGCGCCTGGTGTCACCAGAAGGCACGCTGGACCGCCACACCCAGCGCGTCTACCAGATGCTAGACCGTGATTACGAAGTACCGCGTAAAATCCTTGAGTTCAATCCACGGCATCGCATCGTACAGAACATTTCAGGCATGCTCAACGCTGGTGCAGATGATGATCTGGTCAACACCACCATAGAGCAACTGTACGAAAACGCACTGCTGCAAGATGGTCTACACCCCAACCCGGCTGAAATGGTGCAGCGCATTCAACGCCTGATGGAAGCGGCGACCACCCGACCCGGCACCCCTCAGCCTGACAATGCAACGGACTAACCCATAGCGTCAGGCGTCAGGCGACAGGCTTTCGAGTGCAACGGTTGCTGCTTCATTTGGTGAAACACCGTTTATGACGGATTCAAACGCCGCCTGAAGCGCAACCGCTGCCTGGTTTCGACGCCCTTCCACAAAGATCGTTCCAGTCAGCAATGCCTGGATAGATTCGATATAGTCCGTGTCGAGCGCATTAAGGGCTCGTTCTTGCACAGGGAGCGTCTGTGTAGCCAGCCCAACGTCAATAAGCTGGTCGGTTTGCATCATAAAGCTGACAAATTCACTTGCCTGTTCCTGACGATTTTCGTCAGCAGTCAGTAAAATCCAGACCCACCCATCTACAAAAACAAGTGTTTGAACATCGGTCGTTGGCACCGGAAGCACACGATAGTCAGCAAGGGCTTCTGTACGCAAGAACACCGATGAATCAACCAATCCGAACGCATCCGCTCTCCCCGTCAATTCGTCAAGATAGTCAGACGGTGTGCGATAGTTCAGGATGCTGTCTGAAAAAACCTCATTTTGTAGCGCATCATCAACCCATCGCAGGCTCTGGCGCAACGCAGCTTCTGCAAGCGTGGGCAATCCCTCGTCGTCAATTAGACGCCCACCAGCCGCCAGATACAACATCAAAATCGTATCATTCACTACACGTCCCGAACGTGGCCGCCCCGGAAACAGCATCGGTGTGCCAGCCGTAATCACGTCTTCAATGCGTGTCGGTGCGGTCACAAGTGCATCTGGCCCGGCAACCATATGCTGAACATCCATCAAATACGGTAACCCATACAAGAGACCGTTGACGGTTCCTAACTGTTGCAAATTTGGAGAAAGCGCAGCAATGTCATTCACGATCGTGCGCGTGTCCCAGTTTTCAAGCGTTTGAATCGGTGCAGGTTCAATTGAAAAGGTTGGGTCGGTGTCGTCTGTAGTGGTATTGGCTGAAATGGTTTGCACCAACGCCAGCATCTGGTCACGCCGCACAACCATAACATCTGGCGTCGCACCTGGCGCGATGGTATACGTGAGATTAAGCTGATCTACCGGACCCTGACCTTCAAAACTCGTTGGATAGACGCGATATTCGACTTCATTCATGGCTGAGTCGTTATAGTCGGCAAAGAGCGTATTTAGCAGCGCCTGTTCACCGTCTTGATAAAGGGCTTCTGGCCACCAGACGCGAATAGGACCACGGCGGGTTGTGTCGTCTTCCTGAGCCCGGCTGCCAGCAACGCCAATCGTCATGGCAATGCAAAGCAGGAATAATACGCGCAGGATGTGTCGCATAACATCTCCTTGTTGGTTGTGGTGCAGTGCGTATTGCAGGCATGATTTGTGCGACTTTTCAGCCGGCCTGCAAGTGGTATAATATGTGCCGCAAAATTCGCACAAAAGCTCTTTTGAGAATTGTAATCTATGGTTGATCGTACCATACCCTACCTGAAGCACCTCATACGCAACCGCTGGTTCTGGGCTGTGGTTGTTTTTGTAGCGCTACTGGCAGCCTATGTCCATACCTTAATGCCGGGCACGGTTGGTGGTGACGCTGGTGAATTGCAGTATGCAGGGCCCATCCTGGCATTAACACACCCCACCGGGCTGCCGCTCTATATTTTTGTGAGCCATCTCTGGGCAGAAGTCATAACCATTGGCAGTGTTGCCTATCGTATGAATTTGCTGGCCGCCGTTTCAGGAGCATTGGCTTGTGCTATTGTGCTGCTGATGGTGCAGCGGCTCTACGGTAACCTTGTGGTCGCTATTGCCACCGCCTTAACCTGTGGCGTTGCTGCGACCTTCTGGAGCCAGGCTGTATTACCGGACAAATATGCGTTCAATACTATCTGGGTTGCTGCCGTTATTGGGCTGGCGTTGCTTTGGGCACAAGAACACGCGCAACCAAACGCCAACCGCATTCTTTATACCCTCTCAGCGGTATATGGCATCAGTTTGCTGCACCACCGCACCATGCTGCTATTTGCCTTTGGGTTAGGCGTGATGGTGCTGTGGCATGAGCGCGAAGCTATCTGGCAAAACTGGCAACGCACAGCAACTTGCCTGGCCCTGGTGTTAGGGCCGGCGCTGATTGTCTACCCGCTATTTCTACCCTGGATTCAAGCTCGCGAACTGGCCCCGAGTGAATGGCAGCCACAAACCGCTGCCCAATGGATTGAATGGCTGATGGATCGTGACGAAGCTGTAGAAGCATTTGTCACGACGGGGGTGGGCCAACAACTGATTAATTATGCCGACATCATGTACAACGACTATACGGTGATCGTGATGGCGGTGGCGTTGCTTGGCGGGCTGCTGCTGGCCCGAAAAGACCCTGGTGCAGGGTTCTTTGTATTGTTCACGTTTGCCTTGCAAGGGGGCCTGGCGGCCAACTGGCGCGACAATGACCGGCCATACACCTATTTTCTGCCATCATTTCTGCTGTTGGTGTATGCTTATGCACATGGTTTGCAATTTCTGTGGCATCTCAGCGTGCAGCGGCTAGCGCACGTTCAATGGCAACGGCCGGCCGTTCGCGGTGTGCTGATCGCAATAATAGCTTTTGTTATCGGCGCTCAGTGGAACCATGCCTATGCCAAGCGTTACGATAATGCCACCTATGGGCTGCCGCTGGGGCTATGGCGTACAACAATCAAATCCGCTGATATGGGCGACCGTCTCGCCAGCGGAATGCAAGACTTACCACCCAATGCTGTCTTGCTCACAGAATGGGAGCCTGCGACGATTCTCTGGTATTATCACAAGGTCGAGAATGTCCGCCCTGATCTGACGATCAAATATCCAGTAGATCGCTACCTGCCTATCTACGAAGAAACTGGCCGCCCGCTCTGTGTGTCGCATCATGTGCAGCTCAATGACATCACCGACCGCACCTATCATCCAACCGCAGTTGATGCCCTGATCTGTCTGCAAACGGAGCCGCAGCGTATTCAGCACACCGACGAGCTACCGCCACGTGTGGTTCCACTTCAGAAGATACTCTACAACAGTGCAGGTACACCTCAGCTTGAACTGATGGGCTTCTGGATGCGAAGCGCGATACTTGAACGTAGCAGTTATCAGCCGCTGGTGCTTTCCTGGCGCGCTGTGGATAATCTGGAAAGCGACTATTCCATCTCGTTGCGCATATACCGTGACGACTGGACCGAAATTTGGCGACAAGATGTACAACACCCGGTCAGCGGTATGTATCCAACATCGCGCTGGGTTGAAAATGAACTGGTGCATGACTATCACGAACTTCCGCTTCCGCCCGATATGCCAACGGGCAATTACTTCTGGGCGGTGGTGGTCTATGAAGTGGATGCTGAAGGCAACTTCAACAACCTTCAACACCCTGACGACGGTCAGGTTATTTTTGGTAGTACCTTTCAAGTAGTCGAGTAGACAAGAATAACAACTATGATGCGTCAATTACGTGTGCCCGTATTACTCACAATATTGCTCGTTTTACTGGCCTCGCTGGCTGCGATCCCCGGTCAGGCTGAACCCGCTCCCCGCCAACAAGCTCCCACTATCCTGAACATGGGCTGGATGGAAGGGCGTGGTGCGCCGGGGGAACGTGGGGCACGGCTAGCTGCACGACAGATTAACGCCGCTGGTGGCGTCACCGGGCCAGATGGGACAACCTATCAATTCCAGATTGCGTATCCACAGCGCCCGCTGGTGGTTGCTGAAGATATGCGTATTGTGCTGCGCAATTTGCTGGATCAGCAGGTAGTTTCGATTATTGGACCAGCACGCGATGAATTGATTCTCCCCAACCTCGACCCACTCTCAAGCGCCAGTGTGCCCATTTTGACCCTCGCCGCAGCGGATACCATTACCGATATTGATGCGAATGACAATATTTTGCGGATGCGGGCCGCTGAGCGCTTTCATAGCCGGGCACTGGCCAACGTACTGCTGCAAGACATCGGCGCGACCCGTTTCGCCCTAATTCAGACAGACGTGGCCTCAACCGAAGCACTGGTCTTGTTCGAACAGGTGTTGCAAGCGGCGGACATTGAACCCGTCATCAAGTTACAACGTGTGGACAATGCAACGCTCGCAGACGATGCAGCGGAAATTGTGGCGGCTGCCCCCGAGGTTGTGGTGCTGTGGGGTGCCCCCGACGACGCGACCACGCTACTACAAACGCTGCGTTCAGCGAATTATCAGGGTGAATTTGCGTATCGCGATGCATTGCAGGCGGTTAATGCCGGGGTGATGTCGCCGCGACTGGCAGAAGGGACTATTGGCGTCGGTGGATGGGTTTACACCACCCCAAACGAAGTCAGCCGCATCTTCCTGGTCGATTTCGTCACAGAATATAATCGTATCCCGGACGGAACTGAGGCCGCTGCTTATGATGCGGTTTGGATTCTGCGCCGCTATATTGAAAACGGGGGTGTGAACGTTGACCAGCTCTACAACACGCTCGTACAATCCCCGCCGATTTTCACGGTGCAAGGACGGCTAGAACCCGGTACTTATGGCAACGGCGATGTCTCGCGGCATGTAACCGTGTATCGAATGCGCGACACTGGCGGCCCGCAGATTGTCGCTCGTTTTGCAAACGATGTCCGGCTGGCCCCAGACCAGGAAGTCGATGACGACCCAAACATAGTCGGCTTGATCGGTACTATCACCGCTACACCGACACCTTCCAGCACACCGACGATTACCTTTACGCCTTCGTTGACACCAATTCCAACAGATACCCCCCTCCCAACCGCTACCCCTGACGTTGTCACCGTCATCGGCACACTTGACGCCGTGAATCTGCGCGCCGGGCCAGACACAACGTTTGACATTCTGGGGCAACTCCTCGAAGGCGAACGTGTTCCGGCGGTGGGGGCTAATGTTGACCGCTCGTGGCTGGTGGTCACATGGCGCGGGCAGCAGGTCTGGGTGTCGGCTGATGTGGTGGACGTTTTTGACCCCGGTGGACTGGTGCAACAACTTCCCGTTGCAGATGCACAAACTGCGCGCACACCCGGCGCACTGATACCCCCTGCCGAACGGGCTGCCGGGCCCGATTTGGTAATTGATAGTGTATTGTTGAATCCACCGTCTTTGATTCCGAACCAGGGCTTTACAGCAACCGTCTTGATCCGTAATCAGGGTGGGCAACCGGCCGGCCCATTCAGTATCGGGACGACGTTTCAACCGGGTAACATTACGGTCGCAGGCAATAGTGCTGGCGTGGCGGCTAACAGCGCGACAGGGGTTGACCTGAGCGGTGTTGCGCGTGGGTCGGGGCAATTTAGCGTGAATGTCACCGTAGACACCAACAACACGGTCGCTGAAACCAATGAAAACAACAACGTCTATACATTCACCTACAACGTCAGTAGCCCGGTCATTGCGCAGGTTGAAGGGTTGACGATCAATGTGAATACGTCGCGTGTGTTGACGGGAGCAACCCCGGATATTCTGTGGGATGGCTTTAACCTATTGGCGCAAGGGAACGCTCGTCTAGGCAACATTCCGGGCTTGAGTTATGACACAAGCACGGCAGATACCCTCAATCCGGCGTTGTTGACGCTACCGAGCATTGATGGTGGGCAAATTTTCCCCGGTGCGACCTTTGGCATTATCACCAACGAAGGGCAACGCGGCATTATTCGCATTGACGGGAATATTTCTGGCACAGCGGTCATCTCATACCGTATTTTTGGTAACTAAACGCTGATGCATATTGCGATTAATGCGCAACTACTGTCTGCTACAGCAGGCTATCGCAAAGCCGGGATTCATCGCTATATCTGGGGTGTGTTAAGTCATTTGCCAGATGCCGCCCCAGATGCACACTTTACGGTGATGCTCAACCATCATCTATCGACACCCCTACCCCGTACTGATGAGCGCGTCAGCTTTGACACCACGCACCCGCTACGCCGCATCTTATGGGAACAGGTGATTCAACCCGGGGTGGTGCGCCGACTGCAACCAACACTGTACTACTCACCAGCTTTTGTTATCCCGCGTTTTTTACCCTGCCCATCTGTTGTCATGGTGCATGACCTCAGCTTTGAACATTTCCCAGAGGTGCTTTCCCGGGCACGACGGTATTATTTGCGCAATTTTGCCCGCGCAAGCTGCCGCCGAGCCACGCGCATCATCGCCAACTCACAAAGTACAGCGCGAGACATAGCACTGACATGGAACATTCCGCGCGAAAAGATTGACGTGTCATTGGTCGGGGTGTCGTCAGAATTTCGACCACTAGCCCCAGAAACCATCGCCGCATTTCGCGAACAAAAGCAACTACCATCACGATTTTTGCTCTTTCTAGGCACCCTCGAGCCGCGCAAGAATCTCTCGATGCTGCTACGCGCTTATGCAGCACTTCCTGAAACGGTACGCAACGACTTGCACCTGGTCCTGGCCGGAGGAAAGGGCTGGATGTTTGACGACATCTTTGCTACTATCGCCGCCTGTGGACTGGAAGCGACCGTTCATACACCGGGTTATCTGGCCAGTGATGAGCTTCCAATGTGGTACAATGCCGCCGACGCCTTTGTTTACCCGGCACTGTACGAAGGCTTTGGTATTCCACTTCTAGAAGCGATGGCCTGTGGTAAACTGGTGCTGGCCGCTGACACATCGTCTTTGCCAGAAGCACTTGGCGATACAGGCGTTTTGCTGCCACCACACAACGAGCAAGCATGGACAGCCGCAATGCAATCTGTTTACGACATGTACCCGATACCACAACAAACCGATGCCGTCGCACGCGCCACAACCTTCACATGGCGTGCCGCTGCGCAACGCACAGTAGAAAGTTTTCGTCAGGCCCTGTCATGACGACCTCAACCGATACGCACAATCTTGAAAACACGCACGACGATGCAACACAACCGGGATGGTTGCGGGCGTGGCTATTCGACCAGAAGCAATGGCACTTGCTCTGGCTAGATGCGCTGCTCATCTGGGCAGCCTTTCTGGTATCGTACTATTTACGCTACAATGTTGAGCTTTTTCAACCTGTTGATGAGGCTAACGTCGCGCCATTTGACCCCTACATTAGCTATGCGTTCATTTTTATGGCGTGGATTTTGATCGGCAATCAAAGCGCCGGGCTTTATGTGCAACAACGCGGGCGCACGTGGGTCAACGAATTACTTTCCATCACCAACAACACCACCAACGCCGGGCTCGTAATCATGGCGCTGAGTTTTCTGTTTCAACCACTTGTATTTTCACGACTCCTGATTATTCAGGCGGTTGTGCTGACTGTTATCGTGCTGGCTGGCGCGCGCTTCGGGTTACGTGGACTTAAACGCCGCTTGCAACAACGCGGCATCGGTGTTGAACGGGTGCTGGTCATCGGTGCTGACCACCTCGGGCGGCATGCTATGCGCACACTGGTCGCCCGCCCAGACCTCGGCTATCGACTGGTTGGTTTTCTGGACGACGACCCGCAATTGGGGCATACAGACCTTGGACGGCTTTCTGCGCTTGGTAGCCTCGACAACTTCGCAACCGTTACCGAAAAGCATCACATTGACCTCGTGATTATCACATTGCCGTGGGAAAACCACCGTCAAATTGTTGACATCATTCGTGAATGCGAAACCCGGGGGATTGGTGTGCGGGCTGTGCCAGACCTGGTGCAGTTGAACCTATCGCAGGTGCAGATGGAAATGCTCGGCGGTATCCCGATGTTGGGGGTACAGCGTGAACTTGAGATTTCAATGGCAGACCGCCTGTTTAAGCGTGTTTTTGACCTCGCCCTGATCCTTATCGCCGCGCCGCTGCTACTGCCGCTTTTTGCGCTGATTGCGCTGGCCATCCGGCTGGATTCTCCCGGGCCGGTCTTCTTCCGGCAAGAACGCATTGGGCTGAACGGCAAGCCTTTTTACATGGTGAAGTTCCGCTCTATGGTCGTTAATGCCGAAGAACTGTGGGACAAGGTACTGCGCGACAGTCAGACGATGGATGATCCGCGCCGCCCCAAAATTGTTGACGACCCGCGCATCACTGCAATTGGACGCTTCTTGCGCAAAACCAGTCTGGACGAACTGCCGAATATTATCAATGTGCTGCGTGGTGAAATGAGCCTGGTTGGTCCTCGTCCGCAGGTTCGGCGCGAGGTTGAACTCTATGAACCCTGGCATCACCAGCGCCATAAGGTTCGCCCCGGCATGACTGGACTCTGGCAAATTAGTGGCCGTAGCGACATTCCCTTTGATGAAATGTGCCTGCTGGATATTTATTATATTGAAAACTGGTCGGTTGGGCTGGATTTACAAATCTTAATCCAGACAGTACCACGTGTTGTGTTTGGTGTCGGGGCCTACTAGAACAAAACAGGATGCTTTGGCACAGAAAATGTCTCTGGCTACGAAGAAAGGCTGTAGCCAGATTTTGCTATGTCCGCGCCACCAGTGCTTCTAAGAATTCCTCGTTGTTTTCAGTGCGCCGCAGTTGATGCAAGATACGCTCGGTTGGTTCAACAATGTTGTCACCGTTGTTTTTGACCATCATATCGAACATACGCCGCATGGTCCAAATGCGCTGCGTCACGTCTGGCCCAAGCAACAATTCTTCTTTACGGGTCGAAGATTGCTTCACATCAAAAGCCGGGAAAATACGACGTTCTTGCAGCTCACGCGACAAATGTAGTTCCATGTTGCCCGTCCCCTTGAACTCCTCGTAGATCACGTCATCCATACGGCTCCCCGTTCGCACGAGGCAGGTCGCGACAATCGTCAGGCTACCACCTTCTTCGATGTTACGCGCCGCACCGAAAAAGCGCTTTGGTGGGTACAACGCGGAAGGGTCGATACCTCCCGTCAGGGTGCGGCCGCTCTGGGGCACTACCAGGTTGTAGGCACGAGCCAGGCGCGTGACACTGTCGAGCATAATCACCACGTCTTTCTTGCTTTCCACCAGACGTTTCGCTCGTTCTAGCGCCATTTCTGCGACCCGAACATGGCTCTGTGCGAGGTCATCGAAGGTACTGCTGATTACCTCAGCGTCTACAGAACGATCCATGTCGGTGACTTCTTCAGGGCGCTCACCAATCAGCACAACCATCAGATGTACGCCAGGATAATTCAAGCTGATCGCGTTGGCGACCTCTTTCAAGACAGTGGTCTTACCCGCTTTGGGTGGGCTCACGAACAAACCACGTTGCCCCATGCCAATCGGTGAAATGAGATTTAACAGGCGCGTGGCCAGAATGTGCGGACTGGTTTCAAGATTGAAGCGTTGTTCGGGGAAAATCGGGGTAAGGTCTTCGAAGTTCGGGCGGCGCTTGATGGTTTCAGGGTCCATCCCATTCACCGCTTCGACGCGCAACAACCCATAGTATTTTTCAGAGTCTTTGGGCGGTCGAATTTGCCCGATGACCATATCGCCAGTACGCAGATTAAAGCGCCTGATTTGCGTCTGGCTGACATAAATGTCGTCGGAGCTAGGACGATAGGCTTTTGACCGTAGGAACCCGATACCATCTTCAATAATTTCAAGCACCCCGCCACGCAACTCATGCCCCTGTTGCTCGGCTTTGAAGCGCAGAATCCGAAGGATCAATTCTTCTTTCTTTAAGCGGCTATACCCGACAACTTCCAGGTCACGGGCCAACGTCCGCAACTCTGCGAGGGTCATTGTATCGAGATCACCGATGTTTAAGCTGTTTGATGTTGGAACCATAGGCGCAAAGGCCTCCTGCTGTTACTTGATTGTGAAGGTAAAGTTGTAGAATATTGACACAGGTTTACACCCTTAAATAGCGCTACGGGTATGAGGTAACTCGTGAATGCACGCTTTCACACGAAAGCATAGCCAAGCACATTCGTTGCGTACATAATTGTATGCAATGGGTTTGGTGACAGGCGACGTAGTTACATTACTTGAGGGGGGCACAATTACTACTGGAAAGAGTGCGCGTGTCTGTCGCACGTCTTTGGCAGTGTATCACACTCTTTCGCGATGAGCAAGCCATTTAGACCCCGGTATCCGCAATTGCCCAATTTACGGCCGTTTCAGCGTGAATTTGTGTAGTGTCAAAGACAGGAAGCGCACTATGCTGCTGCTGAATCAGCAATCCGATTTCAGTACACCCGAGGATAACCCCCGCCGCGCCCTGAGTTGCCATCTGCTGAATGATTTCTTGATAACTTTCGCGTGAAGCTGGCTGAATATCGCCATGCACCAATTCGTTGTAGATGATGTCATGAACCATGGTCCGTGCTGCTTCATCTGGAAGCATAATGTCAAGCCCGTGTGTGCGCAAGCGCCCGGTCATGAAGTCCTGTTCCATTGAATAGCGTGTGCCCAGAAAAGCGACTGTTTCAATACCGTGGCCGCGCACCGCAGCAGCGGTCGCATCCCCGATGTGCAAAAACGGAATGCTCAGGGCGGCTTCAATCGCTGGTGTCGTTTTGTGCATGGTGTTCGTACACAGCACCACGAAGTCTGCCCCGGCCGCTTCACATTGACGCGCGGCGGCGGCCATGGCCTGACCTGCATCGTCCCAGCGATCTTCACGCTGCATCGTCTCAATGTCTTCAAAGTCTACAGACACCATCACGCTTTTGGCCGAATGATGCCCACCCAGCCGCGCTTTGACCTGTTCATTGATGAGGCGATAGTATTCTGCCGACGATTCCCAGCTCATCCCACCGATTAGACCGATTGTCTTCATTTTTGTCCCTATATGGCTCTTTTGATCATCCCTGACAGCGTAGCAACAACTCGCCGCGCTCCGCAAGTGGTCGTTGAGGCAAAGGGGCATTCGGATTTGGAGGTGTAATGGGCCAGCGGACACCCAACGCACGTTTAGGAGGGGTAGCCCTGCGCTTATCCTGACCACATCAGCGCGGGGGCGACATTCGCAAATCACGCTGATAGGCCAACACCCCCAGCACCCCAACGAGTACAGCGGCGAGGGTGCGCGGCCAGTCTGGCCGGGGCGGAAAGGGGATGGTGTCGTGCCAGCGGGGCGGTTGCATCCCGGCGAGGTTAAGGCGGTGGTGGATGTCGCCCTCGACCTCTCCGACGACAAATGCGCCTGTTACGGCGGCCGACGTGCCCCGGCGATCTTGAATATACCAGCGCCCATCATTGCTGACGACACTACCCCGTGGCAATTCCAGGCGCTCGACCATGTTGGGGTCGGTGCTGGTGTGGCCGAGGGGCACGCGGTAGGCATCGGTTGCGCCACGTATCACGGTTATTGGCTGGCCGTTGCGCTTGTCTTCTGTCACCCAGAAACCGGCCGCGTCCCACGGGAGGTGTTGCATCCAACGCCGTTCGAAGTCTGTCAGGCGCACATCGGTTTGTTCTTCCCCGTCACGCACCAACACCACGCCATGCTCAGCATCAACCTGCACAATCTGGTTGCGGGTGAAGGGCGCGGCAAAGGTCGTCGCAACGCCATCACGTTCATCAATCCGAAATAGGGCGTCAAACTGCACCAGCGGCGCACGCGGGCCATACTCACTGGTGAAGAAACGCCCCCGGGCCTCGACTTCCAGATAGGTATAGGGCGGGGCATGGTGCGTGTGCAGGGCATGAATTTGCGGCGGGTTGAGCGTGTCGGGCGTGTCGAAGATGATGTCCAGTGGCAACGCTTGCGCGGTGTCGGTGCGGGTATCGCGGCGGATGATGGTTTTTGTTGGCGTATCATAATGATAGGCTACATCCCCATCGGCTGACCACGCCCGCAGGCCACACTCGGCCCGGCACGGCCCCAGCGTCACCATGATGCCTCTTTCAAGCAACACCTGTGACTCGACGCCGGCCGTGGGTGAGGTGTAGGTAACGTCGTAGAGTTGATTGCTGTTGCCCACCCACTGAATCACGGTCTCAGGTTCATGGGCCGCCCGCTGCACGGACCATGCCAGCCCGGCCGCGTCCATCGCTGCGAGGCGCGTGGTGTGGGTGACTTCTTCCCCGCTGCCGATGGCCATATCCAACCGCAATACACTGTAGCTGCCATCGGCTGACCACGCGAGCAGGCTGTCGAGGTCACGCAAGCTAGCCGCAACCCGTCCAGCGCTTACCGTGGAACGTTCGCCATTGAGGAGATTGAGACGGTGGATCATCAGTTCTTGCTCGTGCAAAGCTGCCACCGCGGCGGTGAGCGTGTCTGGTGCCCAGGCGACCCCCAACAGATGCTCATAGTCTGCCACACGTACGGGGGGGCCACCTTCAGCATAGCCGATGTATAGTGTGCTGGTGTCTGGCGCTTGCACCACAAAATGATAGGGGTGGGCCTGTGCGGCTGTGCCATCATCCGTCGCAGCGATGCTGGCCAGTACGAGGCAGAGCGCAGTCAGGGTGCAGAGTTGAAGGATAAAACGCATGGGCAGCGGGCTCCTCAGTGTGACGTGGGCTTGATAGTCACATTGTACCGCTACCACGACTGCTTTCAATACATCTGCACATCTGCATTTCAGGCAAAAACACAGGTGCGATTGCCGCGCTCACCATATAGAATTAATCATGCAAGGACTATGTTACACAGTTTTTGAGGAAACTTATGTCGTATGAGCCGCTTGAACAACCACTGGACGCCCTGACCGAGCGTGAACTTGATATATTAAATGGCATGGCAGTTGGGCTCACGAACAAAGACATCGCCGCGCAATATGACATCAGTGTGGCGACGGTGCGCTGGCACACCAAGAAAATTTACTCCAAGCTCGGGGTGCATAACCGCACACAAGCCAGCATTTTTGCCCGTGACAAGGGGTTGCTAGAAGACGCTGCTGCATCACCAGCTACAGAAAGCACAATCGCGCATAATTTGCCCCATTATCCGTCGGTTTTTGTTGGCCGCGCCAACGAACTCGCCGACATCAAAGCCCTATTGCAAGACCCGGCGGTGCGCTTGGTAAGCCTCGTCGGGCCCGGGGGTATCGGCAAGACACGCCTGGCGGTTGAAATCGGTCGGCAATTAACCCCCACCTTCGCAGATGGTGTGCGGTTTGTGGCACTTGGACCGACTACCACCACTGATGAGGCGTTCATGGCAACGCTGCGGCGTGTGCTGCATGACACCGAAGCGGATGTGTTGCCAGAAGACACATTGCTCTATTTGCGCGACAAGTCAATGTTGCTCATCTTCGACAACTTTGAACAGTCGCGAGCGCAAAGCGAATTGGTGTTGGCGCTGCTGGAGGCAACCACACAGGTTAAGGTCCTCATCACCTCACAGGTGTCCTTGAATTTGCGTCAGGAATGGGTGCGGCGTTTGCAGGGGCTGTTAGACCCGGAACAACAAGACCTCACCGACGCCACCAACCTGTTCAACGAGCGCGTGCGGCAGGTTCGCGCTGACTTTGATCCGGCTGCCAACCGCGACTGCATCATTGAAATCTGTGAAGCCGTGCAAGGATTACCGCTTGCCATTGAACTGGCGGCCGCGTGGCTCAAAACAGTGTCCTGTGCCGATGTGCTGACCGAATTGCGCACCAATCCAGAACTCCTCGCCACGGCTGCCCCCGACGCCGAAAACCGCCATCGTAGCCTCGAAGCGCTATTCGAACACACCTGGAATCTACTATCAGAAGACAAACGCCGTATCTTCAAACGCCTGTCAGTATTTCAGGGTGAATTTGGCTTTGCCGCCGCAAAACAGGTGGCAGGCGCATCGCTCCAAACCTTATCGGCATTGGTCGATTGGTCGCTGGTGCATCAAACCCACAACAATCTGTATCAGATGCACACTTTGTTGCGCTATTACGCCGAGAAGAAATTGAAAGCGGGCCAGCATGGCCACCAGAGCCATCTGGCTTTTGCGCTGGTGTCGTTGATCAGTGGTGATTTTGGTGAAATCGAAAAAATGGCCAATCAATTTCTCAAAGATTCCTCGGATGAACTCAATCTGGATAAAGGGTTTGCGATTGCGATTCTGGCCGTGATTGCGGGTGCCAACGAAGACTACGAACGGTGTTTGCAACTGGGGGAATCCAGTACACGCCTCACCGCAGACAATGCGGTCGCAGCACTGTTTTCGTATCTTGGGCTGGGGATTGGGTATTGTGGGATTGGCGACTATGCTACGGCCTGGACGGTGATCAAACAAGCACTCGAAGCGGCCCAAACCCTGCAAAGTGTCGCATTTATCAACTTATGTTTGCCAGTGATCGCGGTCATCCGAGCGACTGACAACCAGTTCAAGGACGCGCTTGGCATTGTTGGTTTGCTCGAACACCATACGGTGCGCCTGCCAACGTGGATGACCGCATGGACGCTGTATCGACAGGTGAGGAGTGAAGTCGAGCGGCAGTATACCCCCGCAGAACTGCATGACCTCTGGGAACAAAGCAAGGCGCTCGATTCACAGGCGGTTTGTCAGCAACTCTTGTCGGGCGCTGCGGTCTGGTAATTACCAATACATGCGCTATGGGCATTCAATGATCCCCTGCGCCCAGAGACAATCACTACAGGTGGGGAAGCCGTACACCGTGCAGTCTTCGATGTTAGACGGGAAACGTTTGCAGCCAGATTACTACCAGGGCCCCAATTCCTTTACGCGATCTTGTTTCGATAAATTTGTCGGCGTGCTATAATACAAAAATGATGAAAGTAAAATCCTGTTCCTACGAAAGGTGCAATTGTTATGGGAACCATCCTTTTGATCGGCACACTGGACACCAAAGCAGCAGAGTTCAGTTATGTACGTGACCTTATCGTTCAGCGTGGTCACAACCCGCTACTGCTGCACAGCGGCGTTTTTCCACCAGAAATGGACACCGACATCAGCGCGGAAGAAGTCGCGGCGGCTGGTGGCGGTGATCTGGCAGCCCTGCGTGAAGCGAATGACCGTTCCGAAGCAATGCAAGTCATGACGGCCGGGGTAGCGGCACTGGTGCCACAACTCTATGCCGACGGCCGCTTCGATGGTGTGTTGAGCCTGGGTGGGTCTGGTGGTACAGCACTGGCCACAGCCGGGATGCGGGCTTTGCCTGTCGGTGTGCCGAAGGTGATGGTCTCTACAATGGCATCTGGTGACGTGAACCCTTATGTCGATGTCAAAGACGTTACAATGATGTATTCCGTGGTAGACATCGCCGGGTTGAACGCCCTATCGCGCCGGATTCTGGCCAACGCGGTTGGGGCTGTGGTGGGCATGGTCGAGCAAGAAGTCCCTGACGCTGAAGAAAAGCCGCTCATTGCCGCAACGATGTTCGGGGTTACAACCGCCTGTGTAACTCGTGTCCGTGAAAGGCTAGAGTCTGAAGGCTACGAAGTGCTGGTTTTCCATGCAACGGGCAGCGGTGGCAAAGCGATGGAAGCCCTGATTGATGGTGGATTTATTTCAGGTGTGGCCGACATCACAACGACCGAATGGTGTGATGAACTGGTTGGTGGCGTACTCAGTGCCGGGCCGCATCGGCTGGAAGCGGCTGCACGCAACGGAACACCGCAAGTGGTCAGCCTGGGTGCGCTGGATATGGTCAATTTTGCTGCACGTCCGACCGTCCCCGGCGAATATGAAAACCGCAATCTTTACGTTCATAACGAAAACGTCACCTTGATGCGCACCACCGCTGAAGAAACGGCCCAACTTGGCAAAATCATCGCAGATAAGCTCAACAACACCACTGGCCCCACGACGCTTTTTATCCCGCTCAAGGGGGTTAGTGCAATTGATGCTGAGGGTGGCCCTTTCTACGATGCAAATGCTGATGAAGCACTTTTTAATGCTATCCGTGAAACCATCAACACAGAGAAGGTTGAGCTTGTCGAACTGGATATGCATATCAATGATACTAAATTCGCGGATGCCCTGGTTGATCGTTTGTTATTGTCCATGAAATAACCAGACTTTTTCACATAAAGGAGATACGCTATATGCCATTTATCCAACGAGACGAGGCCCTCAAACGCCTGCGCAACCAGATCAGTAATGGCAGCCCCATTATCGGAGCTGGTGCCGGAACCGGGATCAGTGCTAAGTTTGCTGAACGTGGCGGCGTTGACCTCATCATCATCTACAACAGCGGGCGCTATCGCATGGCCGGACGTGGTAGCCTGGCCGGGTTGCTGCCCTATGGCGATGCCAATCAGATCGTCACCGAAATGGCCAACGAAGTACTGCCGATTGTGCAAGATACGATGGTTCTTGCTGGTGTTTGTGGTACTGACCCCTTCCGCCTGATGCCCGCCTTTTTGCGACAACTAAAAGAAATGGGCTTTGATGGCGTGCAAAACTTCCCTACGGTTGGCTTGATTGACGGCACTTTCCGCCAGAACCTTGAAGAGACGGGCATGGGCTTCGGTTTAGAAGTCGAGATGGTTCGCATGGCCCATGAACTGGACATGCTCACCTGCCCGTATGTATTTGATGAAGAACAGGCGCAGCAGATGGCCGAAGCGGGTGCCGACGTACTTGTTCCACACATGGGCCTGACCACCAAAGGCGCTATCGGTGCGGCGACCGCTCTCACTCTGGAAGATTCTGCCAGGCGGGTGCAGGCTATGCATGATGCCGCCACGGCTTTAAACCCGGACATCATCGTATTGTGCCACGGCGGGCCCATTGCTGAACCTGAAGACGCGGACTATATTTTCAAAAATACGACTGGCGTTAGTGGGTTCTTTGGTGCGTCCAGTGTAGAGCGTCTGCCAACTGAAAAGGCGATCGAGGGCCAGGCCCGTAAATTCAAGGATCTATCGTTATAGAACAGATCTATCGTTACGCTGACACTAAGCAGATACGCATATTGCAAGCCCTCATCTAGTGGGGGCTGTTTTTATGTCAATGCTGGAACTGGCTGCATATAATTTGGGCGATTCACCACTCTTTGCGTACAATAGGTGGCGTTATCAATTGCGAGGAGGTTATTGTGGCGGAAAACGAAAACAGCGGCGGGTCTTATACAGAGCTTATTCGCGGCATTATCATCATTGTGCTTAGTGCCATTGGCATTATCTTTGGTGTATTAGCACTCTGGACATTGCGATCTTTCTTATTGATTGCGTTCACCTGCTGGGTGTTGTCAATTGCGCTAACCGTACCGATCAATCGGTTACAACGTGCCGGGCTAGAGCGCGGTCCGGCCATTGCCATAACGCTGAGCGGGGCATTGTTGCTGCTGCTCCTGACAATCACAGTGGTGCTGCCGCCGATCGTCGGTGAAGTGTTCAACCTGACGGACAACCTGCCCGAAGCGGCTGAGCAAACGATCGAAGCATACGAGGATTTTTATCAGGACAACGAAACCTTACAACCCATTTTGCCAGAAATCACTCTGGAGGATTACAACGAGACCTTTGACGATTCAAACGATGACGAAGATAATCTCCGCAGCGAACTGGACCTGGCCGGAATCGCAACGTCCGCCATTCCCATTATCGGCGGGCTTGGGAGCTTGATCGGGAACATCTTTGCCAATCTATTCATCATCATCGTCATCACAGTGTATCTGGTACTGGACCCCACCATTTACTATCGTGGTATTGTTGCGCTTGTCCCGTCGCATCGAGAGCAACGCACAATCGAAATCCTTAACATCATCCGGCAAACCGTGATCGCATGGTTGGGGGCGCTCTCTGTCTCCGTAACCTTTACCGCTGTTTCTGTCACCATTGCACTTGGCCTGATCTTAAACATCCCGGATCCAATCGCGTTGGGGGTGCTGGCCGGCCTGGGGAGTTTTATTCCATACGTTGGTTTCTACCTGGCGCTGCTGCCTGTGCTGGTGGTAACGGCTGCGGATGACCCCACCAAGCTGATTCCGGCGCTGATAATCTATGTCATTCTGGGTGAAATTGAATCTAAACTGGTAACCCCAACCGTTGTCAAAAATGAACTGAACGTTCCGGCGGGGTTGGTGCTGTTGTTCCAATTGATTGCGGCGGCGTACCTGGGCTTTTTTGGTGTGCTGCTGGCCGTGCCGATTCTGGCGATTCTGGTGACGTTGATTCGCGAACTCTACGTGTATGACCGCCTGCATAAACGTGACAAAGTTCCGCAAGTGACACAATCACTTACCGGGAACCTCTCAATTGTATATGATGTATCCGAGCCACCACCAGAAACGTGAGCAAGGCGGCGGTATTGCGCATGGTCCAGTTCGTTGTACACTTGAACCATCTGAAATTTGTGATCGTGAACGATACAGAATGCGCCCATGAATTTAAAACATATCCTACTACTCGCTCTTTGCGTCCTGTTGCCGCTAGCCGGGAGTGTCCGGGCTCAGGGAGATGGTTCGCTCACGCCGATTGAATTTGGCGAAACCGCGACAGGTACGATTACAACACCCGGCGAGGAATTGACCTTTCTTTTTGAAGCAAACAGCGGCGACCAGATTACGGCGACTGTAACTGCCGTTGATGGTAGTGTGGCCCCTATCCTTGAGTTGACCACCTTTACGCGCACCTTGCTTTCCAGTGACACCGATGACGAGGGTGAGGGCCGCGCCCAGCTTACCTATGTCATCCCGGCCAATGGAGCGTACTTGTTAAACGTGCGTGGAGCAAGCGCCACCACCGGCCCAATTGAAATCACCTTGCAAGCGGGCATCATTCAACCGACACCTGAACCAACTGCTGAGACGGTCTTCACTGCGCCGACCAGCGTGCCCGGCACCGATAACATCGGAACTGATGACCCAGCTACCGCTACTGACAGCGCCACGACTGCCCCAACTGTACCCACCAATGCGCGCCTGCAACGCATTGAAATCGGCTCAACAGTCAGTGCCAGCTTACAGGACGATAGTAACTTCAAACTGTATGCGTTCATCGGGCAACCTGAGCAGCAACTGACCATCACGCCCGACCCGCGCACCAGTTTTCAACCGCTGTTGGTTTTCTATGACAGTGGCTTTAACGAAATCACTCGCGCCCAACCCGGTGAGCCAATGCAGGTGACGCTCGAAACCGCTGACCTGTACTTCATCGCGGCGGCGACTTTGCAGCCGGGCCTCGGTGGGCCGTTTGGCTTTAGCTTGCTTGAAGAAACACCAGAAGACCCGACACCCGCCACCGCTCCCGGTGATGCGCTGGTATATGGTGATACGGTGCAGGGACTTATCTCGAATAGTGTGCCCTCACAACGCTATCGTTTTCGTGGTGGCACAGGCGATACTGTGACCTTCAGCATGGCGACGACTTCAGGTGATTTGGATGCTTATATGCTGTTGGTAGATGCCAGCGGTAATCTGATTGCAGAAGATAACGACAGTGGTCAGGACACCAATGCCCAGATGAGTGTCGAATTGCCGGCTGATGGTGACTATTTCATCATTGCGACCCGACGCGGGCAGGAGCAAGGGCTCACGGCAGGTGAATTTGTGCTGGCGATAACCTCTAATGCAGAACCGCTCCCGGTCAACGACGCTGCGACCCTACCCGATGATTTTGTGGGTTTACCGACGCTTGACTATGGCACCAGCGCTGATGGTCGCATCACGGATGTGGTTTTTCAGGAAACCTATGTCTTCTTTGGGCAGGCCGGTGACGCCATTGAAATCGCGATGGAAGGCATCAACGGCAGTGGGCTCGACCCGCTGCTGATTCTGCTGGACAACCAACGTATTCCCATTGCTGAAAACGACGACGCTGACGGGCAAAACGCGCAGATTACGGTAACGTTGCCACAGGCTGGCTATTATGCGATTGTCGCGACACGCTTTGAACTTGACGCTGGAACATCTAGTGGGGAATACACACTAACGCTAGAGACACAAGCCGACGGCGGAACCATTCCCAGCACCATCGACATTTTCACGCAACTTGACCCTGTCCGCGTGACGCTGGATGCTGCCCCAACCGGGCGCTTTGCACCGCTCGAGTTTGCTGACGTGTATACCTTCTCTGTGGCGCAAGGGGCGTTAATTGACATGGCGATCACTACAGCAGACAACAGCCTTGCGACAATTATCCTCACTGACAGTGACCTGAACTTCATTGCAGCCACCAATAACGGCATCATTCTCGCGCAGACAGCCCCTTCCAGCGACGATTATCTGGCTTTTGTTGCCCCGCAGGCCGGCCCAGCGGCAAATGTGTCCGGGCAATTCACTGTCACGCTCAATGCAGATGCAGTGCGGGCGGCTGCCAATCGGGACGAGACGGAAGCGGCCCCCATCACGTATGGCTCAACTGTGCGCGGCACCATCACCGATGAGCAACCACAGGTGCGCTATGTCTTCCAGGCACGTGCGGGCGATGTTGCGGAAATCGCAATGACGGCCACAGGCGCTCAGTCGCTCGATACGTTAGTCCAGTTACGTGATGCCGAGGGCGACCTTGTCGAAGAAAATGACGACATTGACCCGGGTATTGTCCGGAACTCGTTCTTGAGCGTCGAAATTCCAGCCGACGGTGAATATATCATTGTCGCCACGCGCTATTCTGGCACCACTGGCCCGATCACGACCGGGGATTTCTCGTTGTCGTTGGACTATCAAGACCCCGTATTTGCAGCGGTAGACCGTCAAGCCAATGAAATCGGCTATAACGAAACCATCAACGGTACCATTTCTGATGAGGTGCGGCTGCGCTTTTTCTACTTTGAAGGAAATCAAGGTGACAATATCGTCGTTGAGGTTGATGCAACAGAAGGGAACCTGGATGGTGTCCTGTACCTCTATGGCGTTACCACGACAGGTGACTATGTGCTACTGTCTGTAAACGATGATAGTGAGTTAGGCAATACATTGGACCCACGCATTGAATACACTCTGCCACGCACCGGGGGCTATCTCCTTGCGGTGACGCGCTTTGAAGACGGTGAACGTGAACCCAGCGCCGGTGAATTCACCTTGCGGATTACGGAGCAAGAATAGTGCGGTGGTGGCAGTGGTTGGTGACGATTCTCATCGGTTTTCTGATGCTGGTGGGGCCGTCTTCAGGGCATGCTATACCGCCCATACAAAGTAACATTGCATTTGGCGAGGTCGTCGAAGGCAACATATCAGAAGATGATTATCGCCAGCAATATACCTTTACCGGACGTGCCGGGCAGGTTGCAACCATTACAATGGAAACACAACGCGGCACATTGGACCCCTACTTGCTGCTTGTCACGCAGGATGGCGCGGTCATTGCCTTTAATGATGATGATACCGACACGATTGTACCAGCACGTGATGCGGCCTTGCGCTCGGTTGTGTTACCACAAGACGGAATATACACCATTATCGCGACGCGCTTCGGGCAGGCACACGGTACCACAACGGGCGACTATACGCTGACGCTTGATGTTCTTGGCACGGCCATTGCCCCCGTTAATGAAAACGATGATAGCTTGCTGCGCTACGGCGATGACGTGGTGGGCACCATCAGCGATGAACAACCCTATGTCATCTATCGGCTAGCTGCACAGCGCGGTGATGTCATCAATATTTCACTGGTGCGCGTAGGTGGAAACCTGGACCCGCAGCTTGACTTCTTTGACCCGGTTGGTCAATTCCTCATCAATGGTGACGATGATCGTGCCAGTGGTAGCCTGAACGCCCGCATCGCAAATTATATGATCCCGGCCGATGGCGTGTACTTTATCCAGGCGACACGCTACGGTGGCGAGCGTGGCACAACCAGCGGACTCTTTACGCTTGAAATCTCAGTAACGCCCCTCGAGCAACTGGGCACACGCCCGGCTACTGCACGGTTTTTGATGCCAGGCACTACGGAAACAGCAACGCTCACTGCCGACGCCGCAACCCGGTTTTTCCGCTTCGATGCAAATCGCGGTGACATTGTTACGGTCACTGTTGAACGGTCAGAGGGCGACTTTGTGCCGCGTGTGCGGTTGGTCCGTAACGACAATCTGCTGCAACTGGCCGACAGTGCTACCATCGACCCGGAAGATGAAGCTGTAGCGCGTCTCCCGGGTGTGTCCCTTACGGCAAATGGGGTTTATTTGCTTATCGTGTCAGCAGTCGAAGAAGATGACGTAGACGAGCCGACGCAAGGAGAGTTCAGCATAACCGTCAGCACCCGACCCGGGATTGCAGCCGCGGGGGTGTTAGAAATTGTCTATGATGGGCAGATTTTTGGCCAAATTACGGAAACCGACTTTGCGAATCGGTACTTATTTGTCGGTGAAGCCGGCGACGTTGTGACCATCACCATGCGCCGCACTGAGGGCGATCTTGACCCGCTGCTTACATTGCTTGATGATGACAATAAACAACTTATCGCGGATGACGATGGGTTTGCAGAGAACAGCCAGGATGCTCAAATTCAAGAGTTTACGTTGCCAGCAGATGGTATTTACTACATAGAGGCATCGCGCTTTCAACGGGCATTTGGTGTGACCACTGGTGACTATACCCTGCGTCTGTCTGGTGACACAGAGTTAAATTAACGCTTGTTTGCGCTGCTTGCACCCGTTACCATCCAGAGGCATTAGCCACAATAACCTATTTTGACTCACCCGATTTGAGCGCGACAGAAAGCTGACTATGAATTCATGACGTTGAGCTATGCACAGGCCAACCAGCTCTTAAACACCCTGCTCGCCCGGCATCGTCACCCGACTGCGACCACTGCTGAACAAATTCTGTATCGTGAGCGTCAGTTATTGCAAGGGGTGGGTAACCCACACGAGCGTTACCCCACCATTCATATCACCGGGACAAAAGGCAAGGGCTCAACCGCAGCCATGCTGGCCAGTGCCCTACAAGCGGCTGGCTATCGGGTTGGGTTGTATACGTCACCACACCTGCACGACGTCCGTGAACGGGTGATGATTAACGGTGTCCAGATTGCAGAGGACGACTTTGCATGGCATATGTCGCGGTTGCAGACAAGTCTACAGGCGCTGGGTGAGGTGAGGTGGTTTGAGGTCATCACAGCGCTGGCTTTTGACTATTTCGCAGCACAACACGTTGACATTGCGGTTATTGAGGCTGGCATGGGTGGCCGCCGCGATGCAACGACTGTGATCACGCCTATACTGAGCATTCTCACGAGCCTCAGCTTTGACCATACACATTTGTTCGGGCGCTCATTGGAAGCCATAGCAGAAGAAAAAGCTGGCATCATCAAGACAGAGGTGCCTGTTGTCAGTGCGCCCCAACCCGAAATTGTGCTGAACGTCTTTCAGCGTGTCGCAGCGAACCTTGCAGCGCCATTAACCATCATTGGAGCGGATATACCCTATCAACTCGCCTCGCCGAACTTGCAGGGCCAACGTGTGCGTATAGGTAATCCTTTGCATGGGCGCATTTTACAAACAAACCTGATCGGTCAACATCAGGGCATTAATGCCGCTGTAGCGGTTGCTGCCGTCGATCAGCTTCGTGCGAACGACTGGCAGGTGGACGACACTGCGCTACGCTATGGGCTACAAAATGTGCAGTGGCCCGGTCGTTTTGAATTAATGCCGACCCGGCCGCAAGTTATTCTCGACGCTGCCCACAATCCTGCCTCAATGGCATATTTCATGGATACACTGGTGCAATTGTATCCTGCGCAGCACCTGACGCTTGTTTTCGGGGCAAGTGCTGATAAAAATATGTCTGCAATGCTTGGTCATTTCCTGGGGCGTGCAGAGCGTCTCATGCTAACGCAAGCCAGTAGCGGGCGTGCAGCATCACCAACAACGTTGCATTCAGCAGCAGAAGCAGTCGGCTTCAAATCACAACTGTTGACCACGGCTGACAGTTTGCAGACAGCGTTTAACGAGGCTTATGCTGCCACCCCATCGCGCGGGGTCGTGGTGGTGACGGGTTCGGTGTATCTGGTTGGTGAGGCACGTGTATTACTCACTGCTAAAGGTACCATCACAGCACAGAATGCTATGGCTGATGAGGTGCAACAGTTATAAGTAGCCACCTGTCAGTGTGACGCGGGTATGGCGTTCTACAATCGTTTGATTTTGCGCTGATGTATTCGATATAATGCCTGTGCAGTTGCTTGAAGAGGGAGAAGTTTGAATGCGAATCCTGGTGACAGGAGCGAACGGCCAATTGGGGCGTGTACTGGTTGACAAGCTATCTGCTGAGCATGACGTAACCGGGGTAGACACTGACACCTGCGATGTCACTGATTTACAAGCGGTGAAGTCAACCTTTGCAGACAGTCGCCCTGAACTGGTTTTGCACGCCGCCGCCCTGACCAAAGTTGACTATTGCGCTGAAAACCCGGACGAAGCGCTCCGGGTGAACGGCTACGGTACCTATAACGTTGCCCTGACCTGTCAGCAGCATGACGCGCCGTTAATGTATGTCAGCAGCAACGAAGTCTTTGATGGCCAAAACCCGGCTGCTTATCTTGAACACGATGCCACCCATGCCATCAATCCCTATGGCTACAGCAAACTGGTCGGTGAACGGTTGTTGCGTGACCTGTTGAATAAATTCTATATCGTGCGGACGTCGTGGTTGTTTGGGCATGGTGGGCGTAACTTTATTCACGCTATTTTGAACCGCGCTCAAGAAGGCAAACCGCTACGTGTGGTCGTGAATGAGGTCGCAACCCCAACTTATGTCAATGATCTAGCTGAAGCGATGATTCAACTTGCCGCCACTGCACAGTATGGCATTTATCATCTGGTGAATGATGGCCGTGCCTCGCGTTGGGCCTTTGCCCGGCATGTGCTGGACATCACTGGCTATCAAGACACGCCTATTGAGCGCATCAGTTCCTACGAATATCCGCGTGCCTCTACCCCACCCGAGTATTCAGTGTTGCGCAATTTTGCTGCCAGCAACAGCGGCATTACGCTGCGCAGTTGGCGCGAAGCCGTCACTGCCTTTTGCGTAGCGGAAAACCTGATTGAAGGTGAAAGCGTGACTGATGTTTAAAGCACCACTGGTGCCGGGCCGGGTGTCGGTCGTTATTCCCCACTGGAACGGCAAACGCTTTCTTGAAACTTGCCTGACTGCATTGCGCAACCAGCAGTACCACGATGTTGAGGTTATCGTCGCGGACAACGCTTCAACAGATGGCTCGCAGGCATACATCCGTGAACACTTTCCAGAGGTCATCATTGAGCAGTTACCGCAAAACCGTGGGTTCACTGGTGCTTGTAATGCCGGGATGCAGGTCGCCAGCGGCGAATTTATCGCGTTGCTGAACAACGACACTGAAGTTGCGCCAGATTGGTTACAAGAAGTGGTGTCTGGTTTCATGCGCTATCCAGAAGCGGGAGCAGTAGCGTCAAAGATGCTGCTATTTCATCAGCGCGACCACATTCACACCGCCGGAGACTTCTATCGCGTGGATGGTCGTCCGGTCAATCGTGGTGTCTGGCAACAAGATACCGGGCAATATGACCGCGAAGAATACGTCTTTTCGGCGTGTGGTGGCTCTAGTATCTATCGGCGGCAAATGCTCGAGGACGTCGGGTTGTTAGATGATCGCTTTTTCTATTCGGTCGAAGATGTTGATCTCGGTTGGCGGTCGCAACTGATGGGCTATCAATGTGTTTATATTCCCACAGCGGTAGTCTATCACGAACTGGCCGCCAGTGGTGCGGGTGTCACGGCCGGGTTCTACTCCATGCGCAACATAATCTATACGATGATGAAAAACTATCCCGGGCCGTTGTTGCGGCAACATTGGCGCGACATCTTGCGCTATCAGTGGGCTGAAACTAAAGTATTGCTACGCCATTTGTATAATCGCACAGACCGGGCCAAACTACGTGGTAAATTGGTGGGGATGCTCACCATGTGGAAGTTTTTGAAAACCCGCCGCCAGCTCCAGGCACAACGGCGGGTGACTGTGGACTATTTAGGGCAGATACTGAGCCCGGTGCCCGCTTCTGAAGAAGACGATGTGTCTTTGCCGATGTCTTTACCCAGTACTGCACCCACAAGGAGACCCGCGTGACTGCTGTGCCTTCGTTGTCTATCGTGGTTCCGGCCTATAACGAAGCTGAAGAAGACCGACTCCCTGCCAGCCTGCGACAAATTGCTGCCTTCGTACAGTCGCAGAATTTCCCCATTGAAGTCATTATTGTCAACAATAACAGCACCGACGGCACCCAGGCACTCATTGATACGGCTGCTGCTGAATATGACTTCATCAAGCCAATGTTTGAAGGGATACAGGGTAAGGGTGCAGCCGTGCGGACCGGGATGCTAGCTGCGCAATACGAATACGTCTTTATCTGCGACGCTGACCTCTCCATGCCCATTGAGCAAGTGATGAAGTTTTTGCCACCACACATTGAGAATTATGACGTGGCAATTGGCAGCCGCGAAGGCCCCGGCGCTGAACGCATTAATGAACCTGAATTTCGACATATCATTGGGCGCGTGTTCAATTTTATTGTGCGGTTGTTTGCGGTGCGGGGCTTTCAAGATACGCAATGTGGGTTCAAGAGCTTTCGGCGTGAGATTGCACAGGAATTGTTACCGCTCCAGACCAACGTCGGCTGGACATTTGACGTTGAGCTGCTCCATATTGCGCAAAAACGCAGGCATAAAATCGTGGCGGTGCCGATCACGTGGTATTACAAAGAACACTCTAAGATCAAGCCGCTCTCGGACGGGCTAAAAATGCTCCGCGATGTCATCACAATCCGCATGCAGTCCATGCGTGGTGTATACAATACCGCTCCTCAACCTACTGAACACCCTTCAACAGAATAAAAACCGCTGTCTCTATAGAAAATTCAATGTCGCGGTAGTAGCGTTTTCAATGTCGCTATAGACACCACGCTGGGCTGGTTCAACCAGTTTGGCAAGCTGGTACATCGCTTCACGAGTCATCTGTTGCAACTCATCGCGGGGGATGCGGGGGCGACTGGTGTGCTTGAAGCTGAACGGCCGTCCGATACGCACTTCAAGTGGCGTGCGGCGCAGATTTTTTAGATTATCAAAGAACTGGTCAGTGTTGGCCAGCCCAATCGGGACAATAGCGGCATTGGTTTTAGCAGCAACATAGGTAAAGCCATCTTTGGCTTCGATCATCGTTGGTTGGCGGGTACCTTCGGGCGCAATGAGTACACAATGCCCGGCGTTGAGCAAGTCCATTGTATTTTTTAGCGCTTCTCGATCCATGCGAGAACGGTCAACCGGGTATGCACCCCACCACCGCGCCAATTGACCGATCCCCGGCGATTCGAAATTCTCAACTTTGGACATTGGGATGACCCAGCGCGACGTAATAACGCCCAGTACAATCACCGGGTCAATAAACCCGATGTGGTTCATGACCAGCAACGTTGGTCCGTGCTTCGGCACAAAATGCCGCCCCCTGACCCGTGGCCGCACCAATAGCGTAAAGCCCACCGGTCGCAGAAGTGCATCTCGCAACAAACGGCGGGCCAGCGTATAGCGTGATTGCTGCTGGACAATGGATGGTACGTCGTGCATCAGCGTTTATTAGAGCCTTTCGAGCTGCGGCTATTGCGGCGCTGCATTTTTTCCTCTTTATTCAAGGACGTTTTGAGTTGTTCGACTTCTTTACGGTTCAGTTCGCGGTACTGGCCGGACGGAATTTCACCAAGTTCAAGCGGTCCGATGTGGGTGCGAACCAACCGCGAGACTTTGTGCCCCAGTGCTGCTGCGGTTTCGCGAATCTGGCGTTTATGCCCCTCGTTCATGACAACACGCACCACTGTTTTGCGGCGGGTGCGGTTCAGCACTTTGACTGAACATGACGAGGTGCGGAAACCATCTTCCAGCACAATGCCACCATTTTTCCAGCGCGTGACTTTATCATCACTGAAGAAGCCTTCCAGCTCAACCTTATAGGTCTTTTTGTGCCCATAACGCGGATGTGTCAGGCGTTGGGTCAAGTCACCATCATTGGTCATCAACACAAGACCTTCGCTGTTCAAGTCTAGCCTGCCAACGGGGAAGAGGCGCACGTCGTCTGGCACCAGATCGGTGATAATCTGCAAGTCTGGCATTTGTTCCTGTATTTGCACGCTCGACAACACGCCACGCGGCTTATGGACGAGGTAGTATTTCAGGACCTCTGGCTTGGGCAACGGTTTGCCATCCACCCGAATTTCGTCTTTGTACGGGTCGGCTTTATCCCCAGGGGTGATGCGCTTGCCATTAACGGTGATCCGTCCCTGTTCAATCATGGTTTCAGCCGCACGGCGCGATGCTAAACCGGCCTGTGCGATGAGTTTCTGTACACGCTCCATAGCGTTTTGTGGTTACTCCTGTGTAATTTGTAATTGGTAGGCCCCGCCTGTTGCATCAGCAAAGCTAGCCGCCACAACGATGATCTCCTGCCCTGCCATTAAGTCGAGCGTCAGTTGAGGGTCAAGCCCACCGGCGCTGTCGTCGTCTTCTACAATGGGCTCCCCAAGTTCGTTCAGCACATAGAGATATGGATCATAATTTTGCTCAGCATCAGCCGTAGTGAGCGTGATGGTATATGTGCCGACGGTAGGCGCTACAAATACCCGTGCATGGCGAACACCAATTGGCAAATCAGCATTAAGTGGTGTCATCAGTTCCAGGGTGCCAAGAATCGGTAGGTCAACAATCGGGGGTGGGGTGGTACTCAAATCCAGTGTCATGCGATAGCTTTGCTGGCCGGGGCCACGATATTGCAACAATAACAGGAAGTCGGTCGTGATACCAGTGTTTTGTATGCTCAGTGTGCCACCCTGTGGCTCGGCAATGGTGCTGTAGGTGCTATCCAGCGGGGAAATAAGCACATCTTGCGGCAAGCCTGCCCCGCCGTTACCTGTCACCACCCGCACCGAGAGCCATTGCTCTGTTGGGACGGTTACGGTGTAAAGCGCGTAGGCATTGCCGGGGTTGCTGGCGGTTTGCAACACATCCACACGGCCATCCTCCCCGGGCAAGAGATGCACACCTGGTTGCGCTGCCAAATCAAAGAAGCGCCGCCCTGCGTACAGTGACAGATAATAGTCGCCGCCGATGGTTGCACTGAACTCGCGTAGATTGACGATATAAGTACCAGTTTCAGGGAGTAACAGGTCGGTGAAGGCCGGGTTACGTTCGTAGCCACCGTCGTCATTGATCTCACGCCCGCCACCCGGAAAGTTCAGTTCCAGGATTAGGTCAAGCCCATCAGCCGGGTTAACCGGGACTGCGCCCAGACTAATGCGTTGGCCAGCGGTGCCTTCAAATGTCCACCGAGCGCTGGTGTCGGGTAGCAAGCGGGCTCGGTGCGTGCTGTTGAGCGTTAACGTATTGTCTATTGGCGTAGTGGTAGGATCAACGCGCAGCAGTTCAAGCTGATAGTCGCCAGATTCAAACAGCGTGAACGCCGTGACGATAATGTAATACGTACCGCCCGATGGTAGACGCAGATTGGTAATGGCCGAGTCGCGGTTGCGGCCATTGTCATCGTTATCGTCCAGAATGCGCCCGCTGGCATCAACCACTTCGAGATAGGTGTCAAAGTCTGTAGATGACAACAACACTGAAATCACATCGCCATCGTTAGCGGTGAAGGCGTAGGTGTCTTCTTCGCTGGCAAGTGTCCC
>DAOTTU010000081.1:0-22166 GCA_034437655.1 Anaerolineae bacterium
GCTGCCTTTAGGCTTGTGCGTTCGCCCGACTTGATAGCGCCGTCGTTTACGGCGGCGAAAAGGGCATGTTACCGACGTTTCCCCGCCCTGAAGGACGGGGCTATGCAAGTGTGGTGCGTGAACAGCCCTGAAGGGCGCTCACGCAATGGGATGATGGACATTGCCCAATTATAATTACCAAAACCATCAGTCCTGTCTGACCATAATACCTGCGTAGCCCCGTACTTCAGTGCGGGGCCTGATACCCGCTTTTATGGTTGTTGGTCGCCCGAAAGTTGTATTACTCGGTATAAAACGGCGCGTGTGTCAGGGTGCGGCGGCCACTGATTCTGCCCCCTCGTTGAGAACGCCCCAGAACCCGACCTCATCCAGCGCGACGGTCACCACCTGGCGGCTGTCGGGGGCCCATACAACATGGCGCGGCGCGGCGATGCGGTGTTCACTGAGGACCAGCCCGCGTTCGGCGTCCCACAACAACAAGCGTTCGTCCGCACCGACCGAGGCCAGCAGCGTGCCATCTGGCGACCAATCAATGCTGCGCACGGTGTCGGCGTGGCCGCTGTAGGTTGTCACAATCGCATTGCCGGGGCTGTCATAGAGCGCGATGGCGGGGGTGTCTTGCGCAATGGTGGTCAACGCCATCGGGGCCGGCCGCCAGTTGACTCGCTCGACACGGGTGTCTGTTTCAGGCAACAGGCGATAGACCTCACGCTCGGCGTTGATGTCCCAGACGATAACGCCACGCTGCACCACGACTGCGAGGTGTTCACCGTCGGGCGTCCATTGAATGTCGCGGATGTTGGCCGGCATTTGCCATTGGCGCGTGCTAGAACCAAATTGCATGGAGGCAACGTAGAGACGCGACCCGTCATTATAGGCGAGCAGGGCTTCGGTGGGCGAAAAAACGGCGCGGCTGGGCGCAGCGGTGCTAATGCTGATTTCGCGGGTGCCAGTGGCGGCGTCAAAGACCGTCACTTTGCCACTCTCATACAACGCGGCCAGCATCTGGTTATTATAGGACCATGACACCTGTGTTACACCTTCACTCGCACGTTGCCAGCGCCGGGTGTGCCCGGTTGCGTCAACAACTTGCAGGCTATCGGTGGAACCAATCGCGAGTGTGCTAGCGTCCGGGGACCACGCCACGCTCTGCACCCCGGGTAGCGAGATGGTATGTAACAGGCGCAGATTGGCGGCGTTGTCCTGGTCGATCCTAAGGCGGCTGTTGTCCTGTGCGGCGACGATGGGAACAATGATGAACAGGACAGCAACAATGAAAGCGGGCAAAGGCTTCATCTGCATGTCCTCAAAAGCTCAATGGTCGATGCTTAAGCGTTATTATAGCACATTTGCCGCACCACAACCCGATGGGTATAATGCGGTATCGTCAGGGCACCAGCCGAACGCGCTGCCTTCAGGTGTGTACGTCCGCTAAACTTGATAGCGCTGTCGTTTATGGCGGCGAAGAATTGTCCCCCGTCCTTCAGGGCGGGGTCTGAATGGTACGGTCGGACAATCAGGTTTTGCACCCGCATCCTACAGGCGATCCCGGAGAGAAAACAACCCCTGCAATCTACTGCTTAATTATCGAAAAACCATCAGTGCGCCGAAAAATCGAAAAGAGCTAATTATTAATGACACGCTTTTTGCCTTTCTTGACAATCTGTTTCCTCCTGCTGCCTGGCGCCGCCTGCACACCAACCACAGGTGATGATGTCACCGTCATCGGGGCCGACCAACTGCGCACACCGATCCCCCGGCAAACCGTTACCCCGGCCCCGACCGCCCTACCGCGTGAGGCGTTCGACCGTATTCAACCCGACACGCTCGAACACCTCGCCCTTGTGCGCGAACAGCCAGCTCACGCCGGGGCAATCTATGCGGTGCGGTTTTCTGACGCGGGGTCGTTGCTCTATAGCGTCGGTGAAGATGGGGTGTTGCGGCGCTGGCGCATGGCCGATGGTGCGCTGGCGGCGGAGTTTCAACTGTTCCAGACGGATAGCAGCGCGGCTGCGTTTCTGGGCGATGAGCTGGCGCTGGTGGCCGGCGATGTCGCGCAGGTGGTGCTGTTCGATCTGGTGACGGGTACCGAAGTGCTACGCTTTGCTGCGCCAGAAGCGGTCACCAGCGTGAATTTCCTCCCTAAAACCGACCCCACCGCCCCACAATTCGCGCTCGGCTATGAGAGCGGGCGGGCGCAGGTCTTCGCAACGGGTGACGCCGGAAGTCCGCCGGCCACGCTACTTGACGTGCAATTTCGGCGGGGAGATACGGCCGTTCTCGGGCTGGACTTCAGTGCAGATGGGCAGACGCTCATCACCGCGCACCGGGGCAGCAACATTTTGCTGTGGGACGCCACCAGCGGCGAACGGCTCAACCGCCTGACGCGCCACGGTGGGGATGTGCTTTCTGTGCAGCGCTTGCCAGACGGGGGCGGCTTCGCCAGCACCAGCGCCGATAATTCGATCCGCTTTTTTGCGCTGGACACCGCCGAACAGACGCAGGTCTTTCGCGGGCACCAGTTCAACGTGGCGCAGGTCGCGTTTAATGCCACAGCAACACTGATGGCTTCGACCGGGCAGGACGCCACCGTGCGCGTCTGGAATCCGGCCAACGCCCGCGAGTTATTCACGCTAGACTTGCGCCCCGGCAGCGGCGGCATCATCTGGACGCGGGGGGTCGCGTTTAGCCCGGACAACATCTGGCTGGCAGTGGGCAGCGACGACGGGACGCTCAAATATCTGGCGGTGTTAACTGAGGAGGTTCGTGCCGAGGCGGCGGGGTGAGGCAAGTGCTGTGCCAGGGGCCGGCGGAAACCGCGTTGGGTGTCCCTACTAACCGGCGTCGTGATGCGCTATTGTAGGGACAGGCAACGGCACGTTCGAGCGGTGCGGCGCAGCCCCTCATCCAACACACAGCGTTTCGGTGTATAGTAGGGCCCAACACAGCACGTTGACCACAAGGAGACCCTGCCGTGCGCAAACGTACCCGCCTTCAATGGGTTCTGTTTTTCGCCGCTGCACTATTGATGGTGGCACTGCGCGTTTATGACCATCAACGCCCGCTCTATGATGACGCCGCCCGCACGATTACCCTCGAAAACGCCGCCGACCTCAACGAATTGGGCCGCCTGCGCCTTGACGGTACCGCCCGCTTTGACCCCTCTGGCCGCTGGATTCTCTCGACGGACAATAATCGCGTGGTCGGCATTGACACCGACGCCCGGCAGCGCGGCTTCGAAGTCGTCAACACCGACCAGTGCGACGGTATTTTCATCCTCTCGTGCAACAACTTTGCCTATCAATTTTATATGAACAACAGCAACATATCGCGGCTCAGCCCCAACGGGGACTATTTCGTGGCCTATTGGGCCGGGGGCGATCATCAGGGGTTGAATGTGTGGAACTTCCGCACGGGGGAACGCATCACCACGCAGAACGCGCAGGCAGGTACACGGGTGCTGGCGTTTACACCAGACAGTCGCTTTTTGGTGTTCGACATCCTGCAAACCGGGCTGTGGGCTTATGAATTTGCCACGAACAACTACACCCGCCTTGACCGTGACGACCCCTTGCGCCTCCTCGCCAGTTCACAGGGGGTTTATTACCAGACTGCAACACACATTCGCCGCGTCACGGGGGCGGCGGTCGAAAACGTGGCAGCGGTTGGGGTTGTGCCGGGCCCGGAACCGTTTATCTCACCCGACGGGCGCTTTTTGCTGGGGCAAGATTTCAACACGATGGAACTTACCCTGCTGGAACTGGGCAGCGAGGAGCGCGCTACCTTCGACACCCACAGCAGCGGCCTGTACGAACTCCGCTTTTCACCAGACGGACGCTATGCCGCCACGGCTGACTATAGCGGCATTGTCGCGGTGTGGGATCTGGAAAACAGGCGGCTGGTGCATCGCTTTGTCGAGTCGGGGGTCGGCGGGCAAAGCATCGCCTTCACACCCGCGGGGGATGTGTTGTTCGTGAGCAATTATTACCGGCTCTATGCCTACGCGGTAGACAGCGGTCGCACACTCTACGATAACCGCCTGGCTGATCGCTTCTTTGACATTGACATCAGCCCGCACGGGCGCTATCTGCTGACGGCCGGGGGGCGGCTCTATGGCGTTGAGTAGGGACTGTGTTGGCTTCAGAAGGAAGATAACCCTGTCCATTTTCTGTATTGTGATGACCCGCACCCGGTATCAGGTCTGGCGCGGCGCGGGTTCAACCGAAAGGATGTGGTTGATTTTGCCGAGGGCGTACACGCGATAGGGCTGGTCATCCTCTAGCGCTTGATATTGCGCACGGTTCACGGCGAAGCGGTCATCGTCAATTGTGACCCAGTAGGCCTGACCGTAGCCGACAAAGAGCTGCGTTTTCTGGATGCGCCCTTCTACTGTGCGCAGGGCGTTGTCGTGGGCATCATTGTCCAGGCGGCGCAGACGCACCCCCAGGCCCGTTGTCACGATCAATACAATCGCCATGACCACCGACAATAGACTCAAGGCGAGCCCGTCGAAGTCTGGCAGCCCGGTCACGTTTGCAACGAGGGCCAGCGCAAACATAAACACCAGCGCGCCCAGTGTACCGAGGAAGGCAGCGAGGTTGTTGGCAACGCGGTTGGTGCTGCGACGATGTTGCGCGTCAGAGACTTCGCCGTTGCGGTTGTGGGCAAGGTCTTCGGCGTCGAAGTCGAAGGCAGCTTGCAATGGTTTCGAAAGTGGTGGCGCTTGACGGGTATTGACTGTTGAGGTCGTAATTGGCAATTCTCCTTTGCTGTGATGTGTATTCGTCTTCAGTTATTAGTATAACAAGGCGGCGCGGTGCTGTGCAGGGGGCTATTGGCCCGGGCTGGAGATACACCCGGGCTTATGGACAAATGCATGAGAGATTGATGTGAGAACCCACGCCCACAGCCACAACACGCTATAGTGAAGTCCTTAAATCAAACGCCGATTTGTATAATCCATGAACACCGCTCCATTAATGGTCGTTTCATGCGTGTAGCATACAGTATCGGTACTTCTATTCACTCGTCTACCATGCCAGGGAGAAAACCGACATGGCAGAACCCAAAAAACTCAAAAAAGCGCTTGGATTATTCGATGTTTACGCCGTTTGTACGGGCGCGATGTTCAGTTCTGGCTTCTTCTTGCTGCCGGGCCTGGCCGCTTTACAGACTGGCCCCTCCGTTGCTCTCGCCTATCTCATCGCCGGGTTCTTAATGTTGCCGGCAATGCTCAGCATGGCTGAACTCGCCACCGCCATGCCCCGCGCTGGTGGTGCCTATTACTACCTCGACCGCACCATGGGCCCGCTCGTGGGGACGGTAGGCGGTTTTGGCATCTACCTCGCGCTCACGCTCAAAAGCGCCTTTGCCCTCATCGGCATGGGGGCCTATCTGGCGCTGTTCGTTGATGTGCCCATCGAACCGCTGGCCGTCGGCATGACGCTGCTGTTTATGTCCATCAATATTTTTGGTGGTAAAGAAACGGCTGGCTTGCAACGGCTGCTAATCGTGATTTTGCTGTCGGTGCTGGGCTTTTTCCTGATCGGCGGGTTATATAGTATTTTCAGCAATGACCCCGGGCAGGTCGCGGAGACACAGTTCACGCCCTTTTTCACCGATGGCGTGGCCGGCCTGCTCGGCACCGTCGGCTTTGTATTTGTGTCTTACGCCGGGCTGACCAAAATCACGGGTATCTCGGAGGAAGTCATCAACCCCGGGCGCAATATCCCGCTGGGTATGATCCTCTCGATCATCACCACAACGATTGTGTACGTTGTCGGCATCGTCATCATGGTGGCCGTATTGGACGCTGAAACCTTCCACAGCGACCTGACACCCGTGGCGACCGCTGCGGAGGAGATTTTCGACCTGCCGGCCTCGCTTGGCGTCGTGTTGATCGTCCTGTCGGCGGTGGCAGCCTTCGCTTCGACGGGTAACGCCGGGATTCTGGGTGCAAGCCGCTATCCGATGGCCATGGGGCGCGACCACCTCATCCCAGAACGCTTCGCTGACGTCAGTGAGCGCTTCGGTACACCTGTATTCTCGATTGTCGTGACCTCGGGCCTGATGATCGGCGCGATTCTGTTGCTCGACGAGAACAGTATCGCCACCATCGCCAGTACCTTCCAACTCATGATCTTTATGACGGTCAATTTTGCCGTGATCGTGATGCGCGAAAGCCGCATTAAGTTCTATGACCCCGTGTTCAAAGCCCCCTTCTACCCGTGGTTGCAGATTTTCGGTATTTTCGCCTCAATTTTGCTCATTACCTATCTTGGTACAACCGCGATTCTGCTGACCGTCGGGGTAAGTACGCTGTCGCTGGCGTGGTATTTCTTCTATGGACAAAAGCGCACCCAACGTCACGGGGCAATCTATCACTGGTTTGCGCAACTGGGGCAACGCGCCTACAGCGGCCTTGAGTCCGAGCTACAGCAGATCATGCGTGAAAAAGGGCTGCGCGACGACGACCCCTACGACGACGTGATCACCCGCGCCACCTTGATAGATGTTAAGGACAAGCGCAGTTACACCGCCATCGTGAACGAGGTTGAGCACATGCTCACGCAACGCCACCCCACCGTTGATGAAGCGGCACTGGCGCATGAACTGATCCAGAAGACGCACGACGACGACGCCCTGCCCAGACGCCGCGCCGCCTTCCCTAACCTGCGGCTGGATGCAGTTTCGCAACCGGAACTGATTATGGTGCGCGTCCGTGATGGGGTGCGGGTGCCCGTGCAGGGCTCACACGCCGCTGATGTGCCAATGAACGCGCTGTTTTTCCTTTTTAGCCCGACGGACAACCCCACCCGCCACCTGCGCATTCAGGCCCAACTGACGCAACATGTCGATTACGACGAGTTTTTGCACGACTGGGAACACGCCATTGATGAGCAAGAGTTGAAGGAAATTTTGCTGCACAGCGAGCGCTTGCTGGTGTTGTGGCTGCACGAGAACCACAGCACGGCCAAACTGATCGGCAAGCAGCTTAAAGAGGTGCGGATGCCAGAACACTCGCTGGTGGCGCTCATCAATCGTGGGGATAGCATCATTGTGCCAAGCGGTAAAACGGTGCTGGAACGTGGCGACCGCCTGACCATCATCGGTGAGCCGCCCCAGATTCAAGAATTGTTCGAGCAATATGTTGGTGACCATGCCGACGGTAGCCCGCTGGCAATGCGTGGTGGGCACGGCGGCCCGCGTGAGGATGAAGAACTGGAACCTGCCGCCGCGACGAAACCCTGACCCGGGTGCGGGGTAAGCAAAGCGCGTGCGCAACGTCACAAATACGTCGTAAACAGATCGTGATCGGGGACGGTGGTAAGGCTGGCAGCGGTGTCGTATAACATCCAGTCGATGTCGTAATAGCTGGCGTTACTGTCGCCCCGTCGTCGGCGTTGATTGAACGCGACCACCCAGTCCATGCCATCCCAGCGGCGCAACACCAGCGTGAACACCCCCGCCAGCGTGCCGAAATGCCACGTATTGACCCAGCCTTCCATCGGGCGCACATACCACCCGCACCCATAATGATAGCCGAACTCGTTGAGCCCAAAACGCGGCACGGCGAACATCGTCTGGATGCTTGAGCCGGAAAGGATGGGGCTTTCGAAAATGCGGTCAAAGGCCGTTGCAAAGCGCGCATAGTCCACCACAGAACCGACCCACCCCGCCGCCGCCGCAAGATTTTCGAGGTTATAGCCGCCATAGGCCCAATCACGGTCGCCAGCCGGGTTCACAACATTGACGCGGGGCTGACTACTGCTACTGGAATAATAGCGCACTTCGCCAGGCAGACGGTCAGTGGGCAATGTGCGCCCGAGTTGCATGCGTGTGATGCCGAGCGGGGCCAGCACATTTTCTTGCACCGTCTGTGCATAGGAGCGCCCGGTAACGGCTTCAACCACGCGGCCGAGCAGCGCATACCCGAAATTGCTATAGGCTTCGCGTGTGCCGGGGTCGAAGTCCAGCGGTTGCGCGGCCACAAAGGCGATGATGTCATCCAGCGCGATAGGCAACCCACCGCCAAGCGCGTCGGCAATTTCTTCGTCGTGGAACATGGGGTCAAAGGACAGGCGGCGGTCGAAGCCAGCGCTGTGTTGCAACAAATGCCGCACAGTGACCTGTTCCCAGCGTGGGTCGCGCGGGGTGTCGGTGTAGGGCGTGATCGCTAACAGGTTGACGATGCGCGTGTCCAGCGTCAACAGGCGTTGCTCAATCAGTTGCAGCACGGCCGTGGCGGTCAACGGTTTGCTGAGCGAGGCCATGCGGAATAGGGACGTCGGCACCACCAGTTCGCCGTTGTCGTCAGAACGGTTGAAGCCGCGTGCAGTCAGCAATTGCCCCTGCCACGTCAGCGCCAAAGCCCCGCCGGGGATGTCGTGCGTCTGCATGAAGTCCATCATCACGGCGTCGAAATTATTCAACACGTCGATCTGTGGCCCGGTGATGCGCCAGTTGCTTTGGGCCGTGGCATGGTCAACGGGGCGGGATGTGCCAGCAACAGGGAGGGTGGCCAGCGTGGCCGCCAGTTTAAGGACGGCCCGCCGGGTTAAGAGTCGTGTCGTGGGCATGGTCGATAGTAAATCCTAGCCGCCAAAGCCGCCTTCAACAATGCGCCAATCACCCGCACCCCATACCACGCGCGTGTAAGGTGGCAATGATGCTCCGCCTGTCTGTACGGGCACGTTGCCAATTGCTGCGCCATTCTGCCAGACTTCGACCACGCCGCCACTATGGAACGCCAACAACTGCCCGCTGGGGCTCACGGCGATGTTGCGCTGGCTGGCCAGATTGGTATAGGGCAACAGCACGCGGCTCCCGTCCGGGAAGGCGGCTTCCCACGTGGCCCCCTGCACCCCACCGTTCGGCAGGTAGAAAAGCTGAATGCCAGCATCCACGACGCTGTATTCAATCACACCTTCAGCCGCCTCGAACATGCGCGTGTTAAGGTTGTAGTAGTCGATGGTGCCCGACACATGTGGAATCACGACGATTTCTTCGGCACCGCGTTGCGCGATGAGGTGTTCAACCGGGGCCCCTTGTTCGGTGATATTGGGGATTACCTGGCTGTCAAGATTGTCGCCGTTGTCGTTGTAGACATCAATTTGATAGGTCGCGCCGGCATCCAGCAACACATTACTGATGGCGACAATGCCCGTGTTGCCCCATTCGAGCGCAGGGGGCCGTGGGACGCCGGCCGGGGTTGGCAAACTGTCGTTGATAACGCCGCCGTTGCCCGCTTGCATGTCGTAAATGTGCAGGTTGGGTGTGTCGTCGCCCGTGGCCAGTGTAGAGAACGCAAGGCGGTTGCCATCCGGGGACCACGCCGGGTTGCTGACAATCGTGAAGGTAACGGGCGCGTCAGAGTTGGTGCCGGGGTTGAACCCGTCGGGCTGCGCATAGACGCGCGTCTCGGTGAAGTCGCTGATGTCACACACCCAGAGTTCCGTCGGCACAGGCCCACCCCACCCCTGTTCGAAAAGTTGCGCCATGCCGGGGGCAAAGCCCGAATAGGCCACAAACCGCGCGGTGGGCGACTGAACCAGCGGCCCAAGATCAGGCGCGGCATTGCCACTGCACGCGGGTATCGTGTCGCTGCTGGTGGTGGCAATATCTTCCGGGCTGGCCCACAGGTCGCCGTCAAAGTTGACCAGCAGCACCGCGCCAGATGTTTGCACCTGAGCGTTGAGCGGGGCCGCGGGTGCGCCGAGTAACAGAGCAGCCATCCCCAGTAAGGCAAGGGTCAAAAATCGCATACGCATAACGCACATTACCTCCGTGGCAAGTAAAACCAATACGAGTTGGGTTGTTGTCCCGTCCCATTATAGACGAAGTTGGGCGCATCAGGCGAATGGTGTGCGTGGCGTGGGGCGAACGCCGACTTTTTGCGCTGTATTGCGGCTGTGAACCAGGCCATCAGCGATGGCGCAACAAGCGCTCGGCGTCACAGGGTGGGGGTGGCCATGAATATTTCACCTTAGACTCATTTCAGGTTCATGCCAGATTCATTATAAATACAGCGATATAGCTTGACATTGCGCCGTCGGTTGCTGCACACTACTCGAAGAAACGTGTAACCACCTATCATCCACAATAGTGAATGCCTGCGTAGAGGCAAAGGAGAAAGACGCGATGCCTTTTACCGTTGAACGTGTCGGCAATGAACCCATCCTGCTGCTGGCACTCAAAGAGCCTCTCAATTTGCAAGAAGAAATTGGCGGTATCTTCCAGACTATCGACAAGCATCTCAGCAACATGCCGACCCCGGCCGTGGTGATTCATGATTTTTCAGAATTTCACATATCGTTTGGCGATCTGGTGATGGGCTTGCAAGCACAGACCAAAACCCCCAACGCCCCCGGCACGCTGACCGATGAGCGCAGCCACACGTGCATTATCGGTAATGATGATATCATACGCATCGCGTCTGACTCGCTGAAGCAAGACCAATATGGCGGGCTGGATGTCCCGATATACGAAAGCTATGACGAAGCCATACAATATGCGCGGCAATGGCTGGCACAAAGGTCGTAGGGTTCGGGTAAGGTCAAACGCAAGCGCGGTATAGCAACCCGATCCGCTGCGTGAGCGCCCTTCAGGGCTGTTCACGCACAAGACTTGCATAGCCCCGTCCTTCAGGGCGGGGTCTGATACCAGGTTCGGGTCATCACTATACAGAAGTATGGACAGGTATGTCTTCCTCCGGAAGCCAACACAGTCCCTACAAAACCCATTGGCAAGCCGAAAACCTGCTGTAGGAGAGGTGTTGACGTCGCAGACGGCATACCCTCCCACTGAATAACCACTGTCGCGAACCTGGTCTGACAGGGTGCGGTACGAAAAACAGGGTTTGCACCCGCCTCCTACACACGATTTTGAATCAATACCCCCAACCATGCGATACAATTGCATCCCCCTCGAATGACCTCTAACCTTGTTACGTTTGTAAAAAACCGTATAATGACATGCAGACTTCCGTTTATTCCATGATAAGGCCCTAATGTCTGCCAACACTATGTCTTCTGCCCGCGTACAACTCAATGCGCTGATCGAGACATTCATTGCGTTAGACAACACTGTTCTGCTCGCGACAGCGTCCGGGGACATCCGGGTTGTCTATTCTCAACAGTCACCCGCCGGCACACCTGACACCGACTTCCCCGAACACTCGCTGGATTTGCTGCGCCCCCTTATCGCGCAGACCATCTCCAACGGCCCTCAGGTGCAAACCATTCTGCTCGACCACGACCGCTACCCCGCACACCGCGTTGAAGTGCGCACCTTTCGGCTTGAAACCGACGACGCCCCCACCGATGACACCGTGCAGGTGTTGGTGGCCGTCCGCCCGCTGTCCTCACTGACGGAAGACCCGGCTGTGTTGCGCCGGACCATTGACGCCTTCCCGGGCCTGATCTTCAGGGTAGATGACGATCTGCGTTTTCGGGGTTATGCCGGCGATAAATCGCTGCTGGTGGTACCGTCTAACAATATCATCGGCGCATCAACGGCCGCTGTGATAGACTCGGACATCAAGGGTCACTTCGAACGGCACCTTGACTATGCCCGCCAGCATAACATCGTGGCGTTTCAAGACTACACGCTGCACATCAAAGGCTCTCAACGCAGCTTTGAAGCGCGGTCAATGTGGACGGACGACATGTATCTGATCTTTGTGCAAGAAATCGTTGGAAAAGCAGCGATTCATAAGCACTTACGGCAGACCGACACCTGGTTTAAAGCCATTGCCGACCAGGCTGAAGACGTGATTGTTGTGCATGATATTGAGGGCCGGATTCTGTACGCCAATCAGGCCGCGCTCAACTACATGGGTGAATACAACGGGCTGCCGCCAGACGCCAATGTGATTAATTACATCCGTATGCATGACGAATCTGCCAGCCGCTATCGCCAGCACCGCCGCCGCCTCGGCGACATGAACACGTTCCGCTATGAACTCGACTTCATCAACCGTGCCGACGATACTGTCACCCCCGCCGAAGTGCATTCCACCATGATTGTGATTGATGGTGAGCAATATGTGCTGGCAATGGGCCGCGACGTGACGGCCCGTGCCCAAACCGAACGCGAACTGCGCCGCGCCAACCATCGCAACCGCCTTCTGCTAGACCGCACTATGGACGCGGTGGTCATGACCACATACAGCGGGCGCGTGCTAGAAACAAACGCCGCCTTTAGCCAGATGTTCGGCGTTTCAGCAGAAGACGTGCGCGAGGCCAACGTGGTCAACTTTCTGGGCAATGATATGCTGCACCACACGAACCGCCAGCACCCCGACGACCCGCACCAACCCGTGGCCACTGCGCGCTTTGAAACCACCTTCGAAAACGCACGGGGGGAACGGTTCGAAGTTGAGGTCAGTACCTACGTCATCAATATCGACAACATGCCGCGTATCTACTACTTCATTCGCGACATTTCCCGCGAACGCGCCTCACAACGCTATTTGCAACAGGTCGCGCTGCGCTGGCAATCGCTGTATGAGATTGACAATAGCATTATCGCGGCGCAGCATTTCACCGACATCATCACCGTCGTACTGCGCCATCTGCCACCCGTCATTCGTGCCGACTACGCCTGCATTGCCGTACTCGATAACGCGACCAGCACAGCGCGGGCGTATCAGTTCAACCGCAACACCAGCACCGATGACCTGCTGCAAGTGCCGATGACGCAACAAGAGGTGTATGGCATTGCACGCTTACGACAGGGGCAGACGGTGCATGTCGTCGATACCGCGTTGCTCGAACCTACCGCTGCTGAGCGCCCTGTCGTCGAGAAGTTCTATGCCTATGGAATACACGCTATGTTATCAGTCCCGGTGTTGAACCACCGCGAACTTGTCGCAATCTTGACTGTAGCCAGCTTTGACCAGCACACTGCCTTCGACGACGACGATATCTCGCTCATGCGCAGCATCGCTACCTCACTCGCGATTGCCTATGAACAGACCCGCCTCAAACATCAGCTTGAAGACTATACCCGCAACCTTGAAACCAAAGTGCAAGACCGCACCGCCGAACTCGCCCGCCTTAACCAACGCCTGCGCGAACTTGATCGCATGAAAACCAGCTTCGTTACCGATGTCTCGCACGAGCTACGCACCCCGGTCAACAATCTGGTGATGCGGCTGGAACTGCTCGAAATGGACACGCCCGACCAACTGCCCCGCCACCGTGCCATGTTGCGCCAGCAGGTGGACTATCTCAGCGATCTTGTAGAAGATATCTTGCAACTGTCGCGCATTGACATAAGCCGCATGAATATCACCTTTAAGAACGTCGATCTTAATAAACTGATCGAAATCGCCATCAACGCCCACCGGCCGCGCGCTGAGCTTAAGGGCATTGCACTCAACTTTCTGCCCGGTCCGTTGCCAACGCTCTTTGCCGAGCCCAATCAGCTTTCGCAGGTGGTCACCAATTTGCTGACGAATGCACTCAACTACACCGAAAGCGGCAGCATCACCGTTGAAACCTGGCAGTCGCCCGACGACCAAACCACTGTCTACCTGGCGGTGACCGACACGGGGATGGGGGTGCCAGACGACGAAAAACAGCTTATTTTTGACCGCTTCTACCGTGGGCGTCAAGTCGCGCAGTCGCAAATCCCCGGCACCGGGTTGGGGCTGGGCATCATCAGCGAAATACTCAGCATTCATTCGGCCGACATCACCGTCACCGACAACCAACCACAGGGCGCGTGCTTCACGGTGCGGCTCCCGATCCTGAAATACGATCAACAAGCAGGACACCCATGAGCGACGACGACGCCCCCGCCCCCCAGAACGATTCACCGCGTGAGGCGCTCTTGCGCGTGGACTGGTGCCGTGTGCCCGGCGGCGACGTCGAAATCGTCCGCACCCGCTATGACAACCCCGCTCAGGAAACCGGCCTGCGCATTCGCCATTTACGCCGCAACCTTGAGCCTTTTTCTATCAGCCGCCATCCAGTGAGCAACGCGCAGTTTCAGGCCTTTATTGACGCGCAGGGGGGCTATTTTGACCGCCGCTGGTGGAACTTTTCGAGCCGGGCCATGCAAGCCCGCCGCCCACAGCCGCCTGCGCTCAACGCCCTACCGCCAGATGCCCCCGTGACCCGCGTCGCCTGGTATGACGCCATCGCGTTTTGCCGCTGGCTGAGCCATCATCTACAGCAAACCATTTCCATACCAGACGAGTTCCGCTGGCAACACGCCGCCGCCCGGGCCGCGCGTGTCGGGCTGGCAGGTATCGGCATGGTAGAAGAATGGTGCCTTGCCGAAGGGCCCGAAGACGAACAGCGCGACCACCTCGCCACACGCGGCGGCCCGTGGAGCAGCGACCCCGTGCATGTGCGGCGTGAACTTAATCCGCTGGCGCTAGAACCGGACCTCGGCTTTCGGCTGTTGCTGGTTGCCGACCGCCCACCCCCCCCCGACAGCGCCCCCGCCTCCGTCGATATGGACGAGATGTTCTTGATGATGGAACGCATCGTCAACCCCCGCCATACACTAGAAACGCGGCTGGAAACCGTGCGCCACCTCGGGCAAACACGCGACCCACGCGCCGCTGAACAATTGCTGGAATATCTTGAAAAGCTCTTGCCGAGCAGCGAACCCGGCGACCCCATGCCCTTGACGATTGTCGAGTCGTTGCGCGGCTATTATGACGCCACGCTCGCCGGGCCATTGATTCGTGCGCTGAAAACACGCGACCCGGCCCTGCGTGCCGCCGCTGCCCGCGCACTGGCAGACTACCCCGAGGCCCATGTCGTGCAACAACTCGTCATTGCATTGCGTGATGACGAGGCCCATGTGCGCGACGCCGCCGCAGATGCCTTGCTCGATGGCAACAAAGCCAGCATCATTGCTGCCATGATGCGCGTCTGGCAACAGACCGACAGCGTGAGCGAACGCGCGGCGCTGGTTGATGTGTTGGCGCGGTTTGAGCATCCCGATGCGGCCACAGCCCTGCGCCATATTGCACGCAACGATGCCGACGCCGGGGTGCGGGCCCGCGCACAAACCTGCGTAGCGAATCATCCCCACGCGCCGGGGGAATAGGCAAGTGCAGCGGCACAGCGGGGAGAAATGGCGGTGATGCCGTTAATACGGATAAAATAATCAAGAACCAGTGTACAGTGTATTTGTCTGTTGGAGTCTTATTGTGATGTTTACCCTGAAATCTTGTATCCGTTTTGCCCCCCTGCTCGTGCTGCTGATCCTCGCGGCGTTGCACAGCCCACCCCCTACCACCCACGCCACGCCCGCCCCGCTCGGTGAATTTGTCCCTGCGGCGTGTGTGCTGCCCTTGCCCGAAGACGTCGACAATGGGGTGGGTGTCCGCTGCGGCTATGTCCTCGCCCCGGAAAACCACGACACCCCCGACACGGCGACTATCCGCCTGCCCGTGGTCATCCTCCCCGCATTGAGCGCAACCCCGGCCCCCGACCCACTCTTTATGGCGCAGGGCGGCCCCGGTGGCTCTACGCTAGACTATTTCGTCTATGCGCTGGCGGGCACGCAACTGGGCGACCAGCTCCGTGCTGAACGTGACGTGGTGCTTGTCGAACAACGCGGCACGCTCTACGCCGATCCGTTTTTGGGCTGCACCGAACTCGATGCACTGGTCTATGACACCCTCAACACCGTCCTCAGCCGCGCCGAGTTCCGTGCATTGCAATTCGACGCGCTCAAAGCCTGTCAGCAACGCCTCACCAGCGCAGGGGTTGACCTCAGCAGCTACAACAGCCTGCAAAACGTCAACGACATGCACCTCGTCCGTGCGGCGCTGGGCTATGAACAGATCAATTTCTACGGTGTGTCGTATGGCACCATGCTCGTGCAACACTACATGCGCGCATATCCGCAGACGTTGCGCACAGCCATTATCGACGCTGTGGTGCCGCTGCAAACCAATTTTCTGACCGAATACCCGGCCAATGCGCAGCGCGTGTTTGATGTACTCTTTGCTGCCTGCCGTGCCGACGCCGACTGCAACGCCACCTACCCCACGCTGGAACAGGATTTTTACGCCACCGCCGCACGTCTCAACGCCGAACCTGCCCCCGTCGTGCTGCTGGATGCAGATAACGCCACCCTGTACGATGATCTGTTCACCGGGGACGACTGGTTGCAACTGGTCTTCCGCATGATGTACAGCACCGAATTGATCCCGCTGATGCCCCAACTCATCGACATCATGTATCGTGAGGTACCCGGCTACCTTGACATCCTCGGCGAGTTGCATAGCTTCTACCAGTTCCGTTTCACCACAGCACGCGGCATGTACTACTCGACGCTGTGCGCGGAAGACGCCGACTTCACCGCCGCCGACATCAACAACGCCACCGTGCGGGCCGAGGTTGCGCGGGTGTTCACGGTGGACCGCTTCATGACTGTCTGCCCGATGTGGGCGGTGGAAACGCTCGGTGCGGGACTCGACGCCCCGGTGCAGAGCGACATCCCGACGCTGGTGCTTTCGGGCGAGTTCGACCCCATCACGCCACCAAGCAACGGCAAAACAGCCGCCGCCACGCTTGCTAACGCCTATGTCTACACCTTCCCGGGGGTGGGGCACGGCGCGTTCGATGTCCCCTGTGGCACAGCGATCATGGCGCAGTTTTTGTCGCAGCCAGCGACCAGCCCCGATGCAAGTTGCCTGACAGAGATGGGGGTGGCCTTCGCGCTGCCGCGGTAGTTTTCCCCGGGGTTGCCCCGCGCTGAAGTACGGGGCCAACAAGGACAAGCGTACCCTCGCTTATGGTTTTTCGAAAATTGACCGACGCATAGGATATGCTGTGCATGTGTTATTTCTTCGGGACGCAGTGTCACGGACATCCCGTTGGATGTCCCTACCACCGCATCACCATGCCATTCGTAGGGACGGGCAACGGCCCGTCCGAGAACCAAAGGATGATGTGACTTTGCAACAGCCCTGCCTTTTCCCCCGCGCTAAAGCACGGGGCTATGCAAGTGTGGTGCGTGAACAGCCCTGAAGGGCGCTCACGCAGTCCGATGATGGACGCTACCCGATCAAATTGACCAGACCCATCATCCCTTCCGCGCGGTCAGTGGGGTGGGGATGCCGGGAAACGGGCCCGGCCATCGGTCAGGCGGACTTCAGTCCAGTCTGACCGCCCCACCATGCTAGCCCCGTACTTCAGTGCGGGGCCCTTTCAAACCCATGATCCCACCCGCGCGGTCGGTGGGGTGCGGATGTCGGGAAACGTGGCCCGGCCCTCGGTCAGGTGGACGTTGGTGTGGGGTCTGAAGTGTGGTTGCAACTGTTGTGGATCGTCGTTCGGGACATGATATGCAGTCGATGGCCGCGTCGCTGTCTGGGGTGATGTGGTGTGCAGTGGGGGCAACAGGACGCTGTACGGCGGTGCTTTCTGGTAGGCACCATCACTGCATATCCGTTCGTGCAATGTATGTTGTGTCTCAATGCTAACTACGATAATAACTTACAAAAGTGAGGCGTCAATGGGTATGGGTTGAATATTCAGTAGGTGTTTGATGAGAAATGCGTGCGCAGGAAATATTCTACAGTAGCAATCATTGTGCATGCGCCAAAAGTTAAGCCCCCCCTCATGTCGCGCCGCTATACTACAAGCCATTCCACCCGAACGGGGCCGACAATATCGAGTAGCGAGCAATGCCGACTAAAGACTACTACCAAATGCTGGGGCTGTCTCAGCAAGCAGACGAAAAAGAAATTCGCCGCCGCTTCCGTGAACTGGCGCGCAAATATCACCCCGACCTCAACGGCAAACAACACACCGCCCGCTTTCATGAAATCAATGAAGCCTATCAGGTGCTTTCTGACCACCGCAAACGCGCCTGCTATGACATGGAACTGCGCGAAAGCAATCGCCTCGCCGCTGAACACAACGCCGCCAGTGGCTATGGCGCGTATAATGGCAACGGCTATGCCCGCCCACAGCGACCCGCACCGAACCCCGGTGAACGCTACGCCTCGCACAGCCGCCCCGCACAGGCCGAACCCATGACCGGGCGCGTCCATACTTCAGGCGCAACCAGCTCTGAAGCGATTGCCGGGCTGGCGCTGCTGGTGGGGATGGTGATGTGTGCGATGCTCAGCTATGGCTTCATCCAGATTTTGAATGCGCTGGCCGGCGACCCACCCACCACGACCACGCAACCTGTCGACAACGTGCGCGATGCCACCCGCCGCGCCGAACAGGACGACCGTGCGACCGCCATCGCTAAACCGACCACCACCCCGGTTGCTGTCTTCAACCGCGACGCCTTCACCCTGCAAAGCGCCCTCGTGGCTGACAGCGACCTTGACGCTATTCTCAACAGCACCCGCCCGCTGCTGAGCAATTATTGCATTCTGGACCTCACCGCAGACAGCCGACCGTGTAGTGGGCGCGAAGCCCGCCGCATCAGCACCATCACCGGGAACACCCGCGACGGCCGTGTGTCGTTGCAACTGGACATGGATCGGCAGAACGGCAACGACACCGCCATGCGCCGTGCGGTGTTTGTTGTTGACTTTGGCAGCCGCCCGACCGGGGTGTCGCTCAACATCAGTGACTCGCGGCAGGGGGACGCCGACGGCCGCCAGTCCTACGCCGGTGATCCCGCCTTTAACGCTGAAATCGTCATCCGCGATGGCAACCTCTACATCTACGGCTACACCAACGCCTGCACCGAAAGCGCCTCGACGCTGCTCTACAGCGAAAACGACTTTGTGAGCGCTGGCAGCCGCGTGATCTTCGAAATCAGTGACCAGCGCGTGCGGTGGATCAACGAAACCGAGGGTCAGGAATTGCTGTCGCGGTGTTTGTTCCAGCTTGGCGGGCAGACATTGAGCGGCGGCCAACCCGACTATACGATCTACGCCGGGTTTAACCGCGCCGTGCGGACTGGCACCAGCAAAACGGGCACAGGCGTTGAGCGCGTCGAGATGTATCTGCTCACGGAGAATGACTAGGCAAGGACCGATGTGTCACACGCGGTACGGTAAAGGTAAACGCAAGCGGGGCATGGCGACCCGACCCACTGCGTGAGCGCCCTTCAGAGCTGTTCACGCACAAAACCTGCATAGCCCCGTCCTTCAGGGTGGGGGCAACGTCGGTAACTACCCTTTTTGCCGCCGTAAACGACGCAGCACGCTTCGCACGAGCGCCCATCAACAAGTTGAGCGAACGCCCATGCCTGAAGGCAGCCCGTTCGGTCGGTACCTCTGACCTTCATCCGCACCCTGGACGTGACTCTGCAAAAGTCCTGCGTTCCACCGGGGCCTCACCCCGAAAAGCGCGCCAACAACTGCACCACCTGTCGTGGCAACCCGGCGCTGAACTGCTCGCGGAGCTGTTCCGTGGCCGCAATCGCATTGAACGCGCCCATCGTCGGATAGATTTTGGTGTACAACGCCGCGTTGAAAACCCGCCCGCCACGTTCAAGAATGGTCATCCATTCGTTCATCAGTTCCCCGGCGTGATACCCGACAATCGTCGCGCCAAGCAGCTTGCCGCCGCCCAGATGCATCAGTTTCATAAAGCCGCGTGTCTCGCCGTCGGTGCTGGCGCGGTCCGCAGCAGACATCGGCAAGCGCGTGACGTGGAGCTTGTCGCCGTATTGGGCGCGGGCCGCGTCTTCGGTGAGGCCGGCCTGCGCGACTTCTGGCTCTGTGAAGGTCGTCCACGCGAAGAACTCACGGCGGCCGGTGTCCTGAAGTGGCACATAGATATTGCGCACCGCCTGAAAGGCCTGCCAGCTTGCAAAATGCGTGAACTGATAGCTGCCCGAGGCATCGCCCACGACATAGATGTGCGGCTGTGTGGTCTGTAGATGCTTATTGAGTACAAAGCGCCCCGCCTGCACCGCCACCCCGGCCCGCGCATAGGTCATCGACGTGACATTGGGCACCTTGCCCACCGCCACCAACAGACGATCCCCGCGCACCGTCGAGCCATCCGCCCGCGTAACGGTGAACCCGTCGGCGTCCTGGGTGGCCCCGGTGGCGCGTTGCCCAAAGTGGAACTGCACGCCTTCTTCACGCAAAATCGCGGTGATAAGCCGCCCGGCGTCGGGGTCATCACGCGGGAGGAGGTGCTGCTTATCGCTGATGACGCTGACCTGCGAGCCAAGCCGCACAAAAGCCTGCGCCATTTCCGCCGCAATCGGCCCGCCGCCAACGATGACGAGGTGTTCGGGTTGCGTGTCCATGTCCCAGAACAGGCGCTCTGGCGTGAGATAATCCACCCCGTCGAACCCGTCCACCTGTCGAGGCACCGACCCCACCGCGAGGATGATGTGCTGTGCGTGCAGGCGGCGGCCGTCGTCCAGTTCGAGCGTGTGGGCGTCGATGAAGTCAGCGGTGTTGATATAGGTGTCAATCCCGTCTTCGGCCAGTTTTTCCAGCGTCTCGTGGGACTGAATCTCACGCACGGTTGAGCGCACATAGTCCATCACCGCCGGGAAATCGACGCGCACCGACTCGACATGCACCCCAAAACGGGCACTGTGCCGCGCCTCGTGGGCCGCCCGCGCCGCCCGCAACAACGCTTTAGAGGGCACACAGCCGAACCAGGTGCATTCACCGCCCGTATTATTTTTTTCGATGAGCGCAACTTTGACGCCGATCGCCGCCGCGGCCCCGGCCGCAGTCAGCCCGGCCGCACCAGCGCCCACAATCACCAGGTCGTATTTAAGAGGAGTGGCGTGCATTGGGGGGATTCCTTTTCGCATGAAAAAACGTTGTTGGGTGCATTGTACCGTACATCGGGAACTTTTGGCGTGCTATACTCGTCTTATGCTAGGTTCGGGTCATCACTATACAAAAAATGGACAGGTATGTCTTCCTGCGGAAGCCAACACAGTCCCTACAAAACCGTATCGGCAAGCCGAAAACCTGCCGTAGGGGAGGGTTGACGTCGCAGACGGCATACCCTCCCGCTGAACAACTAACGTCGCGAACCTGGTATTCCCCACGCACCAACATTTCTAATCCAACATAACAGGATAACAGGAGAAAACGTTACATGCGCACGACCATTACAGGACTACTCAGCTTCATCATCATGCTGGCGCTGGCCATCCCTGCCGCCGCACAGGACGGCCCCGGCATGCCGCCCGCCGATGACAATGGTGGCTTTGACATCGCCTTCAGTGGCGTCTGGTTCAACACTGAGACAGGCGTGGTTCACCTGACCGTTCACAACAACGACGACACCGACATCGACTTTCGGCTAGAAGCAGGCGCGCTGGGCATCACCGCTGATGGGGAAAACGACAGCACTGGCTTCACTGTGCCGGCCGGGGAAAGCCTCGCGCTGGACTCATCGGTCGGGGGGCTTGTCCTCGCTGCGGTGCCAGAGGAATTACCCGCCGCGTTGCCCTTCAGCCTGACCGCGCTTGTCGGTGGGCCGGCGTCCATTGAACAGCAGCCCATCACCCTCGCCGCCCCCGTGCTGGAAGAAGCGCCGCCTGAAACGCCGTTGACCTTTGGCATTGGCTGGGCCCGCGCCGCGCTGGCGACCAGTGCCGGGTATTTGCCCATCAACAACACCGCCGACGAAGACATTGAAATCACCGCAGCGGTAGCCCCCACCGTCGAAGCGGTGGAACTGCACGAAACCGAGGTTGAAGATGGCGTGATGAGTATGCGCCCCATCGAGCGTTTCGTCGTGCCTGCGGAGGGGACACTCTTGCTGCAACCGGGTGGCTTGCACCTGATGCTCATCGGGCTAGAAAACCCGCTGGAAGTCGGCCAGACGGTGCTGGTCACGCTGCGCACAGCAGATGACGTAGAAATCCCGCTGGCCTTGCCCGTGCTAGAAGAAGCGCCGCTCGGCTTCCCCGCGGACGATATGGGCATGATGGATATGGACGCGATGGGTGATATGTCCGGCGACGATGGCATGGACATGGACGAGATGTCCGAAGACGACGAGGAATAGCGCCGGGGGGTATTGGGTTGTCCCTACAAACGCCATCATTATGCGATATTGTAGGGACGGGCAATATGTCACACGCGGTAGGGGTAGGGTAAAGGTAAATGCAAGCGCGGTCTGGCAACCCGATCCGTTGCGTGAGCGCCCTTCAGGGCTGTTCACGCACCACACTTGCATAGCCCCGTCGTTTACGGCGGGGGAAAAGGGCCCCGCACTGAAGTACGGGGCTAGCAT
>DAOTTU010000082.1:0-28674 GCA_034437655.1 Anaerolineae bacterium
AGATGACAATCAAATCGGACTCAAAAGTATGATTTTTCTCACATATGCGCCTGATTTACGGCGTATTTTGAAGCAAAATCTATCCTTTCTAAAAAGTGTACGGTAGTGAAATCATCTCAACCAATTATAGCAAAACAAGAAAACAATAATCCTGCCATCATTTGCGGCCTTGCCAAACTGTATTACACTATTAATCATGCTATAGTTTTTATTTATTCTGGGTGGATAGATCAAAAGGGAAACATTCATATGTCTGCGCCCAAATATTCAATCAACGATCAGCGCATCAGTACATTACTCAATTGGGTTTCTTCTGGCGAAATCGCTATACCTGAAATCCAGCGTCCATTTGTCTGGAGCAGCACCAAGGTTCGCGACCTGCTGGACTCGCTCCTGCAAGGCTATCCGGTCGGCTATATGATTGTGTGGCGCAACCCAAATGTCAGACTGAAAGATGGCTCAGTCTCTGTGGGCAAGCGCATCTTTATTGATGGTCAACAGCGTATGACCGCACTGATGGCTGCGCTACTGGGCGAAACAGTCTTGAATAAAGACTATCAGCGCACACAGATTCGCATTGCCTACCACCCACTTGAAAGACGCTTCGAAGTAACTAACTCAGCTATTCAGAAAGATACAATATGGATACCCGATGTCACTGCGGTATTTGATCCTGACTTCAAACAACACCGCTTTGTGAATGCTTATTGTGAGCGTCGCCCTGATATTGATCCAGATGAGTTACATGAAAGCATTTCTGAACTGCTGCAAATCACCAACAACTCGCTCGGCATCATCGAACTAGAATCCGCACTCGACATTGAAACCGTGACGGAAATTTTCATTCGGGTCAATTCTGCAGGTGTACCCCTCAGTCAAGCCGACTTTGCCATGTCAAAAATCGCAGTCAATGATACCTATGGTGGCCCAGACTTGCGTAAAGCTGTTGATTATTTTTGCCATCTTGCAGTCGCACCCGACTTCTACCACCGCATTCAGGATCATGATGCGGATTTCGCAAACACGTCGTATTTCCAAAAAATGGCGTGGCTAAAGCGAGAAAATGACGACCTTTACGATCCAACCTATACAGATATGCTGCGTGTCGCGTTTACCTCTATCTCACGCTCCGTCAACAAGGTGTTGATAATGCTGATATTGAACGCTACGTTCGGCGGTGGTATGTGATGTCGATTTTGACAGGACGCTACTCCGGTTCAGCAGAATCTTCCATTGATTTCGACATTCGGCAGATTGATCAACGTGGCATTGACGTCTATGGCGATAATGTTATTCGTGGCGAACTATCCGATGCTTTCTGGGAGACAACGCTACCACAAAGCCTAACCACGTCTGTGGCTTCCAGTCCGTTCTTTCACGCCTATACAGCGGCTCAAGTTCGGCTCAATGATAAAGGCTTCCTGTCACGAGACATTACAGTACGGGAACTGATTGAATACCGTTCTGATGTACATCACATTTTCCCGCGTGATTTATTGAAGAAAGCTGGAATGACACGCGGTTGGTACAATCAGATTGCCAATTATGCTATTACACAAAGCGAAATCAACATCGCTATCGGGAACAAGCCACCTGCTACCTATTTCCAGCAAATGTTTGACCAGGTCAATGGTGGTGAACGTCGGTTTGGCAATATCACTGACCCTAACGAGCTCCGTGAAAACCTGGCGATACACTGTATCCCACAAGGCATCGAAAATGCGACAGTTGATGATTACAAAGATTTTCTTGATGCCCGCCGTCAACTAATGGCACAGCGAATCAAAGTCTACTTCGAGGGGTTATAAAATTCCCACCGACCACCCAACACAGCGGTGATTAAAACAGCCAGTGCTTACCAGACGCATTCGCCTGGAGCTTACCCTCGTGCGGATTGGGTGGCTTCAGGCTCAGTTGGCGCAGTGTCCAGCTGTGTTGCTTCTTGAAGCAGAACTCGCGGTCCGGTTCGGGGCGGTCAGCGCGGCCGTTGATGTGGGGAATATCGGTCTCATCGAACAAGGGGACGTTGGTGCCCTGCCAGTTGCACTTCACTACTATAGATTTTGACATTAATTGGGAGCAGCAACACGTGATTTGCCCAGCAGGCAAAAAGAGTTTGCATTGGCTGCCTGCCCGCAACACCAAGGGAAAAGAAACAATTCAAATAAAATTTAGTAAGCATGATTGTCGTTTGTGTACTTTGCAGAAACTGTGTACCAAGTCCAATCCACCTCGACGCTCAGTCACCATTCAACCACGACAACGTCAGCAAGCACTGGAACGTGCCCGCGCGCGAGAAAACAAAAGACTTTAAGCAAGATTATAAGCAACGTGCAGGCATTGAAGGCACCATTTCACAGGGGGTAAGAGCCTTTGGATTAAGGCAATGTCGCTATATTGGACATGCAAAAACTCATTTACAGCATATCTTGACGGCCATGGTCACTAATATTGTGCGTGTTGTTGACTGGCTTAATGGCGAACGGCCCACCCAAACACGCGTCTCCTCTTTTGCAAGACTAGATATTCTTTCAAATGCTTCTTGATGCATATAGGCAGTTCGCCAACAGTTACGCGCTAACTACCTGCGATACGTGCGCTAATTTTTAAGTCGTGCAATAATCTGCCCATAGCGGCCAATCCGTCGAAATGTGGGGTGGGTAGCAGCAGCGGTTTCTAGTGCAAATAGTTGCTGAAACTCGACATCGTTGTTTTGCCAGTTCTGGTGCGTGTTGTAGTCGGTAAAAATGCGCACCCCATATTCTGCAACAGGCATCAATCCGGCGTTGTGTAATGCCGACAGCATCGTTTCGGCGTTATACAGCGTACGTGGTACCCCGAATAGGTCTGCGCTGGCGCTGGTCGCGCTGAGTTGGGCGTGGGCCTGTTGCCAGTCCCCCTTGAGTAATGCAGCCTTAAGAACCTCAACATAGCGATTCACAAATGCCACAGAGAGAACGCCATCCGGCTTCAGCCATTGAGCCATTCTTTTGAGTGCCGCTGGCATATCAGACACATAAGCCAATACAGTATGGCAACAGATAACATCAAAGCCATCGCCAGGTGGAATAAAGTCTGATAAGCCTAGCGTGTGTATACTAAAATGCAGGTCTTGGGCAGCGGCATGTTGTTGCGCAATGGACAACATCGCGGGAGATAGATCAAGCAGGTGTGTAGTATAACCTGCTTGTGCAAACATAATCCCTAATCCTCCGGTGCCTGCGCCGACATCAAGTACCGTGGCAGGCGGGGGTGGCAAGTGGAGCTGTACATAATGCCAGTTCAGCATCTCCCGCAGCCGGCCTTTGGGTGTCTGTGTGTAGGCGTGCCATTCATCAGCTTTACGGTCGAAAGCATCAATTAAATCGGACATATATGAATCATTTTCTTCCCAAGTCGTTCAGTAATATACCAACAGCTTAGCGGATTAAAAATGGCACTGCAAAAATTGGACATCGTACTCGCTGGCGCAGGTGGCGTTATGCTAGGCAGCTTCTTGCATATGACGACACTATCCCACTACACGCGACAGGGATATGATTTCGTGGGATTGATGACGCTGGCGTTTCTTGCCTATGCGATGATATTGCTGGCACTGCGCTCCATTCAGCGGACGCGACTTGCCTGGCTGATTGCACTGGCGGTGATCTGTCGCATGGTGTTGTGGGTAGATATGCCGACACTTTCGACTGATGTCTGGCGTTATCTATGGGACGGCCGCTTGACCAATGCCGGAATTAATCCCTACACCTATCGTGTCGATGATCCCACGCTTGATGAACTCCGCACGCCATTATCTGAGCGCGTTGAGCATACCCATATGTCCACGCCCTACCCTCCCGCCGCGCAGCTTACATTTGCGGCTACGGTCGCCATTCAGCCCGAACAGCCCCGTGCCATGCAGGTTGTCTTTACACTGTTTGACCTGGGCAGTGGCGTGCTCATTATTCTGTTACTCAGGGCACTTGGTCGGCCTGAGAAATGGGTCGTGCTCTATCTGCTCAACCCGTTGATTATTGTGGAATTCGCGCATGGTGCCCACGTTGATTCTCTGATGACATTCTTCATCCTGCTGGCGCTGTTGGCTCACATTCAGGCCCGCAATATGCAAAGCAGCTTAGCCCTGGCAGTGAGCGTGCTTACGAAGTACATCCCTGCAATACTAATTCCGGTTTTCCTGCGGCAATGGGGCCCGCGCTATGCCGTGCTGTTCGGTGTTGCGGTGTTGCTCGGCTTCGTACCGTTTCTAGACGCCGGGCCAGGTATAGGCACGCAGGACGATGGCAGTGGTATCTTCGGGGCAGTACGCATCTATACCAATGACTGGAAGACCAATGACGGTTTCTTCTACTGGCTACATGAACGCCTGATTCCGTACAGCGATGATCCAATTCAGACAACGCGCTTCGTGACGAATGCCATGTTGCTGCTGGTCGGAGGATGGATATTACTACACACCCCTGCCCACGCGGAACCGGAGCGCATCATTCTTAACGCGGCGGTACTCATCAGTGTGTACCTGTTGCTGGTGGCGGCAATGTTCCCCTGGTACCTGACATGGCTGATCGCACTGTTGCCATTGCTACCATTCCACCGCAAGCTCAGTCCATTGCTGCTAGTGATCGCGTGGTTGTATTTTTCGTGGGCGGTGCAGTGGTCATATCTGATTTACTTGAATCCAGACGACCCACGCGAGGACTTATGGATACGTTATGTCGAGTATGGGCCGCTGTTTGCCATACTAGGTGCAGCTTTACTCAGTTGGCTGTATGAACAGGGTCGGCAGCTAGCGGGTGGGGTGCGTCCGGCGGTGTTCTTGCCGCAGAAATGACGCTCGCCACTGTTGAATTTCCTGAGCGATATTCAGCATGAGGACAAATAGAAGTCCAATCATGAAAAAAGCCGCGAAAAATGCAATCGTCCAATTCTGCTGCCGCAGTGCCATATACACGGTTAGCCCATTAACCAGCACCATCACCAATTCAAAAGCGACTATCGGACTGAGGGTGAGCATGTATGCTTTTGCTTGGGGTGTGGATTCTGATGCGTCGAGGATGCCGTATTTCGGCGTGCGATCGAACGTCGCTTTGCGCCGACTGAACAGACCTTGCAAAACAGCGGCAGCGTTATGGTACATCATGCCCACCCCTAGCAAGCTCAGCAACACGATGTCTTGAAATTTGGCTTGCCAGTTTTTGCCAAGCGCCTGCTGCCCCGTGATGAGATACACTGTCGGTGCAAAGAAGGTCAGCGTAAAAACCCCGGTAAGCGCGTATAACGGGCGATATACGCCACCGGTCTCAACCGTTGCCAGCAGCACTGGATAGGACAACACCACCAGCGACATCAGCAACTGAATGCCGTAACCTGTCAGGTGCAAAAGCCCCTGCAATTTCACCAGTGGCGAATAATTTGAACGCAACAGGCGCGGCAAGAGCTTACGCGCACATTCGATGCTGCCCCGGGCCCAGCGATGTTGCTGACGGCGGAAGGCGTTCAACGTATGAGGGATTTCACCGGGAACTTCAATGTCACGCAGATAGACCGCACGCTTGCCCGCAAACTGGACACGATAGGACAAATCCAGGTCTTCGGTGAGGGTGTCCGCTTGCCAGCCGCCGGCCAGGTCAATGTCAGAACGCCGCCAGACACCCCCTGTACCATTGAAGTTCATCAAGAAACCAGCACGGTTGCGGGCGAATTGTTCCACAGCAAAATGAGCATCAATGGCTATCGACTGTAAACGGGTAAGGAGTCCATAATCGGCGTTGAGGTGCGCCCACCGGGTTTGCACAAAGGCGACCTTTGAATCATAAAAATGCGGGATCGTTTTGTGTAAGAAGTCCGACGCAGGCAAGAAGTCAGCATCAAAAATGGCCACGAACTCACCATCTGCACTATGCAAACCCTCAGCAAGTGCCCCGGCTTTGAACCCCTCGCGGTGGGGTCGGCAGATATGCTGAATATTGACACCGCGCTGCTGAAACTGCTGCACGACGGTACTGATTATTGCGGTGGTGTCGTCGGTGGAGTCATCCAACACCTGAATTTGGAGGCGGTCTTGCGGCCAGTCAAGCTGGGCGGCGGCTTCAATCACTCGGCGGGCTACATAGCGTTCGTTGTATACCGGGAGCTGTACCGTAACTGTCGGTAAGCGCTCTAAGGGTGGCGGCACATGGTCTGGTTGGCTGTGCTTGCGTGCCAGGAATGTCAGATAGAAGATGTTGAGGCCATAAACAAAGAGTAGCGTCAGCAACAACGTATACCATACGATCAATACCAATTCCATTTAGTAGCCCCAATATTTACTTTCAACCTGAAAGCAGCAACCAATACAAGTTTGAAGTTACTCAGCCGCGTCGCCTGCTCCGTTTTCAGACGCAGCGTTATCGGTTTCATCGGTTGGTTCTTCGGTTTCTTCAACTGCTTCAGTCGGCGCAACGACAGACACCGTTACCGTATCAGTGGCAGTCTCGTCACCAGACTGAACTTCTAGCTCAATAACCCATTCACCAACTTCCTGAACAGCCATTGGGTCTTCAAGCGTGAAGCTGCAATTTGGCTCAATTTCACGAATAACTTTGCCTTCATCTTCAGGGACTGACGCCGGCGCGGTGATGATTGTCCAGGCATAGTTGTCAATATCTCCGCTGGATTCGCAGGCGTCAAAGACAGGTGCTTCGCCAACCGTAACAGTGAAATCTTCGCCAGCATCAGCCGCAAGCGGTGCAGCATCGCCATTAGCATCCGAATCGTCGTCTTCGCTGTCGTCACATGCGACCAGCCCGAGGGATAACAAAACAAGCAACATCAATAAGAAACGTGGCATCGTGGCTCCTTCTATCAAGAAATACGATCAAAATTGTAGATGTACTACCACAACGCCAGTTTAGAGTCACCGAAACGTTTGTGCAAAAAAGCGTCAACCCCTACCGTGCGTCCAGCTTTGCTGAGATAGACCGCACCCAGCACACTCAACACTGAAAAATAGCTCCACGCCCACTCGCCCGTGCCAATGGACAGCAAGTATGTGTTTACGATGAAAAATGCACCGGCCAGCGCTGCCCACCGCGTACAAAAGCCAATCAGCAGCGTCACCCCAAGCAAGAACTCGCTCACCAATTGAAAAGGCGCGAACACATCACGAATGGGGATAATGACATCTTCAATAAAGGCGGCATAGAACCCGAACGAATCGTCGTTGAGCGTGTCGCGCAGGAAGTCTTCCAGCCCGCCTGGGGTGTAGTAGCCTTTGCTGGCATTGCTCGCCCATGTTGTGAGGAAGAGCAAGCCAAGCATAATCCGCAGTAATGCCATCCAGAAAAGGGAGGTCGAAGGGCTGTTTTTGATGATCGGTAACTGGCTGATGCGCTCGGTTATGTTCATGGGAGTATCCGAACCTGTTGCGGGTCAATATAAATATAGAGCATGTTCTCAGCGTTGGAGTGTAACGGTTGAAGGCGATCTATGTATAGCGTCGTGTTATTGAGGTGAAGTCTGTAGCGCAGGATGTTGCCATAGTGTCGATAGTCAATGACCTGTGCGGGGAATATATTTGTGCCATTGGTGCGCTCAGTGCAAACCTCTACCGCTGTAGTGGGTATCATAAACTTGACTTTTTCATATTGCGCTTGGTTTGAATTTGCGAATGCGACCTCGCCTAGCCCACTTCGAATACATCGCCCGGTCACCTGCCCGTCAAAAATGTTGACAATTCCCAGAAATCGGGCACTCTGTTCATCCGTAGGCTGCTGATAGAGCGTGTCCGGGTGGGCGACTTGCCGCAATTGACCATCAAGCAGCAACGCAATACGATCCGCCACACCCCGCGCTTCGACCTGATCATGCGTCACAAAAAGCATCGTGATGCCCAATTGACGCTGAATATTACGAATTGTGTCGCGCAAGGTATCACGCAGGGTACTATCAAGATGGCTGAGCGGTTCGTCCAGTAAGAGAACACGCGGTTGCACAGCGATGGCGCGTGCCAGGGCGATGCGTTGTTGTTCGCCGCCGCTGAGTTCATGCGGAAAGCGCCGCTCATAGCCAGACATCTGCACCAGTTTAAGCGTCTCGGACACGCGCTGGCGTAATTTGCGGCCGACGATGCGCTGTGACTTAAGTCCAAACGCGACGTTGTTAAAGACGTTCATATATGGGAATAACTGGTCATCCTGAAAGACCATCATCACACCGCGTTTTTTAGGCGACAAGCCTTTGACAGAGACACCATCAAACTGAATATCACCATTTGTCGGCTTTTGTAGCCCGGCAATAAGGCGTAACAGCGTCGTTTTGCCACACCCACTGGGCCCCAGCACCGCAAGTAACTCACCCGACGCAACCTGCAAGGAAACATCGTCCAACGCCAGCGCATCTTTTGACCGCTGGTTGTAGGCGTAGCTGAGCCGGGTGAGGGTCACTTCAGTCATGTATTGACAGCACTAAGGCCAGATTTCCATCTCGCCACCAAGCGGCAAGGGCACATCGGCGTCGGGGCCAAACCAGCGCTCATAAAGCTCAGCGTAGGTGCCGTCCGTCCAGATGTCTTGCAAGGTGTAGTTAATCTGGTCGCGCCATTCAGAATCATTTTCGGGGAGACCGATGCCGAACTGTACCGGGTTAAAGCCTTCGGAAAGCAACACCAGCGCGTCGTCCCCAACCGCTAGCGCCGCCTGTGTAATGCCATCGTCCGCATAGCCATCAACCGCACCATCGCGCAGAGCCTGCAACGCCGCCACGTTATCGGTAAATTCGACGATTTCAGGCTCCGGGCCACCATTGGCGGCCACATAAGCCTGCCATGCCGGGATTGCAGAGCTACCCGCATTCATCGCCACCACACGCCCGAACATCTCGTCCAGGCTTTCGATCTCGCCCGCACGTACCAGGAAGGTCTGGCTGTCCCAGAAGTAGGTGATGCTGAAGTCAACGGCGTCTTCGCGGCTGCGGGTGTGGTTCATGCTAGCCACGGCCATGTCAATCTGGCCTTCCTGCAAGAAGCTGATGCGGGTGATTTCATCAACGCGTACGCGTTCTAGCTCAACACCGAGACGGCTGGCGATTTCTTCAGCGAGATCAACATCAAAACCGATCCAGTTACCGTCTTCGTCAATGAAGCTGAACGGAGGGTTTTCAAAGCGAATACCAGCACGCACAACACCATTTTCGGTGACACGATCCAGCGTGGATTCACCGCCAGACTGTGCTTCAACAGCGGGAGTAGTGGTGGAGGTTGGTTGCAGCATCACAACGAGGGCTGCTACCATTAAAACGGCAATCAAAACATGAGAAAACTTACGCATAGAGTTCACATCCTTTATGGACTAAATCAAACGGGCAACGTGATGTTTTGCCGAACGAGGACGGGCCCACGTAACAGCCAGTTGGGAGATAAGCAGGGCAATGCTGGCATACAGCAGCCCTATGAAAATGTAAAGTTGCACGGCGTATTGCGTGTTTTCGAAGTTACTGCTGAGCGTGGCGCGTGCAACCATGGTCAACTCCGTGACAGCCAGCACACTGATCACAGAGGTATCTTTAAAAATGGTTATCGTCTGGCTGGTCAATGCCGGCCAGAAGCTATGCAGGGTGTACCGCAAACGCAAGAGCATCACGCGGCCGGAGTGGCCGCCAAGCAGCTTTGCAGCGGCGATGTGGTTGGGTGGGGTCGCGAGCCAACCGGCTTTGACCGTCTCCGCAAAATAAGCGGATGCATATACCGTCAGAGCAATAACTGCTGACTCAACCGGGGCCAGCGTCAGGTTGAAGCGTCGCCCGCCGACAAATTGATGCACAAACAGCAACAAAAACAGCAGCGGTAGTGCCCGACCAAGGTTGATATAGACGACTGACAGCCACCGCAAGGGCCGTAGCCGACTGGCCCCCATGATCCCAATGACAATTGCAATCACAAAACCACCCGCGACTGCGCCCAGTGCAATCGTAACACTGAGGAGGAGCCCGCCGGGCCGTTCCTGCGGAAAGCCGATGAGTAGGTTCGGCAATGCACGCCACAGAAACTCAAACAAGTCAGGGGACAGCATCGTAACGCCTCGCATTCGGCAGTAGGAGCCATAGCAATGCTGCAAAGATGATCGACAAAATGATGTAACTGATGATGGCAAAAATGATTAAGTCGATAGCCTGAAACGTCCGGGTGATGATCGTGTAGATCGCGTTATAAAATTCTGGCACAGCGACAAAAGAGGCTAGTGTGGTATTTTTCATGTTGTGTACCAGGCGCGTAATGATGGCGGGCGACATGCGTCTAATGCTATGGGGTAGCACAAAGCGCAGATACGCTCCATCGGTGCTGGCACCAAGCAGCCGCGCTGATTCTAATTGCCGTTGTGGGATCGACGCCACACCCGCCCGCAAAATCTCAGCGAGGTAGGCGCTGGTATTCAACGTGATACCAATCATTGCCCCGACCGCATAGTATGGGATCAAAATTCGACGATTGAGAAACTCGCCGCTTTGTTCACGCAAATACAGCATGGCTTCGCTCTGAAAGAATAATTCGCGCCGTACGTCAGCGTCAAAGGCATTCGGCAACCCGAACGCAAAGAGGAGTACCAACACCAATGCGGGAATATTGCGAAAGGTTTCAATATACAAGCGACCAACCTGGCGCAACGGCCACCACGGTGATAACCGTAGACGATTGACCATGACACCAAGCACCAGGGCTGCGCTTGAGGTCACAAGCGTCATGATAGCTGTCAACAATACCCCGTCTTCGATGCGTTGCTGTGCATCCTCGGTTAGCCAGGGTAAATAGGGACTGATCGTCTCCCAAATGAAGTCCCATACGAACATTATTCAGCCCTGTAATGCCTTTGCCCTAGCTGCAATTCTTGCAGGTCGGGGCTAGTGTTTCGTCGTCAAGGAGGGTGCCGTGCTTCCAGCGGCGTTGAATGGTGTCCATATCCAGCGCGTCGGGGTTTGTATCGACACCCGGCAGCCAGACGGTACGCTCAGCACACATATCTTTTTGCGGCTGGTACATCGGGAGGTCGTCGAAATGAAGCGGTTTCAACCCTTCGTAGGGTGTTTGTACACCCGCAGCTTGCATCGCTTCCCCCAGTGCGACCAGCCAATCGCGTCCTAACGCTTCAAGATCATCGACAAGTCGAAAACGGTCAACGCTATATCGTGTTTCGATTCCCTGCATCTCGGCTACCACATCTTCTGGAGACCGAAAGCGTATCTGCACGCCGAAATTAGAGGGCACACAATCCTCGCAAGCCTGCTCACAATCACAGCCACGGGTTGCCGCAACGGTCATTGATGTGTAGCCATGACTCGCATGCCACAACTCAAAATAGGGGTCAAAGTCCAGCAGGTCGCGGGCTGGCGTCGGAAGTTGTGACAGGTCTCGTATTGCTGAACGTGGTGGGGTGGTATGTAGCACCTCGTCTTCACAGTATGCGATGCCATGCACGGCTGAACGCTCCCCTTGTCCGGCATAAGAGTCCAGGAGTTCAATAAGGGTTCGTTCGCCCTCGCCAAGCACGACATCCCCACCTGTAGCGGCATAGACACCTGGAACAACTTTCGTATCCGGCCCACCATAAATAACGTGTGCGCCATGTTCAATCGCATATTGCCCTATTTCAAGCGCACGGTTACGAATGGTGATGAGACTAGTTATACAAACAACATCGGGCTGTGCTTGCTCAAAAACGGCGTAAAAGTCCTTGCTGCACCCGGCGAATGTACCGTCGAATAAAGAAACCGTATGCCCCGCCTCACGGGCTGCACCGGCCAGGTAGAGTAAACCAAGGGGAAAATAAGGCGTGTTCCAGTTCTGTTCAAGGGCGCTGTCTTTTAGAAAAAATGGATAGGCAAACAATATATGCATCAGGCTAGTCCTCGTAAATACTTAGCAGTGTAAGGTGCAATGGTTGGGTCGTGGTCAAGTTCAGCCCGCAGTCGCTGAAGGTCAGTCGGGGTATCAACGTCGTACCATTCCGGCAACAGCGCAACATGAAGCCCATTTTGTTCGGCCTGGCGGATTGTGTCACGGCTGACAGTCGGCGTGCTCATCTCTACGTCGAATACATAAGGGTGCGGTGCTTTCAGACCAATGGCGTAATACCCACCGTCATCACTGGGCCCTAGAACCACATCAACCTCGGCACGGCTCAAGCAATCAAAACCTTGTGCCAGATAGCTTGCAGGCAGCGTCACACTGTCGCCATCAATCGGCATCACTTGCCCATAGCCTTCATCGAAAGCATTTTGCACAATATGCTTCAATCGTTCGCTCAGGTCTGCGCCCTGTTGCGCATAGCGTACAAAATCGGGTGCAAGCGTTGCAAAATAGTCGTGGGCGTCCGCTGGTGTATAGGCAATTGCACATGCAGTGTTAGGCACACGCCGCATCATCTCGACCTTATCTCGCAAAAAGCACGCATACAGGTCGGCGGCCTGTTGCGGCGAGACTGCTGGATAGAGGCGCGTCTTCGTGCGATGGGGAATAGGTTGCTTGGCCATTAGAATTAGCAGGCGCTTCATGTAAATCTTCTTAACGTCCTATGTCGAACTTAACTTTCAGTTTCAGCTTAGCAGAATCACCGCGCATAACGCAACGTGGTTTTGAGGATATGATACGCCGCCAGAAATGAGCCGCGCACCGTGCCTGAAATCTTGGACCTACCCCCCGCTCGTCGATGGTAACTAATGGGAATTTCATGGATACGATAGCCTTCTCGCGCGGCCTTGACCATCATTTCTGTCGTCCAGCCAAAGGTCATCTCGCGCATGTTCAGACTGGCGAACACAGGTTGCTTGATGGCACGGAAAGGGCCGAGGTCAGTGACTTCCATTTTGTAGATAAGTCGCATCAAGCGTGAAACGAGCCAATTCCCAAAGTGGGCATGTGGTAACAACGCATCGGGGTCATGTTGCCCTCGGGTTCGTGAGCCAAGAACCATATCTGCTGTACCGTCCGCAATTGGCGCGACCAGTAGCGGAATCTCAGCGGGGTCGTCAGCACCATCACCATCCAGAAATACGAGAATGTCATGCTGTTGAGCTGCTTGAGCGCCGGCATAGCACGCATAACCATAACCGCGCCGCTTTTCGGAGACTACTGTGGCACCGAGGCCCGCCGCAATTTGGGCGGTCGCGTCGCTAGAGCCATTATCCACCACGAAAATCTCATCAACAGCCCCTGCTGGAAAAGCAGACAACACCCCGCCAATAGTTTCCTCTTCATTCAGGGCGGGGATGATGGCGGCTATGGTCATGGTGTGTGGGCTCCGTAATAGCTTGATTAGGCAGTCTTTGCGCTTTCAAGGTTGGGTGAGTTTTCTGAAGACTCGCCGCGATTGAAAAAGCGCTGTATGAGGTTATCGTAACGTGATTTCAGGTAGGCGTCCACACCAAGCACCCGTCCCGCACCAGTCGCACCAACCAGGGCCAGCGCAGCAAGAATCATGTAATAGCTCCACAACCATTCACCCGTGCCTATCGCAATCAGATAGGTGTTCAGCACAAAGAAGAAGCCCGCCAACGCCATCGGTCGTGTCAGGAAACCCACCAGCAAGAAAATGCCGAGCAAAAGTTCAGTAACCAATTGGAATGGCGCAAACACATCACGAATGGGGATAATGACATTCAAGATAAATGATTCGTACCACGGCGGCGTACTTTCGCTTGCATCCAGTTGGAAACGCAGAAAGTTTTCGAGTCCTTCAGGCGTATAGAGGTCTTTTTCCAGGTTGGCAAACCACGTTTCGATGAACAACACGCCGAGTAAAATACGCAACAATGCGACGTAAAATAGCGGAGTTTTGGGTTCGAGCAAACGCTTGAGTTGAGTCATGGTCTTGCATTCTCCTTGGTTAAAACGGATTGGCTGTGCTGGTGCTAGTACACGCATGATAAAGTGAAAACAGGCCCTGCTTGCAGGACCTGTCTGGAAGCAAGCGAGTCGGGGCTTATTATTCCATTTCGCCCATGTCGTCGCTCATGTCACTCATATCATCATCTTCAAGGTCACCGCCGGGGCCGGGGAAGGCACCCATGGCATGGCTGAAGGTGATGACACCCATTTCACCAGGGTTGTCGCCATAGGTCTGACCATCTGCATGATAAGCCAGCACCAAAGTCTGATAATCATTGTCAGATTCAACCTGGAAGGTGAAGAAGCCCTCACCATCTTCGTCAGCAACAAAGACAGCTTCGGGACCAGCAGCAGGGCCCATGCTCATGTTATCCATATCCATCATGTCATTGACCCACCAGGCAGTGTAGACACCCTCAGGAACCAGGTTTTCAGCCAGGATTCCGACGGTTGTTTGCCCGTCCATGCCTGCGACGGCAACAGCATCAACTACCGCTTCATTCCATACTTCAGCGTCAATGTCTTCAGGAATGCCATCCACGTCAACGGTGTCCAACGGGGAGATGAATTCAGCGTCGAAGTTACCTTCAGGGCCAGGGAATGCGCCAATGAGATGGCTGAACGTTTCAACACCCATTTCGCCGGGGCTTTCGCCGTGTGTTTCGCCATCGGCATGGTAAGCAACAACAAGCCACTGATAGTCATTGTCAGAAGCAACTTCAAAGGTGAATTCAGCAAAACCGTCTTCGTCAGCGGTGAAGCTACCTTCGGGGCCAGAAGCCGGGCCCATGCTCATTTCAGGGTCGGTATTTACCCACCAAACGGTGTAGAGACCTTCAGCGACCAAGCCTTCTGCTTCAAAGGTAATCGTGTCGGTACCCATGTCGCCCATGTCCATGAAAGCGACGCCCAGTGCATCGAACCAGTCACCGTCTTCAACATCTTCTGGCAGGCCATCCATTGCTGTTGCCAGCAAAACCGCTTCTTCGGTCATCATCATGTCATCGTCTTCCTGTGCGAATGCCGGGACATTCACAACAGCCGCAGCAACCAATACCAGAGCAGCAAGTCCTAGAAACAATTTACGAATCTGCATTTTACCTGAATCTCCTCGTGTTCATTGATGTACAACCGAATACCACTATAACCCGCGCTGTACTACGCAATACCAAAGAAACACCAAGTTTCGCCATGCAAATACAAAATCGCGTTTATCTCCTTCAAACTGCTCCTGTACGCTCAGGCCCCCTCCTGACCCTGTTCGAGTTGTCTACCATTCTGCTTTCGAGTACCGTCGCCTCCTTTTGCTTTCCAGCGACGCGGCATCAAACTGCCGTGGCCACGCCCTCCTAGCGCCAGCTAGGAGCCAGCGTTTAGCTGGCTACCGCTTACACGCTCAAGCGCATAATCATCAGGAGATGATTCCGCGTGCGTGTACCGCCACCCATGGCGGGGAAGCGGTCGATGGGGTGCGCTCCATGCACACCCTGGATTACGCACAACACGGTCACGTCGTTGTTGACGCTGGCAGCACACTCAACAGCACATCACCGTCGTCGCGAGCTGGATGCTCACTGATGAGCAATTCGAGCTCACGGTGCAGTGCAACAATGTCACCTGCATTGGCATTAGTGACTACCTCACGCAGCACCGACTGCGCCTCATCGGCTTTGCCCTCCAACCAGTAGGCCTGGGCGCGGTTGGTCTTCACATCGAACTCAGCGTCAAGTTCCAGCGCCCTGTCCATGTACTGATGAGTGGTGGCGCCGTCAACGCGTGTACTTGCCCCAGAACAAAATGAATCCATAAAAACAATGAACTTTTGTTCAGATCCATTATCTTTTCTGAATTCCGTGTATATCCTTGACCGCCTTCAGCAAAAACACACGACAGATAAACTGTGCATGATGCCTTTTATAGTTTGCACAGACTCGAATTATTCACTAAGCAATCGGCTGGCAACTATTTCGCTTCTGGCTATGATAAAAATAAATCTAGCACCAGTTGCTGCGCGGCAAGGGCATCTTGCTGGTTTTGTGCGGCCTTCAGTGCGTCCATGTCGATACGGTCCAGCATTGCATCAAGCTTTCGAATGGTGTTGATACTCGCTTGAGCAGCCTTCACCGGGTCTTCGCGGAAGGGGAACTGGTCGAGCAAAATAGGGTCGGTCCAGTTGATCTTGCGCAGCGCCAGCATAAATTCCAGCGATTCAACGAGATGGATGGAGCCGACGGTTAGATCGTCATCCCATTCGCGCCAGTTATCATTGATTTCAACACTGGTTAGCTTGCCAAAACGGTGAGCAAGTTGGACGGCCTCAGCAGGGGTTTCTTTGGCAAATAACGAGTGGCCCACATCCATCACAATGCCAACGTTATCAACACCTATATCCTGAATAGCAAGGATTGTTGTAGCAGCATTGCAGAAAAACATATGTGTGCGCGGTTCCTTGAATTTATATTCAATCGCAAACTGCATCTCTGGCGCAAATTCTGCCAGTTCACGCACCGCACCCACCGACATCTCCCATAATTGCTGATAGTCTGCCTGGAAAGGATAGTCGTAGCCGTCCTGACCTGGCCAGAATTTGACGTATTTGGGGTTGAGTTCGTGCGCGACTTCAATCGCTTCCTTGCAGCGGTCAATGGCCTGTTGTCTAACGGCCGGGTCTGGGTTTGTGAATGCACCCCGCGTATATTCACGCATGTAAATATGTGGGGTCACGGCGTGCGCTTTAAGGTTGTTCTTGGCAAAGGCGTCTTTGACCTGTTCGACCGTGATACCGTCACCAAAGGGATAGTTGATGTCTACAACGTCGAGTTCACCGACCTGCCCGGCTTTGTCGATGGCTTCAAGAGTGTTGACTGCTGGGCCATAAGCATCGGCCGCATAACGGTCAACAAACTGTCCAAACATCCATAAACCAGCACCAAACGTTAAGTCCATTTTTAGTCTCCTATAACTTGTTGAACGGCTGTAAGCCAACCGTTATATTGCGTATCTGCTTCCGTACGGGAAATGCGTGGTTGATAGCGGGTTGCTGAAAGTTGTAGCGCTTGAATATCGTCAAGGGAGGCATAAATACCCATCCCAAGCCCCCCGGCCAGCGCCGCGCCAAGCGCCGAAATATCCGGGTGATCGGAGGCCTGAAGGTCAAGTTGGGTGATGTCGGCCACCAGTTGCATGAGAAACTGATTTTGTACCATACCACCGTTCCCATGAACCGTTTCGAGCGAGATACCTGCGCTCTCGCCCATCAGGTCAAGTACATCACGGATACGAAATGCGATGGCCTCTAACGCCGCGCGTACGATATGAGCTTTGGTGCTAGCCGCACTCATACCGACAATAGCAGCACGCGCATTGGGCTTCCAATATGGCGCACTTAGCCCCACAAAAGCCGGGATCATATACACTCCGTCGGTGCTATCAACAGAGGCGGCAAGTGTTTCTGTTTCCTGCGCCGTGTCAATGAGTTGTAACTGGTTGCGTAGCCATTCGATGGTACCACCTGTAAAATTAGTGATACCTTCAAAGGCATACACAACCGCACCCTCATGCACCCACCCGATTGTGGTTACAATGCCATTGTCTGCTAAGTGTGGCGTGGCCCCAATATTGAGCAACACCGAAGAACCAGTGCCAAAAGTCACTTTAGCCTGGCCAGGATTGAAGCAACGCTCCGCAAATAATGCCGCGTGCGAGTCACCCATTACCCCGCAAATAGGGATAAGCTGGCCAGATGCGAAGCCAGTCTGACCATAAGTGGCCGTGCTATCGTAAACAGCGGGCAATGCGTGCCGTGGTACGCCAAACAACGCGCACAGTTCGTCATCCCAGTCGAGCGTATGAATGTTAAAAAGCAACGTCCGGCTAGCATTGGTGTAGTCGGTGGCGTGAAGCTGCCCACCCGTGAGCCGATAGACAAGGTACGTGTCAATAGTCCCGATTAAGGCTGTCCCATCATCCAGTTTAGCCTTAATTTCCGGCACATTATTTTGCAGCCAGGTCAGTTTGGAGGCTGGAAAATAGGTGTCGATCTTCAACCCGGTTTTTTGCTGAACTATTGCATCATGATCGGCAGCCGAGAGTTCGCTGCAAATAGCTTCGCCGCGCCGACACTGCCACACAATCGCCGGGTGCAGCGGTTTGCCAGTGTTGCGTTCAAAGACGACAATGGTCTCGCGCTGGTTTGTAATGCTCAAGCAGTCAACGGTAGCTTGTTGGTTACGCTCGACGAGTTTGCGCAGAACCTGCAAGGTGTTCTGATAGATTTCCTCGGCGTCGTGTTCAACCCAACCCGGTTGCGGGTAATATTGCTTATGTTCGAGCGCAGCACGATCTTGCACCTGACCACTGTGATCAAATAAAAGGGCTTTGGTGGCCGATGTACTCTGGTCGATGGTGATGAACATCAGCGCGGCTCCACTTGCAACACAGCCTGGGCTGTCGCGGCCAAGCCTTCGCCGGAAATGCCATAATATTCAAATATTTCAGCCTGGCTACCTGTGACCGTATATTCATCAGGGATGGCGACAATCTTGAAGGGTACATGCACGCCGTGTTGCAGCAAGATCGCGGCGCATTGTTCGCCTAAACCGCCGTAGACACTATGTTCCTCGACAGTAATCAGGGCACGGGTGTTCGTCGCTGCATGAAGTAGTGCATCCGTGTCGAAAGGCTTGAGGGTGTGCAGACTGATGACACGGCATGAAATCCCCTCTTTTTCAAGGACACCGGCTGCAAACATGGCGCGGTATGTCGGTTCTCCAATGCAGACAAAAGTCAGGTCCGTGCCTTCGCGCAACGTGACAGCTTTACCGACCTCAAACGTCGCTCCGCTATTATAGAGGTCGTACATTGGTTTCTTGCCGAAGCGGATGAAGATGGGGCGCGGATAATCCACGGCTGCTGTGATTGCTTGGCGGGTTTCGAAGTTGTCAGCCGGGGCAACAACGTCAATGTTGTTGATGGCTCGCAGCGCCGCGTAATCGTGCAACGAATGGTGAGTAGAGCCCAACGCCCCATAGCTGACGCCTGCACTAATGCCGATGAGTTTTACCGGATTAGCTGAATACGCGACATCATTTTTGACCTGCTCTAAAGCCCGGGCAGACAAAAAACAGGATGGCGACACGGCAAAGACTTTTTTACCCGCAGAAGCTAGACCCGCCGCAACACCAACGAGGTTTTGTTCTGCGATGCCGACTTCAACTATTTGCTCAGGAAGCGTCTCAGCGAAGGGGACTAATTTTCCAGAGCCGCGTGAATCACTGGTGACCACAACAATATCTCGGTCATTACGTGCCAGTTCTAGTAAAGTTTCTGCAAAGACTTCCAGATTCGGGCGGCCGAGGTTCATGTGCTGGCTCCTTGCAAAGCAAGGGTCTGGGCGTCGAGTTCTTGCATGGCTTGCTCGTATTGCTCGTCATTGGGCACCTTGTGATGCCACTTGAGCGCATTTTCCATAAAACTTATGCCTTTGCCTTTAATAGTGTGGGCAATCAGCAGGTTGGGTTTGCCAGATGCAAAGGGCACTTGTTCCAGTGTTTCGCGCAGTTCAGAGACACTATTGCCGTCACAATGGCGCACAGCATAGCCAAAGCTGCGGAACTTGTCTTCGAGCGGTTCCAGCGCGTTGACTTCTTCAGTTGGCCCGGTGATTTGCAGCGTGTTGCGGTCAACAATTGCAACCAGATTGTCCAACCCATAGTGCGCCGCACTCATAGAGGCTTCCCAGCTTGAGCCCTCAGCCAATTCCCCATCCCCCAGCAGGGTAAACACACGATAAGCACGTCCGTCCATTTTGGCAGCTAAGGCGGTACCTACCGCAATCGAAAGCCCATGCCCCAGCGCCCCGGTGTTTTGCTCGACCCCCGGTACTTTGCGCGTTGGATGACCGATGAAATGCGATTGGAACTGGTTCAGGGTGTCAAGTTCGCTTTCAGGATAAAAGCCCTGGTCGGCCAGCACCGTGTACAGCGCCTCGACTGAGTGGCCTTTACTTTGAATGTAACGATCACGATTCGGATCAGTGAAATTTGCGGGCGAGACGTTCATAATTGCGTTATAAAGCACATTCAAAATATCAATGCACGACAGGTTCCCAGCCGTATGCCCTGCCCCCCCATGCTTGATGATGCGCAGGATCGTTTTTCGGTATTCAAGTGATTTGAGTTCTAATTGTTTGTCATCCAAACCGTTGTCGCCTTCCTATAGCGCGTCTAGTTTTCGATGTCAGATTCAATAACACCAATCGTCAAAATTAAGCAGGCCCAGGTGCGTTGTTCTCCAGTTGCAATAAGTAGCGCCGTATCCGGTTTGCGAGCAGCATCGTAAAAGGGGAAACGCCCAAGTTTCTCAAGTGGAACGCCTCCGGGCAATATTTTGCGGTATTCATCAAAAATTTTTGGTTCAGCACCTGTATCGGGCGCAATACCATGCGCAGCCTCAATGGGAATGGTCTTAACCAAACCTTCCAGCACATCAGTAACGGTCAGCTTGCCGGGTGCAAAGTTCAGGAAGACCCGCATAGCATCAGGGTGCGTGCCTGTTGAGTGCGGATAGTTGCTGTCTGTGATGACCACCTGCGACCCATGGCCGGCGGCGGCTAATGCAGCGAGAATTTCAGGATGAATAATCGAACCATGAATCATGCAGTCATGTCCCTTTCGTTGAGGTAGAGAGAGGACCACCGCAGCGATCCTCTCCATATAGACACAAAATGGTCGTGCGCGATGTTAATTTATTCCGCTGTTTCGACAGGTGTAAAGTTACGGAACCCGTCAACGTTTTCAGGGGTAATGAGAATACAGTCAATCGCCTGGCGTTCAACTTCCGGCAATTCACCCGTCTGAATGTACATATGCGCCTGATCAACTGCCAGTTCGCTGAAGATTGCCACTGGTTGCAACACGGTCGCATCAATGCCACCATTACGGATAGATTCCATCACGTCAGGGCTACCATCGAAGCCAACCACGATCACATCACCCATGCCAGCCGCTTCAAGGGCAGCTTGTGCACCGAGTGCCATCGTATCGTTACCAGCAATCACACCTTTGATGTCAGGGTTCGCCTGGATGATTGTTTCCATCACATCGAAGGCTTCCGTCTGCGACCAGTTCGCGGTCTGGACGGCAACAAGCTCCATGTCGGGGAAGTCAGCGATCACGTCGTTATAGCCCTGTGAGCGGACAGCAGCATTGGTGTCAGTTTCACGACCGAGCAATTCAACGTACTGGCCTTCGCCGCCCATCAAGCGCACAAATTCCTCGGCACCAAGCACGGCACCCTGATAGTTGTTGGAGACCAACTGCGAGGCAGCCACGCCCTGTGCATTGATTTCGCGGTCAATCAAGAAAGTCGGAATGCCAGCATCAGCCGCACGTTGAATAGGGGCAATCGAGGCGTCGGCACCAGCGTTGTCAAGGATAACTGCGGCGGCACCACGTGAAATGGCAACGTCAAAGTGCTGGTCTTGCAGGTTCGGGTCGTCGTCATGAATCAGCACGAGGGTTTCGTAACCAAGTTCCTGAGCGCGTGCTTCTGCAATGTCAGCAGCAGCCTGGAAGAAGGGGTTATCGTGCGAAGGGGTAATGATCACGACCAATTCGCCGTCACCCATACCGAGTGCCATCGCATCATCTTCTTCCATGCCTTCTTCACCCATATCACCGTCGTCGTCCATAGCTTCGTCGTCGCCAGTGTCAACAGGCGCAAAGTTCTCGTATTCGTCAACGTTTTCAGGGGTGATCAAGATACAATCAATCGCCTGGCGTTCAACTTCCGGCAATTCACCTGTCTGAATATAGGTATCAGCCTGGTCAACAGCCAGTTCACTGAAGATAGCGACAGGTTGCAGTACGGTCGCGTCGATGCCACCATTACGGATAGATTCCATCACGTCGGGGCTACCATCGAAGCCAACCACGATCACATCGCCCATGCCAGCCGCTTCAAGAGCCGCCTGCGCCCCGAGCGCCATCGTGTCGTTACCAGAGATGACACCCTTGATGTCAGGGTTCGCCTGGATGATGGTTTCCATCACGTCGAAGGCTTCTGTCTGGGACCAATTAGCGGTCTGGACAGCAACCAGTTCCATATCGGGGAAGTCAGCGATCACGTCGTTGTAGCCCTGTGAGCGGACAGCAGCGTTGGTGTCGGTTTCACGACCGAGCAACTCAACGTATTGCCCTTCGCCATCCATCAAGCGCACAAATTCCTCGGCACCAAGCACTGCACCCTGATAGTTGTTAGAGACCAACTGCGAGGCAGCCACGCCCTGCGCATTGATTTCGCGGTCAATCAAGAAAGTCGGAATGCCTTCATCCGCTGCACGTTGAATAGGGGCAATCGAAGCGTCGGCACCTGCGTTATCAAGGATGATTGCGGCGGCACCGCGTGAAATAGCAACGTCGAAGTGCTGGTCTTGCAGGTTCGGGTCGTCGTCATGAATTAAGACGGTTGTTTCGTAGCCGAGTTCCTGAGCGCGTGTTTCTGCAATCTCAGCGGCAGTCTGGAAGAAGGGGTTATCGTGCGAGGGGGTGATAATCACGATCAATTCGCCGTCGCCACCATCATCCTGAGCGATAGCGGCATCGTTCGCACCAAATGGGGCCCCAAAGGCCATGATAAGCGTCAAGCACAGTACAAACAGTTTCAGTAGTTTCTTAGACATTTGCTCAGTTTGTCCTTTTTGCTGATAGAGATATACAAGTCAAATATAGGTACTTCGTGTGCCGTCAATTTATGTCATTACACCTCCATACGACTATGCAACTTGCCGATCTTGGAACCGTTGTTGTAGCTGGTCGATAACGACCGCCAGGATAATTACGACACCTGTGATGACCGTCTGCCAGAAGGAACTAACCCCTTCTAGAACCATCCCGTTATTGAGCACGCCAATGACAAAGGCACCAACAATCGTGCCGCTGATGTTGCCGCGCCCACCCGCCAGCGACGTACCACCGAGCACAACCGCAGCAATCGCGTCGAGCTCGAACGTTTCACCAGTAGCAGGATGTGCAGACACAAGTTGAGAAGAAATGATTAAGCCAACGAACGCCGCGCAAAAGCCAGAAATGACGTAGGTCATGGTGGTTACGGTTTTGACGGGTACACCAGAGAGGCGTGCAGCCTGTTCATTACCACCGATTGCATAGACGTAGCGGCCGAAGGGTGTTTTCGTTGCAATAAAGATGGCGATGAGGCCCAGCGCTCCCATAATCCAGATGGAATATGGCAACCCCAGCAACTCGCCCGCCCCCAGTTCAGGGAAGCCAGTGTTGCCAAGTTCTTCTTCGCCAGTCAAGTTCGGGAAAGTCGCACCGTCGTTGTACAGCAGCGCTAACCCGCGGGCAATATATAACATACCCAGGGTCGCGATAAACGGCGCGACGTTAAATCTCGTAATCACAACACCATTCACCAAACCTAGCAAAGCACCTGCCATCAGCGTGATGAGCATCACTATCCACACGTTAAAGTAGATGACCATGTCGAACGCGGCCAGCACAACACCCTCATTGATCAGCCCACCTGCAATGATGCCACACAAGCCAACAATTGAGCCAACCGAGAGGTCAATGCCGCTGGTGAGAATCACAAATGTCATGCCAATACCAAGAATGGCATTCAATGCAACTTGTTTAGTGAGAATAATCAGGTTGCTTTGCTTCAAGAATGGTTCGGAATAAATGGCAAAGAAACTAAATAACAAAATTAACGCGATCAGGGCCCGTAACTGAAACAAAAGGGCGCGAATAAATTGCTGACGCCGTGAGTCTTCATCTGTTAATTTTAGGGATGACGGCGATTGTGGTTGTTGTACACCTTCCATACCATTAATCTCCTGCTGATTTCAGCTCATGACCGATTGCTGAGGCTTCTACCAGCGCTTGTTCGGTAGCGTCAACACGGTCCATTTCTGCGGTAATTTTGCCTTTGGACATCACGAGAATACGGTCTGCCATGGCCATAACTTCTTTTAATTCCGTTGAGACGAAGATAATACCGAGCCCATTTTTTACAAGCTGGCTCATGATGTCGAAGATCTCACGCTTTGCGCCGACATCAATCCCACGGGTGGGCTCATCCATCAATAACACCTGTGGCGAGGTCAATAGCGCTTTAGCAACAACAACTTTTTGTTGATTCCCACCGCTTAACGACGTGATCGAATTTTGTACATTACCGACTTTAATTGAAAGCTGGCGTACCATCTCTTGCACATCTTCTTTTTCTTTTCGATTAGAGAGGTATATCAAGTTACGGACAAAGCGTCTCAGATTAGCGAGGATCATGTTGTCAGCGATTGTCATAGTTTGCACCAGGCCTTCGCGCTGACGGTCTTCAGGGATAAGCATAAGCCCGCGTTGGATACGTTTGCGGATGTTCCCGGCAGCGATGCGTTGTCCGTCGAGGTAAATGTCTCCGCCGGCCTCTGGGTATTTGCCAACCAGTGATTCAAATAATTCGGTACGTCCCGCCCCCATTAAGCCGTAAATGCCTAGAATTTCGCCTTTGCGCAGGCTGAAGGACACGCCGTCTAGCACGTTGCCTTTGCCACGGTCTGGCAGTTTAAGGGTGATGTTTTCAACACGCAGTAGTTCGTCGCCAATGTCGTGTTCAGGCGGGGTATAGTCGGTGACTTTGTCTTGTCCGACCATTTGCTCGACAATCCACGCGAGATTTACGTCTGGCACAGCGGCTTCTGCAATCAGCTTACCATCGCGCAACACCGTGACATAATCGCCGATTTCCATCAATTCTTCGAGCTTATGCGAAATGTAAACAATTGATACACCCTGTGCTTTGAGTTCTTCAATCATACGGAACAATACCCGTACTTCAGAAGTACTCAACGCTGAGGTCGGCTCATCCATAATCAGGATATTAACATCCAGCGCCAATGCCTTGGCAATCTCAACAATCTGCTGTTGACCAATGCGCAGGTTCCCAACCAGTGTGTTGGGGCTGATGGGCTGTTCAAGGCGTTCAAGCAGCTTTTTAGCCTGTTTATTTTGTTCACTGTGTTGGATATAGCTCTGACCAATCGTGATCTCATGCGCGATGAAGATGTTCTCAGCCACACTCATGTTGGGAAACAGATTGAGTTCCTGATAGATAATGCCGATACCCAGTGCTTCAGCCTCTTTCGGCGATTTGGGTGCGATCTCCTGTTCACTGAGCAGCAACCGCCCAGATGTATACTGTTCTACCCCCGCCAAAATTTTCATCAAGGTAGATTTACCCGCACCGTTTTCACCAATCAACGCATTGACCTTGCCCCGGTAAATATTGAAATCAACCGCATCAAGCGCAACTGTACCGGGATAGTGTTTGGTTACCTGCTCAGCACGCAGCAGAACATCGGATGCATCCACTGTTGACGCTGTGGTGTCTTCGACCGTTGTCGCAGTAGGAGCGGTGGCGCTCATTGCTGCACCTCAATAATCACAGGCAGAATTTCAATTGAACTCAAGCTACTACCGAGTGTAAATGCACCAAAAAATTCAATAGTTTGACCTTCGAGTTCGCTTAGTTCAAGCGGTGTGATGACCTCCTCTAAAATGCGGTCTTTAAGTGCAGTCGAGACACTCGCAAATTCAGTCTGATTGGTAAAATCATTAAAGTTGATGAAGCCTACTCCATCGCGCACGGCTGTATTACGCCGACTAAAGCGCTCACCAATCATAATATCAACATCGCCTTCGCCGTCTGTCGGCGCGAGATCAACGGTCATTGCCCCATAGAGCACATCATTGCCCAGTGCTTCGTGCTGAACATCAACAATCTCGCCTGTACCTTGCACCATAAAGCTATAGGTCGCGCTCACTTCACCAATTGCTGAGGAACGCCCATATTGAGCGATAGCTTGTTCGCGGTCAGCTTCTAATTCAGAGAGCAGCACATTAATCTCTATAGCTTCTTCGCGAAAAGTAGGAAGTAACTCAGATGACCAGATGCCATCAACATAGCGATCCGGGTTGAACCCTTCTTTGGCCAGCTGATCTTCTTGAAGAGTGCGCACCGTCGCAATCTGACCACCACTAATCACAAAAATTACACCAACAACGGCTGCAAATAAAAACACCACAAGTAAATAGTTTTTCATTTTTCACTTACCTCACAGGTTATAAGCCATTCCGCAGTAAGACGGTCCGTGATCAAGATATTGATCCAATGACCACGTAACGCACCGAGAATCGCCTTATGCTTGCGTTTACCGCCCGCAATTCCAATTGTGCGTGGTATGGTACGTAGTTGTTCGAGCGACATGCCGATCACGCGGTCGTTAAAATTACTGGCAATTGCCTGCCCACTAGCGTCGAAAAATCGCAGGCATATGTCCCCAACAGCCCCTGTGTCACGCAACGTTTCGAGTTCATATTCCGCGAAGATGTTGCCGCTACTGGCCAGAAGCTTCGATGGTTCAATCGAGCCGATACCGACGAGTGCGAGGGAAATATCAGGAAACATAGATAGCGCATTCGCCACATATTCCTCTTCAAGCAATAGTTGCTGTGCTTCACTGGACCTGGTGACACCCGGCGCTGGCAAAAATACAGCTTCACCTTTCACCAGATTTGCCAGGCGTTCCGTGAGCCGTGCTGCGTACACCTCTGCTGCCGGGTTACCAATGCCGCCCAGAATCTGCACAACCCGCGTCTCTAGTGAGCGGTTGATTGGGTGCATACTATCAACCATCGCCAACAGTGTTTCGCTCCATGATGAAATACCGATGATTTCACCTCTTTTGATCGTTGTCTCAAGATAATGAGCAGCAGCACTACCCAGGCTCGTGAGGATGTGAGATTCGTTGGCACAATCAGCAATAACAACCTCTTTAATGTCATATAGACGTTCAAGTTGTTGTTCTAACTCATCGTATACACCCGAAGGTGACTGCACGGTAATGCGCACAATACCCTCCTGTTCTGAGCGCTTAAGCAGGCGCGAAACGGTTGCCTGTGACAACGTTAACTGGCGTGCGATTTGCGACTGGTTCATTTTGTCGATGTAGTAAAGTCGAGACACCTTTACCATCAGTCGCAGTTCTTCGAGTGTTGTCATGAAATCGGCCTGAATAAATATTCAGCACAAATTATATATTCACTATTTTTAGATTAACATTAATTTTGAAATTCGTCAACAAATCTGTAAACTTGGACAATGATACACTTTTAAAAAAAAGGATTTATGAACGTGATGCCAAAGTTAGCTGTTGTAGGCAGCATCAATATGGATCTTGTTATTCAATCTCCCAAAATCCCGCAGCCGGGTGAAACCGTACTCAGTTCTGCCTCTATCCAACAATTTCCTGGTGGGAAAGGGGCGAATCAGGCTGTTGCTGCTGCACGCTTGGGAGCTACCGTTAAAATGATAGGACGTGTCGGAGATGACAGTTATGGGCGTAATTCGCTGGCAAGTCTGAAAGATTCAGGTGTGGATACATCACATATCGCCACCGTAACAGAGGCGTCAACTGGCGTCGCATTGATTGTTGTTGATGAAGCGGCCGAAAATACAATTGTGGTCGCGTCTGGAGCTAACCGGGCCGTTGAAACCACAGATGTTGTAGACTCCGTAATTGCCGAGGCAGATACGGTGTTGCTTCAGCTAGAAATTCCGCTGGCAGTCAATATCCATGTTGCCAGACTTGCAAAAGCGCATGGTACGAGAGTCATTTTGAACCCGGCACCCGCCCAGGCATTACCTACTGATCTTCTCAAAAATGTCGACATTATTGTTCCCAACGAAGGCGAATGCACGCTCCTAGCCGGATACAAGATCCATAGCCAGGAGGATTATCTACCCGCTGCTCAAGCTTTGCAAAAACAAGGCCCTGGTACAGTTGTTATGACGCTGGGTGCAAATGGTGCGTATGTCCTCTATCAGGATACTGCCAGCCTTGTTCCAGCCTTCAGCATTGAGGCTAAAGATACAACCGCAGCCGGTGATGCTTTCGTGGCTGGGCTTGCAGTTGCGCTCGCTGAAGGGCAGATATTATCGGAAGCTGTGCGGTGTGCTAATGCAGCAGGTGCTCTTACTGCGACCAAACCTGGTGCGCAACCGTCTTTACCATCAAGAAACGAGTGGCGCAAGATGGTTGAATCTGAATAGACGATCATTCGTAACATCATCTGCCAGAGTGGAATAGTTTAACATAAACTTGCCGTGTGCAAAAAACTACTATCCACGCTCCTTCACCACCTGCCACACGCGCTGATAGCTCACGCCGAACCGTTGGGCGATGGCTTTAATCGGCACACCCTGTTTGTACAGTTTCAGCATTTGGGCGTTGCGTTTGTCCTTCGTGGGGCGTTTGTTACCACGTGGCGGTGAAGGTGCCGGAACGTTGTCGTAGAGCCATTTGAGGTAATATTTCGTGGTGGTGTCCAGCAATAGTAATGGTATGTGTTCTAAGCCCGTATGGGGCACACGCTGCTACACCCCTAGAGAAGCGGTCACACATATCCTCAAATGGCTCTATCAAGGGGAAAACACACCTAGAGACCCAATCAACAATTCCATCCCGAAAAAGACCTCTCGCAACGAAGAAATCCGTGAACGTTATGAAAATGGCGAGCCCGTCCCCAGCCTCGCGGAACGCTTTGGGATCTCAAAAGCGCAGGTTTATCAAATCCCCCTATGTGCTAGGGTAGGTGAAACCACTTTGGTTCAAAGATTAGTGTAGAATGGAACACGAAGCAAAGGAACCCAGGCAGATGTCGAAATCAGAGAATCCTGAAGTCCAACCGAAGCCAACCCGCCGCCGTTTCACCGCTGCGTACAAGCGTCGCATCGTCCAG
>DAOTTU010000083.1:0-21363 GCA_034437655.1 Anaerolineae bacterium
GCCCCACCATGCTAGCCCCGTACTTCAGTGCGGGGCCTGAATGAACGGTAGGACAATCAGGTTTTGCACCCGCATCCCTACAGGCGATCCCGGCGTATAACACCAACCAACGGCCTGCAAGCGTTACCTTTCCACACCGTCTCTTACGGTATCAAATCCCCTTCCGAAATCCACCCCGTTAGCGTTTGACACTCGACCTGATACCACACGACGCCATCCAGCAGACCCCGCTGCAACACCTCAATGGTACCGCCAGGGAAACACGCCGCGCCTGAACTCAAAGGGTCGCCGGGAACGTTCACCAGTGGCAGGGGGCCAAAGCCCGGCACAGCCAGCGTATCACCCACATTGAGCAGCGCTGTGGGCGCGGGTTGCAATGCGGCGATAGGGTCAATTTGCGAGAGGCTAACAGGCGGAAGGCCCATTGTCGAGCGCCAGGCGTTTTCAATGTTCACAAAATCATCGCCAAAGGTTGCTTCCAGAACCTCGATGGGCGTCTGCTCGGTTGACCGTACCTGTACAATGATATCCGTCAGCACGGCGAGGTTGGTGCGCGACACCAGCCAGTTGATGAAACTTGCGCCGATGAGGCCAACCGGGGAATCGCAGCCCTCAAACACCGAGCCGGGTGGGTAACGGAGCAGCGGGGTGCCTTCCGACAGTGGGACGAACTGCGCACCACTGGCTGCCAGCGACTGCGTTACCTCATTATAGGGAATAGGGCCAGCGGCGAAGTAGATTTCAAGCCCGTTGTTCCACCAATCGCTGCCGAACCCAAAGTTCGCGGCAATCTGCCCGGTGAAAGCGTTGATTGCATTGATTAGCTGCTGTGACAGGCGATTGTTGATGAGGAATTGATAGCGGGTGAAATCGCCCTCTCCATCCGCAAAATAGGCGCAGTCGGGCGTCGGGGCGTCCAAAACGGTGGTAGTGCTGGTGGAGAAGAAGAAGAAACCATCCTGCACCGTTTCGAGTAGCGGGCCGGGGGAACCGTCTGCCTCCCACATGTCTTGATCGGGGTACAGTATCGTATGCGAGCCAAAGTTAAGGTCCAAGCCAAAAGCACGGAAACCGAGGCTGTCAAGTTCTTCAATCTGATAGGCTTCCAGCGCCGCGCCGAGGGTGCTGGTGGTCATCTCAGCCAACATCATGCCGACATCGTCCGCCGAGAGGTCGCCGGTGTTCAATGCGTAGATGGCGACGCCGTTGCTGCTGATGCGCTGCCAGTCGCGGGTGGTGTCAATGTAGCGCACTTGACGGAGTTGTGTTTCCAGCGCCACCCCGGGGCGGCCGCGTGTCGGGCCGAGGGGTTCAAGCACAGCCCAGCGCGCCTGCACGGTGCCAAAGGGCATGAAGAAGGGGCTATTCGGTGCAGCGGGGCCGCGATTCGGGATCGTAACGCTGACCTCTACGGGGAACGTGGTGTTGGCGTCAAAGATTACGCCGGGCGGGTTGTCGCCAGCTTCGAACTCAATGAACCCGAGCAGCAGCACCATAGCCCCGAGTGGCCGGTCACTGTCGATGGTCGTCGTAAACGTCGCGCCCTCGGGGTAGCTGGCGGTGATGGTCGTTTCGCTGATGGTGATGCCATTCTCGGTGACAGCGGGCCAGGTGGTGGTCGCCTCGGCGGGGTCAATACTGCTGACGGTGTAGGCGGTGGGGTCGCCGGGGTAAGGGGTCGGCGTCGGTTCGGGGAAGCTGCCCTGTGTTGACGGTGCGCTGGACGCAACACCAACGAGCATACCCAGCCCACCGACAACAACAAGCGCCGAGATCAACAATATGGTGTGAAGCGTGCGCGAAACACGATTGCGCATACAGATCACCTTTCTATTTATCAAAACTATGTGAGATATGTGAAAATCGTACAGGTACACCACCCATCATAGCGCAACATTGGCGTGACAGTATAGCGGTCCCCCTGATATTGCGGGGGTTAACTATCAACGATTATCGTGCGCAGGGCTTCCATGGCGGCGGTCCGCATTTCGAGGTCGTAGTCTTCTACAAGCACCGACTGCAAAATGCTGATGATGGCAGTGCGCTGGTCGGGGTGGCGATGCGTCATGGTTTGCAGCAATTTCAGGGCGCGCAGTTGCCAGACACGGTCATTGTGTTGCACCATCCGTTCCAACTCAGCGGTGACTTCTGCGCCACCAATGTCCAGCAGCGCATCAATGGCGACATCTTGCACGCTGCGTTGAAAAAACAGCCCCCGGTCAAACTTCTGGCGGTTGCGGGTGTCGCGCATAGCGGTGATCAAGGCGGGGATGGCGGCGGGGTCGCGCAGTTTACCGAGAATTTCCGCAGCACGCGCCCGGATGTGGTCGTCGTCGTCAGATAGGGATTGCACAAACGGCTGAATGTCAATGTCAGGCGGTGGGGTCGTCATGGCGGCCTCCTTGTTGCACGCGGGCGTGTGGTTTGTTACCTGTATTAGACCGCAAGTCCGCTTATCTGCCAACGTTTGGGAAATTTCACGAAAAATTTCGCTGCCTGTAGTTAGAATAATGATACCATTAAGGCAGAAGTGAGGGAACAGCTCGCATCCAACTCACACTGAAGGAGTTACCAGATAATGTCATATACAATATTAGTTGTAGAAGACGCTTTTCAAGTTCGCCAGCTTATTATGAAGATCGTTCGCCACCTCTACCCCGAAGCGACCGTCGCTGGTGCTGAAAGTGGTCGTGAAGCGCTGCAATATGCGCTGCGCAACATCCCGCACCTGATCATCACGGACCTTGAAATGCCTGCAATTTCTGGCTATGACCTGATGCAGAGCCTCAAAGGGTGCGTTGACACCGCCGATATTCCTTGCATTGTTGTGACATCACACGCCGACCGCGCCTATGATAGCCGTGTCACCCGTGAGCTGGAAGCCAAAGGCCTGCCGGGCGTGCCCGTCGTCGCCAAACCGCTCGACATTCAGCAATTTACATCCGTTGTGCGCGACAAGCTGGAGAGTGATCTGGCCGTAGCGTCTTGAACCACCCGCGCATGGGAATGACAGGCCGCCCTTGAACCCGGCGGCATAGCGTGGCGTACTAGAACCAGATGACAACCCCCGTTGCCATCGCTTTTTATATCTTGTACGCACACTCTCCCAACGAAGGAGTATGCTTTACCCATGCGCAAGCTATTCACACTGTTAACGGTGGTACTGCTGCTGGCGGTCACCGTTGGTGTTTTACCCCCGACACCCCCCAGCGTAGCTCAGGACGATGACAACGCCCCGACCATCGCCGAGCTTGTTACCGCCCGCGCCGAAGACGAAGACAACCCGCAATTTACCCTCCTGCTGGAAGCTATCCGCGCTTCCGAAGCCAGCGTGCTAGAAACCCTCGCCGATGACGACGCCACGCTGACCGTCTTCGCCCCGACAGACGCCGCCTTTGAACTGCTGACCCTTGAACTCGGCCGACGCCCGGCAGAGGAGGCCTTTGCCAATCCTGACGTCGCTGCGAGTATCATGCTGTATCATGTGTTGCCTTTTGAACTGGGTTCCACCGAACTCGCCACACTGCTAGACGCTAACGACGGTTTTGCGACCGTGCCGACGGCGGAGGGGCAATATCTGGACGTGGCCGCGACCGTCGCGCCAGAAGACGACGCCCCCGGTATTCAGATCGACGGTCAAGCCACGATTCAGCTTGAATTGGTCGATATTCCAGCCGCAAACGGGGTCGTGCATGTGATCGACGCCGTGTTACTGCCTGAAGCCGGAACCGTGACCGAGGTCTTGCAATTCAACTATGCGAATGCCGAGCCGGCCGAGTTCACCGCGCTGCTGGGGGCTGTCGAAAGCGCCGACCCCGCCATTGCCACCTATCTCGGTGCGCTGGAAAATGACTTCACGCTGTTTGCCCCGGTAGATGCGGCGTTTGCCGACGTTGAGCTACCCGACGACGTGACGTCCGTTTTGCACTATCATGTCGTGTCCGAGCGCCTCGGTTCCGCAGCAATTCGTGAGCGCCTCGACGCCGCCGACACCGATACAATCACCGTCGAAACGCTCACCGGGGAGACGTTGACGCTCGGCTTTAGTGATGCAGGCGCGCTCGTGGTCAATGGGACGGTTGCAGTGCTGGCTAGCGACATCGACGCGGTGAATGGGGTCATTCACGCGGTGGGGGGTGTGCTGGACTAACATCAATGGCTGTGAAGGTTTGTGGGAAAACAGCATTGTGGGAGGGTATGCCGTCTGCGCCGTCAACACCTCCCCTACTGTACGTTTCCGGTTCTCTCATGGGGTTTCGTAGGGTGTCCCTACAAGCCGGGTTGTGATGCGACATTGTAGGGACGCCAACAGGCCCGGCCGTCGGTCTATTGCACCGCCAGCACCTGCACCGCCGGCCCGCTCACGCGCAGCACAAACCGTCCATCGGGCGAAACGGCCAGCGCCGGGGCATTGCCCGCACCAACCGTCGCCAGCGGGGAAATGGTCGCAGAGTCTAACGCGATGATTTCAGCCGGGGCCCCGTCATAGCGCACCGCCACCAGCAGCACGGGCGGGTTGCTCGGTACCACCGTCATTGACTCCAACCAGAGCGCATTGGGGATGGTGTTCAGCGTCCCGGCGAAGCTCTCCGTGCCGTTATAGCCCAGCAGCGCGAGGTTGTTGATGATCCGCGTTGAGGTCAAAACCCCGGTGACGCCTGCGAAGTTCCGGGCCGGCACAATGACGGGTTCAATCACCACATCCTCCAGGTATTCGAGGTCCTGATCTACCAATTGCTGCCCGTTCAGCACGTTGTAGGCGTCCAGTGCATCGGTAGTGCCCGCGACGACGACATCCGCTGCGGCAAACGCGGTGGCAAACACAGGCGTTTCGTAAAACTGCGTGAACAAGCCCGGCACATCCCCGGTGCTGACTTCCAACCGACCCAGATCATAGACCGCCAGTTGCGAGGGGGCTTCTGCCCGCCCAGAGGCAATCGCCATGCGGTTCTGCGCATTAATCGCGATGGCGTTTATGGGTGCGCCGGCCTCAATCGCGATGCGGAACACGATATTCTGCGTCAGGTCTGCGAGGAAGACGAAGCCAGAGTCAAAGCCCATGACCAGATATTGCCCGTCAGCACTGAAGGCAACGGCCGTGGCACTGACGCCCTCGGCGCTGGCGATTTGCGTGTTGAGCGCCTGCACGGGTTGGTAGCCGGGTACACTGTACAGCCTGGCATCCACGTCATCAATCACAGCGAGGAAGTCACCGGCCGGGCTGAAGACGATCTCCGTCGGGGCGGTGGTGCCGGGCAGGGCCGCGACCGGGGTCAACGTGGCGATATTCTGCGCAGTGATGAGGGGCGTGTTGGCGGGTGGGGTGGTCGGCAGCGTGCCAGACGTGGTGCCCGTGCCAGCACCCGTCCCCGTGCCAGAGCCCGTGCCGGCCCCGGTGCCCGTTTGCGGTGGGGTGGTCGGTTGGGCGGCGTTCACCAGCCGGATGAAGTATTCGCCATCATCAATCGACGATTCGACCGTCCAGCCCGTCAGTTGACCATCCGTCACGCGCCACCACACGAAGCCCGCGCCACACTGCGGCCCCTCTAGCACGTCGATTTCCGTGCCGGGTTGATACAAGCCGAGGCGTTCCCCGCTGCGTTGCGGCTGTGCGCGGACGACGTTCGGTGCGCCACCCGATTCAATCGCGGCGGTGGCCCCCACACTGATGCGCGGCGGCAGATAACCCGGTGCAAAGCCCGGCGGGCAGGGGCCAAACTCAATGGCGGTGTTGCCCGTCACCGGAAGCGTTAAACACTCCCCGACTGGCGTTGAGGCGCTGTCCGCAATCCAGCCAATCTGCCCGGATTCAAGCTGTACCTGAAACCAGGCCCCGTCGCCCGTGCGCCCGATGCCCGTTGCAGAGCCGTTTTCAAGCTGTGTGATCACATTGTCGGCGCTGGTGTCGGGGAAGCTGCGCACATTGGCCAGCGTGGCCTCAATGCGACATTCAGAGGTGAAGCGCGTGGTACCGTCCCCTTCACCGGTGGGGGTGCCGGGCAGCTTGGGGTCGCAGGGCTGCACAATGCTGCCATCGTCCGAGACATAATACAGGTATTCGGTGCCGCCATAGGACAGCCAGACGCGCCACACACCCACCGGGGCGGGGAGCGGGTCTTCGCTGGCGGTGGGGCAACCGAGGCCGGCCACTTCTGAATTCAGGATAATCTCATGTCGCCAGGTGTCCGGGCGGCCGATGCCGGGGATGGCCTGTTGAATGGCGTCGATGGCGGGTTCATAGACGCGGGGCGGGGTGGTGGGGTCGCCCTGAGCGGTGGTGGGGCCGTTGGTGCTAAAGCCAATGCCTAGCAGGGCCACGACAAGCAGCACGGCCAGCGCTGTCCAGCCGAATGTAGGGTGGATGCGTGTCAGCATGAGAGAGTCCTCCTCGGTGATTGTAGGTTGTGCATCATAGTCGGATAGGAATTGTACATCGTTTTCAGTTGTCGCCGCAATGAATTTCGTCACCAGCGCAGCATGATAAGCCGCCGACGCTTGCACCGCACGCCCACACCCGCTACACTACCCGCGCACACACACCCGGACGCACAGTGACTCCCACGGAAAACACCTATGACACCCTCAGCTCTGCCACGCACCCCCACACCGACTACCCCTGTTAACTGGGTGCTGACCGCGCTCGGCGTTGTTGCCCTGTTGCTCTTGCTGGAAAACACAGCGGCTATCCTCGGTGTTGCGGCGCTGGAAGGGCTGCTGCATCACGAGCAGTTTGCATTGCTGATGGGCGGGGCCGGGTTGCTGGTGTGGGGGCTTGGCGGGGGGGGAATGCCGCAGGATGTGCGTCATATTCTTCGCCGTATGACGCCGGGCCAGTGGGGCGAGGTCGCGCTGGTACTCGTCGTGACGTTGCTTGGTGCGGCGGTGCGGCGCTATCAGCTTGAAGACGGTTTCCGCTTCTTCGTGGACGAACTCAACTTCGCAGATGTGCTGGCTCTGTTCGCCAATTTTGACGATTTCAGCATCCTTGTGCCGCTGGTGCGTGGCTTCCCCGGCACCTATAGCTATTTGCAATTCCTCAGCGTGGAGACCTTTGGCTATGACCTCGGCGGGCTGCGCACGGTCAGTGTCATCTTCGGCACGCTGACGATCCCCGCGACGTATTTGCTGGCCCGCTTCCTGACAGATCGCCCGACGGCAATCATCACGCTGCTGCTGATCGCCACTTTTCCGCCGCACGTCCACTTCAGCCGGTTGGGGTTAAACAACATCGCAGACCCGCTTTTTGGCACGCTGGCCCTCGCTGCACTGGCGGGGGGGATGCGCTATCACCTGCGGGTGTTGTTTGCGCTGGGGGGCGTGGCGCTCGGCTTGACGCAATATTTTTATGAGGTGGGGCGCATCTTCTACCCGCTGATTGTGCTGCTGTGGTGCGGATGGGGGCTGGTGAGTGGCTTTGCGCGGCCGCACTGGCGCTCATTGCTGCTGGCGGGTGGGCTTGCGGTGATGGTGGCAGTGCCGGTCTATGCCTCGTACTGGGTCAATGACGCCTCGATCATTCCGCGTGCCACCAACCAGGCTGAGCTAGATACCTCTGAAGATGTGCCCTCTGTGCTGGAACGGGTACGGCTCGAAAGCGACTATCTCAGCGAGTTGTCAGAGTCTTTGCGTGTGTATGTCAACGTCACGGAAGGGCGTTTTCCTTACTATGGCGGGGAGTATGGCTATGTGTTGCCGCCGTTGTGGCCGTTGCTGTTCGCTGGCGTGGTGGCGGTGGCGCTACGGGTACGCCGGGCGTGGAGTGTGCTGCTGTTGGGCCCGGTGCTGCTCAGTTTTGCCACCAGTTTGATTGTGACCAATGAAGTCGCGGCCCGCTATGTGCTGACTTTTCCGCTGCTGACGGTATTGCTGGCGGTGGGGGTGCATGTGGTGGTGGGGCTCGTTCAGCGGTGGGTTGAACAGGCCGGGCCGGCATTGCGTGCGGCACAGACAACACCCCGGCCCTACGCCATCGCAGGGGGGATGCTGCTCGCGGTGGTGCTGGCGACGGGGCAGGCGGTGTATTATCACACGACGCACCTCGACACCTTCAACACTCAATTTCGGCAGGCGTGGACCTATGACGGGCAGGACGTTATCTTCCGGGCCAGCGACCTCCAGCCGCCACCGAAAGTCCACCTGTTGACGACCGAAACAGTCGATGTTTTCGCGTTGCAGGGCATCCTCGACTTTTTGCAGCCGGACAACCTCGGGCTTACGGCGTGGAATCGTAATATTTTCAACGTGTGGGATTTGCCCCGCGCCGAACAGCACGTCTTTTTTGTGCCGCATGACGACGCCGAGTTGCTGGCCCTGTTGCGCTGGAATTTCGTGCTTTCCGGACCCCAACCGAGCCCCGACGCCGACCGCATCCCCGATGCACACGAAACGCTGATGCTGACCGCGTTGCAGCCCCGGCAGGGACCACTCTTGCCACCTTATGCCGTCGATACCCCGGCGGAATATCCACAGGCGGCGGTTTTGCGGGGGTGGTGGTGTGCCTTTGACCCGCTGACGTGGGACCTGGGGCGGGCTGTGTGCGTGGAGCCGTTGCGGGCGCGGGGGGTCTTCGGGGCGCGGGCGTGGGCAGAGGCCTTGCAAGCCACACGGGGGTAGGGTGGCATTTGATTGGCTTGCGTATCTGGAATTGGCACGGCAACTGCGCGGCCCGAAGGATGAAAATGAAACCGAAGCAGACTATGAAGCACGGTTACGCTCTTCAATAAGTCGGGCGTACTATGCTGTGTACAACCATCTTATGCCAGGTTTGCGACATTGGTTGTTGTGTGGGAGGGTATGCCGTCTGCGACGTCAACACCTCCCCTACGGCAGGTTTTCGGCTTGTTGATGAGGTTTCGTAGGGGCTGTGTTGGCTTCCGCAGGAAGACATACCTGCCCATTTTATGCATGTGTGACGAAATTACCCCTCGAAAAATGGCGTCGTCTGCCCGTGGAACTCCGTTTCAGTGATGAAAATGTCCCCGGCGTGGGGTTGATCCTTGAGCGCTTGTGCATCCAGTGGGCGGCGTGCGCTGCTGATGTACAGGGTGTGCAGCGACGGCCCGCCGAAGGTTGGCGAGGTAGGGTGACTGGTGGGTAAGGGGATGGTCTGGTCCACACTACCGTCGGGGGCGTAGCGCACCACCCGCCCGCCACCCCAGTGCGCGCTCCACACGTAGCCCTCAGCATCAACAGTCAGCCCGTCGGGGGTACCTTCGGTCACGGTGATAAATTCGCGCTGGTTGTGCAAGCGGCCCGTGTCGGCGTTGTAGTCAAACTGCCAGATTACCCCGGCTGCGGAGTCGGTGAGATAGAACAAGCGGTCGTCCGGGGACCAGCCCATGCCGTTCACCAGCCCCAACCCCGTCAGCATAATGTGAAGATGCCCGTCTGTGTCGAGGCGATAGAGCGCGCTTTCCCGGTCAGAGGACCCGCCATCTTCCATTGTCCCCGCCCAGAAGCACCCCCTGCGATCAACCGCGCCATCGTTAAAGCGGCAATTGCTACGGTCAGACTCGGGGTCTACGATGTATTCATAGCGGTCGAACGTGGCGTCACAACGGGCAAAGCCGCGCCCGGTGGCCATGACCACCCCGCCGCCTCTGCGAAACCCAAACGCGCCGATTGTTGTCTCAAGCTGCAACAGGTGTTCGGGGTTGCCAGCGGCGTCCTGACGATAGAGCGCCCCGGCGTAGATGTCTACCCAGTAGAGGCGTTGTTCGGTGGGGTGCCACAACACGCCCTCGCCGAGGTCGAGCTGGGTGGGGATAGTCGAAAAGTTGAGATGAGTCATGGTGGTTTGGCTCCCGGTGCTTCGGTCGGTTGGTATGGTGAACGGGTATTGTGCCGTGGTGGCGGGGGCGTGGGTAGAGTGGATTTCTGGGGGGCATTAATCCCCTAACAATCTTTGTACGCTACCATTGCCCTGATAACAAACCACATCTAGCAGAAAGCAAACATCATGCTCCCCAAACACACTACAGAAGACCTGCGCGTGCTGGTGACTGGCGCAACGGGCTACGTCGGCGGGCGACTCGTTCCCCGGTTGCTAGAAGCGGGCTACCGGGTGCGCGTTCTCGTCCGTGACCCCTCACGCCTGCGCGGGCCGGGGCGTCCGTGGGCCGACGATAATGACGTGGAAGTATTTCAGGGCGATGTCTTTAAGCCGGAAACGCTCAACGCGGCGATGGAAGGCATCTGGGCGGCGTATTATCTCATTCACAGCATGTCCGGGCATAGTGACTTCGAATCGCGGGACGTCACTGCGGCGCGCAACTTTGGTAACGCAGCCAGAAGCCACGACGTAGAGCGCATCATTTATCTGGGCGGCCTGGGCGACCCCGACAGCCAGCTATCCGACCACCTGCGCAGTCGGCATGAAACAGGCGACACCCTCCGCGAGAGTGGCATCCCCGTCACTGAATTTCGCGCGGCGGTGATCGTTGGTTCGGGGAGTATTTCCTTTGAAATGGTGCGCTATCTGACAGAGCGCGTTCCAGTGATGGTGATGCCCAAGTGGGTGACGACGCGCATTCAGCCAATTGCCATCCGCAGCGTGTTGTCCTATCTGATTGATACGCTACAAACGCGGGACAGCATCGGCAAGATCATCGAAATCGGTGGCGCGGATGTGCTGACCTATCGGGCGATGATGCTGGAATATGCCCGGCAGCGCAACCTCAAGCGCCTGATGATTCCCGTACCGGTGTTGACACCGCGCGTCTCGTCGCACTGGGTACAGTTCGTCACGCCGATCCCCAGCAGTATCGCGCGCCCACTGATTGACGGTCTGCGCAACGAAGTGATTGTGCGCGACGACAGCGCCCGCCGCATTTTCCCTCACATCGAGCCGATGTCCTATGAAGGCGCGGTGAAGCTGGCCCTTGAACGCCTCGAAGCGCGTGAGGTTGAAACCAGTTGGAGCGACTCGCTGCACAGCAGTCAGGGTGACCACCAACCCGTGCTGCTGACCTCGCACGAAGGGATGTTGCTTGAACGCCGTACACGGGTGGTCAATGCAACGCCACGCAGCGTCTACACGGTGTTTACGGGCATTGGCGGCAAACGCGGCTGGTTTACCTATAACTGGGCGTGGCGTATTCGGGGCTTGATGGACAGTATGGTTGGCGGGGTAGGCTTTCGGCGCGGGCGGCGCGACCCGGACGAGTTGCGGGCTGGCGAAGCGCTCGACTTCTGGCGTGTGGAGTCCATTGAGGAGGATCGCCTGTTGCGCTTACGGGCAGAAATGAAGCTGCCGGGGCGTGGCTGGTTGCAGTTCAAGGTCGAACCATTGGACGCCAACCGCTGCCGCCTGACGCAGATTGCCTTTTTTGCGCCGAAAGGCTTGTTCGGGTTGGGTTACTGGTATGCGCTGTACCCGATGCATGGGCTGGTGTTTGGTAGCCTCATCCGCGAGATTTCTGACCGTGCCGAGGCCTCCGAGAACCGCCCGGCCCCGCACCGTGCCCGCGCTGAGGCGCTGTAATGATGGGGGGATGAGGGCTGGCGCTGGACACCCCGTTGGTCACACGCTGTAGGGGTATGGTAAGGTCAAACGCAAGCGCGGTATGGCAACACGATCCGCTGCGTGAGCGCCCTTCAGGGCTGTTCACGCACAACACTTGCATAGCCCCGTCCTTCAGGGCGGGGAACACGTCGTCAACCTGCCCTTTTCGCCGCCGTAAACGACGGCGCTATCAGGTGGGCGAACGCACAAGCCTAAAGGCAGCGCGTTCGGTGGATAGTCGATGGCCATATGCTTTCTGCGTTTCAGGTTATCTCAACCCTACCGCGTGTGACATGTACCGCGCCCCTACCAGAAAACCCTATGATGATGCGATGGGTAGGGCGTCGCCTGTAGGCGATCCCGGCGTATAACACCAACCAACAGCCTGCAAGCGTTACCTTTCAACACCGTCTCTCAGCATCCCATTTTATGGTTGTTGATCGCCCGAGCCTGGTATACAGAGTCTTTTTAATTCATCCGTTAGCCCCAACAGATTCTGAACAAATGCTGAGTTTTTCCTTAATGCAAGATTGGTATACTAAAATGGCTCAGTATCCGTACCAGAGGATTGGGCAAGGGGATATAAAGCAACATGCCAGGGCTCTCGTGACCATAAAACTCGAGTCGAACAGTTTTAGAGAGGTCAATCATGGCAAAACTAAATGAAGATGACCGTATGTTCTGGTCTGCTATTGCCGATGCTTTCGCCACCTATGCGGACGCCCTGCACGGGCTCAAATGGCTGAACGACCCGGCCGACACGTTGCGCCACGCCCTACAACATGACACCGACTGCTACCCGGCGCTGGACGTGTATGGGTTGCTTTCTGAAAGTGTCCAACGCGAGCTGGTGCCCGACCTGCTTGCGCTCGCCGCACGCCGCGCCGCGTTACGCCGCGACATTGATGAACGGCTTGCATTACTGCCACCGTCAGTGCTGGTTGATTGCTTGAAGACCACCGCCGACACCCTGCTCCGTGGGCACGTCAACTGCCGCATTATGGATGAATTGTTGCGGGTGTATATGTGTGTTGATACCACCGGCTTTGCACAGTTGTTGCCAGACGTGTGCGCCCACCCGGACGCAGCCATGCGCGCGCTTGGTGAATCGTACTGGCACCGCATCTGGGGATGATTCGCGCCGGGTTATTCCGACATAACCCATCAACGTGCGGCGGTGTGCAAGCGGCGGGTGTCTACGCGGGCCGGCAACCACTGTGCCACTGCAAAATCAGCCCAGCCATACAGCGGCGCGTCCGTCGGAATGTCGCGCCCGGAAGTACTGTCTAGCGACTGCACGCTGAGCCAGCGCATCGGCCCGTCGGCGTCGCTGGTGGGGCCGGGCACGGCGGCCGTCTGCACCAGCACATAGGGCGCGGTCGGGTGTGGGTCAACGGTGCCTGTGGGGAAGGACGAGGCACTGCGCGCATCCGGCGGCCGCCGCACCTGCTCGCCCGTCACGAGGTCCACCACATGCAGCCCATTCGCGTTGTACAGCACCGTTTCCCCATCAGGCAACAACGCCGGGGGTGGGCTGCCCGTCAGCGTCACGGGGGCCGATTGTGTCGTGCCTGTAGACACATCCACAACATGGAAGGTGACTTCACGTTGTGGGGGGTCGCTGCTGGTCGGGTCCCCGGCTTCAGCCAGCAAGAGCGCATCACCACCCCACGCCAACGGATAGCCCGCCACAGCGAGCGGCGTAGCGTCCCCATTTCGATTGAGTAACACCGTGCCGCCATTCGCCACATCAACAACCGGGTACTGTGTCCCGTCAGGGCTCCAGCCGAGCATAGGCTCACGCCAGGGTGTGTTGGCATCGGAGCGGAGGGTGTAGGTGCCGGGGAAGGTGTGCCGGGTGCGGTCATTGCCGCGCAGGGCTACCCACTGCACCTCGTTGCGGATTTCGAGCAGTACGCCGTGACCGTCTGCCCCCCACTGATAGTCAAACTCAGTCAGCACATTCAGGTCAGGCGGCATCGGTAGGCGAAAGAAGTCAACCACGGCGTCGGGATCATCCAGCGCGTTGAGGTCCAAAAAGCGCAACGCTTCACTAAACTGCAACATCAACAGCCCGCCCGGTGACAGGTACGCCGCCCGCGCCCCACCATAGACAGTATTGAACAACACGCCCGCGTCGTTGAACACCAGCAACTCGACGTAATGCGTGGCGTTGGTGGCCTGTGCCCAGTCGTAGATCACATAGCCGACATTCTCCCCAAAGCCCGCCAGTGTGACACGCGCATCAGGGGGATTTTCCAACAGGTGCGGCACTGCCATATCCAGCACCGGGTTCGCGAGGAAGTCTGCGCCCGTCGTGGGTGTGACAATCTGCACACGGTCGCTTTTTAGCAGCAACAGACGGTCTGTGGTGGGGTGCCATTCCACAGCAACGGGAGCGCGCTCAGTGCGCGTGTCAATCAGCACATGTTCTGCGCCGGTGTAGAGGTTGACGAGGATATCGGTGGCCGCAGGCGGGGCATCTACGCCAGACATGGCGCTGATGTGCAACCACTCGCCGGACGGTGACAGGCTGAACCGCCCCCGTGTATAGCGCATACCGTCGCGGTCGAGTGTTTGTTCGCCAAACAACACACTAGCGCTCCCGTCGGCACGTTCCACACGAAACCCGACGTCATCCCAGTAGATGAGGAACGGCGCGGCATCGTCTTGTTGTGTGGGGTGGGCGCTGGTGACGGTGATGAGCGGGCCACTGCCGACCATAATCAGCAATGCCACCAGCATCAGCACAACGGCACGGATGGGTCGGGCCATCAGAACTCCTTCCTTCACGCTGCCTCATCAAACTGCAAGCGCTTCTCAAACCGCACCAGCACCAGCCCGTCGTCGTGTTGCCAGCGTTCCGTCAGTGTGAAGCCGACACTTTCGTATAAGCGCCGGGCCGGGGTGTTGGCGGCGGCCGTTTGCACCGCCATGCGCTGAATGTTATCGTTCACGTGTTCAAGCGTCGTCAGCAACCGCAGCGCGATCCCCTGCCGAAAATGGTCGGGGTGAATCACGAGGCGGGCGATGGTCAACACCCTGTTGGTTTTGGTGTAGCCAACGGCTCCCAGATAAGCAGCATCGGGTTTGTAGGCGAGGAAGCGCTCACCGCAGGCCTGCAAATCGGCAACAGTTGCATGCATGGCGGGCACGGTATAGCCAATAAGTTTGCTTTCAACCGCATAAGCAGCGCGTTGTAGTTCAAGAATTTGCGTGGCGACGTCGGGGTCGCGAATGTCAAGTGATAGCAACATGGACACGTCCTCCGCATAAATAATCGAACAGGTGTTTCGCACATATGTTTGTGTCGCACCTTCGACGCAAAAAGGGTCGTATCAGTCGCGCACGGGTGGGGTCACCATTCACGGCCACCAACGGCACGGGGTGTGGATGGTCAAGGCGCTGTTAGCCTTCGACCGGGCGTTTAAAAATCAGGTGAAACGGCAGGATGATTGCCTGTTCATAAGCCATCGTGGCCAGCTCCCAGCCATCGTCACCGAGGTGATTGAGTACAACCTGTAAAGACATATCTTCCCATTGTTCAAGGCGTTCACCTGCACTGAAGTAGCTGCCATTGGTGCCACATTCGAGGTGTAAATATTCCCAACGCATAAACATTTCTCCAAGCATTACAGTTTGCTCTAATTGTACACATGCAACGCATAACTGCAACGTTGCCCGGGGAATAATTTGAGCAAAAGCAGTATAATACACAGCATCGACCCGCCCCACCCAGCAAGGAGCAGCCGCCCGCCCCCATGCCAAGCCCAGCCGCCCGCATCGCCCGTCAAATTCTCGCCCGCCTGCGCATCTATCTCAGTCGCCACCCGCACGGCCATCTTGTGGTGCCGCCACAGCGCTTTCTGCTGGCCGAAGACCTGTGGGTTACGCCCGACGTCGGCTATATTTCGACCGACACACTGCCCACGCTTCCCCCCGACGCGGTGATCCCTCACCACCCGGACCTCGCCATCCATATTCGCGCAGCGACCGACGACCTGCTGGAATTACGCCAGCTTTGTATGACCTACATGGACCACGACACGCCGGTGGTGTGGTTGGTAGATGTCCCGGCAAGGTCGATGGAATTATTTGCGAATCAACCCTCCGGCGGCACGATCATGGCCACGGCCGGGCCCGGCGCAACCGTCAATGGGGGCACGCTACTACCGGGCTTTCAACTGCGTGTGGCCGAGATTTTTGGGTAAATAGGAACAGAGTGTGCGCCCCTTTCCCTTGCGCTAAAGCACCGGGCTATGCAGGTGTGGCGCGCGGACAGGGATAAATCTCACCCGCGCCGGCAGAGCCTACGAAACGTTAATCCAACCTTTATACGGCCCTGACATAGCGGCCGTATGCTGGAAGTAGCTCTGACACAACGGGAAGCGAGACACATTTGTAAACTCGCTGAAGATCAACAAGAGGAAACAAGCTCATGCAAACATTTGAAACTGAGCGGCTGGTGTTACGCCCACTGCGCGTGGATGACGTTGACGACTATCATGCGCAAATTGTTGGTGACATGCGCGTTATGGAATACCGCCCGCCCCACCTACCGCTGAGCCGTGCCCAGGCGCGCGCCGAACTCCGCAAGCTGGAAGCAAGCTGGCATGTGCAGGGCTTTGGGCTCTACGCGGTGCTAGAACGCGACACCCAAATCTTCATCGGCGTGTGTGGCATCGAAAGCACCGACAACGGCAACACACTCACGCTGGACTGTGTGCTGGGCGCTGATTTTCGTGGGCAGGGTTACGAGCAAGAAGCGGCTCGGGCTGTGATTGCAGCCATGCAAGACGCCGCCGGGCCAGACATCAGCAATCTTGTGGTGCTGGTCGATCCGCATGACACCTACACCATTGCGTGGGTAGAGGCGATGGGAATGCGTTTGGACGGGTCACGGCTGCGGCGTGGCTTCGCGGTGGACTATTACGCCCTCACGGACACGTCGAACACGGGCGGCGAGGTGTCGGCGGGGTAGGGCCCAGCCCATCACGATGCACATCTACTACTGCGACACCTTTGTGTTACCCCTACCCCCGGAACATCGCTTCCCGATGCAAAAATACAGTCTGCTGCGCGAACGGGTTCTCCGCAGTGGGCTGCTTGCACCAGCGCGTGTGCGCGAACCCCGCGGTGCAACCGACGAGCAGATCACCCGCGTCCATGACCCCGCCTACCTGCAACGGGTCATTGACGGCACGCTCAGTGAACGCGAAGTGCGGCGCATCGGCTTTCCGTGGTCGCCACAGATGATCGTACGGTCGCGGCATTCGGTTGGTGGCACACTGGGGGCGGCGCGTTCAGCATTGCAGTATGGTGCCGGGGCCAATCTCGCGGGCGGCACACACCACGCTGGGTATGCCTATGGCGCGGGGTTCTGCATCTTTAACGATGTCGTCATCACGGCGCAGACGTTGATTGCGGAAGGGCTTGTGCAACGTGTACTGATTGTTGACGCCGATGTGCATCAGGGCGAAGGCACGGCCGCGCTCTGCCAGGACACCCCGCACATTTTTACCTATTCCATTCACGGCGCAAAGAATTTCCCCTTCCGCAAACAGCCGAGCGACCTCGACATCGGGCTCCCTGACGAGACTACCGACGCGGACTATCTGCACCACTTCGAAATAGGCTTGTTGCAGGCGCTGTCGGTGGCGCACGCCGACCTCATCCTCTACATTGCCGGTGCCGACCCCTACACGCATGACCGCCTCGGCCGCCTGAACGTGTCCCGTGCCGGGCTGGCAGAACGGGACCGTCTGTTGTTCGCCCACGCGCTGAGCATGGGCTTGCCTGTGGCAACAATGATGGGCGGCGGCTATGCCAGAGACGTAAACGCCATCGTAGACATTCACTTCAACAGCGTGGCGCAGACGGTAGCCTATGCACAGGCGTTGGGCGGCGCGTGATACAACAGCGCCAACCGGTACCGATTCAGCGACCGTTTGATAGAGGGAAATCAATGGCATGTTTAATACCAGTGTCACGGACATCCCGTTGGATGTCCCTACCACCGCATCACCATGCCATTCGTAGGGACGGGCAACGGCCCGTCCGAGAACCAGAGGATGATGTGACTTTGCAAAAGTCCTGCGGCAACCCCTCCCATACAACAACCAATGCCGCGAACCTGGTATAATTCGGGAGTCGCCTACAGGCGACTCCCTACAAACCCCATTATCAGGACATTTTACGTAGAGGCGTGGTACACCACGACCCCGGCCATAAGTCCTCGAATCAATTATTTCAAACGGTCTCTCGCAAAAACGGAACGATACAGCGGTCGTTCCCTGCACGCATCGATTGTGCATACGATGGTCGGTAGGGAGGCACCGATGTGTGCCGCCACAATATGTGCTGCTAATGCAACGGCTCAAACGCGGCCACCGCCTTTACAAAGCCGAAGTCCAGCACGTAGAAACGCAACGCCTGCCCCTGTTCATGGATGGGGGCCGTGTAGGTTCCCATTGGGATGCGCAGCGATTCGTCGCCTTCAATGCACAGCGTCCAGCGCGGGGTGGGGTCGTCGCCGTTGTCATGGACATCGACACGCAGCACCCCCTCAACACATTTCAGGGCGGGGCGGGCGTTCTGCCAGTCGGTGAAGCGTTGCACGGGCACATAAAAGGTCCGCACGACGAACGCAATGCCAACCAACGCCGCAATAAAGCCGCCAATAATCAGCAGCGGCTCGCCATAATAAACAACAATGAACCACAACGACAACACACCCCAACTCATCGCAAGGGTGGCAGCGCCGATGATGCGGCCGAGGCGTGTCCCCAGCACAAAGCGCACCGTCAGTTCAAGGGGTGATGGAATGCGGGCGGCGATGCGGTCGCGGGCATGGGCAAGTTGGGTGGTGCTGTAGGCGGCGCGGCGGTTGGCGGCCAGTTCATCGTCACTGAAGGGGATAATGTCGCGCATAGAGATGCTCGGCAGGGTGGTCATGGGTGCTGGTGTGGGCTTTCTACTACAAATACGGCTGATGCTACAGGCTATTATTGCTCGTCGTGCGGGGTCACGTCGATAGTAGTTGGTGGTTTTTGGTCAGCCTTTTGCTGATCGTTCAGCATGGCGTCAACGCGGCGTTGTTCCCATTCTAGCATAACGCCGTTGATGCCGAACACCCAGAACGCATGTAGCGCGAGGATCAACCCCCAGCCCACGCCCCCGATAATCGCGGTAGAAGCGGCCCCAACCAGCAACGCCAGCGCAAACACGCCCAGCATGGTGATAATATAGAGCCCGGCGTGGATGTAGAAATATTTCAACTGGCGAACACGCGCCAGCACCACGGCTTGCTGCGCGGTGCCGGGCGGGGTTGTGTCTACCTGCGACAACAACATTTTGCGCAGCCGGGGCAACAGCAGCAGCCCGACGATCATTGCGGCGACGATTGCAAATTCCATGAGCCTCATCAGTCTGATTGTGTTCTCTTAGTAACATTTTCGGGCATACATAATGGGGTGTCGCCGCACTGAAGTACGTCGTCAGCAACCTCCTGAAATCAACAGATTACCCACCAAATACGCTATACGGCTGCGGATTCACCACCGCGGCACGGCCCAGCCCTGTTAATTCATTGACAAAGGTTTCCGGCGTGGTGACGACGTATTCGGCGGTCGAAAACTGCGTGTAATGGCCACCCTGCCCCGTCGCAGCCCCGATCAACAGCGTGCGCGTTTCAATGACGGTCGGTGGCGCAGGTTCAGCAGCATTGTCCGCACTGTCACCCTCGGCAGTATCCGCATCGTCGGCGGGTGGCGGCGCGTCGGGGTCTGGCACGCGGACCTCCAGCGTCACCGTGACGAGCGGTGCATCCAGCCCATACTCGTCCAAAACGGCGCTGCCAACCGGGTCGTCCAGCCGATAGGTGGTGAAACGACTCGTGAGGCGGTCAATGGCAGCGGTGTCTGCGACTTCGTTGGGTGCCAGCTCTGGCAGCGACCACGCCCCATCGGCTTGCACCAGTTCAACGGTGCCGTTTTCATTCTCAATTGTGATGCGCACGAGGTCTTCGGGCAGCACCGAGAAATACACCGTGTCAATCCACGTCGTCGGGTCAGTGGTCAATGCCGATTGCCCCATGTCGCTGTTGAGGTAAACCTCTGAGTCGCCTTCGACGCGGGTATAACGGTTTGCGCCTGTGCCCAGCGCGCCGACGTAAAGCGTGTAGGAATCGTCCGCAGCGGTGCGGAGCGTAATGCGACGGAAAAAGTCGTCTTCCGCGACATCAAAACGGCGCAGGTTGTCGGTGGTGCGCGTGACAAGGCGCTCGGCGTCGAAACGTTCGATCAAATCCAACCGTGAGGCTACGACGGTGTTTTGCGCGGGGAAGCCATCCGCAGTGGGTAGCACCCAGTTGCCAGCGGCGTCTTGTGCCAGCGTGAGCGTTAGCCCGGCGTCGTCTTCGATGATAATTTCGGTGACCTCCGCAGCCTGAAACCCGGTCAAAAGCGCCCCACCCCGCGACAGTTGCGTGTCGGTGGTGTCGTCTTCACTGAACACGACCGCGATGAGGGCGAGTTGCGCGATCAAGACCACGATCAGGGCAATGTTGGCACGGCTCATGCATTCCTCCTAGCAGGTGATGTGTGTCAACCCGCAGGCGATCATAAACGAGTGCGGCGGCGGTCGTCAAGGTGGCCTTGCCCGGCACGCCTGCGCTTTTTACACCCGCGCATCCAGCCACGCGATAATATCTGCGAAGACTTCCTCGCGCCCGACCTCATTCACGACCTCGTGCAACATGTCTTCGTAGAGCTTGAGCGTTTTGTCGTCGCTGGCGGCCATGGCATAAAATTCGCGGCTGGCGTCGGGGTCAGCGAGGCCGTCTGCGGTGCCATGCAAGAGCAACATCGGCAGCGCAAACTGGGGCAAGCGCGGCGCAAAATACTCCCATGCGTCGAGCAACAATTGCCCGGTGCGCAGCGGGACTTTGCCATGATGAACCAACGTGTCGGCTTTGGCATCGGCAACAATAGCCGGGTCGCGGGTCGTCATCCCATCCCGCAGCCCGACAATCCCGGCGCGTGGCATCACCCGGGCTGCAATTTCCGAAAGCCCCCGCACTACCGGGTTCAACTCGTAATTGATGCGCAGCCCCGGCCCGCTGAGGATCATGCCCTGCACGGGGGGAGATTGATGCGTTAACAGATATTCAACAGTGATAGCCCCGCCCATGCTGTGCGCGAAGATATAGATAGCGAGGTCGGGGAAGCGTTGTTGCATCATGCCGACGAAGTGCGCGACATCGGCGGCGGGCGCTGCAAATGAGGGGATGTAGCCGCGTTGTCCCTCCGAACGCCCATGCCCCCGGTGATCCATCGCCGCGACCGCATAGCCGTGTTGCAGCAGATGGTCAACAAGGTGCAGGTAGCGTCCGCTATACTCCGAATAGCCATGCAAGACGATGACCACCGCGCGGGCGTCGGCGTCGGGGGTGAGGGCGAAATACGCAAGCTGATCGCCATCGACGGACGTGAAATACTGATGTTCAATAGACAGGTGCGGCATCACTGCGGACACACGCAACGCTCCTTTGTGGTTAAGAGACCATGTGATAAGGGGGAATAAATGGCATATTTCATGCGGGATCGCCTGTAGGGATGCTGGTGCAAAACTCGAAAATACCCTTTTCCCCCGCGCTAAAGCACGGGGCTATGCCAGTGGTGCGCACGGACGGGGCTAAAGCCCACCCGCGCGGTGAAGCCCGCGTCACGATGCGGACAAACGGGGCCGCGGCCCTCGGTCAGGCGGACTTATGGGTTTGGTAAAATAAATTCGGTAAGGTCCTGGTACCAACCGAACGCGCTGCCTTTAGGCTTGTGCGTTCGCCCGACTTGATGGGCAGC
>DAOTTU010000084.1:0-24251 GCA_034437655.1 Anaerolineae bacterium
ACGTGCCAGCGCCGTAATTCATTGCGGCGAACCTGACGACGCATTAAAAATACGTCGCTAGCCCGGTGTCGTGCGCGCACACTGGACTCAAGTCCGCGTGAGCGAGGGCCCCATGCTTCAGAGCGGCCCTCCGAGCAGGCGAACTTCAGTTCTGTCTGCTCGCCCGGCGACGTGCTAGCGCCGTAATTTATTGCGGCGGCCAATTAGCCCGGTGTCGTGCGCTCACACTGGACTCAAGTCCGCGTGAGCGAAGGCCCTGCGCTTCAGGAGCGGCCCCCTGAGCAGGCGAACTTCAGTTCTGTCTGCTCGCCCGGCGGAGTGCTAGCGCCGTCCTTCAGCGGGGCCTGAAAGGGCGCGGCACACCACGTCCCGCAGACAGATAACCAGGTTCGGGTCATCACGATACAGAAAATGGACAGGCATGTCTTCCTGCGGAAGCCAACACAGTCCCTACACAAACACGCTATTTGACCAGAATGGTCGTAGGGGAGGGTATGCCGTCTGCGCCGTCAACTCTCCCACAAAACAACCAATGCCGCAAACCTGGTATAACAGCTACATCGCATATCCTGGTTGTCGGTCAAATGTGCAACACCCATCAGTGCAGCGTGCGGTTGGTCATACACGATGCCCCAGAATCCGACTGCACCCCCTCACAGCCCCGTATTGCCAGCCTGCACGCCCTCCGCTATGATAGGGCAACTGTCTTGTCTCACCATCCCAGCATTAAAAGGGTGTCATGATGCAACTCACAACCGCCGATCTGATCGACGTACTCCGTTCGCACCCCAGCGTCAGCGCACGCATGTACGCCGCCCGTACCCTCGGCACCGCTACCGACCACAACACAGCCCGCGCACAGGAAGCGTTAATTGGCGCGCTTGCTGACCAGATTGCGGCGGTACGGCGACAGGCCGCACGCGCACTCCACGCGACAGGGTGGGCCCCACAAACCGACCATCAACACGCGCTGTTTCGCATCGCAGTGGCCGACTGGGATGGCTGCGTGGCGCTGGGCAAAGGGGCTGTGAATCGCCTGATTGCCGCCTTGCATGACCGGCAGGCCGCCGTGCGCTGGAACGCGGCCAAGTCACTGGGGTGCATTGGGGACGAACGCGCCGTGACGCCGTTGATTCTGGTGCTGCAACGTGACGACGAATTCCTCGTGCAACGTCGCGCCCTCGAAGCGTTGCGCCGCATCGGTAGCGACCGCGCCCACGACGCCATTGCAGACTGGTATCGTGTCGAGTTTTGAGCTTGCCTGCACGCAACCGCAATAACCGGGCAGGGAACGCCACGATCATAAATATCAATTTTTATTCAAGATATTCAATTTCTTAATCAGAAAATTTGACATTTACGCCTGTTTCATTGATAATGTTGCATATGTAATTGAAATATTTGCAACAGGTTGCCGTGCGGCTGCAACCACAAGGAGACACGCGCCCCATGACCGCCCCACCACCTACTACCAGCATCCACACCTATTATCGAATCCTCGCCACGCAGACGCTATCCATGATCGGGAGTGCGATGACCAGCTTTGCGCTTGGCATTTACCTCTTTGTCGAAACGGGAGACGTCACGCCGCTGGGGGTGGTCAGTGCATTGGGGATTGGTGGGCGCGTGATTGCGATGGGGTTGGCGGGCATCATTTCGGATCGTTATGACCGCCGCCGCGTGATGGTGCTTTCTGACATTGGGCAGGCGCTAGCCACCGCAGTGCTGATGCTCCTGTTTTTCACCGACGTCCTCGCGCTGTGGCATGTCTACCTTGCCGCCCTCGTGACTGCCCTGACCGGGGCCTTCCAGGTGCCGGCCTTCGCGGCCTCGGTAACCCAACTGGTGCCCGAAGATCAACGCGACCGCGCCAATAGCTTCAGCCAGCTCAGCGGGGCGATGAGTACCATCATTGCAACGTTGTCTGTGCCGCGCCCAATATAGAGTTCTGCCTGCCCCTGCACCACCACCGGCATCGGCCTGGGGAACCCGGCAAAGTACATCAGGAGCATCATTTCTTCGCCAAAATGCTCATGGTCGGCCAGTTGCTTGATGGGGGCCGTGCTGCCTTTAGGAATCGGCGTGGCGTCGATCTGGTCAAGCACCTGTTCGAGCTGCTGGCCACGGTTTTCACGCAAATGCGCCGGGTTGAGGTTGCCGGTGTTGCCGTTGCCGTTGGCATGATAGCGTTGGCGGGCGTTTTGCATCTGCTGGCGCTGTTGTGGCGTCTGGTTGCGTTCAATCTCGCGGCGGCTAAGCGTAGCGTGGTCATCGGGTGGAGCGTCATAGCGGTAGGTGTACCCTTCGCGCCGTTCAAAGACCTTGGCCAGCTTGAGGAAATCGGCCTGCACACGCTCCGAAATGCCGCCGACTTCACGCAAAACCTGAAACCAGGCATCATCCCGGTTTAGGCCATTTTTGCGCAGGTGTATAAAGCGTTGTAGTAATAGCGTCGGGTCCGTTCGAAGTCGTTCACGTGCGTCTATAATTCCTACCTGATTTCCGCGTTCTGACAAGCATAAGCAGTGCGTGTCGTGTGGGCTAGAAAGCTCTATCCACACCATAACACAACTGTTCGCCTTGCCGGGTAAGAGTCCTCAAACTTTCAGGGTCTGAGCGCGGGAATTCAGGAATTATTCATGTAAAACAGGGCTACACGGCGCGAAGATACCCCCGTTACACGTTCAACGGATAGTCCACCAGTGCTGCCAGCGCGCGGTCATGCACCACGCCATTGCTGATGATGACGAACATGGTGCTTTCTAGCACGGGCGACTCCTGAAAATTGAGCGGATTGCCATCTTTGTCAGTGACACGTCCACCGGCCGCCTCTAAGACTGCCACCCCCGCCGCATGATCCCAGATTTTCGCCTTGCGGCCGTGGTCTTTGGGAATACGCATGTAAAGCTCAACATCGCCACGCGCCACCATTGCATATTTACCCATTCCGTCGCTGCGATTGGCCGTGCTGGCGTCAATGCCAAGCCGGGCGTAAACATGTTGCAGCGCGGTGCGGTCTACGTGCTTGTCTTCGACACTTTCCGCCACACGCAACACCTCACCCACATCACGCGGCGAAACGTGAATCGGCGTGTCATCCGCGTCCGTGCCATATAGCGGCCGCTCGAAGGCCTGACCGTTTTCGGCATAAAACAACAGGCCATATTCCTCGGTGCTAAAGGGGTATTTGGGGCAGCCCATCACGCCCGCCGTGACGCCAGAGCCTTCGCGCAAGCCGACCGCGACGGTGTAGCGTTCTTCGCGCAAAAAGCCTTTGGTCCCGTCGATGGGGTCAATAATCCAGGTGCGTGGGGCGTCTTTGCCGTGGCCGTGGTTGAGCCAGCCGACCATATCGTCTTCACTGACGGTGGTGCCAATGACTTTGCCGACCAGTTGCAAGATCAATTCGCGCTGCACGGCATCGACCACATTCAAGAATTGGTGGCCGCTTTCTTCGGCAATCACGGCGTCGTCGGGAAAGTGTGCTTTGATCGCGCGGCAGATGATGGCCTGTGCGCCATAGTCGCCAATGGTCACGGGTTCGGTTGGTTTGTCGTGCTGAACAAGGTGTTCAGCCTGCACCGTGCGCGTCAGGCGGGTGGCGTCTTGCACCGCCGCGATGATCGGGTCCAGCGTTTTCGTCATAGGGTTGATTCCTTAAGTTGTGTTGGTCAAAGAGCAGGCACCTATTGTGACGAACGTGGCGCAAAAATGCCAGATGGGTTGTGGTTGCTGACGAGGCATTGGAAAACCGTCGCTAGCCCGGTGTCGTGCGCGCACACTGGACTCAAGTCCGCGTGAGCGAGGGCCATGCGTGTCATTGATAGCGCCCCCTCCGAGCAGGCGGCGACACCCAACGCGGCCGGGCGGCGCATTTACCACACCCAGCCGGGATGCTGCGCGTGCCACGCGGCCAGTGCGGCCTGCCCGGCGACCTCCCCCGCCGCAAACATCGCCTCAGACGCGCCCTCATCGAAAATGGAGTACTGCCCCACGTCTGGCAAAATCAAAATGTCCGCGTCAGATTGGCGGCTAGCCCGGTCTTTCATGCTGCTGATGTACGACAGTCGGCTTAAAAACCGCGCCATGTTCGGCCCCTTGATGCGTTTGCGCCGCAGTGGGTTCATGCGGTTGAGCAACACCGCCACCCCGCTGATGTAATCGCCATGATTGTAGCGCCGGCCGGTGGTTTTTTTCGCCTCGGAAACATCGACCACAATCACCACACCGGGGCACCGTTGGCGCATAATGTCAGAGGGGACGTTGTTCAACACCGCCCCGTCTACCAGTAAATCACCCTCGGTGTTGTCCGCGATTACAGGCGGAAAGACACCCGGCAGGCTCGAACTGGCCCGCAAGGCCCGCCACAATATCCCCGCCGTGAAGACGACTTCCTCCGCTGTGCTGGCGTTTGTGGCGACACAATAGAACTTGACGAACTGATCCTCAATGGTGTGGTCGCCAAAAATCGCGTGTAGATTCTCGGTGATGCGCTTGCCCGTCGTCAACGCGATCAGCGGCAAGGTGTAGTCCATAAAGCGCGTTAACCCCTGTTCGACACGGGTCCGCATTTCGGGTGGTTCCATCTCCAGCGCGACCAGTGCCGCTGCAATGGCCCCGGCGCTTGTCCCACCGACATAATCAACAGTGATGCCTTCTGCCAGCATCGCCTGATACACCCCGCCATGTGCATAGGCCCGCAACGCCCCCCCACCAAACACGAGGCCGACCATTTTGCCGGCAATGCGCCGGGCCAGCCGGGCGATTCCGTCGGCGTTGTCGCGCAGATTGTAGTAGTCATCGGACCATGGCCGCGCATCCAGCCAGGCACGGGTGCGGCGTGGGGAGGCGGTGCCATCCGGATAGACGATCAATAACTCGGTGGGGATGTCGGCAAGGGCGGGGTTGTCCAGTATTGTTTCGATAGGATAGGGGGCCGGGTCGCCATCGCCACGCGCCAGCAGGAAAATGTGGTCGGCTTGCAGCAGTGCGCGTTGTGTCCATGCCGAGTCGGTGGTGTCGGTTTCGAAGAGAATATAGTCGTAGCGTTCTTCAGCCTCGTTAAGCCACGTCGTGACACTGCGCGATAGGAACGGGTCATCCAGCGCGGCGCTTGCCCCGTCAAAGGCGTGCTTGTCTAGTGTGGCGTGGGTCAGGTGCAGCGCAGAGGATTCAAGGCGTAGGTGCCGGGTCACCTGCGCGACGACGGCCGGCTGTGGTTCACCGAGCGGCACAAAGGCGACAGTGCGCATGGTGCGCGTGGCGGGGCGGGCGGCGAGGGTTTCACGGAAGCGGCGAATGATGATCTGCGTCATGCTGAGCATGATTTGCGGGTGGTTGGTCGTCAATTCGTTAAAGTCGTCCTGCCCAAAGCGGATCAACTCGCTGTCACGCGCTGCCACCAGCCGCGCCGAACGGGTGTCGTCTGTAATGACCGCCATTTCCCCGATGATGCGCCCCACCCCACGTTCCGCCAGCAATTGATAAGTGCCGTCTGGCTGACGTTTTTCCACACGCATATTGCCACTGGTGATAATGTAGAGGCTGTCGCCGGGGTCGCCTTCGTCAAAGAGCATTTCGCCACGCGGCAGAAAGCGCCATTCCATCGACTGTTGCAGGTCATTTTGCACCACTAAGTCAAGGAAATTAATCTGGTTGGTGGTGTGCTGATGGGCGTGGGCGGGGTCGGTGTCAACGAAGGCGCGCTCGATGGTTTGCTCAAACTGTGCGTGATAGGCATCGTGTACGGCGGGGTCGGCTAGCCCCAGCACACGCTGTAGATTAGGTACGCGCTGCGCTTTGAGCGGGTAGCGCTGGCTCAGTTCGTGGAACAAGGCGGCGCGGCTGCGTGGGTCGTCTGGCACAAGCGCGGCCCATTGCGCGGCGAAACGGTCGAGGTCATAGCGGGTAACGTCGAGTTCAGCGGTGCGGGTGGGCGAGGTGCGGAAGGTGTCGGCGTCGGGGTCTGCAAACAGGACTTCAACGGCCAGCAGAAATTGACGGACGAGATAGGTGGTGCGGCGTTCGATCGCGTCGGCCAACAAACCGGGCGCGACGGGGGCGTTGGGGCTGGGCGGGGAAACCATTATGCGAATAGCTCCTTGCATGCAATTGGGTGTACGGCGTTATTGTAGCGCGGGGTGTGGGTTTGCGCTATTTAGCGGGCGCTTAGCCCTACAATGCCGCATCATGACGCAGGAGGGACACCTAATACCAGGTTCGGGTGATCAACAACCATAAAATGGGCAGGTATGTCTTCTTGCAGAAGCCAACACAGCCCCTACGAAACCTTATCAACAAGCCGAAAACGTGCCGTAGGGGAGGTGTTGACGTCGCAGACGGCATACCCTCCCACAAAACAACCGTTGTCGCGAACCTGGTATAACGGGGTGTCTGCCAATAATGGGTCGGCTACCCGCAATGGAAACCTTGCAGGTTGAAGGTTTTGCACCAACATCGTACACCGCGTCCCGAAGCAATACCTGGCCGTTTGCGACACTCATTTACCGGGCGTCAATAGTGTTGTTGTTATATTAATCTTACGCGCACAAACAAGAAGAATTAACGCTTTAGCAATTCTACGGGGCATTGTGTTATACTTTGCCTATAACGTTCACATTCATACCACTAAGGACAGTCCACCATGCCAGTTAAAACACAATATGATGCCAGTAAAAACCTTTTTACGTTGACCTTTCTCGACCCATTTACAAACGATGCTGTGATGGAAGGCATTGCCGAAATCAATAAGCATTATTCCCCCACAGGCCAGCATTTCTATCTGATTGTAGACCTGAGTGATGTTGAATTACCGTTCAGCGAACTTATGGTCGGGATGCAGACCGCCTCACGTGGCGGGGATGGCTACAGCGCCGCCGCACCAAACCAGACCAGTGTGCTGGTCGGGACCGACACCCTCGTACAGATGGCGGCCGACGCCTATGCTCAGGAGCAATATGGCGGCGCAAGCATCAAGGCTTTTGGCTCAATTGCAGAAGCAAAAGCCCATATTGATGAATTGCGGCAGGGATAATGCCACGTTAAGCGGCTTAATGGTTCACGGACGATGGTTCACGGGCTGGGCCGGTTGTCACACGCTGTCGGGTGGTCATAACCTGACACCCATCACTCCACGCGCAGTGTGAGCGTATAGTCGCCTTCATCCAGCCCGTCAGCCTCAAGCAAACGGGTCGCGATGACGGTGTAAATGCCATCCGTCGGCAAGGTGAACGTCAGCCGTGCATCGGGGCGCATGGCATCATTCCCGTCGTCGTTTTCCGCTAAGCGGTCGCGGTCTGGCCCAAACAGCACCAGATAGGGGTCAAACAAGCCAAACGCATCAGCACGGATCATATCTAGCGTCACCGTTTGCCCGGCTCGCCCCTCAAACTGATAGACCGCTTTCCAATTGTCGTTAGAGATAAAGCCCGTCACAGGCTCGTCCGCATTGATAGTGGTTGCGGCGTCAAAATCGACCGCGCCCAGATTGGCCTGCAAATCGTCCGCCGTGACGCTGGCGGGGTCAAAGCTACCCAGCTCAGGGTTGCCGCCGGCAAGGTCTGCGAAGCGCAAAAAGGTCGGGGAAACGGTGCCCGTGCGCGTCATCAGCAGCGTCCCGTCGGTGTCAATCAGCACCGTGGTCGGGTACGCGATGAGGCCGACCATCTGCAAAAACATATCGTCGCCGTCCACATACGACGGGACATCCCCCAACTGCTGACTGGCGAGGAAGTCCTGCGCATTGTCCAGATCATCAGAGACGTTCAGCAGCACCAGGTCGATATGTTCAAACTCGGCGGCGTGTTCCAGCAGCATTGGGAACTCATAAATGCACGGCGGGCACCACGACGCCCACAGATTAATCAGCAACGGGCGTTCGGGCTCTTTAATGCGCACGCGCTCACCGTCGAAGGTTTCAAAGACCAGCACCGGGAAATGGTAACCGGGGTCCGTGCGGGAGGCGTATTGTGTATCGCCCAGATCGCCATGCACCCAGCGGACGTTGCCGGGGTCGCGCAGGTCGTTGATATGCACCTGCCGGGCCAGCGCATTGATGTCGGCTTCCAGTTCAGCGTCGGTGGGCCCTTCCTGGGCGCGGAGTGTCGCCGGGGTGAGGGCGGCCACGCTCAGCAGCAGCGCGATGATAACGAGCAAGGTGCGGTGCAGGGGTGTGTTGGTCGGCATGGGGTATCGCCAATCGTGTCTTGTATGGACGGATATAGGGTTATTGTAGCAAATTCTTGTTACGATCGTCGCCATTGTCGCCGCACTGAAGTACGGCGCTAGCACTCCGCCGGGCGAGCAGACAGAACTGAAGTTCGCCTGCTCGGTGGGCCGCGCCTGATGCAGCCCATGGCCATCGCGCACGCGGACTTATGGCCGCCGCAATCATTGCCCTGCCTCAGCCCCCAAATTTCGCCTCAAAGGCCTGTTTCGCGCAGTCATAGCCGGCGGCAATCAGTGCGCGCGAGGCCGGTTCGTCATAGTCGATGATGCGTTCGACGGGCAAAAATTCAGGCGGGGCCACAATCACGTCCTGCACGCGGCGATAGGTCGGCTCCATCCCGGCGTCGAGCTGTGCTTCGCGTAGGCGGTTATACTGCCGCGCCAACCGTAGCGAGTTGCGGAAGGTCGCCAGCATCGCCCAGTCCAGTGTCCACGTGACAGCCTGACCGAGGTCTTGTGGCAGTGAGCCGGCGCGGGCGGGGGCCGTTTCGCCCTTCTCCCACCACGGCGTCATGATGACGACCACCACCTCCATCGGTTCATTGATGGGACGTGTCCGCGCGGCGTCGAAAGCCGGTCCCAGCGGCGTGTTGGCAATCACGGCCCCATCCCAATAGATGCTGCCGTCGTCGTCCTGCGTCCACGGATACACCAGCGGAATTGAACACGAGGCCACAATTCGCCGCAGCGTGATGCCCTCGCGCAGGTAGGGAAAAGGTTCGCCGGTGTCGGGGTCGCGCAGGGTGTGGTTGCAGAAGAAGACGCCTTCGCCCGTGCGGACATTCGTCGCAGAGATGAGGAGCTGCGTGGCGCTGGCTTCAATGCGGTCGGGGTCGAGCTTGAGGCGGTTCATCAACGTCTGGTAGAGCGGTCCGGTATCTAATAAATTGCCAAATTGCCCGATCAACTGCCGCGTGAACCAGTTAGAGATCGGCCCGCCCGCGTCCCACGTGACATCCGTAGGTGAGAATGCGTTTTCCGGCGAAACCCGGTGCAGCCCCGTGCCGATGGAGCGCCGCAGCAAGCGATTCACCACCCGCCGCGCCAACCACCGCATCCCCGGCGGCAAGCCCTGAATATTGTTTTCGCGCAGTGATAGCCAGAAGTCTTCAAGTTCTTGCGCAGAAAGCCCCTGCGTAATGGCGGCCCCATTCACCGCACCGATGCTGGTACCGACCACGATATCAGGTTGCCACGGCCCACGATGGTCGGCGTCGAGGGTGGGTTTGTCCGCTTCTTGCAGGTATTTATAGACCCCGGCATGGAAGGTCCCACGCCCGCCCCCACCAGAAAGAATCAATGTGCGTAGTGTCATGGTGCGTGTGTCCTGTAGCTTGATCCGCGTATATTGACGACGCTTCGATTATAACCGATTTGCTGCGCACCGGCTGTGCGCTTCGGGGTGCATTCGCGATTGGGTGCAGTACCGCACCCTTTCAGGCCCCGCACTGAAGTACGGGGCTAGTATGGTGGGGCGGTCAGACTGGACTCAAGTCCGCCTGACCGAGGGCCGAGGCCCCGTTTTTCCGCATCGTGACGGGCGCTTCACCGCGCGGGTGGGCTTATGGTTTTGGAACAGATGCACCGTCTACTCTGTCAACGGGTAAAAATGCGGGTCGGTGCCCTGCACAAGTTCCGTTGAAGCACCCCCGATGAAGTCCAGCCGCCGGATGGTGGGCACGTTGTTTTCCACACGCACAAACGCAATCGTCCCTGTTGGGCTCAGCGCCGGCAGGGTGTTGAACGTGCCTTCGTCAAAGGTCACCTGCTCGGGTGGCCCGCCGATCTGGTTATTGGCCAGCGGCACCCGCACAATCTGGAAGGTGTTGTCTGTGGTGCGGTCACTGGAATACAGCAACGTGGTGCCATCAATCGAGATTTCGGGGAACTGCTGGTTGTCTGGCAAGGCCACAATTTGGCCCTGGCTGCCCCCACCCAACGCACGGAAGAAAATGTCCCAGTTGCCCGTGCGGTCAGACATGAACATCACCACCGCCCCATCAGGACTGACCTGCGGCGAGGTATCAGCGGCAGGGTCTGTGGTCAACTGGCGCAAGCTCCCCGTGAAAACGTCCACCGAAAACACATCGCGGTTGCCCGTGATGGTGCTGCTAAAGACGACCTGTGTGCTGTCGGGGGCCCAGGCTGGCGAATCGTCGTCCACCTCGTTCTCGGTGAGCGCGCGCACGTTGGCACCGTCCAGCCGCATGATGTAAATCTCGTTGTCACCATCGCGGTCACTGACAAACGCGATGCTGCGGCCGTCTGGCGAAAAGACAGGTTGCTGGTTGAAGTCGTCGTCATCGGTAATCTGGATGGGGGCATCGGCGGCGTTGCCATCCACGATGAAAATATCGCCATCATTGGCATACACAATCCACCCCCCGTCGGGGATGCTATCTGCAAGTAGGGTAAATGCCGGCCCGCTGAAGTCGTCAGTGGGGAATGGCGTTGGCGTAATGGTCGGGGTGCTGGTCGGCGTACTTGAGGGTGTCAGCGTAACCGTCGGCGTGTTGGTGACGGTAGCAGAAGGTGTCAGCGTGACGGTTGGCGTGCGTGTGACAGTGGCGGTTGGCGATGGCGTAATGGTCGCGGTCGGCGTCGGCGTGGCGGTGTTGGTCGCGGTGCTGGTTAGCGTTGGTGTGGGGGTGTTGGTGGCCGTCGGGGTGTTGGTCGGCGTGTCGGTGGGGGTATCCGTCGGCGTATTGGTTGGCGTGGGGGTATTGGTTGACGTAGGCGTGTCCGTGGGCGTGTTGGTCGCTGTGGGTGTGTCCGAGGGTGTCGGTGAGGGCCGGTCAGTAGGGACAGGTGTGAAAGTCGGCTCGTCGGTAGGGGTGTCTGTCGGGGTAGCAGTCGGCTCGTCGGTGGGGGTGGGGGCGGGGGTGTCGGTGTCCGTCGGGAAGGGTGTAAACGTAGGCAGTAACGTAATTGTCGGCGCATCGGTAGCGGTGGGAGCAGGGGTGTCCTCTTGCTCAGGCCCGGTCACAGCATCACCCTCCTCGGTGGGTTCGGGGGTGGGTGTGGCGCTCGGCGTCGAGGTGACGGTATTCGTTTCTGTCGGAATCAACGTCAGGCTCGGCGTGTCTGACGGGGTAGCGGTGATGGTTGCGGTGGGCGTATTGGTCGCGGTGTCGGTTGGCGCTGGCGTTTCAGTTTCGGTGGGGATAGCGTCCGGGTCAGGGGCCGCAGCTACGGCCGTGAGCGTCTCGGCAATCACAGTGGCGGTTTCGGGGTCGGGCACCGGGCTACCATCATCGGTGTCTGTAGGGGTTTCGATGGGTTGTTCGGCTACGGGGTCGCCTTCGTCCGTCGCCCCCCCCAGCGCAACAAAGGCGGCCAGCAAGATCAGCAGTGCAATGATGGGCACCGCCAGCAGTTCGAGCAAATAGGCCTGGCGCAGGGTGCCCGGTGGCAAAACAATCGCGGCGTTTTCGGGCCCGGTATAGGCCCCGCCGGGGTTCATGCCAGATGGATTGGCGCCGGGGGGTGGGCCAGGGGCAGAAAAAAAGCCAGAATAGCCCGTCCCGCTGGCCATCGGAACGCCCTTCTTGCCCCGCGATGGTGCGCTGTTCACACGGGCTGCAATATTCTGGAGGTCCTGCGGCCCCAGCGGTGCTTGCACGTCGATGATGCGCGGGTTTCGTACGCCGCTTGGTTTGGGCGCACGCGGGTCCACCCGGACGGGGATAATCATCAATTTTTGTTCAATAGCGTCATTCAGTTGCGACGTGACTACGGAATCGCCAGCAGACGTATTCGACAACACATACAAAAAGGCGTCAGCATCGCGGATGGCATTCCGCACATATTCATAGGGTGCCTGCGGCCCGCCAGAGGTGACGAAGTGATTGGCGCTCCGCAAATAGTCAATAATGGCGCGGGCGGCCGTTTCGTCAGAAAGATGGTATGCAACAAAAACACGTCTCATGGTGCCTCACTTCGTTAGGAGTATCGCAGAACCTCGCTACTATTGTAGAGCAGGTTGCGGTTGGTTCCAAACATTAGAAGAATTTGGCGGGCAATTGCATCAGAATTCATGTTGGCCGCCGCAATGAATTACGGCGCTAGCACTGCGCGGGCGAGCAGACAGAACTGAAGTTCGCCTGCTCGGAGGGGCGCTCCTGATGCAGCGATCGCCTCGCTCACGCGGACTTGAGTCCAGTGTGAGCGCACGACACCGGGCTAGCGACGTATTTCCAATGCGTCGTCAGCAACGGGCGTTTTGATGCAATCACCCTGAGAATTTGACGGGCAATTGCATCATATTTAGCCCGGTCGTCGACGCGCCCCTGCGCCGACAACCCCGCCCACCACCAGCCCACCCGCCACCAGCAATGGCAGCAGCGGGTCGAAGGGCAGCGCGGGCGTCGGCAAGAAATAGACTTCCAGATAGCGCGTGTCGAAATCCCCGTCAAAAAGGCGCGTGGTGCGGGCAGTGGTGCGGTTATAGAGGTAGAGGTCGTTGGCGCTGGTATAGGCGACATAGGGCCCGCTGTGGGCGATGCTGGCGGTGTCATAATAAGCGTGTAGTTCGAAATCATGCACAGCGGCGAGGTCAGCAAGCCCCGCGGCATCGGGCTCGTCCGGCGAAAATCCGGCGGCCATGTAGACCATCCACGCATTGTTATAAAGCGGTGCGCCACTGGTCGCCACCATCTGCGGTGCGAGCGTGTCGGCGGCGGTTTGCAGGCGCACAATGCCGAGGTCGCCCTGCCAGCGTCCGCGAAAATAGACCGTCTGCTGGGTGCTGAACCATGCCGGCTTTTCGTCACAACTGGTCACGCCCAGCGGCCCGGTTTCTTCGCCCTGCGCCAGATCAAAAACCGTCAAGCCGCTGCAAAAACCGCGCCGCACCTGCGCCAGCGCCGTGTCAGCACCATCCAGCACGCGCACCCGTTGTACTGTGCGGTCAAAGCGGGCCAGCAGGCGTTCCCGCTGCGATACAACGTCAAAGCGATAGAGCCGTTGCACCGTGTTGCCGTCCGTGTAGCGCAGAAAATAGAGCGTGCGGCCCCCGTCTGCGCTGGACACATTACGCACGGCGTCTTGCGTTACCTGTTGCGTGTTGGCCCCGTCGGCATGGCTGCGATAAAGCAAATAGCCGCGTTGTGGTTGCCCAACCGTATAATAGAGCCATTCGTCCGGGTACCCTTCCTGCGCACGTGCGGCGGGCAGCAAAACCGTCAGCAGCACCAGCAACGCCCCACACACAATAGCGGTCATAGCGATGAGGTAGAATGGAAAACGCATGCTTGAACTCACTCCTTTCAGCCCTTCTCTGCTGCCATTGTAGCATGGGTGCGGGGGTACATCTGGCGGGGGCTTTGCTGCTGCCGGAACCGATTAAACCCGCAAAAACCCTGACGACGGGCCCCGCACATTTGCGCTATAATAAAATAAACGATAGGTTTCAACCCATCGCACACCATCGCCGGGCCCCGCACCCGGCCAGAGGAAAGATGCTCATGGGACGCAAAATAACCCTTGAATTGCCAGACGATGTCTCGCGCTATGCCCGCACCATCGCTGAACGCACCGACAAATCGCTTGAAGCTGTGTTGCTTGAATGGCTCAATCTTGCGCTCAACGACGCGGTTGAAGCCCTGCCCGACGACCAGATTCTCGCGCTGTGCAACGCTACGCTCGACGACGACGCGCAAGACGCTCTCCAAACGCTGTTGGACAAGCAAGCCGAAGGTGAACTTTCCACAGAGGAAAGCGCCCGGCTCGATGCCCTGATGCAACGCTATCGGCGGGGGTTGGTGCAAAAAGCGCGGGCCCACAAAGTCGCCGTTGAACGCGGGCTGCTCAAGCCGCTCGGCGAGGACTAAGCCACACCCAATGCCCCGTCGTAAAGCCATCCCGGCGGCTATTCGTGAACGGGTACGCGCGGCCGCCAAAAACCGCTGTGGCTATTGCCTCGCCCCGCAAAAGCTGGTGCTGGCCCGGCTCCAGATTGAACACATTCGCCCGCTGGCGCATGGTGGCACCGACGACGAGCAAAACCTCTGGCTGGCCTGCCCAATTTGCAACGCACACAAAGCCGACAAAATCAACGGGGTAGACCCCACGACGGGCAAAGCTGTGCCGCTGTTCAATCCGCGCCTGATGACGTGGCATGAGCATTTTGAGTGGAGCGCCGACGGGCTACAGATCATCGGCAAAACGACGATTGGCCGGGCGACGGTGGTCGCCTTGCGCCTCAGTGATGATGCAGACGTGCTGCTGGTGCGGCAGTACTGGGTGGCGGCCGGCTGGCACCCACCCGGCGAATAACGCTTTTCTGAGGGTTCACACCAGGTTTGCGGCATTGGTTGTTCGGTGGGAGGGTATGCCGTCTGCGCCGTCAACACCTCCCCTTCAACCATTTCGGCCAAATAGCATGTTTGTGTAGGGGCTGTGTTGACTTCCGCAGGAAGACATACCTGCCCATATTTCTGTATAGTGATGACCCGAACCTGGTATCACACCACCGTCTGCTGATTGAGCGCTACGGCGTAATCAACACCTTACCGATGCTGCCGCGCTGTTGCATCTGTTCAATCGCGGCGGCGGCGTCATCCAGCCCGAAGCGATCACCGACAATCACGCGCAGTTGTTCCTGCTCGGCAAAGAGCAACAACTGGTGCCATGCTTCAGCAATGCGGTGACGCCTGGTGGGGTGATAGAATTGCGGCAGAAAGTAGCCATGCACGCTCTTGCCGCTCCCCAGAATTTCAACGTTGCTGAGCTTGCTCACCTTTTGCGAAGACGCGCCGAAGACCACCAGCCGCCCGAACGAGGCCAGTGCCTCGCGGAAGCTGCGCAGGAAAACGTCACCGCCCACCGATTCAAGGATGAGGTTCGCGCCGCTGTTGCCTGTGTGCGATTGCAAGCTCGCGACCCAATCACCTTCGGTGTAATTGATGGCGGTTGCGCCGAGTTCTTCTACCAACGCGCATTTTTCCGCGCTAGACGCCGTGCCGAAGACCTGCCCCGCGCCCAACAATTGCGCCAGTTGCACCGCCAGTGTACCGACACCACCCGCCGCCGCATGGATCAACACAATTTCCCCGCGCGAAAGCCCACCAACGTCCTGCAAACAGTGCAACGCGGTCATGCCCTGCACCTGAAGCGCCAGCGCGGCCCCGGCCGAAAGGAAGTCTGGCACCGGGCGCACCGCATTCACCGCCGCCTCGACATATTCCGCGAACGCCCCACCCCGACTGGAGCCGACCACCCGCGCCCCGATGAGTTCTTCGCCCACGCCGGGGCCCGTCGCGACAACTTCCCCCACAAATTCGCGCCCCAGCACATAGGGCAGCGGCATGGTTTCGAGGTAGGTGTTTTGCATAATCATCAGATCAGAATAGTTGAGGCCCGCCGCCTCTACCCTGACCACCACACGCTGCCTGCGCGGTTCAGGCCGGGGGAGTTCAGCGAGCTTAAGACCGTCGGTGCCACCGTATGCGGTCAGTTGTAGGGCTTTCATCGGGAAGTCTCCTCTGTGCGTTTAATCCGAATCGTAGAGCGGGTTGGGATCAAAGCGCCCGGCGAATAAGTCGTCCATCAAATAGTCGTGGCGCAATGTCCGCACCGGGGAGTGACCGCCCATCAACAAAACCTGCTCGTCTGGCTTCAGGTTACGGACCTCGTGCGCGTCTACGCCTGCGATTTCGGCAAATTCTTTAGCTACCAGGAAATTCTTGGGCCCGAACAGTTGAATCACGTCACAGTTATTGAGCATCGTCGCCCAGCCAGTCGGGTAAAGCTGTTTGATCTGGCTGAGGTCTTGCCAGAAGCTCCACGCCTGCAAGCCATAGCCGCGCAGCAGCGTTTTGGCCGTCTGCAAAATATTGAGGTGGCCCAGTTGCGCAGCTTCGTCAATAATAAACAGCGTCTTTTGTGGTGGAATGCGCGTGCGGCTCACAATCAACGAGAGCAACGCCCCCACCCACAAACGCAACAGAGGTTGGTGGCTGCGTAGCTTCGTCGGCGGAATGACGATATATAACGACACCTGGTCGCCATGATAGACGCTGTTGAGGTCAAAGGTTGTTTTCGCGATACCGTTGCGCACCGCCGGGCTCCCGAACAGGCGCACATGTTGCTGCGCCGTGGAAAGCACCCCCGCCCGTGTGACCTCGGCGTTGATGTTCAAGAAACTGGTGATTTCCTGATACGCTTCAGAGTCCATCTCTTTGTCGGTGTCAGCCAGCACAGCGAGTTTGTAGGTCGGGTTATCGCCATACAGCACATCGCGCACCGAGAGCATATTTTTCTTGCTGTCGTCGTCCTGCGTGGCGTAATAAATGACCGCGCCACTCAACAGGCTGCTGGCCCAGTTATCCCAGAACGGTTCTTTCAGGGACTTGTCGTCGGTCATCAGCAGTTCTGCCAGCATACGTGCATCGTCGTTGAGCATCGTCGGCGCATAGCTGAGGATGTCGAACGGGTTGAAGCTATCGCGGTCTTCTGGATGCACGTCACAGATGCCGAAGGGGTCCAACAATACAATGTCCTGCCCCATTTCGCGGCGGGCGCGGGCCGTAACGGCGTAGTTTTCACCTTTCGGGTCCACGACGATGACTGGGCCCAGGTATTCCAGCAAGTTCGGAATAATGGCCGAACGCCCCTTGCCGGCCCCTGTCGGTGCGATGGTAATGAGGTGGCTGTCGCCGTCATAGTCGATTGATGTGGTACCGCCCGCTGGCGGAATACGCTTGCTGGCAAGGCTGATGTTGGTGCGGTAACCGCCCGTATGCCGCGACCCATTGCCGCTGCCGTGGTAATCGTCGTCTTCGTAGATGGGCAGGCCCAATAAAATCTTGCTCGAGTTCATGGTAGAATCCCCTGACTAGCCGAAACGCGTTGCATTAATCTATAAGCACTTCTCCCGATTGTAACCGATATAAGCAATTTGATATACGGTACCCTGGAAACATCCTAGCATTTGGAGACAGTTGGTAGGGCAACGCAGAACAAGCCAGAGCAATTGCCCTGCCCCCTGCACCCAACGCCAGGACACGTTACAATAGCCCCACGCAGCGCATAACATACTGACCTGTCACCACACCATAGAGGAGAATTGCGCGTGCATGAAGAGCTGCTTGTTCAGGCAACGTCCATTATCGCGCTGGGGGTCGCTGCCCAGTGGATCGCCTGGCGCTTCAACCTACCATCTATTCTCGTGCTGCTCACCTTCGGCTTCATTGCCGGCCCCATCACCCATCTGCTTGATGTAGAGGCGGTTCTTGGCGAGTTGTTGTTCCCCGTTGTGGGGCTTTCCGTCGCCGTGATTCTGTTTGAAGGCGGGCTTAGCCTGCGCCTGCGTGACCTGCTCGATGTCGGCGGGGCAGGGGTGTTGCGGCGGCTGCTGACGGTTGGCGTGGTGATTACATGGTTCGGTGTTGCGGGGTCGGCGTGGCTGTTTATCGGCTTGCCCTTCGACCTCTCGCTGTTGCTGGGGGCTATCCTCGTTGTCACCGGGCCCACCGTCATTACCCCCCTGTTGAACCAGATTCGGCCCAGCAAGCGTATCGGCTCTATCCTGATGTGGGAAGGCATCGTCATTGACCCGGTGGGCGCAGTGCTGGCGGTGCTGATGTTCGAAGCCATCCGCGAAGGCGAAGGTGGGCTAGAAGTCGTGATCCTCGGCTTTGAAATCACGGCTGTCATCGGGCTAGGGTTGGGGTTTGCGGCGGCGCGGTTGTTGCTGTGGTTGGTCGGCAATCACCACATCCCCGAATTTTTGGAAAATCCGATCGCGTTGCTGCTGGTCCTCAGCACATTCACCGTCTCGAACATTTTGCAACCCGAAAGCGGCCTCTTGACGGTGACGGTGCTTGGGGTGGTGCTGGCCAATCAGGACTTCGAAATCTTCGGGCAACGGCTCGGCGGCAAGCACAGCATGAGCATTCAGCACATCATCGAGTTTAAGGAGATTTTGCAGGTGTTGCTCGTCAGCAGTCTGTTTATCATCCTCTCGGCGCGTATCGAGTTAGAGGACTTCACCGCGCTTGGTTTTGGAACCATTATTTTCATCGCCGTGCTGGTACTCGTCCTGCGGCCGTTGGTGGCTTTCGTGGCGACGTGGGGCTCGCCGTTGAGCCGGGCCGAACGTTTCTTCATCGCGTGGATGGCCCCGCGTGGCATTGTCGCCGCGGCCGTGGCCTCTGTGTTTGTGTTAGAACTGACCGAAGCCGGGCGAGAAGACGCGGCCCGACTTTCCCCCATTGTGTTCAGCGTGATTATCGCCACGGTGGTCATCTATGGGCTCAGTGCGCGCCCGCTGGCGGTGCGGTTGGGTCTGGTCGCGGAATCGCCACAGGGCACGCTCATCGTCGGGGCGCATGACTGGTCGCGGCAAATTGCGCAGGTGCTGCACGAGGCCGGCTTTCAGGTGCTGGTGGTCGATACCAACTATGCCAATATTCACCAGACGCGCATGTTGGGGTTGCCTGTCTATTATGGCAGCATCATGAGCGACCAGGCCCAGCTAGAAATGGACCTGAGCGGGATCGGGCGCTTGTTGGCGCTGACCAGCAACGACAACGTGAACGCGCTGGCATGTTTGAAATATCAACGCATCTTCGGGCGCGACCACGCCTACCAGCTCAGCAGCGAAACCCCCGGCGGCCGCCAGGAGCGCATTGGCAGCGAGTTTAGCGGGCATATCCTCTTTGGGGATGACGTCAACTTTGCGGCGCTCGAACGCCGTTTTACAGATAGCTGGCAACTCAAGACCACGCCCATCACCACAGATTTCACACAAGCGGACTATTACCGCACCTATGGTCACGACGCCATTTTCCTATTCACCATTCCGCGCCCAGAGCGGCTGAATGTGGTCACACATGGCGAGGAACCAGACTTGAACCCCGGCACAACCGTGATTGCGCTGGTGCCGCAGGACCGCATTGAAGCGGCCACCCACACCACCGGGGACGCTGCGATGGACACTGCGCTTGCGGACCAGTCGCAGCGCCAGACCGAATTAAAAGAGGGGTAGGCGGGCTACTCGCGGTGCATGCATAACCCATCGTCGGCCCGCCCATTGTCGCCCCGACCTACCACCGCCATATTAGGAAAACTTTACCCCCCCGCACCGCACCCTGCCCTCAAACCACCCCATAGTCCCATCGTGATGCGCCTGCACGAGCAACCAGAAACCACACGCTGGCCCGTCTCACAGAATTTTCACCATTGAAATTTGCGCAAAGCTGTGATTTTTGCGCTATAATGAGGACATTGTGTAGAAAGGACAACAATGTTCAATGCACAGCATGTCATCGTTATTGGCGCTGGTGCAGCCGGGTTGGCCGCTGCCCGTGAGCTGAACGCCGCTGGCTATACCGTCACTGTGGCCGAAGCCCGTGAGCGCATTGGGGGCCGTGTTTGGACAGACGACGACTACGCGCCCTACCCCGTCGAACTGGGGGCCGGCACCATCCACGGCAACAAGACCATATCCTATCAACTCGCCCGCAAATTCTATCTGCAACCGCGCAAAGACGCCGCCGGGCATGGACGCTGGTTTTTGTATGCCAACGGCCACCTGCATACCGACCTCGAAGCCGACCGCCTGCCACCGTTCCACCTTTTTGAGGATTTGCCGGACATCGCCGCGCGCTGGCAAGACAGCGGCCACAACGACGCCCCCGTGCGCCGCATCCTTGACGGGTGGAGCCGCCGCCGCCGCATGGCAATGGATGCCGACATCTGGCAAGCCACCGACCACCTCATCAGCAGCGAATGGGGCGCAGGTCTGGACGACCTCGGTGCTGCCGGCCTTGTCGAAAGCAGCTACGAAGGCGACGGCAACGGCGACTATAAACTGGACGAAGGCTATCACACGCTGCTCGAAAAGCTGAACAATGGCTTTCAGGTGCTAACCGGGGCAGAGGTCAAGCGCATTCTGTGGCAGCCTGAGATCGGTGTGACGATTGTGACTGCCGACGGACGCAGCATCACCGGGCAATATGGCATTGTGACGTTGCCGCTGGGTGTTCTCAAAGCAGGGGACGTTGAATTTTCGCCAGCCCTGCCACCGGCCAAACGGAACGCCATCCAACGCCTCGGGTCCGGCGATTCAGGGCGGATAGTCTTACGCTTCACTCAACGCTTCTGGCCCAAAGGGATCGCGGGGTTTGGCACCACGCACCGCACGCAGGTCTGGTGGCGGGCCGCCTGGCAACAAGATAAAGACGTGGCAGTGTGGACCGCCCTATTTTCCGGAGACTCTGAACGCACCTACCGCACCATGCCTGAGCGCGACGTGGTGCATGATGCGCTGTTGCACTGGATCGACATCTTCGGGCCCCGCGCCGCCAGACACTTCGACGGGGGGCGCTACATCAGTTGGAGCAGTGACCCCTTCAGCCGCATGGGCTATAGCTATGTGCCCGTCGGCGCAACCGGACAGCGCGCAATACTCGCGCAACCTGTCGGAAACGTGTTATATTTTGCAGGCGAAGCGACCCACCCCAGTCGCCCGGCCACCGTTCACGGCGCTATTGAGAGCGGTCAACGGGCCGCGCAGGCCATTCAGGCTGTGGCGTCAGAAAAGCGGATTGCGGAGCAGTAACCACCATCACCCTTGGATCAAGAACAGGATTCCACCCTATGGCGACACGCCTTCCCGCCTGGTTACAGGATATGCTGGACCACGCCCGGGCCCAAACAGAACAACACGGCCAGCTTCCCCCCGAACAGCGGCTAGCACTTTATGCACGGCTGGACCCCATGACCGCGACCCCGCCCAATATTAAACTCGTCCGCGGCACACTGGCCATCAAAGCGGCGGAATATGTGCTTCCCCACTGGCACAATGTACTGCCTCTGTTTGAAGACGAGCCCGACGACGACAAACTACCCGACAAAATGCTGGACATGGCGCGGGCTGTGGTCGCGGGGCAGGCCAACCTCCCGGAAACGTGGGACTTCGCCAACGATCATTCGCACGTGACCAGCAACGTGATTGAGGAGATCATCGAATATCATGACGCCGTTGCCGATTCGGTCGCCTTTGTCACCGAAGCCGCGCTCAAAGCCCTGCTCGAGTCGATGGGCGTCGAAACGCTGAAACCAATTTACTCACTGGACGATGCGCGCAGCAACAGCTACACCGATGACGCAGCCTCGGCGGCGTGCATTGTGGTCGCGGGCGGCGGCGACACCAATTCCCCCGTCAACGAACAAGCACGGCTGGACTATTGGCGCTGGTGGTTGCAAACCGCCCTGCCCGAAACGTGGCAAAGCGTCGGCGACGGCTAGCGCTACTCTACCGCCACCGGCAACGCTGCCAGCACCGATTCTGGCGCGGCGGCCATCCCCACCAGCGTTGGGCCGGTATGCGCGCCTAACACCGGGGAAACGTGCGCCGTCGGCATGAAATTCACCGTTTTGAACGCTTCGCGAAGCATCTGCGCCAGTAATTCTGCGCCGGGCGGGTTGTTGCCGTGAACAATCTGCACGCGCAAGGGGTCGTCGGTGCCAAAGCGTTGCTGTGTCTGTTCGATGATGGTCTGGTAAGCGCGTTTGACGGTGCGGGCCCGCCCAAGCTGGTCATAGCGCCCGGTCTGGTTGTTGACAGCAATGATCGGCTTGATGTTCAACGTAGAAGCCAGCAGCCCGCGAATATGGCTCACCCGCCCCCCGTGAACAAGGTAGCGCATTTCCTCGAGCGTAAAAATGGACAGCACACACTCGCGCAGGGGGTCCAGCGCGGTGCCAATTTCTTGCGCAGTGGCTCCTGCGGCGGCCATGCGACATGCAGCCTGCACCATCCACCCATAGGCGATGCTGAGTTGCAAGCTGTCGTAGAGCGCAACCCGGGTGGGCGAGTTGCGGTTTTCGATGGCGGTTTGGGCGGCGTTGTGGGTGCCGCTGAGCCCGCTAGAAATGGTAATCACCAGCAGGTCTTTGTCGTGTGAGGCTTCGCGTTCAAAAGCAGTGGTGAAATCACCGGGCGAAGGCTGCGAGGTGGTCGGCATGTGGTCACTGCTGAGCAGCTTGTCATAGAACTCAGCGCTGGTGACGTCGATGCCGCTGCGTAGCGTTTCGTCGCCAAGATTGATAATCAGCGGAATGGTAGACAGGTTGTCAAGGGTTGGCAGCACAGACGGGGAAATATCTGCACCGCTGTCAGCGATGATACGCATGGGGCGCTCCTTATTGATAGTGTATAGTTATTATGCTGCATGGCTAGTGTAGCCTGCCGGATACTGCACGTGCAAGCCCTTTAGCCCGTGCCTGCACCCTATGTAGTGCTACGGAGCCAAACACGCCGCCGATTCCGTAGTGTTGTTGATTTCAGTATGACTTAGCGTGGCATAGACTGGTAGTATGGTTGTGGTTTGCCGTCGTTTTCGATCAATGCACGACTCCCCCCAAGAGCCGTATGCAGACCGCAACCATTCCTCCACCCTACCCACCAGACCCATTGACCAACCCCCGTATCATCACGCACAATGGGGATACGACAGTTTAACCATGCACATTGCTGCCGTTGTGGCAGTGCCGGGCGCTGACCTGACCATGCTACGGCGACTACACGGAATCAATTGGAGGATACCCGATGGCGCACCCAACCCCGCCACACCCTGAACACCCCGACGACAATACCCCTGATGATCATCCTGAAACATCACCAGAAGAAACAACCCCGGCCCCCGGTGAGGAACCATCTGCGCACGCCACAGACGACCACAGCACCGACACCGACGCCTCCACAATGGATGACACTGCTCGCACCGACACCCGCGACGAAAGCACAGCGACGGATGAAGAGACGGATGAAGAAAAGGCAGCACGCTCGCGGGAAATCATGAAATTTCTGGACGCCATCCGCGAAGCGATTGACGAAAAGCAACAGGAGTTGAAACAGGCTGACAGTCAATCTGACGCAGACGCCGCCCCGGCAGAAACGGGTGACGACGCACCCAGCAAAGACGACGATACCAGCACTGAAAACGCCCCCGCTGACTTCCGTTCACGCTTTGCCGATACCATCCCACAATACAAACGCGACGGCCTCAGCACCGCTGACCAAGGCAGCTATGGCGACCGCTTTGCACGCGACAACTACCGCGACCGCGTGAACAGTGGCAAGTACCGTGGCTATTTTCGGCCCAACACAGCCCAGCGTGAAACCGCGCAGGACATTTACCTGATCCGTTCCACAGCGCACGGTTTTTTAAAGGTGTGGTACTACGTGCGCGTGTCACCACGCAAAAAGGTGATGTTCTTGCACGACCTCAAACAAGGCACGGTCAAAATTGAGAATTATGGCGAAATTTTAAAGAAGGGTTTTGGCAAATACCCCGACGAAGAAGCGATTGAGTACATGGAACGTGAACATGGCTACATCACGCGCCGCACGTGGGAAGAGGAGTAGCGTTCAGGCATCCGGGGGCAGCGGGTCGTCCCGGTAACGCCCTTCGACCAGTGCTTCAAGGGTTTGCCGCAATACTTGAATACTAAACGGTTTCGTCATGATGGGCACGGGGCGTGTCAGGCCGATTTCACGCAGCTTGCGGCGGATGAGAATGTCTTCGTCTTGATTGGCGAAGGCAGTCATCACCAGTAAGGGAATCCCGGCGGTGTTGGGGTCAGCTTCGAGGGTTTGCATAAAGGCATAGCCATCCATCCCCGGCATTTTCAGGTCAGTGATGATAACGTCGGGGCGGCGTGTGGCGATCAGTTCAAGCGCCTCGGGTGGATTCGACGCAGTGATAACATCATAAGCGGGCAATACAAATTTCACGACTTCTTCGATTAAGAGTCGGGTTTGCGGCGTGTCTTCAACAAGCAAAAGATAGGGTGCGGTCACGGGCTAGCTTCCTCGGCTGTTGTGGCCATAGCAGTAGTGGGTTGCATATATTAAGTGTAGCACAGATGGTCGGTTGAGTACCATGATAACCCGCAAGCGCGCCGGACTTTTGCAAAGTCAGATAAAGATGATGAACTGAGGTAACCATGCCGCAACCGCAACATCTTTTCGATGGGACAATGCGGGACGCGGTGCAGGATACGGGTGCAACCGC
>DAOTTU010000085.1:0-158526 GCA_034437655.1 Anaerolineae bacterium
TTGCTTCAAAATACGCCGTAAATCAGGCGCATATGTGAGAAAAATCATACTTTTGAGTCCGATTTGATTGTCATCTTGGCGATTAGATTAAATGTGTACGGTAGTGAATCAATTTTCGCTATTATTATAGCGTTGATAGGTCCATTTTGAGAGGCACAGCATTGCTTCAGTTTCAATTGCTCTGTTACAATGCCATTGCCCTGACTTTTTGGGTGCCTTTATCATCCTCTGAACTGATGGTGAAAAACTTGCAACTATGACACAACAATCTTTGAAGCGTGTTCTTTCCGGTATTCAACCCTCTGGTAACCTGACTATAGGAAACTACCTTGGTGCCATCCGACAATGGGTACAATACCAGGATCAGTTTGACGCATACTATTGCGTTGTTGATCTGCACGCAGTCACCGTTGACCATGATCCAGAAGCGCTTCGCAAAAAAACGCGCGAAGTCGCAGCGCTCTACCTTGCCTGTGGGCTAGACCCTGAACGCGCAACAATCTTTGTGCAATCTCATCTCCATGAACATTCAGAGCTGGCCTGGTTGCTGACTTGTCAGACGCCGTTGGGATGGCTGTATCGCATGACCCAATACAAAGATAAATCTGCCAAACAAGATCAAGCCTCTGTTGGAACAGGACTCTTGTCTTACCCGGTCTTGATGGCGGCTGACATTTTGCTGTATCAAGCCGAGCTAGTCCCTGTCGGTGATGATCAACGGCAACATATCGAGCTGACCCGCGACCTTGCACAACGCTTTAATCACCGTTTCGGGGAAGTCTTCACAATGCCCGAAGCGATGATTCCGCCTGCTGGGGCGCGTGTGATGGGGTTAGATGTTCCAACCGCCAAAATGAGCAAAAGTGAAGCCACACAAGGACATGCTGTCTACTTACTTGATGACCCAGACGTCGCACGCAAGAAAATTATGCGCGCCGTCACTGATTCAGGGCGCGACATCAGTTTTAATGACGATCCCGAACGTGCAGGTGTCAACAATCTGCTGACCATTTATCAAGGCTTTACAGGCCAAAACAACGAAGAAGTCGAAGCAGATTTTGCTGATGCACGCGGCTATGGCGACTTGAAGAAGGCAGTGGCAGAAGTTGTCGTTGAATCGCTCAAGCCAATTCAACAACGGTATCGTGAGCTAACAGAAGACACAAGCATGATTGATCAACTCCTGGCAGAACATGCCGCAAAAGCCCGTGAAATCGCCCATAAGACTGTAGATGATGTCAAAGCTGCAATGGGTTTCTTGCTGCCATGACCCACTATTCAGAACTGCCTCCACCATTGATTGCATGTCTATATTGCCACACCGAAGGCACAATCACGGAGCATCTACCGCAGTTCTGGCAACGCTCAAAGTTTCCACGCCTCATGTGTGAATTTTGCGGCTCCATCGCTGAATTTGACAACATGCCAGATGCAAGGTCATGGCGTATCCGTTATGTCAAGTGCAGCAACGATGCACCATACTATTATGCACATCTTGTTTTTGAGGCAGCAGACTGGCTGTCTGAAGATGAGGCGATTGATCTCAGCACAGATGCCTATGTCCAACGGCGACGTAATGAGCAAGTCCGGGTAGGACAACTGGCATGGTTACAACCAACGCTGCCTGATAACCGCCCTGCCAGCCTAACCCCTGATGAACATACGCTGGCATATTTTGAAAAAGTAGCTCTTCATCGCCAGGTCACCACTGATGAAGGGGAAACTATACATGATGTCGATCAAGGGGCGCTGTTCCTCACTGACCGCAAGCTACACATTCATGGGCAACAACGTGACTGGTCATACGAGTATGGTGCGGTTGTCAAAGTGCATTATGACACCACAACATGGCATGTGAGCTTCAGTGACAACCATTTCATTAAACACACGGTTCAGCCCGGCGAAATAAATGCGCAAATCACCTGTAGCTTGATAGAAGTTTTACGAAGTGGAGAGGGCCACCTCGTTGACAATCGGTAATCGAATGGTGAAGGTTGTACCCTGATTTTCGTAGCTCTTGAGGTCGATTTGCCCTTGATGCTGTTCAATAATCGCATGTACGAGGCTCAACCCTAAACCAGATCCTGCATCAGTACTGGTACGACCCCGTGCCACACGGAAAAACCGTTCAAAAACCTGTGATTGTGCGTCTTCAGGGATGCCGATTCCCGTATCTTCAATCTCGATGATGATTTCGCTCTCTGTCGCGCGTGCGCGTACCTCAATTTTCCCACCCGATGGTGTGAATTTGATCGCGTTATCCAGTAGATTGGTGATGGCCTGCAATAGCTGCTGACTGTCACCGACACTTGCAGGTAGTTCACTGTCGATGTTGAGGCTCAACTCTAACTGCTTGGAGTGTGCCAACCCTTCAACCCCATACACCGCCGACGCGAGCGTATCATTCAAGTCAATCGTCTGAAAAGCAAGGCTTTGTTGCAACCTTTCAAGGTTCAAGATGCCTGTGATAATGCGTTCCATACGCTGAATCTGCGTCCAAACAATCTCCATGTTGCGTTGTGTTTGGTCGTCAAAAGCATGTTGTGTATCCGCTTCGATATTCTCAAGATACATTTGCAAAGCAAACAGCGGGTTTTTTAGATCGTGTGTCGTCACCCGGATCATCTGGCTTTGCAGACGATCAACTTCCTTAAGCGACGTTACGTTATTGAGGACGATAACCCAACCCCGTATCCGTTTGTCGAGTGATGTTGAAAGCGGTGTGATGTGACACAGGTAATCTTGCCGATTGTGGCTAATCTCATAGACATAAGCCCCATCACGGCGGATTATACGCAATGCCGAACGCATATCAGGCGGCAACAAGGTTGAATCAACCAGGCCAAGTAAGTTGTACCCTGTGATTTTAAAGTCAGGGCTGGCTGCTACACCCAATAACTCCTGTGCAGCGGGATTAATGAAAATAATTCGCAGGTCACGCCCTACAGCCAGCACCGGGTTCGAGGTACTTGTCAGCACAGTTTGCAATTGTGTCTGCTGTGTGCGTAGCTGTTGCTTCAACCGTCGTTCGTCTTCTAGCAAGCGGTTGTTACGGATGGTCACGGCTGCTTGTGGTGCAATTAATTTCAAGCGCTCGACCTGTTCCGTTGCAAAAACATTTTTGTCACGCCCCTCCGCAACAATGAGTACCCCAACCACCTCAGCCCCCAGCAGTAACGGCACACCTGCCAATGCCCCGATTGCCTCAATTGGAAAGCCTTCATGTGGCTTGCCATGCATTTCGTGCCAATAGTTGTTCAAGCGTATTGGCCGACGTTCTAGCGCGATTTCACCCACAGTGCCCTGCCCCATGTCAATCTGAAGCGTACCAACATGTACATCGGGGAGATTGTATACAGCAGAAAGGAGTACCCGCCCATCTTCATAGAGGTACACCGCCCCGCCTCGTGCATCTAGCAACAATGCGGCACGCTTCGCAATTGCCTCTAGCACCTTGTCTACACCAAGATTGGTAACCGCCACCCCGACTTCCTGGACAATGGTTACCTGGCGCTTCTGTTGCAAGAATGGGTCAACAACTTCGGTCTGCACGATACCATAAGCAATAAACAGCGTCGACAATGAGGTTGTTATTTCAGCCACACCCAGCATCCGTAACCGTGGGCTTAGCACCGCTGCCAATTGGCCAACCCCCATCACCAGGAATGCCCACCCGAGATAGTTACGTCGAAATTTACTGGCGTTACGCCATGCGATGGTTATTGTCGCTGCGGCAAACCCAAAATAAACCCAACGATTGATTGTTGGTAGTCTGTAGTCCACCGTGCCATTAGAATGAATTTCAAAGTCGAGATTGACGTCTAGCGCAAACAAAATGAACCGATAGGCTACGGCCACCAGCGCACTAACCCACGCAGCAAAACGTACGGTTGGTGATGTTATGTGTGCAAGGCTACTCGCCAGAAAAAACGCACTGACACATACCGCGCCAAACCCAATCTCAATGACTGTAACCCCGGCCGCTGTGAGGTCCAGATTGGTCGCGACCTGTGCGGTCGTGCGGGTGATAAAAGACCCCATCGACCAGATAATAAGTGCTACGATAAATAACGCAAGATGACGGCTTTGCTGCTGGTTATCGTCTTGCAAGAAGATCGTCAACACCAACAAGGCACTTAATGCCAGCATCAGCATTACTGCATTCAAAAAGAGGATGATCGTCGTAAGGGTAATCATTGTCGTTATAGGGTGGCCACTAAGCCAAGCGGCCACCTATACTCTAAGTCAATTTCGATTTCTGTGGTTTTTGTTTTTCGAACCGATACCCGACACGGTGTTCCGTCTGAATGTAGGTTGGGTTAGACGGTTCTGGCTCGATTTTGCGGCGCAACTGGCTGACGTAAACACGCGGATAGTAAATATCATCAACGTATTCACGTCCCCAGACCTGTTCTAGTAGATCGCGCTGCTGAACAACACGCCCTGCGTTCTCAATGAGTACTGCCAATAGCTTGAATTCAGTAGGTGTCAGATGGCGCTTTTCACCGTCTACATGCACCTGCCGACGCTGTAAGTCCACGGTCAGGTAGCCGTCGTTGTAGCCACTTTCTGCTTCAACGGCTGCCATCTGCGAACGGCGCAATAGTGCCCGCACCCGCGCTACAAACTCCATCCCTCGAATTGGCTTCACCACATATTCATCTGCACCAGCTTCAAGGCCCTCAACAATATCTTCTTCTTCAACTGCCTGGGCGCTGAGCATCATAATAGGTGTTTCAGCCACTTCACGAATGCGCTGGCATACAGTCAACCCATCCATTTCGGGCATTGCAATATCGATGATGACTACATCAGGCCGTTCAGCATGGAAAGCACGAAGCCCTTCCAGGCCATCGGCCGCTACGATGACGTCATACCCTTCTCGTGATAGACGCTGGCTCAATGCATCACGAATTGGTTCTTCGTCGTCAATGATTAGAATCTTCATTCTTTGTCCTTCCGACCATATGACATGTTGAGCTAAGTGTAGCATTCCATGCAGCCTGCCACAATTTTCATCATGAGGTTTCAGTTGGCTACATACGTTGTACTTTACTATACTCACATTTAGCTAATCGTTAAATCCTAGAAAAAGTGTGCTATCCTTAACAGCAAGTAAAGCACACATTGAGGAATAGCATCATGAAGACATTTGATGTTAAAAACATGACCATTGAAGTTGACGATGGCAACTGGCGATTGGTCACAAACACGGACAATTTCATGCCGACGCTGATCCTTGAGGCAAAAAACGGTAGCGGCGTCATGCGATACCGTGGTGACTATGCTGAACTTGTTGGCTTGCCCGGAGACTCCATGTCTACCGGGTATATCCATGCCATCGTCGTTGGGTACAAGTCTACAGATTTACAATGGCTGCTTGGGCTACATGTCGCTGATGACCCAGAAAAGAAGCCCCGCTGGGTACAACTTTGCTCCTGGAACAAAGCGCCCAATACTCGCTACGCTGCTGAAGCGCAAGAAGCTGGTCGTATTCTCGCGGAATTTGTTGGTTGCCCGCTGAAAATCTTTGGGGTAAAGAAGATGCCAAATGTGGCGCACACCGGCCCGTTGGAACACCATGACCGTCAAGACATTGACCGCGACACCGTCGAATTTCGTGCTTCCAAGATGGTCTACCCCGGTGACCACCTGGACATGAAGCTAGAGGAACGTGACAACAATGGTATTGCGCTTAAGGTCGGCAAAAATGCGGCCTCGGCTGTCAAAGATTCCCCACCTTATCACAATATCGAAATCGATACTCGTCGCGAGACCATTAAGATGTTCCCACCCACGGGCTTGCTTGGGGCCTTTCTGGGTGGTGCGCGAGGGCGCGAAATCCCGTTCAAGATGGTTCGCAACGTCGAGTTCCGCTACATTGTGCGTTATGACTCCACGATGGCCGCCGACGACACAGATGACAACATGTTAACTGAGCAGAGTACAGTGACCTTTGAGTGGCATGTATATCTGACGATCCCTAATGAGAGCATTTTGCTGGCAGCGACCACGCACCAGACAAGTAGTGAACTCACCCGTACTCGCGCCACGAAAGGCAATACAGAACGCCTTAACTATACAGACAATGTCACCTACTACCGCAAACTTGAGGAAGATCAGGAAGCACGTGAGACTGCGCGTGTTTGGGCAGAACGCGCCGCTTACATTATCGCCTCTACAATTGGGTGTCGTCTTGTTGAGACACAAGTAGGCGCAGAAATTAAATAGACTCCCGTTTCAGGTGACTGATGCCAGACTGGCTTGCCACAAGGACATCAGTCGCCAACCCCAAAAACAACCCATGTTCGACCACGGTCGCAAGTTCGTCAAGTATGGTAGCAACCTGCTGTGGGTCTTTTAGACCGTCGTCAAATTTACAGTCGAGAATATAGTTGCCCTGATCTGTGGTAAATGGAACCTCACCCCCGCGCAATCGTAGCTTAATCCTTGCGCCCATCGCCTTAATGCTTTCCACCTTTGACGGCCACCCGAAGGGTACAACCTCTATCGGCAGAGCGAAATTCATTCCCAGCACAGGTGACTGTTTTGCATCATGCGCAACGATAATCACACGCTGGCTCGCCTGAGCAAGTATCTTTTCGCGTAATAGCGCGCCACCACCGCCCTTAATTAGATTCAATGCCGAGTCAATTTCGTCCGCCCCGTCAATGGTGACATCAATCACCGGGTGCAGCGAGAAGTCAGTTAGTGGAATGCCCAATGCGCGCGCTTCAGCTTCGATCTGTAATGAGGCTGGAATCCCGACCACATCAGGCAATTCACCCTGCCGAATGCGCTCGGCAATGCGTCGAACTGCATGTATAGCAGTTGAACCATGCCCGAGTCCAACAACCATCCCCGGCTCAACCATATCAGCAGCAGCAACAGCAGCCTGTTGTTTCAATCTATCAATCTGATCTTGCACAATATCCCCCTCTAGAGGCGCGGTGGTGTCACGCCCTGTTGATTCTGATACTTGCCCTTACGGTCAGCATATGACGTTTCACACGACTCGTCACTTTCAAAAAAGAGGAGCTGCGCGATACCTTCATTGGAGTAAACTCGTGCTGGCAACGGTGTCGTGTTGCTGATTTCGAGCGTCAAATACCCCTCCCATTCAGGTTCTAGCGGGGTCACGTTGACAATCAACCCACAGCGCGCATAGGTGCTTTTTCCTACGCAAACAGCCAGTACGTTCCGTGGAATGCGAAAATACTCAACCGTTCGCGCCAGCGCAAAAGAATTCGGTGGGATAATGCATGTCTCGCCACTATGGTCTACAAAGGAGTCTGGATCAAACTGTTTTGGGTCAATAATCGTGCTATTGACGTTGGTAAAGACCTTGTATTCATCTGCAATACGAATATCGTAACCATAACTTGATAACCCAAAGCTCACAACACCTTGCCGCACTTGCCCCTCTACAAAGGGCTCAATCATGGCATGTTGCGTAGACATTTTGCGAATCCAGTGGTCAGGTTTAATGCTCATGGTGTTTCATTTCTGTTTTACCTCTAGTGAAAGCAAATTGCCCAGATTAATTGCGGACAGTCGCAACCAGTCACTGGCATTTGCAAGTGCGTCCTCAAGTGTACAGGGCCTTTGTACAATACTATACGCGGCCTGGACTGGCAATTGTGCGAATGCGTGTGCAGCAAGCGCCATCGTTCCCGCAAAGGCAACCGTCGGAATCTCTAAAGCAGCGGCTGTGCGTGCAATCAATTGGACTGCTTTGCCTGCGATGGTTTGCGTGTCCAGTTTACCCTCGCCTGTGATAACAAGGTCAATCGCTTCATCTTTTAAGGTTTCGGCATAATTCCCCGCCTGAATCAGATATTTCGCACCAGAGCTTGCTTCCGCACCAAATACAGCGACTAATCCCGCCGCCAGACCCCCAGCAGCTCCCCCGCGTGGCATATCGTGAACCCTTGTCCCTGTTGCCGCATGCAGCATATTGGCTAAGTGTGCAAGGTTATCCTCAAGCTGCTGAACGGTGTCCGCAGTAGCGCCTTTTTGTGGTGCGAATACAGGTGCGGCCCCATTTACACCGAGCAATGGATTTTCCACATCACACAGTACCGTCATGCGTACATCTGCCAGACGCTTTATCGCAATTTCAACGTCTATGCTTGCAATCTCGTGCAAATTTCCGCCTTGAGGAACAAGCTGCACTCCCGCGTCGTTGTAGAATCTCACCCCCAAAGCGTGTAGTGCGCCTGTGCCCCCGTCCACAGTTGCGCTGCCCCCAACCCCAACAAGGATATGCTGTGCGCCCTGTGACGCTGCGTGAGCGATGAGTTCACCCGTGCCGATAGTGCTGGTTTGCAGAGGATCATGCTCGGTCGGGGCAAGCAGTTCAATGCCCGATGCACGAGCCATTTCGATTAAAGCAACGTCATCTTTGCGCCCGTATTGTGCTGTGATGAGACGATGCAATGGGTCATGTGCCTGACAGGTAATCAGGTCGGCATCCGTAACAGTTCGCCAAACATCAAGCGTACCGTCACCTCCGTCTGCCAGGGGCAGCAATAATGTGCTACAGTGAAACTGACTTTGATGCAGGCCATCAGCAATGATTTTGGCTGCCTCAAACGCGGTTAAACTGCCGCGAAACGCATTGGGACAAATCGCAATCCTAAAAACCAAAATTTACTCCTTAGCCACCACAAGCAACCATGACCACACATCAACAACTTTCCGATCTAACGCCACAACAACGCTGGCAACGCTTTCGAGATGAGCGTTTGCCGCAGCTATCACGCCGCCAGAGGTGGTTACTAATTAGCGCTACTTCCATCAGTATTGTACTCTTTGTAGTACTCGCCTTGCCATTTCTGTTACCGCTTGGTGGTCCGGAAGCTGTTCCTGTCAGTCAATTGAGTGACAGGAACGGCGTATTTGTTACGTTGAAAGATGTTGACCTGTATTATCAACATGCTTCGGCATCCGGTGAAGCCGTGATTCTAATTCACGGGCAGGCCGGCTCGACGTTGACATGGCAGGATACGCTGTCAGCTTTGAGCGCCGCTGGTTATGACACTTATGTACTTGATTTGCCGGGCTATGGACTATCCGAAAAAGGGTTACAGCTCGATTTCAGCCACCCCCATGCTGCTGACCTGGTTTATGCCTTCATGGATGCACAAAATATTGCACAGGCTCATCTCGTGGGGCACGCTTATGGCGCGAACATTGCTGCATATGTTGCTCAGGCACACCCCCAGCGCGTCGCATCGCTTACATTGGTTGCACCGACCCTTATCACATGGGAGCCCCCTCAAGTTCCAGAATCCGTGCTGAACCTATTTTTTGTCGAACGCTGGATTCGTGTTGGTGTGCGCCTGGTTAGTCCTGCCGCCGTTGGCGAACAGTTACGAAGCGCCACCAAAGTTGATGATGTCGTTGATTCCCAGCTTATTGACGACTACGCACGCCTGATGCAAACTGAAGACTGGGCATTCACCGCCATTGGCGTTATCCGTGATAGCCACCTCAATCAACTCCCAGCCCCGCTAGAAACAATCATGCAACCCACCTTACTCATCTGGGGCACTGAAGATGGTTGGGCTCCTCCCGACGCCGCAGATGGTATACTGAACGAGATTAATGATGCACAACTACAGCAGATTCCGGGAGTTGGTCACCTTCCCATGCATGAATCTGTGCAAGAATTTAACACAATTCTTATTAACTTTCTTGATAATGAATAGTGATGACAAGTGAATCGCTAACCTAAAGGATAGTTGCCAGAATGCCGGCAATCGAAGTAGGACAGGATGCACCGGATTTCAGCGCCACTACCAACAGCGGGCGCGAAGTAAAACTCTCAGACTTTAAAGGCCAGAAAAATGTCGTACTCGTTATGTATCCCGGTGATGAAACCGCAAGTTGCACACGTCAACTCTGCGCTTTTCGTGACGACTTCCCACGCTTTCAGAACACCGATACAGAGGTATTTGGCGTCAACCCGGCTGACGCTGAAAGCCACCAGCGCTTTATTGACAAGAATGGCTTTCCTTTTGACCTGATCGTTGACGAAAATCGTCAAATTGCACAGTCGTATGATTCAGTTATGTTAATGGGATTCGTTGTGAAACGAACGGTGATCGCTATTGACAAAGAAGGTAAAATTGCTTTTTTCAAACGCGGTTACCCCACTAACGACGAGATAATTACAGCGCTTGAACAGGCTAATGCTGCTGATCGGTCTACGGCTTGATAAAGGTAGTATGCTCAGGGAATTTCATCGTTTTCAGACGGGCCCATCAGCGCAAAAACCAGGACACCAACTGACGCAATCACAAAGCCTATCACCATCCCGGCAGCCTGCCATTCCCCCACCTGCGGCAGGTTGCTTTCGTCATTTGGAGAATGGGTACCATAACCAAGCAAATCAGCCAGACCCGTTGCAGCGGTCATCAAAAGCCCCGTCAGGCTCAGCCGAATCGCGATATCCTGAGCCAGATTAGTTGTGATAAACGGGTAAAAGCTGATTTTTACAAAAATCAACGCACCGATAATCAATAGCGTTAGACCTGAGAGAATCACCATGATCTGTAGCAGCCCAATCCCTGACTGAACCGCTACGCCAGTAATTGAGGGGAACAACCCGATTAGTGTCAATACCAGCCCAAGCGACCCCACCAGAATCGTTAACTGTGCATAACGTTCGCGTTCTTCGCGTTGTGTACGATCATCCAGATTCACGCTGGCAACGCCTTTCGCACAATGCGCAAAAAGTTCTGATGTGTAATCGCATCGATGTCTTGTGTAGAAAATCCACGCGCCCGCAAATGCTCAGTAACCAGTTGCAAATCTGCGATTGTGTCAAATGGTTCTGGTACTGCTTCAGCACCAAAGCCACCGTCCCAGTCAGTGCCAAACCCAACGTGGTTGGTACTGCCTACCACCTCACACACGTATTCAATCATGTTGACGTAATCATCAATGGTGCAGGCAGCTTTTTTGTCCCCACGTGACCAGTCCGGGCGCATAAATAGATTAAAGGGTACCAAACCGACCACCCCGTCACGTTCAGCGATCAATCGGATGATGTCGTCTGGAATAAGGCGTTGGCTGTCACGAAAATGACGCGGATTGCTATGGCTAGCGATGACTGGGCCTTCGTAGGTTTCCAGGGCCTGGAAACATGCCTCGTCAGCCATATGTGAGAGATCAAGGATCATATTGAGTGTTTGCATGTGTTCAAGCAATGCAACCCCAGGGTCTGTCAGTGGGCCCGGACGCCCTGTACCGCCAGAGTAGCGCGTCTGTGACCACGCGAGCCCTACACTTCGCAACCCGCGTTCATGCCACGCATAAACCTGTTCTGGCTCAACAATTGGATCAGCCCCCTCCATTGCGATGAGAATACCAAGTTCGCGCTTGTCTTCTTCATCATGTCCATAAGCACTCACGATGTGTTCGAGGTCAGGCTGTGCATAAAGCATCCGAATGCGCGATTCGCGCTGGTTGAGCTTTTCATAGTAACCGAGCTGGTTCATGGCATGATTATATGCTTCTTCAGGGGTTTCATAGGTGATAGTTCCTGCAAAAGGCGACCACGCCGGGTCAACATACAGTGTGCCAAAAATGACGCCCACCCGACCACGCAACGCATCTTCAAAACCGAGCATCGCAGTACCGCGATAGTCTGGTGTTGTCGCTTGCTGTGCCTCCCGATGTCGGGTTTCATGGGCCGAGCGCAGAAAATCACGGCCGTGTTCGAAATGGTTGTATGCGATGTCCTGATGGGCGTCAACGATAAACATACGACTAGTTATCCTCGGCTTCGATATTGTCAGCTTCGTCCTGTGCTTCAAGTGCAGTCAGCAGACTTTCAATTTCAGCAACAACGCGCGAGGGTGCTACTTCGTCTCGATTGACAAGTACCGTTGGCGTTCCTGTAAAGCCGCGATCCACAAAGTCCTGACGCGCCTGCGCAATTAAACCGTTTGCCCGATTAGAATTGATACAATCGGTAAACTCGTCAACATCCATACCCAGTTCATCCGCCGCAGACTCGGCGCGATCATTGGAGTACCCGACCAGACCCTGCCAGTGATACAACACAGCCGACATTTCAAAATACATGTCTTGTTCCATTGCGCACAACGACGCCCGCACCATCGCTGTCTCATCTTCACCCTGACGGTCGAAGGGAACTGCTACAAAGCGCACATCCCCGTCTGCAACAAACGGGATTACATCCTCATCAATAGTCTCATGCCAGGTTTTGCAAGCTGGACAGGTATAGCTCGAAAAATCCTGAACCAGAATGGGGGCGTCAGGGTCGCCAAGCATGGGGTAGCCTTCGGCGGTTTGTGTCTGTTGAAGCCCCTCATATTTTGTTTCAACACCATCTGGAAGTTCTGCACCAGCCGGGCTCGTCAACAAAACGATTGCAGCCACAATAACCACGGCAGCAACGGCTCCTCCTACGATCAGCAAAATGCGTTGCTGCTGTTGCTGTTTTGCTTTTGCAGCTTTGCTTCCTGCACGTTTCGACATGTTTTTTTCTCCTTGTTGTGCTACTTTGAGTAAAATTACTCACGATGTTAATGAGTATCGGTCTATTTTGGTATACGATTATAGCGAAATTTGCAACGTTTCTCGACTCCGATACGTGCAACTTTCCGTACTGGAGATGCGTATCACCATTGTATGCACCCTATCGGCGTGCTACTATTCTTAGCACGATAATCTTCAAGCTACGGGACATAAATTCTTGGACGATCATCCATCTCGCCCCGCTGATAGCACGAATGATACATCAACGCCAAACACGACTGCTCCCAACACTACAGCCAGCAATGACCTATCCAATGCGCCAGCGGCAACAGCAGCAGCGACCGCTAAATCGCGCCAGGTCAGTCGCCGTGAGAGCAAAAAGCTAGCGCAGTATGCAGATTTACGTCGTCAACAATACGAAACACTGAATGCGCTACTTGAAACATTGACCACTGTTGATAACCTGGACAATCAACACCTCGAACGTCTTCGCGACGCCATTTTTCATGCCGACCATCCCTTCTTGCTGACGCTGGTTGGGCCTTTCAGTTCAGGTAAGTCCAGCGTGATTAATGCCCTGCTTGGTGAAAAAGCGTTGCAAGTCGGCCCGACGCCTACAACCGATCACGTCTCCATTTTGCGGCACGGTGAAAGCAGCCGCGAAAGCCGGACTGGTTCTACCACAACCGTCTTCCACCCCTCCGAAGTGCTAGAGCGGCTGAGCCTGGTAGACACCCCCGGTCTGGAATCTGTGTTTGAGCAACACGACGAACTCACCCGCAAGTTTTTGCACCGTGCCGACATTCTGTGGCTGGTAATGATTGCGACACAGGTGCTTACCGCCAACGATTTGAAATTCATGCAATCGCTCAAAGCCTATGGCAAGCGGATGATGATCATTGTCAATCAGGTGGATGTGCTGGATGCCCCAGACCGCGAGACTATTCGCGCCTTTGTCGAAGAACAGGCCCGGCTTCACCTCGGCATGAAACCCACCATCTGGCTGGTGTCTGCAAAGCAAGCCCTCACTGCATACGCAGGCAGTGTGCGCGACGAGATCGTCTGGGATGAAAGCGGCTTTGCTGACCTGGAAGAATACCTCTTTGAAACGTTGGATGATGAACAACGTGTAATTCAGAAGCTAGAAACCCCGATGCAGGTCGCACGTAATGTCACAACAGCAGCGCTTGAATATGTCCGCGCTACGCAGTCTACCCTCAGCGACCATCGCAAAACGCTCGAAAACCTCAACGCCCAAATTGCAGCCTCTGAAAAAGATCGTCGCCGTATTGTCGCCAAACTGCAAGCTGATATTCACCATGAATGGGAAAAGGCAATTGAAGGCGGTGAAAACGCCGTTGATGATCTATTCCAGATTCAACGGGCGCTCGGTCAATCGCTAGGCGGTGCTTTTGAACTGGTCGGGCTGGGTGCCCTAATGCGCCGCTTCCGCCGACGCACACAGGCTGAAGAAGCGTTCATGCGCTATGAAGTCCGTGAGACAATTCAGCGTGTGCCAGAAATCACCAATAAAATTGGCCCGGCGCTTGAAGGTCGTGACCAGGAAGAGGTCGATCAAATGGTTGACTACACGCGCCAGCAGATGAAACGCCTGCCTGAGAACCTACAGAGCAAAATCATCGGCAACGTACGCTCACCCATGAGCTATGACCGAAAAGCACTCCGCACTATTCGCGGCGACCTGGAAGATATCATCACCAAAGCGGGCACCTTTGAAACCAAAAACATCGACCGTGCGCTGCGTTCGGTTATGATCGCAATGTCTGTCTGGATGTTCATCACGGTTGTTTTGGCGTTGCTGGTCCTTACCGGGACAATTCTAGGTGCCAACAACAATGCATTGAATCTTATTCTGATCGTGGCGCTGTTCATCGTTGGGCTTGCATTGCTGCCGCTACGTGGAACATTCATTAAATACCGCTACCGACGCCGCCTGCAAGACCTCCGGCGTCAATATGAATCTAAACTAGGACGCGCTGTTGAACAACAAATTGAATATGGTTCACAACTTCGTCAGGATGTTGCTGCACCCTTTACGCGGCTTATTTCGACGCAAATTGAGCAAAGCGATACGCTAAAGACCGACCTTGAACAGCATGAACAGCGCGTTATTGGCCTACAACATAAACTTTCCGGCTTGGTAAAGGACTGAGTATGACAAGCATCGTACTTGAAGGCCCAATTGCAGATATTCGTGAACGTGAAGTTCAACTTCTTTTTGACCTCGCTGAAGAAATCGCCAGGCAAGGTGATGAGGCGAAAGAAGACCGCGACCGACTGAAACAAAACGCGGCTGATCTACGCGATATGTTCTTTCTCGTTGTGATCGTTGGCGAATTTAACGCCGGTAAATCGACCTTTGTGAATGCCTTGCTCGGCGACCAGTTGCTACCAACGGGTATCACACCGACGACTGAGTATATTGAGCTTATCCGCCACGGCGATAAAAATACCCCCCCTGAAATCAAAGAGCATGATGCCGTGCGTGAATGGCAGCATCCCAATACCGGGACACCCGGCGTTGTCATTGTCGATACACCGGGGACGGGTTCTGTCTTTGCAAAGCATGAGCGCATTGCCAAACGCTTCCTGAGCCGCAGTGATCTGGTTCTGTTTCTATTTTCGGCAAAGAAAGCCTTTGCACAAACCGAGAAATTGTACCTGGAACTCGCTCGCAACTATGGCAAAAAGATCATTCTGGTCTTGAATCAGATGGACCTGCTAGACAAAGACGAACGCAGCGAGGTCGTCACCTTTGTCAAACAACAGATGGCAGAGATGGTTGATATTGAGCCGCCCATCTTTCCGATTTCCGCAAAGAAAGCAACGCAGGCGAAGCGCCCTGGCGGGTTGTTTTCACGTGCCAGTGAAGACGAAAGCGGCATGTCTGACGTCAAAGCCTACTTGCAACAGATTTTTGAGCGTGTGCCACCTGCCAAGCAAAAGCTGATCTCGCAACTAGATTTTGCCGACAGCGTGATCACAAAATACCGCAGCAGCGCCGACGACTATATTCAGGTCACGGGTGCAGACAAAGCCTATGCCACCCAGCTTCGTGAGGAACTAGAAAGTCAAGCAAAGGGGCTTTCTGGTCGGCTAGATACCACGATGACTGAACTCAATCGGGTTTTTGACCAGCTTCGTGAGCGCGGCAAAACGTTTATTGCAGACAATCTGACGTTGGGCAAAGGCTTTCGTGCCCCGGACCGTGACGACATTCGGCGTAAATTCGAAGAAGAAGTCATCGGCAACGCAATTTCCAAAATCAGCGACATCTCCGAAGACTATGTGAATGCTGTGGTAGACAGTAGCCGCCGCTACTGGCGCAATATTATCGAACGCCTCAATAAAATCCAGGCATTAATGGAACAGGAAATTGGTGCGCCCGACGCCAGAAGCTACGCCGCCCAACGGGATGCACTGCAAGACGCCATCGCAATTGCCGACGCTCAGCTCAAAACATACCATGAAAACAACCTCGCCGAGAGCCTGCGCGATACTTTCGCCAACAACCTCTCACGCTTTACGACTAGCATCGTCGGTGTTATCGCCGGGATTGTTGCAGTCGCAGTTGGTGTCGCGGCTGCCGGGCCTGTTACTGCGACAGCCATTGGCGTCATTGGTGCATTGGTAGCCGGGCCGGTGCTGGTTGGGGGCGGTGCTGTTGGTGCGTTGCTCTATAGTCGCAAAATGCGACAGGATGCCTATCACCAGCTTGACGAACGTCTGGACACCCTCAGCAAGAGTTATCGTCAGGCCCTTGAAGACATGACTGAACGTGAGCGCACACGGTTGCTGCAATACGGTGAAGAAATCCTGTCGCCTGTGTTTAGTCGGCTAGATGTTCTGGCTAACAGCTATCAGGAACAGCGGGCCTCTCTGATTAAACTTGCAGACACCGCCCAACAACTACGCGCTGAACTCGACCGCATTCAGGTTCGGGTAGAAAGCCCACAGGCATAACGAAACACGCTTACAACATACGGCAATCAATTCGCGAAGCCTGTTCCCGATAGCGGGTTCGGGCTTTTTGATTGCATGTCACCATGAAAGACGAAACATATCACTTCAGAAGCGGTATAATTTAACGCATAGTTAAAAGTAGAAGCGGTACAAGAAAGAGATCAATAATGCATGTCAAAGACGTCATGTCAAGCAATCCTGTCACCATACTGCCCACCGACACATTGCAGACTGCGCTCACCCGAATGGGCAAGAATTTTCGGCGTCTGCCTGTTGTAGACGAGCAAAGTCGCCTGGTCGGGATTATTACAGACCGTGACTTACGCCTGGCGATGAATTCGCCGTATGTGCTGCGCGAACGCTGGCAAGATGACTTTCTGCTGAATGAGTTTCTGGTGGAAAACTGCATGACGGCGCAGCCAGCATACACACATCCAGATGTTGAACTGACAACAGCTATTGACTTAATATTAAAAGGACGCTTTAGCGGTTTACCTGTTGTTGACGCTGAGCAGAAAGTGGTTGGTGTACTGACGGTCACGGACCTGCTGCGCGCGCTACAAAACCGCTTGTCAGCGACAAACACATAACAAAATAAAAAGGAGGATGCACATGTACGAGAAGATTCTGGTCCCACTCGACGGCTCCGACTTTGCAGAAAAAGCCCTCGACCACGCGATTAAATTAGCCAACGCCTTCAACAGCGATCTCTTCCTTGTGCAGGTCGTCATGACACCTATCGCCGTCGCGGTGCCCTATGACATCAGCTACCAGTACAACGAAGAATTTCGCGAGACCGCCATGAACGAAGCCTACAAATACCTCAACAGTATTTCGGCAAGACTTCATGACGATTTCGGAACACGGCTGCACACAAAAGTCATTGAAGGCAATGTTGTCGAAAGCCTGCTAGATTATAGCAACTTCCAGAGCATTGACCTGATCGTGATGGCCACGCATGGCCGCAGTGGATTCAGCCGCTGGGTGTTTGGTAGTGTTGCGGAGAGCATGTTGCGGGCTGCTGACTGTCCGATTTTCCTGGTGCGTGCAAAAACGGCTTCAAAATCTGAAAAACCCGATGCCTGATTCCGATCGCCTGCTTGTACATGAGCGCCCTATCTAACATAGCTTGTTGGATAAGGCGCTTTTTGTGTTTGGCACGCCAACGCACAGTGACACCCGTTCGCTAAAACGGGATATCGTCTTCAGTATATTCCTGCTGATAGTCGCTGCTGCCACTCCCACTATCACTGTAGCTCCGACCACCACCACCTTCATCTGAACGGCTCAAGAAACGGACATCACGCGCCGTTACATCCAGAGACGCACGTGCCTGCCCATCTCGACTGGTGTAAGCATTGGATTCAACTTCACCGGTCACCATGACCATCATACCTTTGCGGACATAGGTGCTGCACGTTTCACCGAGTTGACGCCATGCCGAAATGCGAAACCAGGTTGTCTTCTCACGTTTCTCGTTAGTGTTACGATCTGTCCATGTTTTATTTACCGCCACGCTAAACGAACATACACCGGCACCGCTCGCCGTATAGCGCATTTCTGGGTCTTGACCAACGTTCCCAATGATCGTGATTTGCTGATACATGCCTGTTGTTTCCTTTGTTAATTTTGAAGTCTTTTATTATAGAACAAATGTTTAGCACCTACAAGAGACGCCTGATTGTTTCAAGCAGTTTATTCTGGTCAAAAACACCTTTCGGGATATAAGCATCTGCTCCAGCTCGCATCCCCCGCGCACGATGCTCGTCAGTGTCTAGCGACGTTACAAGGATAACGGGCAACTGTTGCCATGTCGATTCTTGCCGCACACGTTCGGTCAATTCAAATCCGTTCATCAGCGGCATTTCAACATCACTTAATACCAGATTTACCTTATGATTTGCAAGCGCATCAAGCGCTTCAACACCATGCGTTGCCGTGATGACTTCATAACCAGCCGCCTCAAGAATATTTTTTTGCAACGTGCGTGTCGTGATACTGTCATCAACCACCAGAATGCGTGGTGTTGCAGTGGTTGCAACCGATGCTGAGGTAGGTCGGTCACGCTCACTCGAAAGTGACATATGGCGTGTGATGGCGCTCTTTACCAGATCATTCGGATTCAAGATCAATACAACACGTCCATCTGCTAGCAACGTTGCCCCGCTGACGTTGCGAACACGGATCAATTCATGATTGAGTTGGCGCAGAACCATCTCCTGTTCAGAGATAATATCGTTGACCAGAAAGGCTTGCAATTGATCAGCGGCATTGATGACGACGACCAGCATATCGTCTTTGGCTTCCGGGTTGTTTTGTGGACGTTCAAGGATGTCTGCAAGCGATACCACAGGTACAGGACGGTTATCAACAGACGCCATCAGCATCCCCTGTACAGTGAACCGTTCCAGCTCTCCAAACCTCAGCACACGTACCACAACACTGGTAGGAATAGCATAAAGTTCACTACCAACCCGCGTTAACATACAGTGCATCGTACTGAGCGATACAGGTACGATGATTTCAAATGTGCTGCCAACGCCGCGTGTACTCTGGATTTGGATATTTCCTTGCAAGGCTTCGATATGCTGGCGCACGACATCCAACCCGACCCCACGCCCAGAAACGACGCTGACTTCGGTGCTGGTACTCATGCCCGGTTGCAGCAATAAGTCCATCATGTCTGCTTCGCTGAGTTGTTCAGGCTCCGCGTTATCAAGCAGACCAATCGCCTGCGCACGCTGTTGCACCCGCGCGACGTCAATACCCCGCCCATCGTCATTAACCAGTATGTGGACTTTATTGCCGCGTTGGAACAGCGAAATCAAAATTACCCCCTGTGCTGTTTTACCTGCTGTAACCCGCTCCGTTGCTGGCTCAATACCATGATCTACCGCATTGCGTAGGATATGCATCAAGGGATCCTTGAGAGCTTCTAACACTTGTTTATCCAGTTCGACCCGTGTCCCAACCACCTGCAACAAGACTTCTTTATCTAAATCACGTGCCAGATCACGCACAGTGCGTTGTAAGCCGCTTAAAATGGTTTCGAAGGGCAATAGTCGGACATTTCGAACATTACGCTGTAGGGCGTCTGTAGTCAAGCCGAGGTTAAGACTATCATCGTGCAAGGCTCGCTCCGCATTGACTAATGCCCGCCCTGCCTTACGCATAAATTGTTGGGTCTCTTGCAGAAATCCTAACAGCGGCGTGACATCATCTGGCATATCGTCGTGTTCGTCTGGCAATAGGTACTGCTTGTCTTGCTCACTACTCCGTAGCAGGCGAATATAGTGTGTGTGAAAACGCCGCCAGCGTTGCTGCCACTGCTGATATTGCCGCCGCAATAGCGACAGTTCCTCGGCACGCTGCTCAATGTTCATCCGTGAGACCAGTATATTGCTGACATCCGTCATCAGGGCGTCAACACGTGAAATCGGGACACGAATTGTTGCGTCGTAGCTAGCGTCGGTTGCTGTGCGTAGCATGTTCTCCACACCCGGCGTTGTTGCGGTTGACGGTGGTTCTGAATCCGACGCTGTAGCTATCAACGTTGCAGACTCGTGTGTTTCTGTTGTCGTCTGCGCAGGTTGGTCTGTTGCACCCACGCCGAGCAATTGCTGAATAGCATTACTCACGGCTTGTGTATCAACACTGTCGCCATTCAATAGCACCTGAACTGCGTCGAGTCCATCATAGAGTACATCGGCTACATCTGGCACCAGCTCAAGTGTCCTCTGGCGAACCGCATTAAACGCAGATTCAATCGCATGAGCAACTTGCTCAATCTGACTTGCCTGAACGGTACGCGCTGCACCTTTTAAGCTGTGTGCAGCCCGAAAAAGTTCATCGACTGCGGTTTTCGGCGGAACGGTTGCTGCGTCTGCTTCAAGCTGCAATAGTATCTGGTTCATTTTTTCCAGATGCTCGGCCGCTTCGATTTGGAACAATGCCAGCAACTTCTTGTATTGAGGGTCCAATTCACTCATAGGACTTTTCGCATGACCAGTGTTAAGTTATCACCCGGCACGCCACGCAACGGACGCCCGTCATAATTGCCAAATCGTTCAATAATTTCAAAGCCAGTTGCATCCGCCAGCAATCGTATTTCGGAGAGCGACGTGTGCCGAAAATAGAGACGCTGGTCACCAGAATAGCGTGTCTCAATCTGGCGCAGCGTATCGTAGGTACGGCCGTCTTCCCACCTGAAGATATCACCATCGAAAGACATTCCCTGTTGACGAATAGCAGGAAAAATCGTGTCGAAAGCAAAAACGCCACCCTTGCGCAGATGTTGATTCAGGCGTTGAAAAAACGTAACCTGATCGCGCTGTGTCAAAATTGCAGGGAATGCCCAGTCAATCATCACACAAATGTCAAATTGACGGCTGAGATCAAGCTGCACGACATCAGCAAGATAAAGTTCAACACGTTCAAAAACACTACTCTCGGTCAGGTGACGTTGCGCCCGACTCAAAAAATGTGGGTTCAGGTCTATAGCGACGACTGCGTAGCCCTCAGCCGCAATTTGACACGTTATACGACCATTCCCACATGCCAATTCAAGCACTGTGGACTTTGGTGCGGTATGTCGCGCTAACACGTCTCGCCAGAACGGCCAGTCTTCCAGCCAGTGAACTGGTTTGCGGGTTTCCCAGGCTTCACCAGAATACGAAGCCCAGCCAGAACGCTGCGCACTCTCGCTTTGCTCACTATGGGGTTGCACCATTGCGGGTCTCCCGAAAAGGCTCTACAAGTTCGCTCAAATTGCGTGAAATCGTATTGAGTTCACGGGCGGCCCGTTCGACTGACATCGTGGATGATGTGGTCGATGCGGTTGCTTGTCGGATATTGTTCATTGCCGTCGCCAGTTGATCCATACCTACGGTCTGTTGACGTGTGCTGGCGGCAATTTGCACAGCGGCATAGGCGGCTTCTTCAATCGTTTCAGACAACTCGCGGATGCTGTCACCAGCACGATTGACCAACCCCACCCCCGCATCAACACCCTTGGTTCCTTCTTCCGTCACCATAACAGCACTGTTGGTTGCTTGTTGAATCTCGCTGAGCAAGTCGCGCACCTGATTGGTTGCATCTCGGCTTTGTTCGGCCAGATTACGAACCTCCATCGCCACCACCGCAAATCCTTTTCCTTCTTCGCCTGCACGCGCCGCCTCCACAGACGCATTCAACGCCAGAAGTTTTGATTGGTCTGCCAATGCAGATACGGTGGCAATGATCTCACCAATCTGCTGTGTATGCTCGGACAAAACGAGGATATTGTCAGCGATGCTTTCCACCCGCCGCCGAATGAGGTTCATTCCATCAATCGCATCGGTCACTGCTTGCTGACCAGCTTTGGAGACATTCACCGACGTTTGCGCCATTTCCGCCACTGCCGCTGCGCGTTCCGCCGTTTCAGTGACAGTAGCACGTACTTCTTGCACGGTGCTGCTGGTTTGCATTACGCTGGCGTCCTGATCGCTGGTGGTACCAATTTGCTCATTGGTCGCGTTCAAAATGACGTTAGATTTTTCGGCCACTGTATCGGCTAATGGCAAGATTTGTTCATAAACAGTCTGAATATCTGCCAGTAACGTGTTAAGGGATTTGTTCAACCGAGCAAGCGTTGGAAACCGGGCGGCCTGTTGTGGGGACAGGTCGATAGTGTCCGTATAGCGTCGATTTTCTAGACGTGACAGAAAGGTTGCAAGTTGCACATCAACCGCTTCGTCATACTGCTGGGGATTGATGAACAACGGCAAGCTGTCGGCCAAAAACCACGTCACGACGGCACTGAGGCCACCAACAACAAGCAACAGTCCGATGATTTCGTTCCGTAATGAAGTGCTGAGTTCTTCACCAAATAGCGCAATCAAAACGGCGCTAATGACAACAGGTATTGCCGCAATGAGGACCAGAATCGCACGGGTGTCTGTTTGCATGGTGTACTATTCCGCCTGCACTTGTAGAATAAGCCGTTGGATGTTTTCAGAAAGGTTTTGTGCCATCAAAATAGACGCCTGGCTTTGCATAACGCTCTGGTTTAAGCGCCGAAACGTCTGCAACATCTGTGTCGTTTGTTGTTGATAACGCGCGATGTCTTCCGCCATTGTAGTGACCTCAGTGTTAGTGTCCTGCATGGTCATTTCGATACTGGCAACGGTGCTTTTGAGGTGTTCAGCCTGACGAACCCCTGCATTTACACTGCCCGTGGTGGTTTCAGTGATGGAAAGCGCTCGCGCCGACGCACCATGAATCGACCGCAATATTGTTTTCATTGACTGCGTAGCCTGCCGCGACTGATCCGCAAGATCACGTACTTCATCGGCCACAATGGAAAACCCGCGTCCATGCTCACCTGCACGTGCTGCTTCAATCTGTGCGTTGAGCGCCAGGAAATTCGACTGCGTTGAAATATCAGAAACCGACATCACAATATCACCCGCCCGTTTTAGGTCGCTGGCAAGTTGTGTGATAGATTCCCCCACCTCAATCACTGCTTGCTGGCTACTCTGTATTTCTGTCATCGCTACCTGCGCGGTGCTTTGTCCGTCCTCAAGTTGAAGAACGCTCTGCTGCAGAGCGTTTTCCGTGTTCGACAGACGTTGTTGAATACTGTCCAAGCCATCTACCAATGTTTTCTGTAAAGACAGTGTTTGATCGATCAATACCGACTGTTCAGCGGTTGCTTCAACCTGCTGTTGTAAAACAGTGCGTACCGTTTCGGCATGTTGTTGAATCTCCTCACGCTGTTCTTGTGTTACAGCCGAAGCAAGCTGAATAGGGGCCAGTGTCATTGAGGCCTGCTGTCCTGATGCTTCTGTAGTCGGCTGGCGAGCAGTAGACCGTTCCAGTGATACAGGCGTTTTTTTGCTTTGATCGCCACCAACAGGTACAGTATCGGTTATAAGAGCTGGCAAATTCACGGCAACCCCTGCCAGCCAGAACAAAAATGGCAGCAGCACAATATCATCGGCAACAACAATACCACCTACCGCATATGTCACAATAGGCAGAACCAAGAGCGCCGAAACGCCCCACAATTTTTCGTTTGTTGGAACATCATTCGACGCCGTGATAGCCAATACCAACAACGGCATAGCGACACACAGCATATACCACCCGACTTCATGGTCAATACGAGAAATCGCCACCAATAGCGCCACGCCAAAGCTACCGACTACCCCGCCAAGTTGTGTTTTGCCGTTCAAGTAACGTTCCGTCGCCAGTGGAACCAGGATGAATAATAGTGATAACCCTGCGCGCAGTACGTTGATGTTGCCAATCGTAAGTACTAAGGTCAGCCAAAGCACCGCGCCACACAGCACATACCGTTGTGTCATGCTCAACATCATCAACGTGGCTCCTCATCAATATATAAGCGTGGATCAGTCAGCAGGCTATCCAGATCAAGCACCGCCACCCCATCCGCCAGAATTGTAGTCACGTATGGATACACATAGTCCTGCTCTGGCAGCAACTCAATGGGTTGATGAAGGTCGGTCAATGTACCAACTTCGTCAACGAGAATGGCAAGGCTCAGATTTTGCCCGGCAACAACAATCACATGCTGTTGTGCTGTTGTGCTGTCCGCAGTTGAAACCTCAAAAAAGGCCGCCAGATCAAGCAAAGTAATAATGCGCCCATTGATATTCGCGACGCCTCGATAAAAACGCGGCACACACGGCACAGGGGTAATGTGCTTAACTTTTGTCACGTTCCGTATATGTTCAACCGCGACAGCATACCGTTCGCCGCTAACAGTAAATGTGAGTAACGCAGCGTGGGACGTTTCCGTGTACTTATCTCGACTACGTTCTGCGAATTGCAAAGCGCGTCGTTCCAGGAGTTCTTCCCGTTGGGTTGCGCTGTCGTTACGTGACAATAACTGTTCAGCGTCCTGCAAATAGCGGTGAGCGTCTTGCCAGAATTTATTAGCCATGACCATCTTCTTCACGATAAGTTCGTCTGACAACAAAAAACACCGAAGCGTGTCTCGGTGTCCCCATCATATATTAAGCGCATGGCTTCCCACAAATGTCAGGCATCAGCCACAGCAACACGCAGGATTTCTGCCAGTTCAGCCCCAACAACCTGTTCATCACGCCCAATCCGTAAGCGCAACGGCCCGTTAAATGGCGCACGATTAAGCAACGAAATTGCTGTGCCGGGTGTTAAACCCAATTCTGCCAGATACACCAACTTTTCGGCGTCATGCGTTTTGACACGGCTGACAATCAATTCAGCCGGAGGTTCGACCTCTGTCAATGGCCTATCGTCCACATATTCAATGTACCCTTCATTGGAAGGAATCGGTTCCCCATGCGGGCAACGGGCTGGCATACCAGCCATTGCTTCCATCCGTGCAGCAAGGCGGTCGCTAAGCACAGGGCCAAGCTCATCAGCTTCATCATGGACTTCATGCCAGCCAAAGCCCATCACCTTGACCAGAAAAATTTCTGCCAAACGATGCCGTCGAATAGATTTCAAGGCTTCGCGCTCACCACTTGGCGTTAGACACATACCGTGATAAGGTTCATGGTCAACATACCCTGCCTCACGTAGCCGTGTCGCCATTCTGGCCACCGCAGGGGCTGTCACACCCATTGCTTCGGCCAATGCCGACGTACTGACATACGGCGCGTCCTGGTACGACGCAATGCGGTATGCTTCTGCGAGATATTCCTGCATTACCGTACTGATAGTCATATTTTCTTATCTCTGCCCAGTTTGCATCGGCAGAGCGATGCCTTGTCTACAACTTGCACAATTACACTTAACGTCTTCTATGGTTTATCATAATAAAAAAGATATTGATTTGCAAAATATTTGGGCATACCTCGTGAAACCTTAATTTTCTGGTGTAGCCCGTTGCCCATCGGCTGTAACTTCAGCAGCAAGTGTCACAATTACAGCATTATCGACATATAATTCAACCGTGTATTCGCCAAGACCCCACCCGCTGCTGGGTGGCTGGATGCGAACATTACGACGCCCTTCCCCAATCACAACTTCTTGAGTTTGAACCACCTCTCCGCTAGACGTATCGACCACACGTAATTCGAGCAAAGTCGATGGGTCAACACGTTCTCCCGGGCGAAAGCGCACACCAATCGGTTCCTGGGGCGCAAAGACTGTACCAGTTTCAATGCGGCTGGTGCCCAGAAACAATATTTCAGCATCAGCGATAATGGTTGTCTCGATAGCAATCGCCGTCTCCGTTCCAGCAAAAACAGTCGCACGAACTGCAACAGTTGCTACAGAGAGGGTATTTTCACGGAAGACAGTTGCAGCCTCGACTTCTATAGCATCACGAGTCTCCTGCTCAGCAACTGTAAGGTCTGCTTCCTGGCTATCAATGTACGCCAATCCCAGAATAGCCCCAATCCCGATTAATGCCAGCAAGCCAACAGTCTGGATGAACCGCAATACCAGACGCCGCCCGGGACCAAGATAAGCATTGGGCAATGTCGTATTGTCCTTGCGCCGACGTTGTCTGGTTACGCGCTGCGCAGGTTGAACAGGGTCCAGGACATCACTGATATTCTCAAGGGCACTATCAACTTCACGCGCTTTGCGTTGTGCTTCTTCCGCTAGTTGTTCAGCCTGTAAAAGGTCCGCGCTACTGCTGTATAGCTCGATATCATGCTTTGCCGCTAGTTTGCGCCCATATTCATTAGAAGGGTCCAGCCGCAACACATTCCGCACACTAATTTCAAACTGTTCACGGTCAGCAGCACAGCGTGTCAGGCAAAGCCATGCTTTTATGTTATCCTGATTGGTACGTAGCTCTTGTAGGACAATACGCCGTGCTGTTGACGTTTGCCCGGCTTTGATCAAGTCAACTGCTTGTTGAAGGTCCGTCATGGTTTTTTACCGTTTGCTTCTTTCCCCAGATGATTTTATAGCTAATGCCAACGGCTTGAAAGTGTGATATTTTTGAACGCAATGCATCGCGCATAGTGGAGGTGTAGCCGCATACCATGAAAGTTTATATCGTTTACGCAGCAGACGATAGTCAATTTGTCGAAAAACTATGCACCGACCTGAAAGACAACGGATTTAAGCCACAGAAAACACTACCTGCCGTTGCAGACCTGTCAACCACTATCGTCAAAACTGACATTGTGTTAGTGGTGCTTTCTGATGCCATCACCGACGACCCAACAATGATTGATTATATTGAACGCATTAAAGACCATGCATCGCAGCTAATTGCATTGCGGGTTGGTAAAGTTGCCAGTATGCCTGAAAGCCTACGCGGTACATTACCACTGGATTTCTCAAACCAGACACAATATGACGACTCGCTTGAAACACTCGTGGAAGACCTGGAACCACCGACCGTCAAACTACCACGCGCCCAACTATTACCGGGTAACATTCAAGAAGGTCTACAAAGTGATCTGCCTCAAGAACGTTTGAATGCTATCCAACACATCAGTGAAATTCGTACTGAGCTAGACGACAACCAACGCAATTATGTCGAAGCTCAACTGCGACGTATTGCATTCAGAGACGAAAATGGCAGTGTCAAAACCATGGCACGTAGCACACTTCAACTATTAAATGCACCCACACCTGCGTCGAGTCCGTCTCCTTTACTTGAAGATGAAGATACAGAGCGTGTACTTCTCCCCGCTTCTGTACAGGACGACGCTCTCAGTGAAACAACGCAACCAACCCCTGCTCCGAACACAACCTCTGCAACACAACAGCCTGCACAACCACGTCCAGATCTTCTGGTATATTCTAATTTTTGGTGGCTGCTGCCAATTTACGGTGTGTTGCTCGCACTTATTCAGTCAGCGTTGCAACGAGATGCATTGATCGGGTTGCCAACTGCATTAGTATGGCTCACGCTTCCCTGGTTTAATCTCACCATTCGCGACAGTGGCCAATTGGATTGGAAAATGCCCGGGCCGTTGATCGCTAATGGTGTATTTGGGCTCATTATTGCCATCGTCGGCGGTGTGCTGGTTTTACTATTGAGCGATATAGAAGTGCTTGATTTTCTGCTAATAGGTCTTCTTGGTACGATGTACGGGCTATTGATTGGCTGGCTCTCTTCACTATATGCGTATCAGTAGAATCGTGCAGGGTCGCTGCCTGGTAGCATCAACCAGAACAACAACGGAGAACAAACCTTATGGCATCAGAACAGGTCAACTACCCAGATGTACTTGGTACACTGTCGAAGGGTGTACGTAAGACATTAGACTATATTGAATGTGCTGTGGCAACACGCCCCGGTATTGTGGCGGCCGGTGACCGCTTTGAAGCCATTTTGCTGATTCAAAGCCTTGTGAATGAAGAAGTCGATGTCCGCGTAGAATTAGATTTCCCGGGCAAAGACAAGAATAATCGCAAAGGTGTTTTTTCAAGCAATAGCACGCGCTTGCTCGTTGGTTTGCAGCCTGCCGAGGCTGGTTTTGTCACACTTCCTTTGTCAGTTTCACCGAATGCCGCGCCAGCAGATGACTATGAAATCAGTATCAAGCTGACTGTTAAGCGCTATCGTGGCTCAACTGGTCTAATCGGTCGCGCTCAAGAAATTCGTAATGCACAACAACGAACCCCCTACAAATTAAATGCAGTATCCAGTTCAGATATGCAGGAAAATTTTGAATCGTTGAAGAGCTTACGTTTTTCTGCTGAGGATCATCTCAAAAAGCAAATGTTACACAGCACGTTTGCTGTCATGAAGCCAGAAAAGCCCGTCCTGGCAAGTCTAAAGTCGCCACAGGCAAAGTGGGTGAGCTTGTGGACCATTGCTGACCATCTTGATGACCGTAACGTGATCGATCGTGTGCAAAACGAGTTGCGAACTCTTACGCCTCAGCTTCGCCGCGAAACCATTTTTAAGCCTTTGCTCAAAAGCACTCAGGCCGCCTTCGAAGAGGCACGCTATCCGTTACACGTAGCTGAAGCCATTCACATCACCAAGCTCATCACACTTGTTGTTGAAACAGGTGCCCGCCAGCTTGAAGAGGGTACGCTTAAGGATCCTATTCCAGGATGGATAGCCGAAACGGCACGCCTCCTCATTCAAGAGCCACGCTTTGCCAAACAGGGTGTTTATCTCGTCAGCAAACATATCTATACAGAGATTCTGCATCATACAATCTTGCATGGATTTTCTATGGTAGGTACCGTGATGAAAGAGAATTTTGGTACCAAAGATGAATTAAATAGTTATGCTGATACCATTGTCGAAGCCGTTCAGCACAATGGTGATCTGGACTTTGCACATGCCTATCTTCCGCTGGTCACCGCCGGGGTTATTGCAAACAATCGTGTGACAATGCCCGGGGAACAAGTGCGCGACACGCTTCACCTCATGCACCGTACATTGCAAGAACGTAGCAGCGAGCGTACTGAAAACAACGGGTTTGTCTTCGACATTGCGACAGCTTTAATTGACCGTGGTCTGGACAACTTTTGATTCAAATTCACCTGTCAGCGCCATGTCACTGCGCGCCAATTCACACCCATCATTGAGTAAACCTGCATGATCATGACGGTACTCCGCAGACGGTCCGTATTGTTGGCACTTCTGGTTGGGGTGTTGCTGCTCGCTACGGCCACACGGGTTTTCCAGCTTGATGACCGTAGCCTGTGGGCTGACGAAGGCTGGACACTCGTCCTCTCTCAGGGCCCTACTGTAGCGGACATCACCCAACGCATGGCTTTTGACCAGCACCCACCACTGTATTTTATCCTCATCCATCAATGGCGCGACCTGACTGGCGATACAGAATTTGCCCTGCGAATGTTGTCGGTATTGACGGGGGTTGTCGCTGTGGCGGGGATGTATCAGCTTGGGCGGCAGATGTTCAACACAGAGACAGGATTAGTCGCGGCGTTACTCCTCGCACTGTGGGATCATCACATAGACCTGTCGCAAGATGTGCGCCACTACGCACAACTCGCCACGTTTATTATTTTGTCGTCATGGTTCTATTTTCGCCTGATTCAACAACGACCACCAACACGCGGTACACGCCTCGGTTATGTTCTAACGTCATCGGCACTACTGTACTCGCACTATCTTGGTGGGTTTGTGCTTATCTGCCAATTTGTTCATATGCTGATCTTTGTACACCCTTTTTCGCGGCTGCGCTGGACCGTGTTTCATTTTGGAGCCACATGCGCAACATTTTTGCCGTGGCTGCCCGTCGTCATTCGTCAGAATCAAGTGCGTTGGGAAACACCACTTTACTACTTAAATTCACTGCCCAGTACATCTGAAACGTATGGCATGGTACGCGATGCTGTCCTCGGTCAACAGTACGCGCTAATTGGGCTGCTGGTCTTACTCGGAGTGATATATATATCCTATCGTAAAACAGGAATCATATTCCGCTGGCGTCCGGTTTCACCTGTTGCGTTTGCGCTGCTATGGGGGCTTGGCTACGTTGCGATGACCTATGCGTTGAACCGTCCGGGGCGCGAATTTCTGACCATTCGCAACTTTATCGTCATGACCCCGGCGGTTGTTGTGCTTGCGGCGCATGGTGTTACCAATCTAGAGCCACGTTTGCGGGGTTTCATGCTGGTGGTTTTGGTCGCGCTGATGTTAAATACCGTCGATACACGTCAACTCAAACCACCGTGGCGTGACGTCTTTCAGAATGTTGCTACCTATCATCAGGACAACGAACCTGTACTAATGGACATCTGGGTTGGGGATTTCCCGGGACGCTACTACGTAGAGCAACAAACAGGTGACGATACCCCTTGGTTGTCTTTGCGTGAGGCTCGAGACCAATATGCCACCCAGTTTTTGCCTGTCGTAAAAGGTTATGTACAGGACTATGATGCCTTCTGGTTGGTGTTCTGGCAAAGCAGCCCGGTTGATGAAATGCCATACGCCGATGGGTTTGCCGAGGCCGGGTTTCAACGCACCGTCACACTCTACGAAGATCATGTCGGCAATCGGCTCTACAGCTATCGCTATGATCGTGTAACAGGCGAAAACATTGCGCAGTTCTGGCGAGAATCTGCCCCGCTGGTCGCGCTGCAAAGTGCTAGCGTCCCAGCCGAAGCAGCACCCGGTGAGACGATCCCGATACGCTTATTGTTTGCCGCGCTCGACCGCCCCCCACTGGATTACAGCGTTTCGGTGTTTCTGCTAGATGAAGCAGGCAACCTTGCTACACCACCGCAGGACGGACCGCCGCAAAACGGCAACGCCCCGACCTCGCAATGGCAACCGGGGGAGCTTATCTTCGACCAGCGAAATTTAGTGCTACCAGCGAGTATTCCAGCGGGCACATATACCATCGGGACGCGGCTGTACTACTACCAACAGCCAGACCAACCGCTACCAACATGCCCCAGCGGTCAGGGCTGCTCGTTTGCGCGTGTGGGGGAAATTACCATTACAGGTGAATGAGATGGGGGAAACGACGGTAGTGTCTGTCTACCGCCGCCGCGAATCAGGGGTACCGCTTATTTGCTTTCACGGTATACAACGTGACGGCGCAGGGTTGGGTCATACTTTTTCAATTCCATACGGCCGCTATCATTGCGCTTGTTCTTCTGAGTGTAATATACATGGTTGCTTTCGGTGCTGACCATGCGCACCCAGCTACGGTCTTTCTTTTTCTTTGCCATTGTTTTACCTCCGGACAGTCTATTCCTGTTTTGTTTTAGCGAAAAGCGTCTACAATGTCAATGTCAAGAACAGCAGAGCATGATAGAATACCAGCATGAAGAAAAAACGACCACTCATCGCAACGTTATTTATTTTACTGGCATCCCTGGCGTGTACCCTGACTGCTGAGCCACCAGCCACCCTACCGCCACGCACCCCGCTCGGCGGCGTCGGCCTAAACCCAACAATTTCGCCGCAAGCGCCTATCGTGCCACAAGCCACCGTTGAAGCACCCGACGGTAACACAGGCATTAAACCACCGTCTACAGGTGGAGATGCGCCAGCGCTCCCCACAAGTGTTGCTGCCGGGCCAAGCCTTTCTAGCCCAACGATGACGTCGCAAATTCAGGCCGTTGACCAGAACCGCCTGATGAACACCGTCACGACAATGGTCAGTTTTGGCAACCGCCACACCTTCAGCGTCGAAAATCTAACGCCAACGCGGGGCATCGGGGCCGCTCGGGACTGGATTATGTCGGAGCTGTACCAGATTCAAGAAGACAGCCCGCTGCCAGCAGACCGCATTCAAGTGAGCTTGCAGGAATTTAGTTTTCCTTACAACGGACAGGCTAATTTTGCGCAAAACCCCACGCTCATCATCAATGGCAATCAGGCTAACGCCGGTATTGTGATCATCGGCGCACATTACGATACGGTCAATGACGCTAACCCGGCCAACCCGGACCTTGCCCAGCCGGGGGCCAATGACAACGGCTCAGGCGTGGCTGCATTGCTCGAAATAGCGCGGATCATGTCACAGAACCCACACCGCGCCACCCTTGTTTTTGTCTTCTTCTCTGGTGAGGAACTCGGCCGCTTTGGAAGCCGTGCTTATTTACAAGATTATATCCAGCTTTTTGGCCTGCAAGATGCTATCCGCGTGATGATTAACCTCGATACGATTGGCAGCCCAAGCCACCCAGATGGCTACTTTGATCGTGAAATGCGCGTGTTTTCTGAAGGCCCCGGCAATTCCCCATCGCGGCAAATGGCGCGTATGGTTGAATTTGGAGCGCGCTATTTCTTGCCAGACATCCGTGTGAATGTTCAAGATCGGGTTGACCGACCTAATCGCTGGGGCGATCATCAAACGTTTTCTGATGTTGGTATTCCGGCGGTGCGGTTGATTGAACAGGCCGACGAGTTCAACAAATTCCACAACGCTGCTGATAACCTCGATGAGATCGACCCCGTCTACTTGCGGCGTACCACACAGGTTGCGTTAACGGCAACGCTCATGCTCGCTGACGGGCCACTACCGCCGCAAAATATTTCGCTAGACAGCTCTACCTGGCGGCTAGAATGGGAACCTGTACCCGGTGCTGACCGCTATGTTGTGGCGATGCGCACCAACGACTCGCAAAATTTCCAGCAAGAATTGGTTTCACCCACCAATAGCTTCTCGCATTCTATCATCCAGAACTATGATGTCGTTGTAATAGCATCTGTCGATGAAAACGGGCTTGTTGGGTCATTCTCGCAAGAGTTCTACATTGCAAACCCTGCGGTTGCGCAACAATAGTTCTGGTTGAGAAATGCAAAACGGGCAGCCCTTTCGATAGCCACCCGCTTTATCCGCTCGTTTTTGGTGCATAAATTCGCTATTTGCGTACAGCATCCGGGCTACGAGACGCCGTGCCAATCGCGTGCGAGACTAAGGGCCCCGCGAATAACATAAATATCCCCAGAAACAACGCCTTTAGCGCTGACCCGGGCAACAAAAACGCTGCTCCAAGCAAGACCCCAAATAAGCCGACTGTCCCGACTTTGCCAGAAGCGTGCAGCCGAGAATAGGCGTCTGGCAAGCGTATAATGCCAACCGCCCCAACAACAAAGAACCCCAGACCAAAGAATAGAAATGCAACGCCAATAATATCCATCAGAACACTTTCCCTTCTGAAATGTAGCGTGATAGTGCCAGTGTTGCGATAAACGACAGGGCAGACAGCGCAATGCCAATGTCAATCAGTGCCTCATCGCCATCAATCAAAGCCAGCACCACAATAATACCAATCAAGATTGTGGTGATCATATCAATTGCCAGCAAACGGTCAGCAATTTCCGGCCCCACGGCCGCACGCCACCCACACGGCAGCAATAATGCAACCTGGATGACCAGGGCTCCACGGAAAATCACATCTAGCGTATCTGCATCAATCATGGCCCATAATCCTTTTGATTCGTGCCAAACGGCGGCTTTGTTCAGGGTCAAGTGTCGGCTTTGACGCTTCACCGTTCAGGCAATGCACATACATAACGCCCTCATCTTCATCGTACCCTACGACCATTTCACCCGGGGTAACGGTGATTCCGTGAATACTCAGCCCTGCGATAAGTGAGTTGTTTTCATCATCTTGCGTGGACACCGGAACGATTTCAGGGTCGATGGGGCAAGTCGGGTCAAGCACACGGCGGGCAACGTCAATGCTGGAAAGTAGAATGTCTTTGAATAGTGCCAGACCATAGATGACCAGATTCACCAGTTGCCCGGGCAGCTTCTGTGGTGTGACTGCAAAGTCGTCTCCCACTGCAAACAGGACAGCCAGCCCTAGCAAGTAGCCGATCACGCCACTTTCTAGCGTAAGTTCATTGCTTAGCGCTAGCCAGAGCCCCATCAGCGGAAAAGCGAAAACCATGTTCTTAAATAGCACCATGCGGGCTAACCTCCAAAGATACCGTTGTCATTGGTCTGGGTTACCGTGTTCCAGTCATCAGGGTTCACCACGTTGATGTACGAACCTTCGGGGTCTTCCATGGCATCAACGACATCCTGCGCAGCATCATAAAGTGGCGTCGCAAAAACACCTAGCAACAACGATGCACTGATAAGAATTGCAGGTGCAAGGTAGCCATCGCCGTGGCTGACATCTACAACCGCGCTGGCTTCTGTAGGTTTCTGCTGGAAAATATACTGCCATGTCTTCATCATGTAAATCAACGTCAGCAAACCACCACCAACCGCCAGACCAATTGGTATCCATTCTTCGGCTTCAAGCCCACTTTGCACCAGCAAAAATTTACTGATGAAACCATTCATTGGTGGCACACCTGCAAGGGCCATACCACCCAGAATAAACAGCAAGCTGATGGTCCAGTGCATTTTGGTGCCTGTCCCTGCCATCTTGGTCAACGTGGCAGTGTGGTCAACGTTACGGCTGGCAACCACCCCCATCAGCATCAGCAGTGAGGACTTGATCAAGGCATGGTTAAAGGCATAGACAATCGCCGCCACCAGTGCCAGAGGCGTGCCGATCCCAATGCCAAGCAACACGAAACCGACCTGTGCAAATGTCGAATACGCCAGAATACGCTTACCGTTATAGGTTCGCAGCGCGCTCAAACTCCCGAAGAAGATACTGATAATTCCAAGGATAATCATCCAGTTTTGCAGCAACTCGCGCTGGTCGATGAATAGCAAGTTTGTCATACGCAGCAGACCGTACACGCCAATCTTTACCACCACCGAGGACAGCATCGCATGGACGGGCGTTGGGGCGGTAGTGTGGAAGTCTGGCTGCCACCAGTGGAAGGGAAACGTACCACTTTTGAGCAAAAACGCACACATCATCATAATTGCGGCACCACGGGTGAGCAGTGGTTCCTCCCCGTCTGCATTTTGGAGTTGCCGTGCTACGTCTGCAAAGTTGACAGTTCCAAAGGTGATATAAATCGCTGCAATACCCAACAGCAAGAAAATCGTCCCCAAAGAACTGATGAGGATGTATTTCACCCCGGCTTCAAGCCCAAGTCTGTCGTCAGAAATTGCCACCAACGACACCGAGCTAATCACCGTCAACTCGATAAAAACAAACATCGTGAAGACGTCACCCGTGTACATGACGCCCAGTAGCCCGGTTTCCATGCCCAAAAATAGCGACATGAACGCCGGGAATGTCACACATTTGTCGTTACATTGCGTCGCATACAGGATACCCATCAACATCACTGATGATGACATAAACCCAAACAGACCAGACAACGGGTCCGATACAAGCACGATGCCATAGGGTGGTTGCCAGTCCCCCAGACGATAAATCTGAGTGCCTTCGTCCAGTGTTTGAATCAACAACAACAAACTTGCAACCCACGCGGCAAAGCTAAAGGCTAGTGCCGTATAGCGCTTCAGTCGATCGTGACCGATAAAGAGTACCACGCTCGCCCCGGCAAAAGGCAAGAACACGCTACCCAGTAACAGCAGATTGTTTTCCATCGATTCCCCTACTTCTTCAACTGGTCGGTTTCATCAGAATCAAGCGTCTCGAAGCGATTCGAAACAACGGTGATGAACGACAGCAACAAGGCATAAGACGCGAAACTTACCACAACCGCCGTGAGGACCATCGCTTGTACCAGTGGGTCACTGGGTTGCCCGTTTCCAAACTGATCGACATAGGCCGGCACATCCGCCTCAAAAGCCCCCGCCGAGATAAAGTACAAGTTGACTGCTGTAAACAGGATTAATAAACCCATCGCAGCTTTGATCAAGTCGCGGCGCAACATCTGAAAGACGCCCAGCGCGCACAAAACACCGACTGCCGCAGCTAACAAAACATCCATCGTTATTGTTTCTCCGCTTCTGCATCTTCTTCTACAGTTTCTTTGAGGTTGCCATTGGCATCGGCCGGTGCTGCATCGGTGGCATGTTCTGGTTCAACCCCCGGTTCATTGTACAGGTCTGTTGCAGCCCCACGATTACGCAGCGCAACTTCGGACGGATGTGCAATGGTTTCCAGCATCAATCCAACTGCACCAAAAATTGTCAGTGCGATACCAATTTCGAAGACCAGTGTCGTTGAAAGGCTTAGCCCCGCCAGTTCGACCCCATCCAGCTTGTGATAGGACATGAAAGCATCACCGATGAGAATCGGCCAGCTTGCATTAATCAAGGTGACCATAAACCCAATCGACAGAATACGGTATGAGTTCGCCAGAAAATCGAGCCGCTCTCGTGCAATGTTGTAGCCAAAGACGATAAACCATGCGGCAACACCCAAACCGGCCGTAACACCACCCGTAAAGCCGTCACCCGGTGCATAAGACCCATACAGTGCTTGCGTAATAGCCATGTAGATCGCAAAGGGCAGGATGAAACTGGCTAGCATTCGAGTCAGTGGTGTTGACATAAAGATGATCTCGGCACGGGCAAGTTCAGCAGTCGCACGCGCATCTTGCTTGCCACGTTCTTGTGAACGATTCAGCGATAATAGCGAGAGAATACCCAGCGCTGCCATTGCAACAACGATGATCTCGATCAGTGTGTCCATACCACGGAAGTCTGTCAAAATCCCAGAAACAACGTCAGTCACACCGATTTCTGGCTCTGCATTGTCAAGGTGATATTGTGCAATTGATGCACGATCGGGACGGTTAGCAAGTGCGGTCGCTGCAAACACAAACACAAGGAAGCCAATGACACTGGCAATAGCAACATCGCGGTAAATACCCAGACGACTGGTGCTACCATCCCCGGCTCTAAAGAGACGTTCCATAACCTTGCGCCGTTGGACAGCACTGGTGCGGCTGATGAGGATAATCACCATCACAGTGGCGAGGGTTTCTACCAAAAACTGAACCAATGCAACGTCTGGTGCCTGCCGTACGAGGAAAATCCCCGCCACGCCATAGCCCATCACACCCAGTGCAAGTGTTGCGATCAGGTGGCGGCGCGAGATTACAGAGCCAAATGCGCTACCAATGATCAAAATCAGTAACATGACTTCCAACAGGAACGTGTCGGTTGTGTTGATACTGTCGATCATGCGCTGGCCAAGGTCTTCACCGACCGTCAGGTCAACCAATAGCCCTGACCCAAGGATAAACGCCGCCAGTGAACCCAATATCGCAGCGAGATAGTACCGTACGCGCCCGCTCTGAATGCGTAAGGTCTGGTCACCAATCCAATTGATACTATCCAGAGTACGATCGTACACCCACGCCCCGCTGATTGGGAAATCTGGCAATTTCAGCCAGACACCGCGCGTCGCAAAGATGACGAGACCGGCTGCTATTGCGCCCAGACTGATGAAAAATTCGGTGATAAAGCCCGGGAATAGGTAGAGTTCAAATTCCTTTTTGAGGGCAGAGTCTAACAGAGGAATTATCAGTGGGTCGAGCAGAAAGCCAAATGTCAATGAGCCAGCCGCCAACACGCCCGGACCATAGTCAATTTCTTTTGGCATCTCATGGTGAATGTGAACATCATGATCTGGCTTGCGGAAATAGACATCCCACATGAGGATTGCTGCCGCTGCTGCGGTAAACGCAGACGCAACCGCAACCATCCCCGTCGCAACCAGAAACCAATCGGTTTCAATGTCCATCGTCCCCGCGATGAGTACTTCCTTGGCTACAAAGCCGAAGAAGAAGGGCAACCCCGCCATTGAAAGCCCAGAAATCACCGCCACACCCGTTGTCAGCGGCATCTTCTTGTACAAACCACCCAGCTTATCGATAACACGTGTGCCGATAGCATGGTCAACCGTACCCACCGTGAGGAATAATGCCGCTTTGTAGAAGGCGTGGGCCAAAATACTCACCAGCGCTGCCTTCAAGCCAATTTCATCGGGAAGACCGATCAAGGCCACAATCGCACCGAGCTTACTTACGGTCGAGTAGGCCAGAAGACCCTTGAGGTCACGTTGTGTCACAGAGATAATTGCGCCCATGGTCATGGTCACAAGCCCCACGCCCGTCACCAGATTCGTCCACAGATCTACGTTGGCCATCACGGGGTAAAGCCGCAGCAGCAGATAAATCCCTGCCTTTACCATTGTTGCTGAGTGCAAAAAGGCACTGGCCGGCGTCGGAGCGCTCATACCACCCGGTAGCCAGAAATGGAATGGGAACTGTGCGCTTTTTGTGAAACACCCGAGGAAAATCAGCAGTGCCGTCGCTTCATACCACGGATGGTCAGTGACGCCTTCTGCGGTGAGAATCTCAGACATCTCGAAGGTGATACCACCAAGCCCAAGCTGCTCACCACTGATGAGCCCTAGCAACAATAGGCCCGCAAACAACGCAAGACCGCCCCCACCCGTGATAATCAACGCCTGCAGGCCGCCGTATCGGGCTTTTTCTTCTTTATACCCCTTGAAGCTAATCAGCAAGAAAGAGGTTATGCTCGTGAGTTCCCACATGATGAACAGCGTGATGATGTTGCTACTGGTGACGAGCCCAAGCATTGCACCAGCAAACACCATCAAGTTCGTATTGAAGCGTGCTTGTTCGTCTTTATCTTCAAAATAGTAACCTGCATAGAAGAAAATAATAGACCCAATACCGCTAATGACGAGCGCGAACAATAGCGCCAGTCCATCAAGATAGTAGGTTAAATTGACCCCTAACTCCGGCATCCACTCTACCGTGCGTTGAACGACCTGGTCGCCATCCACATACGGGAAAAACCCAACCAGGCTAACGAAGAGAAGTGCCATGGAGCCACTGGTGATTATCGTTTGTGCTAGTTTGGGCAACGCCTCGCGCAGTGGTGGAATTGCTAGCAACAATGCGACAATGAAAGGCAGCCCATTGATAAAAAGTATATCCATAGGTTTAGCAAGCCATTCCCGTAACTTTTCAGTGCGAATAAGGTCTGGTGGTGATTGTGTCGTGTAGAGCCAGAGAAGTTCTGTGATGTGGATACACAGATGTGCTTTATTGTTGTCGCTTGGCACGACACACATTTAGCGCCCATACTGTATCAATTGTACCCGTGTGCGTACATGTGTACTCTAACTATATGGTTGTGTCTCATCGGACGCTAAGCCGATTGGCATCAGTCTACAGCAGGTGTTATTCGGGCCTTTTTTGACATTCTCCCACCGAAAGATAACATAGCATTTTCACTTCAACTTTTAATGAAAAAACGATGAATCTGCTCGGCTGCACGACACAATGGAGCAGTTATACCAACTTAACAAATGATAATTTGACACATGCCGCTGCATGACGTACACTCCCATCAAGACTGAATCATCAAAATGCTGTAAGATTTGGTCAACGGCGGGTGTCTGTATAATACAGGCGCAAGCAATCAACACTGTAATTTCGTGTTCGAATGGCAAAACAGAGATGAATACTCACCTATGTTGTGCATGTTGTATGTGTGGCAAGCAGGGACGATACTCCACCTGAATGACCGCCTACAGCAGGCATAGCTGACCAAACCAGAAACTACCAAACCAGCAACATCTAGTGGAGCGTCCCTGCGGCAAAACTGCCGTGGCTGTTGACGTTTCTGCCAACGAGAGATGTGTGCTGGTTTTTTAATTCCCGGCACCATCCACCAGCCCACAACAGAACAGCACCAATAACACAGATAAATCAGGAGCATCATGACCTTTACAGTTGACTCACTCAAACGCGAAACCTACGCACACGACGTCCTATCTGCGATTGGCAACACCCCCCTTTTGGGCTTCCAACGCATCACAGCGCACTTACCTGCTCATGTCAATGTCTATGCGAAAGCTGAGTGGTATAACCCCGGTGGTAGTGTTAAGGACCGTGCCGCTCTCAGCATCATTGAAGCAGCGGAGCAAACAGGCAAGCTCACGCCTGACGTTACCCTGCTCGATAGCACCAGCGGCAACACTGGCATTGCATATGCCATGATTGGTGCGGCCAAGGGCTACAAAATCCGGCTTTTTGTGCCGGCCAACGCCAGCCCCGAACGCCTCAAAATTTTGCAGGCTTATGGTGTCGAACTATCACTCACTGACCCACTCGAGGGCTCTGACGGTGCAATTCGTGGCGTGCGCGAACTAGCCGCTACCGAACCAGACAAATACTTCTACGCCGACCAGTACAACAACCCTGCCAACTGGAAAGCGCACTACACCACGACCGCCCCCGAGATATGGGAACAAACCGACGGCACCATCACCGATTTCGTCGCCGCACTGGGTACAACCGGCACATTCACCGGAACCACGCGCCGCTTACGTGAGTTCAACCCAGACATTCGCGCTTTCTCTGTGCAGCCAGACTCCCCGTTCAATGGGCTAGAGGGGTTGAAACATATCGAAACCGCTATTCGCCCGGGTATTTATGATGACACCCTCGCCACGCGCAACCTTGAAATCGGTACCGAGCCCGCCTACGAAATGGCACGTCGCCTGGCACGTGAAGAAGGCTACCTGGTTGGCATCAGTGCCGCGGCCAACATGCTAGCAGCTTTGCACGTTGCAGAAGAAGCCGCCGCCCGTAACGAACCCGCCACCGTTGTCACTGTCTTTTGCGACAATGCCTATAAGTATCTCAGTGAAGCATTCTGGACAGCAGAATAGATGACGGTGTCACTTACACAAGACCTGCTCAGCGCGATTCATCACCATCTTGTTCAGACCTATCCGAATGAGGGGGGAGGATTTCTCGTTGGTAAGGTCGCCGACGGGCGACGCATCGTTACAGAAGTACATCACGTTGACAACACGTTTGAAGCCGAAGAACAATTCCACCGCTATCTCGCCGAAAGTGGTGCCTACGAACGTATTGAAGACGAAGCGGACGCACGCGGATTGGCGCTTCTGGGTTACTATCATTCACACCCAGACGCCCCCGCTGTGCCATCAGAGTATGACCGTGTTCACGCCTGGCCCTTCTTTGTCTACCTGATTGTCAGTATTCGCGACAAACAACCTGAATCAAGCCGTGTCTGGCAACTGCGCGAAGACCGTAGCGTTTTTGACGAAACCACACTCCGAGTGTCATAAGCGCCTGTCAGCACAAATAATAGTAAAAGAGGAGAGAAGTAACACGATGGCAAGTATCAAGATTCCAACCCCCCTCCGTGCCTACACAGGAGGTAATGCAGAAATTCAAGTCAGCGGGCAAACGGTTCAAGAAGCACTCAATAACTTGACCGCTCAGTACCCTGACTTACGCAAGCATCTCTTCAACGAGGACAAACTGCGCGATTTTGTGAATGTCTTCATCGGTGAGGACAACATCACTGACCGCGATGGAATAGAAACGCCAATCGACGCTGGCGACCGTCTGCGCATTATCCCAAGCATTGCCGGGGGATGATGATATGACACGCCAAGTTGACCACAGCGCCTTGCGTACAAATCAAGTGTTCATCATCGGCGGGCTGTTGATTGCTTTTGTGCTAGAACTGCCTGTGCTGGTGGCATTTGTTGCAACCGTCATGATTATCGGCACTCTTGTTCCCCAGGCCGCTCTGTTTAAGCGCATCTATCGACATCTGTTGCGTCCACTGGGGCTCGTCAAGCCAGACATAAAACCCGACAACCCCGAACCGCACCGTTTTGCACAGGGGCTTGGTGGTGTCGTGACGCTCATCGCTACAGTCGCACTTTACATCGGTGTCAGCATGGTCGGATGGGCAGCAGCATGGCTCGTCATCGTACTGGCAGCGTTGAACCTCTTCGGCGGCTTTTGCGCCGGATGTTTCGTGTACTATCAGCTCAGCCAGCAGCGTGTGCCCGGCTTTACCGTGAATCCTGTTCGACAGGAGTAAATATGTTAGAAAATCTCCTGATTGTCCTCGGCATTATCGTCGTAGGCGCTGTTGGCCTTCGAACGATGCGCAGCCGCCAGCTCAGCAACGCCAACCAACGTATTTCAACGCAGGATCCTCTGTTGGAAAACTTGCAACCGGGGCGTGCTGCCATCCTCTATTTCACTGCCGACTGGTGTAGCGCCTGCAAGTTGCAACAACGCCCGGCTATTTTGGACTTGCAAGCGCAACTGGGAGACACCGTGCAAGTCCTCCAGATTGATGTTGATGCACGGCCTGAAGATGCTAAACGTTGGGGTGTGATGAGCCTGCCAACGACGTATATTCTCGCACCCAATGGCGAAGCGACTGCTGTCAACTATGGCGTGGCTTCCGTACAAAAACTCAAGCAACAGTTAGAGGGATAATCCATGACAACACCACCACAGGTCATTGATCCGACCACGATTCACCTGTCCCATGCAGAAATCCGCCGTTACAGCCGCCACTTGATCATGCCCGAAGTCGGGATGGAAGGGCAAAAGAAACTCAAAGCTGCCCGCATTCTGCTGGTCGGTACTGGCGGTTTGGGTAGCCCAACCTCGCTCTACCTGGCGGCGGCTGGTATCGGCACACTGGGTCTGGTCGATTACGATGTCGTCGATGAGACCAACCTGCAACGTCAGATCATTCACGGCACCAAAGACGTCGGTGTCCCCAAGATCGAATCTGCTGCAACCACACTGGCCGACATCAACCCCAACATCAGCATTATCAAACATGAAGTCCCACTGACCAGCGACAATGCGCTTGATATCGTGAAAGACTACGATATCGTCATTGACGGTACTGACAATTTCCCAACACGCTATCTTGTCAACGATGCCTGTGTGATGCTAGGCAAAATGAACGTCTACGGTAGCATCTTCCGCTTTGAAGGGCAGGTGTCCGTGTTCGGCGCCGAGGATGGTCCTTGCTATCGCTGCATGTTCCCTTCCCCGCCACCACCCGGGTTGGTGCCCAACTGCGCGGAAGGCGGTGTACTTGGGATTCTCCCCGGTACCATTGGCACCATTCAAGCCACAGAAGCGATCAAACTGGTGTTGGGTATTGGGGAGCCGCTCATCGGTCGTTTGCTGCTATACGATGCGCTTGACATGTCGTGGGATACTGTGAAAGTCAACAAAAATCCAAACTGCCCTGTCTGCGGTGAAAATCCCACAGTAACTGAACTCATCGACTACGAAGATTTCTGTGGAATGCCTGCACACGACCACAGCGAATATGACGCTGAGCAAGAACCACGCATGATCCCGGCGATTTCGGCACCTGAACTCAAGCAACGGCTCGATAGTGGTGAGGAATTGCTCGTCATTGATGTACGTGACCACCATGAGCTTGACATCAGTCACCTGGACTTCGCCAAACATATTCAGAAGGACACCGTGCGCGACCGCCTGAGCGACATTCCGCGCGACATTCCAGTCATTGTGCATTGTCGTACAGGTATCCGTAGTGGGGATGTCGTTGCTTTCTTGCAACGCGAAGGCTATGATAACGCTGTCAATCTTGCAGGCGGAATCAATGCCTGGGCACGACTCATTGACGACAGTGTGCCACAATACTAACGCCACGGCAGCGTTCTCATAATTACTGATAACAGGGGTGCAATAATCTGTCGTGCCCCTGTTAAGCAGAAATTGTACGCCGATATATATTACCGATACTAAACTGAAGGAGCATTCATGCCAAAGTCTATCACGCCGACTCAACTCAAAGCACGGCTTGATGCCAACGATGATCTGGTCATTATCGATGTTCGCAATGATTGGGAACTAGAAATCACGAAACTCGACGTGGCCGAACACATCGTCTTGCATGAAATTCCCACGCGCACCACCGAAATCCCTCGCAACAAAGACGTTGTTTTTCTGTGCCGTAGTGGCGGACGCAGTATGCAAGCCGCATTTTTTCTTGAACAACAGGGGTTCGATGGCGAACGTCTATTCAACCTTGAAGATGGCATTCTCGGGTGGGCACGCGACGTTGACCCCAGCTTACCCCCGAATTACTAAAGCACTTCGACATAACTGCCGGGGGCAGGCTTTACATGGTAAAAGATCGCCTGTAACCCGGTCTCTCGGTTGTATTGTGCTGCAACGTCGCTTTCAAATAAAACCAGGTCGTCAGGCTTTACCAGGGCAACCGCACAGCCCCCGAACCCCCCTCCCATAATCCGTGCGCCATAACAGCCGGGATGTTGGCGTGCTGCTGCTGTCAATACGTCCAGTTCTCGCACAGAGACTTCGTAATCATCACGCAGACTTGCGTGGCTAGCGTTGAGTAATTCACCCATACGGGCGATATCACCAGAGAACAGCGCAGTTTGCGCCTGTAATGTCCGTGCATTTTCCGTCACAACGTGGCGTGCCCGCCGAAACTGCACATCACTGAGCGGACTGCGCGCAGTGTTTACCATATCCAATGACACATCCCGAAGTGCTGACACACCGAATATTTTAGCCGCTTGTTCGCACTGCTGGCGACGCTCGGCATACGGTGATCCGACAAGTTGGCGGGCTTTGCGAGAATCGATAACCATCACGGCGGCGTCTTCTGGCAGCGGTACTACCGACGTCTCCAGACTACGACAGTCTAGTAGCATCGCGTCAGCACTACGCGGGACAGCACTTGCCATCTGATCCATTACCCCGACAGGCACGCCCACAAACCGCCGTTCAATTTCAACCGCCAGCAACGCCTTTTCTGACTGAGAGCGATTGGTATCACCCATCAGCGCAAGTGCAATTTCAATAGCTGCCACACTAATTGCCGCCGAAGATGACATGCCACCACCAATCGGCAAATCACTGCTGATCAAAACCTCGGCACCACCCAGACGATACCCTTTTTCTGCCAACAGCCACCATGCTCCACGAATATAGGCTGTCCAATGCGGCAATGTGGTATCTTGCACAGCATCAACGGTGAATGTGGTCTGTTGTTCACCAAAATCCATTGAATACACATGAATTTCGTTGTCAGAACGCGGCCGGACAGCAATCCATACAGCGCGGTCAATGGCAAATGGCAAGACAAAGCCATCGTTATAGTCAGTATGCTCACCGATGAGGTTCACACGACCGGGCGCACGGGATAGCAACGCCGGCAGGTGTGTATAAACATCAGCAAAATGCTGTAGAATTTTGTCGCGCATAGGATTAGTTGTGTTCAGAGAAACGGACAGCGGGTAATTCGCGCAAACGTTTGGCGGCAGACTCCGGTGTAATGTCACGTTGGGGTGTGCCAAGCATCTCATAACCGACCATAAATTTTCGTATGGTTGCGCTTCGTAGCAGCGGCGGGTAGAAATGCAGATGGAGGTGCCAGTGCGGTTGCGGTCCCTGATTAACGGGAGCCTGATGAATACCCATGCTATAGGGGAAATCAATTTCAAAGAGGTTGTCATAGCGAATTGTCAGTGCAGAAAGTGCTTCAGCCAATCCACGGCGCTCAGCGGCAGTCAGCTCATGAACCCATTGCACCGGACGATTAGCAATGACGAGCGTTTCAAAAGGCCAGACCGCCCAGAACGGCACCAAAACCGTGAAATGATCATTCGCATAAAGACTTCGCTCCCCGGATTCTTGTTCAACTCGTAGCACCTCAGTAAGCAGCGTTGTCGCCTGAGTGTCGTAAAAAGTACGTTGTTGATCGTCTTCTTTGACAACTTCAACGGGGAGATGTTCAGTAGCCCAGATTTGCCCGTGTGGATGTGGATTTGACGCCCCCATCATCTGGCCACGGTTTTCAAAGATTTGCACATAATGCAGCCACGAAAACTCTGCCAACTCTTGTGTTTGTTGCGCCCACACATCAACTACAGCAGCTACATCAGAAACATCCATCTTTGCGAGGGTTAGATCATGTTGGGGCGAAAAACAGACCACACGACACACACCACGTTCATTTTCAAGTTGAAAAAGTGGATGGTCCGTTACAACCGGGTCAACAGCTTCGGGTAAGGTAGGCAATAGTGCTGGAAAATCATTGTCAAAAACAAAGGTGCTGGTATAGGTTGGGTTACGGTTCCCCCCGGCGCGCGCGTTCCCCGGACACAGATAACAATCTGCATCGTAAGTAGGATGGTCCTCGGAAATAGTTTTTTCGATCTGCCCTTGCCAGGGGCGTTGTGCGCGGTGTGGACTGACAAGCAGCCACTCACCTGTCAGCGGGTTAAAACGACGGTGTGGTCCGGTTGCATTAAATTTCACGTGACATCTTGCCTGCCATTACGAGTCGTCAGACGACATCTGCTCACGCATGGCCTGTTCATTTGGCACCAGCGTCAGACGTTCCGTGAGCCCGACCATACTAAATAACTTGCGATAGTGCGACGATAAACCATAGGCATAGACCCTACGCCCACCGCGCGTAGCGTCTTCAACAAGGCTAATAACCAGCCCTATTCCGGCACTATTAAGGTAGTCACTAGACTCAAAATTCATAGCCAAAACGTCAATTTTGTTGACCGCCAGATGATTGTACGCAGCATAAGCGGATTCACGAGTTTGTGCAACGACATCGCGCGGGAAGTCAAGAAAGCCCAATTTATCTTCTTGACGATGCGTGACTTCCTTAGAAGCCATAGGACCCTCCATGAGAACCTGTCAATGGGTAAAGATATGCTCAACTATAGCATTAACTGCTGAAACTGACTATTTATTCGCCCTGATCAACCCACTCCGCGTTATCGCCAGCGGGATCAGCTTCTTCGACATCCTCAGGGGCATTTTCATTCACACGAACGGTCATGCGAATTTCATTACCTTCTGGGGACCGCGAAATCTCAAATTCATCCATCAGGCTTTGCATAAAGAAGATACCCCATCCCCGCGAACCTTCGCCCTGCCCGGGCGGTGGCAACGGGTTTGGTACAACCTGACGCCCGCGGTCATGCACACGAATTTCGAGATGTTCTTCAGACGCACTGAACATCACCGTTACGGACGTTGCTTTATCTTCAAGATTACCGTGTTCAATCGCGTTCATAACCGCTTCGGCAACGGCTGTTTTAACATCTTCAATCTTTTCATCAGCAAAGCCCATCTTCCTGGCAAGGGCTTCAGCAGCACTGCGTGCTATTTTTTCAAAGCCCAGAATGCTTGGAATAAATATCTCCACATTTTCGCGTGGCATAATGTAATCCTCGTCAGACAATTCTGTAATCGGCGATACATGAGTAATTGTGGCAGGTGCCCGGTCAATGGTAGAGGGCGCGCTCGTAACAGTGGTTGTTGCAGTCGCTGGCGCAACGGCCACCACAGCGTTATTCCGTTGATCTTCAGGTTGAACGAGGGCTTGATGCGGCAGGGCAGGTGTCTCTACACTTCGCTCTACAGCCTCTACTTCCAACGCCCGGAGTACCATGACGGTAATGTCGTCTTGTGCATCCTGATTGCCAAGATGGCGTTGTACTGCCTGCAAGATACGGTCACGCGCTGAGAAAACATCAATATCAGGCGGGAGCGCTTCCAGGAGTGCTTCTAGCCGATCAAACCCGAAAAATTCGCCACGACTGTCTTGCGCCTCAATGATACCGTCACTAAAAAGCACCATCATAGCACCCGGCTCAAGTTTTACCATTTTATAAGAGTAATTCGTACGCTGCGAAGCACCTAATGGGTAGCCACCAATGTCTACAAAGTCCCAATATGCGCCGGGGTTACGCCAGTAAGGTTGCACCATCCCTGCATTGGCAATAGCAATCTCATTGGTCGTTGAGTCAAAAACAGCCGCGATCAATGCACTGTTCATTTGTACTTGTAGCAAACGCTCTAACAGGCGTTCGTTCAGGCGATTCAACAGCAACCCGGGGTCTTCGCCACGCACAACTTCATCACGGAGCGCGGTTGTAATCACTGCCATAATCAGTGCCGCAGGCATCCCTTTTCCGCTAACATCACCCACAAAAATACCATAGCGCCGATCGGGCAGTGGAATAAGCTGGAAATAGTCACCACTGACCTGCCGTGCAGGGAGCGATTCAAATGCAATCGCTAATTCTGTGATTTCGAAACTATCCTGCGCTGGCAGCAAACTCGACTGGATACTACGTGCCAGTGTCAATTCACGTTCGATGCGGGTAACGTCACGGTCATGCAAACGTGCGTTTTGTAGTGCGACGCTCGCCTGGTCAGAAAAGGCTTCTGCCATTTCAATATTATCATCCTTGAATCCACCCGGACGATTGTGATTGATATTGAGTACACCGACGAATTCTTCGCGCATCCGCAACGGCAACCCCATCCAGGACTTAATTGGGCTATCTTCCATAATCGCCCAGCGGTCGTCTTTGCTGGTGTCGTCAATAATTACGGGTTTGCCAGATGTAATCACCTCACGGGCCGCTGATGTTTCTTCGATAGAAAAGACCCCGGCGTCGTGAACTTCCTCACCACCTTTATGCGCAACGACCTCGAGTTCGCCCCGGTCGTTCAATAACATGATGAACGCACTTTGATAGGGAACAATGCGCTTCAATTCAGTCAGGATTTCGTTCAGCACCTGCGTGAAGTCCAGGGTGGAATTCAAGGCTCGTGAGACTTCCAACAACGTACGGGTGGCGCGCTGAATGCTTGCTTGTTCCTGGCGCTCCTGAATTTCAACGAGGAGTTGGCGCACGATAAATACAGACATGCCCGTCAACAACAGTACTGCTGCGACAGCCACCCCGAAAATCAAGCTCAAGTCTGATGACACTAAATCACTGGCCGCACCAGCGTCCTGGCTGACCAATAGCATAAATCGTTGTTCCAGAATATCAACTGGCACAAAGGTTCCATTATACTCGACATCACCGAGTACAAAGGTTTCGACTGTTGTTTCCGCAAAGCTGATGATTTCAGTGCGCGTATAGACATCAGACGGGTTACCACTTTGCAATGTCGCACCCGACTGAAAGAACAAGTCGCCTTCGTAGTCAAAAAACCAGACCTGCCCACTTTCGATTTCCGCAAGGTCCTCTAGTACATTTTGTTCTTCAAGGACTTCTGCAATAGCTGCGTCGATATTAAGGTAATACGCCAGAAATTCAACCGTATCAACAATCGTTTCAACAGGGGCAAACATAATGTAGGCATAATCTTGCTCAGCATTCAGTGAGGGTAGACGATAAAACACCACCTCGGAAGTGTCTTCGACAGCCGTCAACTGTTGTAAAACACCCTGCGGAAATGCGTAAGGCAATGTATCTGAGGCACGGATGCGCCCCACCCGGCTTGACCACCCATACCGAACAGACTGTTCTAGCTCACCCGGTTCAGTCTCTACAATGCGTAATTGCACCACACTTTCAATGATGCCAAAGTAGTCGTTTTCGATAACGCTGGTCTCAATTGCATTCACCGACTCATCATCATCAGACCGAGCAATAGAGCGAATTGCTTCATCTTGAGAAAGTTGAAAGCCTTCAATGCTGAGCTGTGTAAAATATGCTTCTACCTGGCGGGCGGCAGAATTTGCGATTTGAATTTGTTGCGACTGCAACTGCTCATCGACTGTTTCCCCAATAACGCTGGAGGCAAAAACTGTGACGCCCCCAATCATTAATATGAGGAGAACGACCCCAAAAATTGCAACAACTGGGAGTGATATGCGCCTGAACACTACTGTTTGCTCCCTGCAAAGTATGCTATAACGCAAGAGAGTATAACATACATTCAATCTCGTGCTATAATTGCAATAATGAAAAAAAGCAATTTAATCAATCAAGGAGATCACCCTTATGGGTAGTCTGGGCCCTACTGAACTTGTCATCATTCTTGTGATTGTGTTGCTGCTGTTTGGTGTGGGGCGCGTTTCACGCATCGGTGGTGAAATGGGTAGCGCAATCCGCGAATTTCGTAAAGGCCTACAGGGCGATGATAATGACAAACAGCAGTCTCAAACCAAAGACGAGACCGAAAAAACCTCTGCTTAATTGCTGCGGGTAAAGACACCAACTGTCCCTGTACATTCAACAGGTAAATAACCATTGATAGAAAGCTCTGCTGCAACACGTTGTTCTTGCAGAGTTTTTTTGTGCATAACAAATCTTGCAGTCCAACCCCCTCGACATGCTATACTTTTAGCGAAATTGACTTCTCGCAAACATTATATAAGGACAGATGCCGTATGGTTGCGCACGATGCGACGCAAAATCTTCAGTCAAGCGTTACCGAATGGGAAGAAACAACCCTCCGCCAAACCCTTGAACAACGCCCTGAACGCCGTGAAACATTCATTACAGAAAGCAGCCGCCCGATCAATGGTCTCTATACCCCGCTCGATATTCCAGACTTTGATTATCAAACCTCGCTGGGCTTTCCCGGGCAGTATCCCTACACGCGCGGTGTCCACGCGACGGGGCACCGGGGCCGTCTATGGACGATGCGCATGTTCGCTGGCTTTGGCACTGCCGAAGAAACCAACCAGCGCTTCAAGTATTTGCTTCAGCAAGGCAATATGGGCTTGAGCGTCGCTTTTGACCTCCCGACGTTGATGGGCTACGATACTGACGCCCCCGAAGCAATGGGCGAATTTGGCAAATGTGGCGTCGCCGTGGCATCCCTGAAAGATATGGAAATCCTGATGCAAGACATTCCACTCGGGGAGGTGTCTACATCCATGACTATCAACAGCCCGGCCCCGATGATCCTTGCCTATTATATTGTCGCGGCTGAAAAACAGGGTGTGCCGATGGACAAACTGCGCGGCACCTTGCAAAACGATATTCTCAAGGAGTTCACCGCCCAGAAGGAGTTTATCTTCCCACCCGAACCATCAATGCGGCTCGTCACCGATGTCGTTGAGTTTGCCACCGAACACATGCCACAGTGGAACACCATCAGCGTGAGTGGTTACCATATCCGCGAAGCTGGTAGCACCGCCGCGCAAGAGTTGGCCTTTACCCTGATTGATGGCATGGAATACGTGCGCTGGGCAATTGAACGCGGGTTAGATGTCGATACGTTTGCTCCTCGTATCTCTTTCTTTTTTAACGTTCACAACGACTTCTTTGAAGAAATCGCGAAACTGCGTGCTGCACGGCGAATCTGGGCACGAGAAATGCGCGAGACGTTTGGTGCCGGGAATCCCCGCTCGTGGCTATGCCGCTTCCATTGCCAGACGGCCGGCGTCTCGCTAACGGCGCAGCAACCTAGCAACAATATCGCACGGGTTGCAATTCAGGCGCTGGCAGCAGTGCTGGGCGGCACGCAGTCGCTCCACACCAACAGCATGGACGAAGCCCTCGCGCTACCGTCTGAAGAAGCTGTGACAATTGCCCTGCGGACGCAGCAAATCATTGCGCACGAAACCGGAGTCGCCAACACCGTAGACCCACTCGGCGGTGCGTATTTTGTCGAACGCCTGACCGATGAAATGGAGCGTGAGTTCTACGAGTACAAGCAACGTGTCGAGGATTTAGGTGGGGTTTTGCCTGCTATTGAGGCTGGTTTCTTTCAGCAAGAAATCGCTGACGCAGCCTTCCGCCATGCGCAGGAAGTCGAAAGCGATGCACGTCTGATTGTCGGCGTCAATGCGTTTGTTGACCCGCACGAAAACGTCAAGATTCCGTTCTTGAGAATGGACCCTGAGGGCTACAACCGTCAGCTTGCCCGCTTGCAGCAAACGCGCGCTGAACGCGACAATACTCAGGCGCAACAAGCTCTAGAAAATCTGCGCCGTGCATGTGAGGGGAATGAAAACACCATGCCGTACCTGATTGAATGTGCCCGCGCCTATTGTACGTTACAGGAAACCGTAGACGTCATGCGTGACGTGTTTGGGATTTACCAGGAACAGCACGTGATCTGATAAACCATTATCAACTACCACCAGCAACGCCATTGGGCGCTACTGTTCATCCTCTGGGAGAGTAACATAGCGCTCAATGTGGTTTTTGACTGCAAACACGGCTGCTTCTGCACGATTCGTAACATGTAGGGTACTCAAAATTTTACCAACATAGTTACGCACAGTCCCTTCACCCAGATAGAGCTTCTGCGCAATTTCACGATTGGTCAGACCACGGGCAATCAGCGCCAAAATATGTAGCTCACGTTCACTTAAGTCAGCAAAAACAGATGCCTCTTTAATATGTGCAGCTTCGCGCACCTCATTTAAAAGCGATTGCGCAACTGCCGAGTCAATCACCGCTTCACCTTCCATCACACGGCGAATGTCTTCGATGAGCTTGCTACTATCAACACGCTTTAACACATAACCGACTGCCCCAGCGCGGATGGCGTCCATTACCAGTTCGTCTTCAGCATAGGATGTTAACATGATGATCCGCACATCTTCTGTCCGTTTGAGGATTTGTTCTGTGGCTTCGATTCCAGACATACCGCCGGGCATACGGATGTCCATCAGCACAACATCAGGTTTATAGGTTGCAACAGACTCAATAGCCTCTTCGCCACTTCCAGACTCACCAATAACTGTAAAATCGGGCTCGTTGTCTAGAATGGCACGTAAACCAGCGCGTACAACGGCGTGGTCGTCAACGATTAATAAGCGTAAGTGCGACAATGATGATTACCTCTGTATTGAATCTTGATGACTTATGTCTTCGAGTTTATGCTCGTTTATACTCTATAATAGTAGACGCGCTCGGAATTTCGCCATAATTTTCACGGTAATCTTTAAAACCTTATGAAATTATCAGACAATATCGGTAATATCCAGTCCTTAACACAAGCAGCTACAAGCGTTTTTAAAGAACTCAATCTTCCGCGCACCTTGCAAAGCATTGCTGACATTGCGCGGGAAATGTTAGAAGCGCGCTACGCCGCTCTTGGCGTCCCTTCTTCTGATGGAATGGGGTTGCGTGCGTTCATAGCCTCTGGTATCGACAAGAGTATCGCGTCCAACATTCAACACGAACCCGTTGGTGAAGGGTTGCTCGGCGCGTTGCTACATGTAGACAAGCCCATCCGCCTTGATGATTTGCAGGCAGACCCGCGCTCGTCTGGCTTTTGCAGCAACCACCCACCCATGACATCGTTTTTGGGTGTTCCTATTGTTGGCCGCAATGAGCAGCGTCTTGGCAATCTCTATCTATGTGACCGCCTTGACGACGAACCATTTGACGAATACGACGAACAACTTCTGGTACTGTTTGCTTCTTTCGCAGCAATTGCTATTGAAAACACACAGCTTCACCAACAGTTGCAAGCCGCCGCTCTCCGTAATGAGCGCGACCGTATCGGCATGGAATTGCACGACGGCATTATTCAGGAAATCTATGCGGTCGGCATGAAGCTCGAAATCTTCCGCAGTATGCTTGACCTGAACGACGCTGCAACTCAGCAATATAGTATTATTGCACAAAATCTCAATGAAATCATCGACAATATTCGGCAATACATTCGCCAACTTGATGATGCAAATGAAGCACAAGCAGTGTCATTTCAACAGCAAATTGATAATCTGGTTGCACACTTCAAAGACTTCGCTGGCATTGATGTAACGGTCAGTTCACCAGAACGGATGCCCTCTTTAACAGACACCCAGCGCCATTCATTGGCACAAATCATCCGCGAAGGACTCGCCAACATTGCGCGCCACGCCCAGGCAAAAAACGCTGCGCTCAGCCTTGTGATAGAGGATGCTGAACTGTACCTGACTATTGAAGACGACGGCATCGGCATGGATTCATCGCAGGCCTACGAGCCAAACCACTATGGGCTGCACAACATGGAGCGGCGCGTACGACGCTTGAAGGGGTTTATCAACATCATGAGTCGTCCGCAACACGGCACACGTATTCAGATTGTCATTCCACTCAAACCAAACTAAAGTGCTTGCATTACGTGGCGAATCTTTCCATAATTATTGCGCTGCTTAGGGCCATAAATGAAGGTTTGCCATGTCCACTATCAATCTACTTGTTGCGGTCGAACTCAAAAAAAGCGTGCGGTACCGACAGGAGCTTGCCAAAGAAACCACATTTAACATCAACATTGTCACCAATATTGACCAGGTGCATCAGCATCTAAAAGATCGGTCAAAGTCGACCGGTGTGCTGGTGCTAGACAATGCCCTGGGTGATGTCTATGAAGTGGTGAAGGCTCTGCGGCAAGCGTACCCCAATCTACTGATTATTGAAGTCGATGAAGAAGCCGATTTCAGCCTCCCGGGACAGTCAGATGATGTGTCCAATACCCCTTTTGAAAACGACGATCTCATCAAGAAAATCAAGCGTTTGGTTGAAGACCGTCGCCTTGAAACCCTGCGTGCTGACTCCTTACCATCAGTGCGTAGCTTTGCCAAGTCATTGATGCAAGCTAAAGGCGGCATCGCCAAGACCAAAGCGGCTGTTGACGCCGTGATGACACTTGGCTTTGACTACGTCGCGTTCTTCAAAATGACCCCCACCGACCCACCCTCGGCGTCAGTCGTTGCACAGGATGGCGACGACGCAATCAAGCGCATGGCACCACAAAAGTTGAGTCATAAAAGCATTATCGGCCATGTTGCCGAAACCGGAGAAACAAAGATCATCAGCCCGGACGATGAGATCAGCCACCCCTTTGTCGCACGTGGCAAGTTTCGGCAAGGCATTGCTGTGCCAGTCGGCAATAACATGCGGTTTGGTGTGCTGTTTGCAGCACATGAAGGCACCGATGAAATCCAAAAAGAGTCTGTGCTGATGGTTGAACTCATCAGTGCGCAACTTGCCAGTGCGCTGGCCCGTGACAATTCAGGACAATAGCCGCACATGAATAGCACTGTTGCCCCTGTTTACGTCGCTATAGAAGGGGTCATTGGCGTTGGTAAAACCACGCTAGCGCGTTACCTGCAACAAGATTTGGGCGCGACACTCTCTATTGAGGAATTTGAAGACAATCCGTTCCTGCCAAAATTCTATCAGGACAGAGCGCGCTACGCTTTTCAAACACAGGTGTTTTTTCTGCTCAGTCGTTATGACCAACAGCAACGCATTCACCATCTGCCGCGCCCGGTTGTAAGCGACTACATATTCGAAAAAGACCAACTGTTCGCCCGTCAAAACCTTGTTGACGAGGAACTACGCACCTATGAACGAGTGTTTGCAGCCCTACAACCCAATAATCCGCGCCCAGACTTAATTGTGTTTTTACGGGCCAACACCCAAACCTTGCTCACACGGATTGCGCGGCGCGACCGTCCGTTTGAACGTAACATGGACCCGGGCTATATCGAGACACTACGCCTTGCTTACGAGCAATTTTTTGCTGAATATGATGCAACACGCCTGTTGACCATCGACACTACCGACCTTGACATCGTTGAAGACCCCGACGACCGCAATGCTGTACTTGACCAGATACGTGGTATTCTTGGTGAGGGGCCGCAACAGGCGACGTTGCCGGGCATCGACACCACAACGCCCCCCATTGAACGCACGCGACCAGCAAATCCGCTTGCGCTTGAAGACAGTAGCCGGCGACTTGCAGATTTCCAACGGTTTCATCATGCGTTTGACGCGGCAAAAGGCTTCGATACCGACCTTTTCTTGAATTTTGCGATGCTTCAAGAAGAAATCGGTGAAATGGCAAAAGCAATGGTCACCTGGGCCAAACATGCCCAGCACAACCGACTTACTGAAACACACCATGCCGCACTGCGTGACGAATTTGCAGATGTACTCGCATTTTTGCTCAAACTCGCGAACTACGTTGGTATTGACCTTGAGGCTGCTTATCTTGAGAAGATGGAGCTTAACCAGCGCCGCCAATGGGATAGCTAACAATTGTCGAGCAGATACAGTGTTTTCGCCAAACAAATGGGGCATCATTGCCAGAAATTGATACGATAGCGACTACGCCATGGCCAGAGCAGGTCTTATCTACAGTGGTCAATCTTTAAGGACAACACGCTATGCAAGCTGAGCGCAATAATGAACAATGGCTTGAAGAACTTGCCGCCGAGGATACCCCACAACAGGCAGCCGCACTGGATGACCTGCAACAGTATCTACAACGTGGTATCTTTTACTATTTGAGCCGCGAGCGTAGTGACCTGTCAACCTATGGAATTCAAGACCTGAATCAGATGGCGGAAGACTTCGCACAAGACGCCACTTTGCGCATCCTTGACAATCTCGAGACCTTTCGTGGTGACAGTCGTTTCACTACCTGGGCCATGAAAATCGGTACTCGCACCGCCATCAGCGAGCTGCGTCGCGCACGCTACAAAGATTTTAGTCTCGACCAGATCACCGCCGACGGGGAACTGATGCTGGGGCTAGATCGTAGTGACGCACAGCAAAAACGCCCCATCACACCCGAAAAAGCGACTGAGCAGGGTGACGTGATGCGTATTGTAGGCGAAGCACTCAATGAGGCCCTAACCGAACGGCAACGCACCGCCCTTGAAGCTGTTGTGCTAGAAGGTGTGCCCATGGATATCGTCGCAGAGCAGATGAACACCAACCGCAATGCACTCTACAAACTTTTGCATGATGCCCGCAAAAAGCTCCGCACGCACCTCGAATCACAGGGCGTAGCGCTAGACTACATCTTAAACATCTTCTAGTATCTTAGTGTGGCGGTGTCCAACCGAAGTATTCATCATCCTCATCTTCTGGGCGACCAGCACTGGTCGTCTGTGATGCGACTGCTGGTTGCGATGACTCAGCAGGCAAGCGCAATACCAGGCGGTTAACACGTCGCAACCGCGGTGCATATACCGTCTGCATTTCAAAGGCATTGGGCTGCATGGCAATACCTGCAATACCGCGTGCGGCACGTTCCACTGGCAATGGCAAATAACGACCAAACACCATATTAAACGGAAATATCCCACCTAGCAGCGCAACTACACCCAGAACAGGGCTTTGTCGTGTGAAAAACAAAGCTGGTGCGCGGATGATCGTCCAGTGAACACCACTTTCACGCAAGAGATTTTCAGCATCGCGCTTGCTGCGCACGTAGGCACCCGAAAGCTCCAGCGGACGCAATACGGTACTCAATAAGACCACATGCGGCACACCATCAGAAATCGCCATACCAATCACATTCCGCGCAGACGTAAGGTTCACCTGATCATAGGTTAAACCCCGTTGTGGATCAACACGCGCACTCCCAATGAGGTGTACCACAATATCGTGATTACGCGCTCGCCCCTTCAAACTCGCTTTGTTCCAAACATCCCCCACAACCACATTGATTTGCTCACGCAAGGGTTCAAGCGACTCCTCACGGTCAGCACGAATAAGCGCAGTCACCTGCGCACCAAGCGCAACCAGTGCCAAAAGCACCTGAAACCCCAAAAACCCGGCCCCACCCGTGACTAGTACGCGCTGCGGTTTCCGTGATTGCATGAGCAGGCTAATCGTTATTGAGCTTCCAACCACGCAGCGTGTCCATAAAGTGATGCCGCGTCAGGTCAAGATGCACAGGCGTGACAGACACGAATTTCTGGTGAATTGCCCAGATGTCGGTGCCCTCGATACTTACCTCGCCAGTCGGCTCTTCGCCTGCAATCCAATAATAGGGCTTTCCAAAGGGATCAATCCGCGTGTCCAGAATATCACGATACACCCGCCGCCCCTGCACAGTGACCCTAACCCCTTTGATTTCATCGTGTGGCAAGGCCGGGAAATTTACGTTCAAGATGGTCTGGTGTGGCAGTCCATGCTCTAGCACCTTGCGCGTGATCTGTTGTGCAAACGGGACACACATAGAGTAGTCCGCGTCGGGTTTACGATCATCCAGCGAAAACGCAATCCCCGGTAGCCCAAAAATCGCTGCCTCTAACGCAACGCTGACTGTCCCACTATAGGTCAGGTCTTGCCCCAGATTGGGGCCATTGTTGATCCCTGCAACCACAATATCAAACTTATCCTGTACAATGCCCATCAACGCCAGTGCTGTGCAATCTGAAGGCGCACCGTCAACGGCAAAAGCGGGTATCCCCTCATCAAAAACACCATTAATGGGCGTGGCACGCAGTGGACGTGTCATCGTTTTGCGATGTCCAGAGGCGCTTTGATTATCCTGTGGTGCCACCACGGTTACATTCCCGATGGCTTGCATTGCCTGTGCCAGCGTGAAAAGCCCCGGCGCAAAGATGCCATCGTCATTGGACACAAGTATGTTGACCATTTATTTTCCTCTGTCAGAAATCGAACAAACCTTGTTGCGAATAAACAAGCCCCGCGTTGTCATTATCGTCGCCTGTACCATCATCTGTATTGGATCCCTCAGTCAGATCATCGATGTCATCTACAGGTGGCGCTTCATCTAATTCTTGTCCATCGTCCTCTTGTGGCACTGCATCAACTTCGTGCAAAGCTACTGCTTCTGTAGATACAAGTTCAGCAGGGCTGTTGGCTTCATCCGCGCCAGGGTATGTACCGGGCGGTTCTTCGTCAATAGCAGTCGTTTCAATTAGGTCATCTTCAGGGATGGGCAGCCCGGCACGCTGCAAAGCCTCGCGTCGCCATGCTTCAATCGCATCCTGCGAAACCCCGGCGTCCATCAATACCTCACGGAGCGTTGGCTCTGTGATAGTATCGGCTGTTTGGACAACATACAGGTAATGCGAATGCAGACAGTCGCGCCATTCATCGAAGAAATAACTTTTGTGTTGGGACATCGAAACCGCCTTACGACTACATAAACTCAATCTGTTCGTGCAATTCAGGGATTCGCACTGTCTCTACGTCTAATTCTTGTTGCAGGCGTTCTTTTAATGCGCTGGATTGTTCAGGTTCGCCATGCACAAGATAAATTTGACGAGGGAGTTTGTCTATGGCAGCCACCCATTTGACCAGCTCATCAGAGTCAGCATGGCCTGACAGTGAATTCAACGTACGAATTTTCGCGCGAACAGGATGCTCGTACCCAAAAATTCGCACCGATTGGTCACCATCTAACAAGCGACGCCCCAATGTATGTGGCGCTTGCCATCCTGTAATGAGAATGATGTTCCGCTCATCTTCAATACGATGGCGTAAGTGGTGCAGTATCCGGCCGGCTTCTGCCATGCCACTGGCACTGATAACCACAAAAGGGCCATTCAAGGTGTTGAGTGCTTTGCTTTCTTCAACTCGGCGCGTATACACCAGCCGCTCAAACCCAAAAGGATCGGGATCATTAAAGTCTGTGATGTACGTACGGATTTCATTGTCATAGACTTCTGGATGCTGACGAAATACCAGTGTGGCGTCTGTGGCCAGCGGTGAATCGACATAAATCGGTATGATAGGAATTTCGCCCCTCGCGTGCAGTTTTTGCAGCGAATAGACAATCTGCTGTGTGCGCCCCACCGCAAATGCCGGCACAACCAATACCCCTTTATGTTCAACAATATCGTTGATCACAGCCTTTAAGAGCGATTCAGTCTCTTCAATGGGTTCATGTTTGCGCGCACCATAGGTGCTTTCCATGATCAACACATCGGTATAATCAATAATCGCTGGGTCACGTAAAATTGGCAGGCCTTTGCGCCCGATGTCACCGCTAAACACCAACCGTGTGTCTTTGCCAGCGTCACGGTCCTCCATATCAAGGATAACACTTGCGCTGCCCAGCATATGCCCGGCATCAACAAAACGCAACGTGACCCCTTCCACAATCTCCTTAGGCCAGTTGTAGTTCAATGAAACAAAGCTATACAGGCTGTTATACGCATCATTCTGTGTGTAAAGCGGTTCGACAGGTTCATCACTCGGTTTCAAATGCATGTTGATGAACTCTGCATCACGCTCTTGAATATGACCGCTGTCTGGCAGCATGGTCGCGCATAGATCACGGGTGGCATGGGTGCTATAGATCGGCCCTGCATAGCCTTCACGGATCAATCCCGGAATATTACCCGAGTGGTCAATATGAGCGTGCGACAACACAACCGCATCAATCGCACGTGGATCAAATGGGAATTTGCGGTTGCGCTGAAAGGCAACTCTACGCTGCCCCTGATATAGACCGCAGTCGAGCAATATCTTATATCCGTTGATTTCGACAAGATGTTGCGACCCGGTGACCGTCTGTACGGCACCATGAAACGTTACCTTCATGCCGTTTATCCTTCTATGTCGGCCAAAACTGCCAGTATCTCTGCACCATATTTCTCACGCCGATAGGGCCAGATTGACGCGACTTCTGCTAGTTCATGGGGTGTGGTTGGCCCCTGTGTGGCAATGTCCCACAGCGCTTGCTTGGTAATGATAATGTCACTTTCTACCCCCCGCGCATAGGCCCGTTCTTTGCGCCACTGTCGCAGCGCGTCATAACGTGTTAACACTTTGTCATCAGGGCGTTTGGAGCGTGGCGGGCGTTTCGGGGGGCGGCGATTGCCCCCTTTCTTGACAGCAGCAATAATGTGACGTCCATAGCGCTCAATATGACGCTTTGACACACGACGCACCTTGTAAAGCGCACGCATCGAACGCGGCTTAACTTTTGCAATTGCCAACAATTCCTTGTCACCCATCACTTTGAACGCCGGCACATCTCGCTGCTGGGCTTGAGTATCACGCCACAAATATAGCTCGCGAAGCACAGCGGCCTGATCATCATCCAGATAGTATGCATCGCGCATTCTCCAGAACCCTTCCGGGTCAAATGTAGGCGTTGCAGGCGGTGCAGCACAAAGTGCTTCGAAATATTCATTAGCTTCTGCCACAAGCCCCTGTGCTTCCAGTTGTGTGTAAAGCCGTGCCCGCAATTCAATCAAATAATGGGTGTCAAGTTGCGCGTAGCATAACTGTTCGTCCGTTAGTGGACGCTTACTCCAGTCGGCTTGCTGATATTTCTTGTCCAGCACGACATCAAACTCACGCTGCAACACGTTCTGGAGTCCCACTTTTTGCCAGCCCAGCGTGCGTACGGCCATATAGGTATCAAACAACCCCGCAAATTCGAAAGCAAAGTCCCGCTTTAGCGACACAATATCATACTCAGCAGCATGAAAGACAATCGCAATCGCCGGGTCTGCAAAGATACTGCCGAGTGGCTGCATATCTTCAATCGTCAACGGATCAATAATGTAGTCAACCACTCCCTTCTCGATTGCCACTGACACTTGAATCAAGCACACCTGTTCCTGATAGGCGTGCAAACCATTTGACTCAATGTCAAAAGCGACAACACTATGCTGCTGTAACGTCTCTACCAGAGAGGTCAGTGCAGCGTCATTCGTAATCATCTGCGGAGGGTCTGGGCACTGCATGGGGTTTCCTGAATGAGTCTATTCACGGTCCGTATAGATCATAACCAATTCCGACGATAAAAAACGTATAGCATTCCCCCGGTAATGATAACCATCGCCGCGACAATGATCAGAAAAGCGTATTGAAAATCTTGCATGGGTAGCAAAATATTCATGCCATATATACCGCTCAATAATGTTAACGGCATCATAATCACTGAAATAACGGTCAAAATACGCATGATGTCATTCGTGTAGAGGTTTGCAAGCGTATTGGCTGTATCGGTTAAGCCAAACACAACTTCACCGTGATACATAATGAGGTCGGTGGCTTTGTGCAAGTGGTCGAGTATATCGCCAAAATAAACGTCCAGATCATCGCGGATATAAGCACGATCCAACCCCTCTAATCGCTGCAAAATCGCAACTTGTGGCTGGACGATACGCCGCAATGCGATTATATCGCGTCGCACGATAGCTAGTTCCTGAATAATTCGGCGTTCACTAACAACAAAAATATCTTCTTCAAGTTTACGAATATTCGTATCAATTTTATAGAGCATCGGGAAGAGATAATCGACGAGTTGGTCAATCACTGCATAGAAGACCTTACTGGCACCACGACTCATAAATTGTTCACGAACTGCTTCTTCTGAGCGGCATTGGTCAAAAAAGCGCTGTAGCGGCGTCAGCGTGCCATCGTGTGCCGTGACAAGGTACCCACTGCCAACAAAAATATCAACTTCTGCTGGCCGACTCATACGCCGCACCGGGTCCCAAATTGGAAACTGCAACACAACAAAAAGATAATCGTCGTATTCATCCAATTTCGGACGTTCTATTGTAGACATCAGGTCTTCAAGATCGAGCGGATGAAAATGTGGATACTCCTCGCGCAGATACTCCACGTCTTCCCAGCTTGTGCTGTGAATATTTGTCCAGGTTACTCGTTTGTAGTGTATGATTTCATGCGCCATGTAACCATTATCCTGTGCCCACCCTCAGGTAGCAACCCCGTTTATTGGTCGTATTGCGTCAGGGCCCAGGCCGCGTGTTCTCTTACCAGTTCCGATTCATCGTCTGATAAAGCCTGCAACAGTGGCACTAATGGTGGGTGCTGTGCATTCCCTGCCGCAATACACGCATTGCGCACCAGTCGCTCGCGCTTGATGCGGACAATCGGTGAGTTGACATATCGTTCCTTAAAAGACTTTGCGTCGAGTTGCAAGAGGTCGTCAAGAGATGGCGCTATGTGTTCAATATCAGCGGGGAAGAAATCCGTTTCGAGGCTTTGCACAGCAAATCGATTCCAGGGGCATACGTCCTGGCAAACATCGCAGCCATACACCCAGTTCTGCATTAACGGCCGCAGGTGTTTGGGGACGCTGCCCTTGAGTTCAATCGTCAGGTAACTGATGCAACGCCGCGCATCCAGCACATAGGGACGCGGGAAAGCATCAGTAGGGCAAGCGGTCAGGCAACGGGTGCAGGTACCACACATGGTTTCACGGTGTGGTTGATCATAATCTTCGGCGTCAAAAGCATATGTGGTCAAGATTTCGCCGAGGAAAAAGTATGAGCCACGGCGCGGGTGAATTAGCATCGTGTTTTTGCCAACAAAACCAAGACCGGCCTGTTGCGCGTGGCTTCGTTCGAGGATGGCCCCCGTATCTACATAAACCCGCCATTGCACGTCGTCCACGAGTTGAGCTTGCAACCATTCGGCCAGTGATTTCAGCCGGGGCAGCATGAGATCGTGGTAATCTACCCCCCAAGCATAATTTGAAATACGCCCGCGTGTGGGGTCGTTTAGTACGTCATCTGAAGGGGAAAGGGTACTGTAGTCCAGCGCAACCATAATCAGTGTCTGTACTTCTGGCACAATGACATTCAAATCTTCGCGCCGAATTTGACGATCATCACGTGCCAGATACCCCATTTTGCCGTGCATCCCTGCCGCAATCCATTCACGGTAGGCCTGCAATGTAGGAGACGGCCGCGCCGGGGTCAACCCGATTCGATTGAATCCCAATGCTGCGGCCTGTTGGTGCAACTGCTCTTTCAAGCGCATAGGCTTTGCTCTGGGGATGATGTAGAGGCATTATTTACCAAATAATGACGCCACAGCACCAGCCGCCTTTCAAAAACCACCACGATACCGTTCTTCACGCCATATGTTGGCGATGTTGTTATAGCCAGCATTCTCCCAGAAGCCGGGACGGTCTTCAGCCGTAAATTCTATGCCACGAATCCATTTACCGCCCTTCCACAGATAACGGTCGGTGTCAACTTTCTTGCCGGGCACTGCCCCCATCAAACCACGCAACGGGTAGCCATGCTCGGGGTCCAGCGGTTCATCTTGATAGCGATAGGCCAGCAAGAAATTGTCTGCCAGCACCGCTTCCAATGATGTATTGGTCGTGTAGCCGAATTCACAATGTTGGATCATAAAGCGGGCTTCTGGCTTCAGCGTAATATACCCGTGATCAATCAAGTCCTGCACATGCACGCCTTCCCATTCGGTATCAAACTTGCTCCAGCGTGTAACACAATGAAGATCAAGGGTCATTGTGCGCGTCGGGAGTTGTGTAAATTCTTCCCATGTCCATGTCACAGGTTCTTCAACAAGGCCGGTGACCTTGAATGTCCAGTTATCAAGCGTTTGGTAGGTCGGTGTCGGCCCATAGTGCAGTACTGGAAATTTAAGTGTGACGGACTGCCCCGGTGGAAGCCGCCCTTCATCACGGACACGATTTTCGAGTTCGCGGCGGTCTTGAAAGTTTTTAAACATATATCTGCTCCTTAGGAGAACAATTAAATTAGGTGGTTTTCAACATTTTAGGGTAGAGTTTGGGCAAATATCTACTATGTATCAGGATGATATCTATTGTAACCTATCTGTCGCGTACGGTTGTTGCACTAGCTTGCGCTCAAAGGAAACCTAATGTCGGAAATCGAAAGTAATGATATTCAGTTTTTTGTCCTTATCCCGGTCTTTATCACCGACGATTTCTATCGAATGCTTGACCCGGATGAACATGTAGACACCGAATACGCAACCCAACTCTCCGACCGTCGCAGCATCACCACACGCCCTATCCCGGAAATGTTTCAACCGTTGTTCATCACCGACGACTTCAAAGCCACGTTTCGCCCAACGGCGCTTGATCTCAAACAGGTTAACGAACAACAAGAGGTACAGGCTATCTTACCAGAGTTAAGTTTTGTTGTGCGCTTCAAATGGCGCTATGAAACGCTATGCAACTTTGGGTTACTGGTGCTAGAATTTCAGCCGCCGCCGTATACCTCCATGCAACAGATGAATGACCTCATTGATGTGATCCAACACGATGTCTTTAGCTGGTCAGACGACGCCGACTGGCTGCTTCCACATGCGTCCATTACCACTATGCTCGACATTCCACCCGATGAACCACTCGGACTATCGGTGCTGGTGAGCGCCTTTGCTCGGCTGCTCAACTTTAAGCCGATTGTGAAGTCCGAGCATCCGTTTGTAGCAAATCTATTGCAGATGAACATTCATGGCGGCGACGATTTCTATGAAGCGTCACAAGATTTTGGTGAATATTTGCTCCAACACCGCCTCAGTCATCTGTCCGCATTATTTGGTTTCCATGAGGAACAAGATGCGTTTAGCGGCAACAACTGGCGCTGTGCCCAAAACCTTGACATGTGTGGCTGGTACGAATGGCAACCCCCCAGCCACCGTGATACCCCGCTGATGCAATATCGCCACGCGCCCGAAAACTTCTTTACCAACAGCACAGAACACCGCCGCGCCGCCCGCCGTGTATTTAAGATAACCACAATGGACTATATTGCAGCCCGTACGGTGTCACATTTGCTGGCCAGTAAAGGCGAGTCGGCTGCACTGCGTCGACAAATACTCGCGGTGTGCAAAGAACAAGCGCGTCAGTCGCCGGCGTCTTATGAAATCATGCATCGGCTATCGCAACTCGAAGCCCGTTATATACTGCTCAGCGCGAATATCACCAACCCTGACTGGGTGCTAGAAAACCCCTTTGGGGAGGGTAATCGCTTCGTTCAGATGATGCAATACATGTCAACAGCGTATGGTATCCATACTCATGTCAATGCGCTCCGACAACAACTGGAGCTTTTTGACAAAATGCTAGATCGTTGCCTGTAAATCAACAGCAGAGGCCGCTAAAATAGCGCCGCAACAGTCGTAGCTCGATAATTTTTGATGCAACCTGCACATCCATAATATATACAAGGAAAACTTTCCGATGAATCGACGTGGACTTAAACGTTCTCAGCTTGTGGCAACCGGGGTGGCACTGCTGATTTCCGTCATCTTTATTGTGACGCTTGTCGCACCCGGCCCCACAGTTTCGAACGTCATCCCAACACCTGACACACGCGATAACAACGCTTCGTCTAACACTTTTGAACCCACCGACGCTGCCGAAAACATCGCCAATTCTGAGCCCTATGTGCATCCCAGCGGTATCTTCCAGTCCTACCGCCCCGCTATCGGGCAATGGCAACTGCTCAGCAACACCAGTAACGCCGTTGAAGGCGAGCGCGGACAGGTTGTTGATGCACGGTTCCGTGGCAATCGGAGTTGCGCAGTCATCCATGTGCTGGCAGAAGTCAACGGTGGCTATGAATCCATTGAAGACCTCGATAGTGTTCTGGACGACACCTATTTCGCCGAAGCATGGGGGCAATATGGCTCATGGGAAGAAGCCTCGCGCAATGTGCTTGAAGACCGTATCGAAGTAGAATTCACTCTCCGGCAACCCGCTGACCTCAGCGTACAATGCCCGGACACCTATCATGCGCGCACCATTTCATGGGTCTCAAACGGCACCGCACAGCACGTTCGCTTTGTGGTTCGTAATGATGACCGCGACTCGCTACAACGCCTTGAAGCGCTTGTGGTGCCTTCGTTTATCACTTACCCGCATAACATCAATGCCCTGGGCAATAATTGGCGTGTGCAAGACGAAACTGAGGACGCACACTTTTTCCTGCTCCCCTCTACGGGTTTTACGCAAGACACAAGTCGCTCCACGGATGAGCGGTTAGTGTATACCGGGACGATCAGTGCCAGCAACACAACCGTTGCTGTTGAAATGATCCCCGACACAACCTTCGCCGATCAAGACGAAGCCGAAGCCTGGCTTGGTGCATTTGTGCCAGACGATGCCGAAATCCTGAGCCGCGACACAACAGCGCAGTCCTACGCGAGTGGCTACCTGTTCAGCTATGAATTCCGCGACGCAGAAGGGGTGGCAACGGCCGCTGCCGCCAGCCTCTTGAACGATGCAGACGGCAACCTGCATTTTCTGGAAATTCAAATCGCCGGGGCGCAGACTGACCTTCTGGAAACAAGCGAGGATGTTGACTTTGTGACGGATCTTGGTAGCGGCGTCGTTCGCTCGTTCACAGTGATGATTCCCTCTTATTAAACTACTCATCACTGCAACAGCATTGGGGTCAGGGATAGGGTACTGGCCCCAGTAGTGCTGTGTCATCTTCTGCATCCATCCCCCGCACCAGTGGTGTATCATCTGAATGTATAGCCCGCACCTGCAACGTCCATTGCACCGGCATTGAGACAGGCGGCACTGGCACCACCAACACCTCACTGATAACATCGCCTTGCTGCCAGCATGTTGTCAAATAGTTGCCATTTTGTGGGTACCAGTAAAAGGGCTCGCTGACAATTTCACCATCAATTTCATTTTCAGCACGCGCGATCAGTTCGAGTTGATAGGGGCGTTCAGTTGGTGCAATTCCTTCCCACTGTAGTTCAAGCGTAATTATTTGATTCGATGGATCGGCCACGTAGCGATACCCTGCCAGCGCAAATTCGCCCGCATAATCTCGCGCTTCAAAATGTGCGTCTACTGCGATCAGTTCGCGAAAATCTAATGTCGCTACGTCGGTGCGCGGGCCATCGACAGGTGGATTCATGTCAAAGGCAACGACAGGTAGTACCGTCGCCATCACCCCCACGCTGAGCAATTGTGCCCCAAACAACGGCATATCCCAGAACTTGCCTTGCTGTTGGAGGATGTCTACCCCGCTCAACAGAATAAACGGCACAAAAAACAACCAGATGCGTGCTGATTCTGCACGGGTAATGCCAGATAGATCTAATACGAGAATGGTCAGAATCAGCGAAAAGACCAGCACATCAACCAACTGCAAACCTGATGCCCCTGCACGCAGTCGTTGAACCGCCTGCCACAGCCCCCATGCGCCAAGTGCCACCAATGGCCACCCGGCAAACATCAACATATCGTAGACATGCAGCACCAGCCAGACCCAGTAGTTACGCTCAATGTCGAGATGGGTGTCAAACGTGACTGCCAGCAAATCCCAAGGGGTTAGTCCAGTGTAGAAACCGAACAGAAGCCACGTGACACTCAACCCAACGCCAAAGTATAGCCCCACCTGCACTGCCCACCAGAAGGAGCCTTCGGGGCGCACGAACGCATACCAGTAGATCAGTGTGAAGAATCCATATAGCCCCAACAGTGGCAGCACGGCAAAGTTCAAAAACGTCATAATAGATGTGACAAGCCCTGCCAGCACCACCCACGCCATCTGTTGGCGACGTAGGCCGGCAATCAAACCAGACAGCGCCGTAACCGCTAGCAACGGGTAGAGTGTGTTCCAGGTCGGTGCAAAGAGCAATAACGATGGCACCACTGCCCACCACGCCGTGAGCCGTGCGGCTTGTTGGGTCGTCGCGCCCAACTGCCCGGCTATGATGAACAAGGGCAAAATTGCCAATCCCGCCCACAGCGGCATCAGCATACCAAACCCCGCACTGACCATCTGCCCCCGGTCATATTCCATAACATTAAGCGTGCTGCATTGATAGTCGCGGAGGGACATACTCAGTGGCTGTGCAATGGGGTCAATTGGGTCAAGGGCGTCGGCCGTCCAATGATGTACGAGGGCCTTACCCGGCGGGCTTGTTGTGAAATGGGTAATCGTCAGGTCTTGTGACTCGCGCATCACGTCTGGCCAGCGATTCAGGGACTCATGCACGCCTTCCTCTGCCAGAAAGCGCACCGCCACGGTACTCGCCCCGGTCTGGACAGGTGACACTGTATGCGAGAACAACATAAAAAAAGCGTCGTTGCGGATGTTCTGCACACCCAGCGCAATAACAAAGGCCCCGGTGATTCCCCATAGCAAATGCAGCACCACCCATGCATCATAACGCCGGAGTACCCACACCCCAGCGCCATACAATGCTAGCACACCTGCAAGCACAGCAACCGGGCCATAATCCTCTGGTTGGCGGTAAGGCCAGCGCCACCCCCACCCACCGCGCAGTTCTGGCACAACGTCCAGTGCCAGCAGCGTTAAGAAAACGCCTGTAAACGCGATCACCCATCTGCGCATGGTCTAGTTTCCTGAGAGTCAGATTGTTCAAAGCACCGCGAAGTGTAGCGGTATCAAGCGCCGGGTTCAAGCACCTGTACGATAACATGGCATTCCGCCGGGGAAGCGTCATCTGCTGTTATGGCACGCACCGTCGCCTGAAAATGCCCCGCAACAGCGAAGGTATACTGAAACCGCCACTTTGCTGCCACCAGTGGGTTATGAGAGGCAAGACTCGCAACAGGTGTCCACAGTCCACCATCTATTGAAAAGGCAACATCTGTAATCTGTTGGTCGCCAGCAAAAGCCAAGCCGCTGACAAAGATAGGACGGTCAGCATACAAGGGTTCAGTCAAGGAGTCGCAACGGATATGCGGCTGGATGTTGTAGTCGGCGTTGCGTGCAGCCGCAGGCACATCTCGCAGCAGGTCAATTCGGCGCACATGTTCCATTGCAGGCAAACAATATAGCCCCGGTATCAACACACGGAGAGGACCACCTTCTCCTGAGAGCAGCCGACGCCCCGCAACACCCCATGCCAAAAATGTATCGCGCCCCAGAACTATTTCCGCCGGAAGCGTCAGGCGTTCACCATAAACATTGGTAAACCGTACCCCCAACACATCATGCAACGAGACATCTTGCAGGACGTGTTGCAACACCCCACCATGCCATGTCGCAGTGGAGACATAACCGCCATTTTCTGGGTTTCCGGGGGCCACGATTGTGCGTGCGCTGGTTTGGTTCAAGCGCTTCTGTACAGCATCAATCGTCAAAAACTGCGCCACCAAGCCAGCATCATGTTGTACTTCAAGACGCCAGTGGTTCGCATTCACTATCCGTTTAGTGTGCGAGGGTGAGGCGTGAATTGGTACTTGTGATGCACGTTGTGGTGTTTTTCCCTGCAAGAACTGTCGGCGCGACAACAACGCACTCATGACTGCCGCACCGTGCGTGGACGGATAAACAACCCACGAATTACCACAGATAAGCCAAGCGTGATGAGAATGATTCCGGCTACAGTTTCACCAAATGTGGCAATTTCCTGCGCCTCTAGCAAAAAACTCAAGCTCACACCGGCCACCGTCGCGCCGGCCACAAAAGCAGTCGCATCACGTCGGATCACTGAAACAAGCGCCCAGATGATCGCAACACCTAACGCAACCGCCGGCCACCACTCCGCCGCCTGTCCGGATATTGCATTCAGATTCAACAACGTGAAAAATACCCCGCCAACGATCAATGCGGTTGCCAGCACGAAGATCGTAAAGCGTGGCATCTGTTGTAATAGCCCACCCCGCCGCCGCAAACGACGCTTTTTTGGGGCAGGGCGAGCAGGTTCCTGATAGTAGTCAGATGTAACCAGCGCCTGTTCATTGGGCTGCATTCTGCCTTCAACAACATCAGGGTCCACATTATTGGTTGAAAGTGGTTGCGTCTGTGAACGTTGTGGTTCAGCCATATCCAGTGCTTTCTATATATCAACAACTGGACGCATTCTAGCGCATCTTGTCAGAATGTGCAGCATGGCGGCTGGAGTGGCTCACGAGCGCTGCCGACGCCCTTTACGCTTGTATTTGCCTTTGCTGTTCTTCTTGCGCGATGGTCCTTTGCCAGCACCATCCATTTTCACCAACAACGGCTGAAATTCACCCAGCGTTTCGACCAGATCAGATTGCGCAGCCATCACCTGTTGAATGTCTTTGTAGGCACCGGGAGCCTCATCTAGCCCCGCCGCAAGCAGTTCGACGCCTTTTTTCTTCAACTGGCGTTCGATATCATCCCATTCAAAATGCTTAATGGCTTGCACTCTGGAAAGTTGACGCCCCGCTCCATGCGCCGCTGAATTGAGAGATTCAGCATTGCCTTTACCCCGCACCACAAAACCGGGGTCACGCATGGTGCCGGGAATCACACTAAAAACACCCTCTGCGGCCGGTGTCGCGCCTTTTCGATGCACATATAGCGTTTCGCCATTATGTTCTTCTTCCCACGCAAAATTATGGTGATTCTCAATTCCACCCAGAACATCAAGCCGCAGAGCCTCAATAATTTTATTGTGGATAACCGCATGGTTAGCACTGGCATAGCGCCCGGACAGTTGCATTGCCCGCCAGTATTCCTGGCCAAAATGGCTATTCATATCAAGCCACGCAAGGTGCTGATAATCTTTAGGGAGTTCGGGGTGTAGGCTGATCGCTAGCGCGGTGAAGTGTTCGGCGATTTGAAAACCCAGGCCTCGGCTACCGCTATGGCTCAGCAGCGCCAGATATTTACCGGGTGGAATCTGGCCAAAGGTGCGCGACCCCTCATCGTTATCATTGCCAGTGCCGTCGAATTCCTCATGCACGGTCAGCGCCCCAAATTCAACGAAATGGTTACCAGAACCGCTGGTACCAAGCTGCCGCCACGCCTTGTCTTTCAGACCGTGTACACTTTCAAGCGTTTGGAAAGCGTCATCGTCCATCACGGCGTGATTGTGAGGTTGTTCATACCCTCTGCCCGTCCCGAAATGAGTGTTGCTTTCCAGAATCTTGCGGAACTTATCACGTTTTTGCCCCAGTATGTGCGGCGGTGTGTCAAAAATCGTCAGGCGCACCCGGCACGCGATGTCCATCCCAACAGCATAGGGAATAACAGCGTCTTTTGTAGCCAGCACCCCGCCAATCGGCAAACCATAGCCAGAGTGCGCATCTGGCATGAGCGCGCCGTGGGAAGCAATCGGGAGACGTGCAGCACGTTGCATCTGCTTCAGGGCATTGGGGTCAATGTTCTGTTTGCCCCAGATTTTATATGAGATTGCTTCGTCACGGATAACACTCATAGGAATCCTCCCTGCAATTATTGAGCAGATTACAGTTTATGACACCTATTTCGCGTTGTCAACAAGTATATAGAGTTCAAAAAGGGTCAGTCAGGGTTGCTATCGGACTCCATACCCGACTCGCCAGTGTCTTCAGGGGCGGTGTCATCATCATCGGCTGGCATATCGTCAGCATCAGCACTGTCGTCGCCACCGTTCGCATCACTATCAAGATCGGTTTCTGAATTGCCCGCACCATCAGCCGCATCTTCTGCTTCTTCAGCATCACCAGCGCCGCCTGTATCACGAATGTCTTCCTGATCATGTTGGTCAGAGGCTGTGGTGATCACCAAAAACCCAACTGGCACCGTAAAGACAAAGACCATCGTCATGATAATCAAGAGGCGTACTTCGCCATTTACTTGCTTCATATCGTCAATGTTCCCTCTCGAATACTCATTAAATTTTCATGTTCGATTGTAGCTGCTCTTTACACGTTCGAACAGTCGTGGATCATATTTAGTGAACAGTAGCATGCCATTTTTCGACAGTTAGGCTCTCAAGCGCGTCTTCGTCCACGACAAATGGAGTGGCATCACCGGGTACAGCAAGCATTCCGGTCGTATCGGCTTGCAGAAGTGGCGTTGCGATGTCCTGCTCATAATAGGGTTGTGGTTGCAAATGATCGCCGGGGAGCGTGCAAGCAGGATGCGACGCAAAAATGACGTTCATCCACTTGCCAACAACCGTCTCCAGCATACCCCCGACCCAGCACACAATTCCTTCCCGTTCGCAAAACTCAGCAATCCGGCGGGCTTCGGCAAAACCACCTACCCGGGGCGGCTTGATGTTGAAGACTAGCCTGTCTTTCATCCCGAACATGTCCCACAGTGCAACGGCCTGTTGTGCATCATGAATATCAAGCAGACTTTCGTCCAGGCATAGCGGGGTTTTGAGGTCGGTTTCTTTCTGGAAACGGGCATGGTCAAAAACACGGTTGTCGGCAAACGGTTGCTCAATCATCAGCAGGTCAAATGCATCCAGTGATTTGAGCGCGCTACGATGACGTTCGTTGTCTGGTTCATAAGCCGCATTGCCATCAACTTGTAACATCATGTCGGGGTACGCTTCTCGCACAGCCGCAACAACGTCGTAGTCGAAACCAGGCCAAATTTTGATCTTAAGACGCGGAATGCCGAGTGCTGCGGCTTTCTCAGCACGCGCCAACACATCGGCAATACTCTCGCCGCCGATGCTGAACCCCGCCGCCACCTGCGACGCTGTGCCACCCCATAGGTCTTGCAACGATACATGGCTCAGTTGGGAATGCAGATGCCAGAATGCCGCTTCCAGCCCACACTTGGCGAAGCGATGGCCTTTAATGCCCGCAAAAACTTCCATAAGCGTCGATAGTCCCTGTATTTGTCCTGACATGCCTTCAAGAAGCGCTGGCACCAGAAACCGTCGTAAAACGTCATAGTCCGCCCATACATACTGCGCATCATAGATTGGGGCCAGCAAAGATGGACATTCTCCAACGCCAACGGTCCCGTCCTGGCTATGCAAGAATATCAGAATGGTGTCTCGAGTTCGTTGGGTACCAAAGGACGTTTTGAATGGGTACTGCAATGTTAGCCGTACCTGGCGTATCTCGATTTTTGCGAGTTCAATCGCGTCTGGTGTTGGTCCCATTTACTGCTTGTCCTTGCGCGTAAAAATATAGTATCCAGTATCGGGCGCGGTCTTCGAGAGGCGATAGGCTGTTATACTGTAATCTCCGGTGCGTGCCTCCTCATACACCATCGCCGGGTCGTTGTACGGTCCCTCCTGACGCGGCAGCCTGGCGTCCAGCGTGTCAATACAAGTAGCGTGCAACAATTCCCGTCGGGCCATGGCTACCTGTGGATTTTCAGCAGTAAAAGCCCCTATATCGCGTGGAATACCAAAGCGAAACTGCGGTGGTCTGGTGTGCAGAATATCATCAATGCTATCCTGTGTCACTTCTGGCAGTGACGCAACGTCAACTGGTGCAAGCTGTCCCGTCTGCCAGAATTGCTGCGTGGCGGGGGCAGTCAAATGCCAGCGCACATAAAACCGATGCGATGGCACCCGTCCATACAAAGCCGCGCCCATTTCGCCATATTTGCTTTCAACATAGCGATGCACATCCGTACCAAGCACGTTCAGGTTCAAATACGCATTCATACTCCGCATGGGGTCAAATGTCCACTCCATTGCATAATGATTAGCGCGAAGAGCGAGGTGTGCTTGCAGAAATTTAATATCACTGCCAATGCCTATGCCACGGTAACCATCTTTCACCCCCAGAAACCGCGATGCCATGACCCCGGTACGTGATCCATAGGCCAATGCAAAGCCAAGCCACCCCTCTGGTGACAACCCTTGTTCTGGAAGATAAGCAAAAATAATCGAGCCGCCTGTGTCACGGATGACTGACATATCAATTGGCGAGGTGCGATTTTTAACCGGAAGGCCCCAGATATGCCCTTGCAATTGGACCATGACGTCCAGCATAGAGATTTTCTCCTCGCCCCATTGCACACGCACGTTGGCATGTTGCCAGCCGACGCAAACGAAGTACACTAAGCCGAGGTCCGGGTACAGCTTGCGCCAGGCGAATTCGGCGTTGGCTGCCGGAACATCTGCACGAGCTTCCAACCGGGTAAGACATGCGTCGTTCAGGATTTGCGCGGCATCTTGAATTGCAGCAGGTGAAGTAAGGTCAGGTGGGGGTTTCATCTTCAATTAAGTGAATTTCGCTTATCGATTTTGTACCGTAACGGATAAATGTACAGTATCCTAACATGCAATTTGAGCAAACGCACGAAATTTGCAATATCTACGCATCGCCATCATCAGCACAAAAAGTAATTGTGAAGCAACATAGGGAGAAACCATACCAATGGAAATCGCAATGATTGGGCTCGGCAAGATGGGTGCCAATATGGTAAAACGCCTGCTGCAAGGCGGTCATCAGGTTGTCGCATTCGACTTAAACGAAGACGCTATTAGCGCGGCTGAAGCCGATGGGGCAACGGGCGCACGCACACTTGCAGAAGTTGTCGAAAACCTCAGCACACCACGCACCGCATGGGTTATGGTGCCAGCAGGTGGCCCGACTGAAAGCACCGTCGATAGCCTTGCTGAGCTAATGGAAGCGGGTGACATTATCATTGACGGCGGCAACAGCAACTACAAAGATACGCTACGCCGCGCCGAAACACTCAAAGCCAAAGATATACATTTTGTAGATGTCGGCACCAGCGGCGGGGTCTGGGGACTGGCCGAAGGCTACAGCATGATGGTCGGCGGTGACGACGACGCGCTTGCGCATATCACCCCGGCACTACAGACATTGGCCCCGGGCGCAGACCAGGGTTGGGGGCATGTTGGGCCGGCCGGGTCTGGGCACTTCGTCAAGATGGTGCATAATGGCATTGAATACGGAATGATGCAGGCTTATGCCGAGGGGTTCGAGATCATGCGTGCCAAAGAGGAATTTGGTCTGGATATGCACCAGATTGCTGAAATCTGGCGCTTTGGGAGTGTAGTACGCTCATGGCTACTCGACCTCACCGCCGCTGCACTAAAAGAAGATCAGGATTTAACCGCTATCCGTGGTTGGGTCAATGACTCTGGTGAAGGCCGCTGGACCGTCTTTGAATCCATTGACCTCGACGTGCCAGCCCCGGTCATCTATACTGCGCTGATGTCTCGGTTTATTAGCCGCTACGAAGAAGATAGCTACGCCGCAAAGATTATCGCCGCCATGCGCAACCAATTTGGTGGTCATGCTGTCAAATCAAGCGATGAATAGGACGAACCAACATGGCTGACCTGACCAATATCGTCATTTTTGGCGCAACAGGCGACCTTACTAAACGTAAGCTGATCCCGGCGCTGTATAACCTGTACGTCAAGCAACGCCTGCCAGAAAACTTCCGTATCATTGGCTTTGCCCGTCGCGAGTGGTCGGACGATTATCTGCGTGATGTCTCGCATGAGGGTGTGCAAGAATTTTCGTCCCAATCCTATCATACTGACCAGTGGCACAACTTCGCCCGGCGAATTTTCTATGTGCGCGGCAATCTGGACGTGACCGAAGACTTCGACACTTTGTCTGATTTCTTAGGTGATGAACCAGCCCATAATCTCTACTATATGGCGACCGCGCCGCGTTTCTTCACTGACATCGCTGCTAACCTCGCGGCGGTTGGGCTGGCAGCAAGTAATGGCGGCTGGCGGCGGCTGGTTGTGGAAAAACCTTTCGGCCACGACTTGAAGTCTGCTCAGGAACTCAATGACGCGTTGCACCAACACTTTGAAGAAGAACAACTCTATCGCATTGACCACTACCTAGGCAAAGAAACAGCGCAGAATATCTTATTCTTCCGCTTCACCAACACTATCGTCGAACCCCTCTGGAACCGAAACTACGTGGATAATGTGCAAATCACAGTGGCCGAGTCGGTTGATGTGGGCGACCGCGCAGGTTACTATGACACTTCTGGCGTCCTACGCGATATGTTCCAGAACCACCTCATGCAACTGCTGGCCCTTGTTGCAATGGAGCCACCTACATCCTTTAACGCCACTGATTTACGCAACGAAAAAGTAAAAGTGCTGCGGGCCGTGCGCGGGGTTGAAATGCACCATACTGTGCGTGGTCAGTACGACGGTTATGCACAGGCCGACCGTGTACAGGAAGGCACAACAACTGCAACTTTTGCTGCACTCAAGCTGTTTATTGACAATTGGCGCTGGCAAGGCATTCCGTTCTATCTGCGCTCAGGTAAAGCGATGGAAAAGAAAATAAGCGAATTGAGCATCGTCTTCAAGCGGCCACCGCACATGATGTTTGAAGTGCTAGAAGCAGCGAGCATTCCGCGCAATGTTCTGTCGCTCTGTATTCAACCCGACGAGGGTATTCACCTTAAAATGGAAGCTAAAGTGCCGGACTCTGCGCAACAGACCGAATCTGTGAACCTCGATTTTCATTACTCAGATTCTTTTGGCGAATGTGTCATTCCCGATGCCTATGAGCGGCTCTTGTGGGATGCGCTCAACGGGGATGCAGCACTGTTTACACGCAGTGATGGGATCGAATCTGCCTGGGAGATTATCGACCCTATCATTGCGCAGTGGGAAGCCAACAGCAACAGCGCCCCACCACTTGAACGATACCCCGTCGGCAGTTGGGGGCCGCAAGGTTCTGAAGAACTACTTGCCCGTGATGGCCGACACTGGCGACACGACTGCGGAAACCACTAGTTATGACCAACTTGCACATTTTCCATGATCAAGCCGCACTGATACAAGGTGCCGCTGACTATATCCTGCAACATATTCAAACGGCCATTGCTGAACGGGGGAAATGCTCCCTCGTTCTGGCAGGTGGTTCGACACCGCGCCCTGTTTATGAATTACTGGCGACTGATGCCTATGCCAACGAGATAGACTGGTCTTCAGTATTTGTTTTCTTTGGGGACGAGCGCACAGTGCCCCCAGACCACAATGACAGTAATTATCGCATGGCCAAAGAAGCCCTATTTGACCATGTTCCTATCCCAAACGAGCAAATTTTTCGGCTACGGGGTGAGGTCAATCCGCACCAGGCTGCAATGGAATACGACCATGCACTGCGTCAGTTTTTTGGGCTGGAACCCCCAGCGTTCGATATTGTGCTGCTCGGCATGGGGGATGACGGTCACACCGCGTCCTTATTCCCAAACACCAGTGCCCTTGCAGAAGAAACCCACTGGGTCCTTGCCAATCACGTTCCACAGCAAGACACATGGCGGCTTACACTGACAGCCCCGCTTATCAATCAGGCGCAGCATGTAGCATTTATTATTAGCGGACTAAAAAAGGCGAACCGCTTGCAAGAGGTTATCCACGGCCCGCATAATCCACACACTTTACCCGCGCAGCTTATCGCGGCAACTGATTGGCTCCTTGATCAGCCGGCCGCCTCGCAATTGGAGGAATAGTCATGCCCACCTGGGGCAATACTGCCGAACATCAACGCCTTACAGATTCTGAAGGACGCAAGGCCGACTGGAAAAACTGGGGCCCCTATGTCAGTGACCGCGCCTGGGGCACCGTTCGTGAAGACTACAGCGCAGACGGCAATGCCTGGGTCTATTTTCCGCATGAACACGCCCGCAGCCGCGCTTATCGCTGGAACGAAGACGGCATTGGCGGGGTGTGTAATCGCTTCCAGAACGTGTGTTTGGCCCCTGCATTCTGGAATGAGGAAGACCCCTTCTTGAAAGAGCGTCTTTTTGGGCTTTCCGGGCCACAGGGTAATCATGGCGAAGACGTCAAAGAATACTATTTCTACCTCGACAGCACCCCGACGCACAGCTACATGAAAATGTTGTATAAATATCCGCAAGTTGCGTTCCCATACGACGACCTGGTGCGGGCCAATATGGGGCGTGGTTTTGATGATCCTGAATACGAGTTATTTGATGCCCTGCGCACACCTTTTCTTGAAAACCGTTATTTCGATATTTTCATTGAATACGCCAAAGCCGATGAAGAAGACATTTTGTGTCGCATCACGGCCTATAATCGTAGCCAGGCCGCAGCGCCGCTGCATATTTTGCCGCATATTTGGTTTCGCAATCGTTGGTCGTGGGGATATGAAATCACGCGCCCCCACCTCGAAGATACTGCAAATGGGGTCAAAGTCGAAGAAAGCCACCTGGGTACGCGCTGGTGGTATGCACAGGCCGCCAACGGTGAATCTCCAGATATGCTTTTTACTGAAAACAATACCAACAACGAGCTACTCTACGGTGTCCCTGGCGAAAGCCGCTTCGTGAAAGACGGCATTAACAACGCTGTGGTCGATGGACAGATGGAAGCAGTTAACCCTGAGAAATTTGGCACCAAAGCCGCCGGGCACTTCCGCGCCCGAATTGCGCCCGGGGAAAGTTATAGCGTGTGGGTGCGCTTTAGCCCTGAGCCAAATGCCAGGCCTTTTCAAGATTTCGAACAAATCTTCGCAGCACGTCAGGCCGAAGCCGACGCTTTCTATGCCAGCTTTCAACCAGAGCGCTTATCTGATGACGAGATTCTGGTGCAGCGCCAGGCCTTTGCCGGGCTAATGTGGACCAAGCAATTCTACCATTATAGCGTCGAACTCTGGTTAGACGGCGACCCCGCTGGCCCCAAACCACCACCGAGTCGCCGGAGGGGCCGCAACCGCAACTGGAAGCACCTGCACAACACCGATGTCATCTCAATGCCCGACAAATGGGAATATCCCTGGTATGCAGCCTGGGATTTAGCCTTCCATTGCATTCCAATCGCGATAATTGATCCAGAGTGGGCCAAACGCCAACTCATCCTGATGACACGCGAATGGTACATGCACCCCAACGGGCAAATCCCCGCCTATGAATGGAAATTTGGCGACGTTAATCCCCCCGTTCATGCCTGGGCTGCGCTGCGGGTCTACCAGATTACAAGGGATTTGACGGGCGAAGCCGATGTTCTGTTTTTGGAGCGCATTTTCCATAAGTTATTGCTCAACTTCACGTGGTGGGTTAACCGCAAAGACACAGATGGCAACAATGTCTTTCAAGGTGGCTTCCTGGGTTTAGATAACATTGGCGTTTTCGATCGCAGTGGCCCGCTCCCTAAAAATGGCCACCTTGACCAGGCTGACGGCACCGCCTGGATGGGGATGTTTTGCCTGAACATGCTGGCGATTGCTCTTGAACTCGCTCGCACACGCCCCGCCTATGAAGATGTCGCCACAAAATTCTTTGAGCATTTCGTCTACATCGCAAATGCCATCTATGATATGGGCGATGGGATTGGGCTCTGGGATGAAAACGAACAGTTTTTCTATGACATGATGCATCTCAGTGATGGGCGTAGTATTCCGCTCAAGGTGCGTTCTTTTGTCGGATTGACGCCGCTCTTTGCCGTTGAAATTCTGGACGCAGCGCAACTTGAACAACTCCCCAGCTTCAAGCGTCGCCTGAACTGGTTTGTCCGCTATCGCCCCGAACTGGTGAAGCGCTTCGCCTCGTTCACGAAAGCTGGCGAAAAAGGCAACTTTTTGCTTTCCATCGTAGACCAAACGCGCCTGCAAAACATCCTGAACCGGATGCTCGATACCACCGAATTCCTCAGTGAATACGGGTTGCGCTCGTTGTCGCGTTATCATGCTGACAATCCCTATCATTTTCAGGTGAATGGCTTCCGGCAATACACCGTCGCCTACACACCCGCTGAGTCTGATAACGGTATGTTTGGTGGGAATTCAAACTGGCGTGGACCAATCTGGTTTCCGCTCAACCATTTGATGATTGAATCGTTGCAGCGCTATAATCAATACTTTGGTGATAGCTTTAAAATCGAATACCCGACAGGCAGTGGTAAACAGCATAGCCTTGAAGACGTCGCCGCCAACCTCTCTCGTCGACTGATCCATATCTTTCTTGCCGACAGCAATGATAGCCGCCGCGCCGTGTTCGGTGGCAACCGCTATTTCCAGACGAACCCACACTGGCAAAACCTGATTCCATTTTTTGAGTACTTTCATGGTGACAACGGTGCCGGGCTGGGGGCTAGCCATCAAACAGGCTGGACAGCGTTGGTCGCCTACTTGATTCAACAAAGCGGTGGACAAACTTCACGGTAAAAAAGGACCCAAATGTTAACGCTTAACCATGCACTTTGCAGCGAACCATCCATCGCCACCACTCGGGAATGGCTGGTCACGAACGGAAAAGGCAGTTACGCGGCCGGTACAGTCGCCGGCATCCTCTCACGCCGCTATCATGGGCTGTTGATCGCTGCACTGAATCCGCCGCTGAACCGCACCCTGCTGGTAGTCAAGTTAGACCCCACGGTGCGCTATCTTGACCAGGACTACAGCCTGCATTGCAATCAATGGAGCGAAAACAAGCTCGAACTGGACGGCTTGCAATACCTGCAGAACTTCACACTAGACGGAAGTGTTCCGACCTGGCGCTATGCTTTTGCCGATGCGGTGTTAGAGAAGCGTGTCTGGATGGAGCAAGGCCACAATGTGACATACGTCCAGTACACGCTTGTTCGCGGCTCTGCACCGCTCGATCTCACGCTTGATGCGTCAGTCAACTATCGCGACTATCATGAAAACAGCGCAACAGGCGATGTCATGCTAGATGTCAGCACCGTCACCAACGGCATTGAGTTTTCCTCGGACGTCCAGCGGGCCTACCTGCGCAGTGATCATGCCACTGTTGTCACAGCCGCCGCCTGGATGCAAGACTACTACCACGCCATTGAGGACTTTCGCGGTTTGGAACCAACTGACGCACAATTCCGCGCCGCCACATTCGATGTCACGCTGAACCCGGGCGAGTCTGTTGCTGTCGTTGCCAGCCTTAACCCGGACGCTGATCTGGATGCTACCGCCGCGCTTGCCCGCCGTCAGCATTATGACCAACAGTTGCTTGCACAGGCGGATTGCACCGATGCGTCCCCTGTCGTGCAGCACCTGGTCCTCGCCAGTGACCAATTCATCGCTGACCGCCCTACCACACAATTCCCGGATGGCAAAACAATCATTGCAGGTTTCCCGTGGTTTGCAGATTGGGGGCGCGATACGATGATCAGCCTACCGGGGCTAACACTCAACACCAAGCGGTACACCATCGCTCGCCAAATACTGGAGACCTACGCCCAATTTGTAGACGAAGGGATGTTACCGAATCGCTTTCCAGAAGCAGGCGAGGCGCCAGAATATAACACCGTAGACGCGACTCTGTGGTATTTCAGAGCGATTCACCTGTACTATGACCATACAGGCGATGATGACCTGCTCCGTCGCCTGTACCCGACGCTCGAAGCCATCGTTGATTGGCATCGGCGCGGCACACGCTTCGGCATTCGTGTTGACCCAGACGACGGACTGCTATATGCAGGTGAACCGGGCACACAGCTCACCTGGATGGATGTCAAGATTAAAGACTGGGTTGTCACACCGCGTCAGGGCAAAGCTGTTGAGGTCAATGCGTTGTGGTTAAACGCCTTACAGACGATGCGTCTTATCGCTACCAGGCTCAGAAAAGACGATACCCCTTACGACAAACTGCTCACGTTGGCGACAACGAATTTCAAGCGCTTCTGGAATCCAACCACTGACCATTGCTTTGACGTGCTTGATGGTGTGACGGGTGACGATGCTGCATTGCGCCCCAATCAACTCATCGCACTAGCACTCCCCAACTGCCCGCTTGACGCACAGCAACAACAAAAGATTCTAGAGCAATGCAAAAAACAGCTTTATACACTCGCCGGATTACGCACACTGTCCCCCCGGGATAACGATTACATTGGGCAATATGGTGGTGACCGCGTTCGACGTGACAGTGCCTATCATCAGGGCACTACCTGGGCATGGTTATTGGGGCCATTCATTGACGCGGTTATCAACGTAACAGGCGACTATGAACTGGCACGTGCCTATCTTGAGCCGTTATTGCATTCACTGTTGACGGTGCGCTGTATAGGGACTGTCAGTGAGATATTTGAAGGCGATGCACCTTTTCGGCCACGCGGTGCCTTTGCACAAGCATGGAGTGTTGCAGAAATATTGCGTGCATGGCAAAGAATCGAGCAAGGCGGCATAATCTAAGGTGTTGTTGAACATCAGTAACAAAGGTTCTCGTTTTATGAACGCGCTCAAGTTCTCAGAGCTTTCGACCTTATCTTTGTTGAATAGACTTCGGTCCAGCCAGGACGATGAGGTTGTTGTTGCCATTATCCTTGAATTGGTCATTCGCAACGATGATCGTGTTATTGACACCCTGATTGAGCTGACAAGTGCCGACAGCGAGATTGTACGCTTGACGGCGGTCTGGGCACTTGGTGAATTCGCAAATACGCAAACGATTGAGCCCCTTATTGACGCCATGCTTCGTGAATTAGGTGATGTTGTCCCGGCGGGTATGGAAGCGCTCCGTCGTATTGGAGACCCGGCTGTCAAACCACTTGTTGCTGCGCTAGATACATCCAATGAAGAGGACGTGTACATTCTTGGTGACGCAATCGCTCATGTCGGTACTGTGAAAGCATATGAGGAAGTCTGTAAAGTTGTTGACTCAGTTAACCCAATAGCCCGCACAGGTGCCGCCATTGCGTTGGGTGGACTGCGTAACCCAGATGGCATCAGCTATCTGCTGACGCTGACAGAGGACACTTCAAGCCTTGTCCGTGCTAATGCAGCTTTTGCGCTTCAATTTGCCCACAACAATGCAGCGGTTGGTGCAGCACTGCTGGTTTTGCTGGATGATATTGATGATAGTGTCGTCGAAAATGCAGTCGTTGCGCTGGGTTATGTAGGGGGCGCTGACGTTGTGACACGTTTAATTGACATTTTATCCTACAATGCGCCTGAGCTTGTGGTGGCTGCGGTGCGGGCACTGAATGAACTTGATGCTACTGAAGCAACACCTCACTTGCATAAGCTCCTGAACAGTCCAAACGAGAGCCTCCGCTCACAGGTCGTCATCGCGTTGCAACATCTGGGCAGCCAGCAGGATGTCCCCGCGCTACTCACCTGCCTGGAACAGGAAGTGAATAAAGATGTTTTGTATGAAATCGGCCATGCGCTGGGCAAACTTGGTGACGCAAGCCTCTTAAATAAGTTGCCGACCCACATTGCCGAACACCCCGCCCTGCTCGTCACACGGCTACACCTGGGGGATGATGACGCCTTTCAATATTTCCTCGCACTCAGCCGTAGCCATGAAGTCGATCACCGCTTAGACGCGATCTGGGCGCTGGCCGGGGATCAGCACAAACGCGCAATCCCGCCATTAATTGCCGCGTTGCTCGACGGTGAATGGGATGTTCGCAGTGAAGCTGCAACCGCGCTGGCCAACCCGGGCGCAAAACAGGCCACACGACCGCTTGCACATATGCTTACTCGCGATGAAATCCCGCTTGCTCGAGAATCTGCCGCTTATGCTCTGGGTGAAATTGGTAACCCACAAAGCGCAGGTGCGCTGGTACATGCCATGCAATATGATGATGCAGAAGTCGTGCGCGCTGCCGCTGCTGATGCACTTGGCAAAGTCGGCAACACAGATGCTGTTCGACCGTTGATTGTCGCTTGCTTAGATGTCAGTGAGTCCGTTCGTACAGCGGCTGCGCAATCACTCAGCAAACTGGGGAATCCCACAGCCTTACCATCCCTGCAAACGCTACTCAAAGACCAATTCGTCGCACCGCGCGTCGCTGCTCGTGAAGCCATTGCGCGAATCAAGGATAAGTAGCACTCACCGCATTTGCCTGCTACAACCACCACAAATCATCCACGAAAAATTTTGCAATGCCATCAGCCTTCGTTATAGTTGGATTTGTTTGTTGACCAAATCATGCTAACGTGTGCTGGAGGGAATAGTGCGCATAACTCGCATTTTGACTATCATTGCTGTGGTCGGCCTTGTTGGGTGTAGCAGTGGCTTGCCTACCGTTGCGCCCCCTGAGCAAACGGAAACACGCGAAGTTGTTGAGGGAACCGTAGACGCGGCCCAAACATCCGTCGCGGTTTCACGCCAGCAGACCGAAGATGCACCCACCAATACGATACCTCCTTCTGAAACTGATACGCCGACCAGCACCGCAACAGATACTGCGACGCCAACTGAGACAGGTACTGGAACTGAAGCACCATCCAACACACCCACGGCGGTGGAAACAGCAACCAATACGACCGTTCCAACCAGCACAAACATGCAGGTGACAAGTTCGCCAGCCGCCACGGCATCAACGGCAACCGAACCGCCGACATTCACACCAGTCGCCACCATGCCGTCTGACGAACCAACTGGCACTACCGATGCACTAACGACAATGCCGCCAACCGACGGGCCCCTTGGGGCAGAAGCAGTTACCTCTGCATCACCAACAGCCTCCCTGACCAGTACCACAACGCCATCAGACACGCCCACAAACACCCTGACACCAACAACAACGACCACACCGACCGATACACCAACAGGCACCTTCACGCCCACCGACACCAATACCCCAACGAATACACCGACAGATACGGTCACGCCATCGAATACGCCTACTGCATCAAGTACAGTCACTGCAACCAACATACCGTCCATAACTCCAACGGACACGCTCACCCCCACCACGACGAATACTGCGACGCGCGTTCCAACGGATACAGTCACCCCTTCAAACACACCAGCAGCGACCAATACACCGACAGATACGGTCACACCATCGAATACGCCTACCGCATCAAGTACACCCACCACAACCAACACGCCAACGAGTACTGCAACAAATACCTTTACGCCAACTGGCACCAGTACCTCTACAGATACACCGACAAGTACACTTACACCAACGACAACCAACACACCTGGCAATACACCAACATACACACCAGCACCTTCAGATACACCGACAGCGACGAACACCCCAACGGATACGGTCACACCGTCAAATACACCTACCGCGTCAAGTACATCCACCACAACCAACACACCGACGGACACACCGACGAGTACCCTCACCGCCACAGCGACCAATACACCCACCGATACGCCGACGCATACACTTACCCCCACCGCGACCAATACACCCACCGACACGCCGACCAGCACTTTCACCCCTACGGCAACTGCCAGTGCAACAAATACCGTGACGCCGTCAAATACACCGACGGATACCCTCACACCCACAGTGACCAATACACCCACCGATACACCGACGAGTACACTCACACCGACAGCGACCAATACGCCCACCGATACGCCGACGAGTACACTTACCCCCACAGTGACCAATACGCCTACCGACACGCCGACGAGTACACTCACACCGACAGCAACCAATACGCCCACCGATACGCCGACGAATACACTTACCCCCACAGTGACCAATACGCCCACCGACACACCGACGAATACCTTCACCCCCACAGTGACCAATACGCCTACCGACACGCCGACGAATACACTTACCCCCACAGTGACCAATACACCCACCGACACGCCGACGAGTACACTTACCCCCACCGCGACCAATACCGCAACGGATACACCGACGAGTACACTTACCCCCACCGCGACCGTAGTGCCGTTGACATCCTATGAAAGTGATGGGCTTGGGTTGTCTTTTGAGGTTGGCGAGTTCGCTCAGGTTCAGGAAACAGAGGGAGTGATAGTCATTAATGTTGTAGATGTTGTCCCCGGAACAATAGTGCTGGTACGTGGCACACCAGAAGCGTTGACCGATGTTGACACCGGGGTCCTACCAGCAGCCGACAGTGTTCCTGCCGTGCTAGAAGTCATCAGCGGCGCAGAAGCCGAACTCCTCACCGAGTACGCGCCATTCCCGGCGTGGCGTGCGCAGCGTATTGATGCAGAGGCCAACATTCAAGCGGGGTTACTTATTGTGGTAGCTGACGGTGATTGGCTTTTTGTGAGTACCACCGCAAGCATTGCAGACTATCCATTGGCGAACGAACGTATTTTTGAACCGTTCCTATCAACACTCGAAATACAGCCGATTGCCGACCCACCACAAGGGATTTTCGGCGCACGACGATAGATAGCACCACAACTTGAGAAATCAAAAAGCTCCGTACCATCGCAGGCGCGGAGCTTTCGTTGACCGGGGTCTTCAAAGGGCTAGAATCCGATGGTTTCTGGCCGCCGATATTTGATAAGGCGCTGTAGTGCTTTAAGTTCATACGGCCAGTTATACCATTCCAACTGATAACGAATGCCAGACAATATCTTGAGCATTCGCCGCATCGTTCCTTGCAACCGGATATCAGTTACCGTCGGATAATAAGCATTTACGACCGTCTCAAAGTCGCGCACCTTGCGCCGGGCACCATCTTTGTAAAATGGGGTGTCAGGTTCACGACGATGCGCAAAGCTCTCCCACTCAGGGCTTGCCCATTCTTCGAGCGTTTGCGGGAATGCAAAACCCAGTTCTTCTGCCACACGCAGCAGTTCACTTCGGTCATGAGGCACAGGTGTGTAGATATAGAGGATCAACTCGGCAGCGGGATTGATCGTCTTCAGCTTGCGGATGAACTTAATCGTGTTTTCAATGTCTGCTATGGGATCGGGTGGATTACCCATCACGAAACTGAACTCTGGCACAATACCAACTTGCTTGAGCTTTTCGGCCATGTACAGCGTCTTGTCAGGGTCGCTCTGCCCACCCTTGTTCATGATCTTGAGCGTTTCAAGCGAACCGCTTTCTGCGCCCATGAAAATCATTTTGCAGCCAGAGCGCTTGATCTTTTCCCAGGTGGCATCACTATATTTGCTGAGGGTATCGACACGCCCCAACGCCCACCAGTTGATATTCAGCGGGGTGATACGATCGGCAATTTCGGCAGCGCGTGGCTCACTAACGAAGAAGTCCATATCATGGAACTCCATTGCATTAGCGCCATGGTCTTCGACCATCATTCGTGTCACTTGCTCCACGCGGGCCGGGCTTTCTGGCAACCAGCGCTGATTGACCAGCTTGACCACAGCGCAAAAGCTACACGCAAATGGGCAACCAAAGCTGGTTTGGTGCGACAACACAGCATCGCCCAGATAGCTTGTGCCACGATAGTCACTTATGTTCACGCGATGATAGGGGTACAACGGCAAATTATCGAGCGGTACCATCGGCGCACGCGGATTGACACGCACACTACCGTTATCCATCCAGACGAGGCTTGGAATTTCTTCCAGAGAACCGCCGTAATAGATTGTATCGATAAACTTGCGGAATGGCGCTTCACCCTGACCCTCAATAACGTAGTCTACGATACCACTTTCCAGGCATACAGCCCCGTGATGCGTTGCGAAGTAACCACCCCACAGAATCATTAGCCCCGGCAATTCTGCTTTGACACGCTTGCAGACCTCAATGGCCTGGCGTAGTTGGGGGCCGGGCATCGCCGTTACACCAAGCACTTTCGCGTCCGTACTCTGTGCCCGGTGAATGATCTCAGCAGCGGGGTCAGCAACCAGATTGCCGTCAATGATTTCGGGAGTGTAGTCCTGGTCAATGACTGCTGCTATTGCGAGTAAGGACATGGGGAGACGCTGCTTGCCCGGCGAAGTACTCACCGGGTTGAACAGCAAGACGGTAGGACCATTGATGGAGCCATGATGCATAAGAAGTTAAACCTATTCTATATTTGTTTATGAAACCAATAGCCCTGACCACATGTGGCATGTAAGCTCACTTACATCTGGAAGGGGCCCGGTTTCCGTGGGCTTTGTGATTCAGTACTGCTATCAGTGTTGGCTTCCGCTGAACTTGATGAATCTGGTTGTTGACTCGGACGCGGTGTATTGCTTCCACCACTACCCGGTTTGCTTGCTATTGGTGCCGGACGCCCCGTTGCCTGACTACTAAACCCATACATTATCCCGACCAGCAGCAGTATCCAGAACCAGAATGAGAGGGCCAGCGTCGGTGCAATGGCAGAGAACACCACGACAAATGCAATACCACGTTGCCATGTTATTAATGATTGTACAACACTCTGGTCAGTAGTGACAACTGATTGCAATGGGGATCGCAACCACGGCGGTGTCTGTTTGGGGAGAATATTAACCAGACGCTTCATGACACCAAGCATCCCCGCAATAAATCCAGCACGAGTCTTGACAGCAACCAGCAACGCACTCAGTAACACAAACGGAATCAAGAATAGCAACCACGCTTCGAGCAGCATTCCCAGCGGCAACACGGTAAGCACCGGGAAGATTACGAGCATTGGCAACATCACGATAAAGATGGTCGCCAGCGTCAAGCTCAACATCTGAATACGCTTTTGTGGCTGACTGATGATAGTTTCACCAAAGCTCTGGAGCGTCAGGAAGCCCCCAAAAAGCCCAGCAGCCGAGAGCAGAACGCCAAAGAGTGACATCAGTACAATATTGCTATCGTCCATTGTGCCGATCAAATACCATGGCGCATAAGCAAAGCGTACCGTAATATCACCACCACCGTCGGTACCATCAAGCAGCATCGTAAAGACACTCATAAGCCCGACGCTAGCAACGCCTGACACCAAACCTACAATGGTATTGCCAATCCACTGATGGAAGCGTAACGGCAGAACCCGTAAACTCTGCCCACCAATGCCATACATGCCAGCCAGCGCCAGCAGAAAATAGATTGGTACGTCAGCGGCGTAGGGTTGCGGCACGACTGCGCCATCTTCAAAACCCAAATCTACCCGCAAGAGTTGAAGCCCAGCAGCCAGGAAAACCACGCCAAGCCCTATCCCAATAGGACGCACCAGTTGCAGCGGTGTAAAACGTCGCTCAGCAGCACCGTTCAGCGGCGTGCGCGGTTCATTGAAAAGCGATAGGCCACCTATCAATGCCCCACCAAAACCACCGAGAATGATAGCAAATAGTTGTGAAACGCCATCGATGTTCAGACTAGTCCAGGCATCAAAAATCAGCCCTCCACCAAGCAGCCCTGTCACAGTCAGCAACACGGCCAGTCCAATCAGCCAGGGGTTAAGTGTGCCGGCCGGTTCTTGTATGGTCGCGAGGTTAGGATTCTGTTCCAAATCAAGTCGATCAAGGCGTGCCTGTGCCCCCCCCAATACTGGAATGTATTCAAACGCGATATAAAACCCCACTGCGAGCAGAAGCCCAAAAATACCAAGGATAAAGCGCCCGATTTCAAAGTCCCCATAAACCAACAGCAGCACTAAAAACCGCGAAAACAACGCCAGCCCTAATGCGCTCAGCGCCACCACCCCACTATACAGCCCAAGCAGTGGAACACGACCGACGTTGAGAAATATGGATGGACCTTGCGCGGAACTCAATAACTCATCAAACCGTCCTGCAATACCTGATGCACCGGTTGACTGTGCTGAGGATGGAGTAGATGTCGGTTCTGCGGTAACGGGAGTCGGCATTTCATTGGGGCTTGTCTGGTGAATCCCGCCTTCTACTTCAAAAGGATCAGAACCGGGTAAATCTTTTTCGTCAGCGTCGTCACGTGCTGGGGTTGGTTGCGGCTTGTTCGTTGGTGGCATCGTGCGGTATACATCGGACTGTGACTGTTCGAACATAGTCGCGTAAGGGTCAAATCCCGATCCTTCGCCCTTGCCCTCAGTCGCTGCTTGTTGCGGTGTTGCGGCTGGTTCCGATTCTTCAGCTTCACCACTCGCGCTTTCGCTTGTTGGTGTTTGAGGTTCAGCAGAATCATCTCCGCCCATGTCAAAGGGGTCTACAACCGTTCTGTAGGGGTCATAGTCACCGTCGGTTTTCTCTGGTGAGGGGGTTGGCGCTGCAGGCATATCCATCTGTGTGCGCATCGCATCTTCATTGCGTTGCGGCTCATTGTCTGGAGATGAGTCCTCTTGTGGTTGCTCGGGTTTATCTGGTGTCTGATTCATTTTTGTATTCGCCTCCGTGCGTTGTGATGGGATTGAGTTCAGATCATGCAGACTGATTGCCTACACTTAGTATTCAAGTTCAATCGTCAGTTGTATACCGCCAAAACGTACCATTTGCCCGCTTTTGAGCGCTACAACTTTTTCTTCGCTAAGTTGTTCTTCGTCTACGAACGTACCAAACTGACTGCCGACGTCTTGCAGTTGCCAGCAGAACGCCGTGTCGTCGAACCAAATTTCAGCATGGGATCTGGAAACACCCTGTTCTTTGCCACGATGCGGACCTAAATCAATTTGCACATAGTGTTCAAGTGGTTCGATCGTGCGACCGACAACATGCTTGATGCCCGCATCCTCTAAGACGAATGGTGGTGCATCAGCTTCTTCGACAAGTCTCAGAGTGATTGTTGGGGAAGGTTGACGTGTACCACACCGATGACAGAAGATCGCATCTGGAAGTAAGCGCACGTTGCAATTAATGCACTGGCGCGGCCCCAGTAAGGCTGTTGGCTGTTGATCCATGATCTACCTTTCGATGATGCCATTCCTTTTTTTCATTGTATTGATTCTAGCAGATGGTGCAACGCCAGCGCACAATTCAAAAGACCGCTACTAGCAAATGCAGCAGCGGCCTACTTTCAACAATGTGTTTCAGCGAGGACGAAAACGCGAAGCTGATGTCGGTTAAAGATTTACCCCAGAAGTTGCATTCCCACAGTTGAAGTGTTGTTCGAGGTATTCATGGTACAGTTCCCAGTTAAGGTCACGCAGGCGCTGGAGCTTGTCCTGCACGGGTGTGTCTGCTGAATCACTTGAATCGAAAAAGCGTGCAAGAATGTTGCGATGGTGTCCGGCACGACCAGCGGTAGTGGGTGGGGCAATCTGGCCAGCAGCAGGGCAGTGTTCATCTGCCGTTGTGTAGCCCTTAGCATCGAAATCATGAGTCGGTGCAAGCTGCGGGGTGGCTTCCGCTTGCATTAAGAGGCGGTCAAGCAACAGGTTGGCCGGGGTTGTGTGCAAATCTGTTGCATAGGCGTCGGTGATTTGTTGTCGAAGCTCAGGTTCAGCCCCGCCATTCTCAAAACGTTTGGCAGGTTGGTTAAAGATGTCCATGTGCATACTCCGAAATTTTCTCCGTGCTATCAAGCTGATGCCGCAACTTCTCGCGGGCGTAATGCAATCGTGACTTCACCGTACCGACCGGGCAATCTAGCACATCAGCAATGTCTTGCAGGCTCATGTTGGCCAGGTAATGTAGTATGACGACGATGCGTTGATTGTTTGCGAGCGTATCAATCGCGGCACGAATATGTTTTTGCAGCTCGTTTCGTTCAGTCACGCGGTCTGGCGCTTGAAGACCGGGGGTTGAAAGTTGTTCAGAAACTTGATCCAGATCAGTATTTCGTTTCTGGTGCCGTGAGATGTAGGTATAGCTTAAATTTGCTGTCACTCGATACAACCAGGGCATTAGGGGGCGCTCGGGGTCAACACGGTGAGCATAAATGTGGAGTTTCAAGAAAGCGTCTTGCAAAATATCCTCTGCGACCTGTGGGTCACGTACAATCGCTAAGGCAACGCGATACACCTGATGCCGATACCGTTCAAAAAGCTCACCAAGTGCGGTCAGGTCTCGTTCTCGTAGTCTCCAGATCAACTCTTTGTCTACACTCATCGGCAGTCACACCGCTTATCAAAACGGTGCCTGTCTCCTTTCTGATGGATGATGCACATGTGTTTTGAAAAAAGTTCAATAGTTTTGCGCTCTATTCAGTTGTCTTAACCCTTATACACCATGAGTGTCGATAGGGTTCAAAAATTATCCAGCCCGTGCCTGGTCAAGCAAACCACGCACCGTCAAGCCCCGGTAGCCCCAGTCGCAATTTTCACTACACAACTGTTCCAGAATGGGCAACGCAGCGGCATTATTCCCTGCATCGACAAGACGCTGTGCGTTCAAAAATCGATCCACAAAGCCGGCCGTGTAGTTGTCAAGCTCATCGGCGCGGCCAGCGGCCGGTGCTTCTTGCAATAGCGCCAACGCTTTCTGATAGAGTTGAAGTCCTCGCGCTAATTGATTTCCCGGCAGGCCCATCGCAGATGACTGTTCAACCGGATTACCGCCGTTGAAGTAAATACGCGCCTGCTGGTCATAGGCGTCAAATAACATCTGGGCCACTTCTTGCCGTCGATACGAGGGGTTCAAATCACGCACAATTTCTAGCATCTCGATAGCGTCTTCCCAGCGGCGTGAAATGTGCGCGGCTTGCCCCTGCTGAAAAGCAACTTCAACCGGACTCAATGTCGGTGTTGGTGACGCATCAGGTGTTGACGTTGCCTGGGGAGTTGGCGTCATGGATGGGGTATGGGTTGCAGAAGGGGTTGGCGTCACCGAAAGCTGGAGCGCAACTTCTTGCAGTAAACCGGATGTATTCTGATATGCCGGCAAACGTTCGTCAATAAAACGCAAGCGCTCGAACGCAATTTCCAGGTTGCCAGCGGCAATGTCTGCCAGTGCAAGCTCATACTGCACAGCGCTCGTTCCCTGAAGATTAGCTGCTTCTTCGGTTTGAATATCATCCAGTTCGTCCCGATACCCCGCGACGGCTGCCATCAGTACAATTGCCGCACACATACATGTTGTCAACACCATCACGGCCGTGCTAATCAAGCAGGGCGTACGCGAACGATACTGTTGTGCATCAGCGTCGAGCAGGTTGTCAGTATCAAGCGGCGCAGTCCAACTGGGGTCAACGGGGGGTGTCGGGGCCCCGGTTGGCGGTGTTTCGCTTATCCTCGATGTGGCGCGGCGGGGCTGGGTATCGTCGTCTTGCAACGGCGGCTCTTGAAAAGTCATACTGCCTCATACTAGACCAAATAATAGCCAGATTGAGGCAGTATTATAGCATGCGCATCGTCACCCGGTGGCACATGAATCCTGCTAGATACTGACGTTCGGCTGATATTCCCCGAAGACATCGCGCAAAACACGGCAAATTTCACCGACCGTTGCCTCACGCTCAACGGCTTCCACAAAGAGCGGCATCAGGTTTTCTGAAGCACGCGCAGCTTGCTCAATGCGCCCCAGAATTTCGTTCACACGGTCGTTGTCACGTTCAGCACGCAGCGCCGCCAGTTTATCCCGCTGTGCTTGTTCAATTGCCGGGTCAACACGTAGTTGTTCAATCGCGTCGGCAGGGTCTTTTTCAGACGTGTATTCATTGACACCAATAATGACCTCTTCCCGGCTTTCAATTGCGCGCTGAAAAGCATAGGCTGCGTCATTAATTTCTTGATTGATATAGCCTTCATCAATGGCACGCAGCGCCCCACCAAACTCGTCAATCCGCTGGATATACCCAAACGCCTGACGCTCGATTTCATCAGTCAGGGCTTCAACCGCAAAGCTCCCTGCAAAGGGGTCTATCGTATCCGCTACACCGCTTTCATAGGCAATGATTTGTTGGGTGCGGAGTGCAATCTGTGCGGCATGGGCTGTGGGGAGTGCCAGCGCTTCGTCCATGCTGTTGGTATGCAACGATTGCGTGCCCCCCATCACCGCTGCCAGCGCCTGCAACGTCACCCGCACAATATTGTTTTCCGGTTGCTGTGCAGTGAGGGTGCTGCCGCCTGTTTGCGTATGAAAACGCATGGCCATCGCCTTCGGGTTCGTCGCACCAAAACGCTCTTTCATAATGCGGGCCCACATGCGGCGTGCAGCGCGGAACTTGGCGACTTCTTCCAGAAAATGATTGTGTGCGTTGAAGAAGAACGAGAGCTGCGTGCCAAATTCATCGACCTTCAAGCCCGCGTCAATCGCCGCTTGCACATAGGCAATTCCATTTGCCAGCGTGAACGCAACTTCTTGCACCGCCGTACAGCCCGCCTCACGGATATGATAACCGCTGATGCTGATGGTGTTCCACCTGGGCACGTTTTCGGCACAATAGGCAAACAGGTCCGTAATCAGGCGCATACTTGGTTGTGGTGGGAAGATGTAAGTACCACGCGCGATGTATTCTTTGAGAATGTCGTTTTGCACCGTACCACGCAGTTTGTCCGGTGAAACGCCCTGCCGCTTGCCAACTGCGATATACAGCGCCAATAAGATCGTCGCCGGGGCATTGATCGTCATGCTCGTTGAGACTTTATCCAGCGGGATACCTTGAAAGAGCCGTTCCATATCACGAATGCTGCTGATCGACACACCAACTTTGCCAACTTCGCCCAACGCCATCGGGTCGTCGGCATCGTAGCCAATCTGGGTCGGCAGGTCAAAGGCAACGCTCAGGCCCCGCGCTCCGCTATTCAAAAGCAGATGGTAGCGCTCGTTGGATTCTTCGGCCGTGGCATACCCCGCATACTGGCGCATCGTCCAGAACCGGGAGCGATACATCGTCGGCTGTACCCCGCGTGTATAGGGATATTCACCGGGCATCCCTAATTTTTTCAGATATGCATCGGGGTTAGCGCCATTTTGCGGCAGATATACACGTTCCAGGGGAATGTCAGACGATGTTGTGAACTGTTCACGGCGTTCTGGGAAGCGGCTGATGGCTTTATCTAGCGTGTTTTTTGTCCAGTTGTCAACAGCAGCGTTTAGCTTTTCATGCATAGTTAAGCCTCCCTATTCAGCCAGACTTTCCAGTCGGTCTACGAGTTTTTCAAGCTCACCAAATGCTTGTTCAACGGGTGCTGGCTGTGAAAGATCCAGTCCGGCAGTGTGCAGCACATTCATTGGATAATCTGAACTGCCTGCCTGCAAAAAGCCAAGATAGCTTTCGACAGCACCTTCTTGACCGTCGAGGATGCGCCGTGCGAATGCATGCGCCCCGGAAATGCCCGTCGCATATTGGAAGGTGTAAAACGGCACATACAGATGACCAAACTGTGCCCACGTAATCCCAACACGCTCGTGGTCTATGTGCATTTCGCCGCCATAGCCTTCTTCAAAAAGGCGTGTCATGAGGTTGATGAGGTCGTCAGCGCTCAGGCTTTCTCCCGCGCTGGTACGCTCAAACACTTCGTATTCGAAGCGGGATAGCGTCGGCATGATGAAGAAATAGCGATGAAAGTTCTCCATGGCTTCTTCAACCAGCGCAATCTGAAAATCAGGGGCATCGTTCTCACCAAAAAGGTGGGCGCGTGTCATGGCTTGGTTGAAGTTGCTGGCAATTTCTGCAAGAAACAGAGAATATCCTGAATACACAAAGGGCTGCGTACTGCGGCTGAGGTAAGAATGCATTGAGTGCCCGAGTTCATGGGCCAGCGTACTCATGCTAGAGAGTTCATCAGTGTAGCTCATCATAATGAACGGATGGGTATCATATGATCCCGATGAGAAAGCCCCCTCGCGCTTGCCTTCGTTCGGATACACATCAACCCAGCGCTGTTCTAAACAACCGCGCCGCATCGCGCTCACGTAGTCATCGCCAAGTGGTTGCAGACCGCTCGCAATCCAATCAACGGCTTGCTCATAGGGCACGTGGGGTTGGTTTGGTGTCAACGGAGCCCAGATGTCGTAGGGGTGCAAGGTCTCAACGCCAAGCATTTCGCGCCGAATCCGCCAGTAGCGATGCCAGATTGGGAGATGTTTTTTATATGTTTCCAGCAAATTGTGGAAAACGGCGACGTCAATATTGTGCGCACTGAGCCGCATGTGCAGCACCGATTCATAGCCGCGTACCCGTGCCTGAAAAATCTGCTGCTTGACCGATGTCAGATAGGCATTGGTGAGCGTGTGTTTATGTGCGAGATACTGGTCAGCGTAATTGTTCCAGGCCGTGCGGCGTGTTTCTCGGTCTGCAACCTTTTTGAGTCCGTCCATGCTACTCTGGGCCAACGTATGTTCGTTGCCTTCGCTGTCAACGGCGGGCGCGAACTTCATATCTGCCCCGGTTAGCCGATCTGAGGTTCGGTTCGCTGAGCTAAACGGTTCCGAGAGCATCCCCAGAATTTCTTCGACTTCGGCTGAACGCACGTGCGGCTTCTGGCGCAGCAAATCATCGAACATTTGACGATACACCGCCAACCCTGCATGTTCATCTGCCCATTGCATCAACGTTTCTTCACCCAACGCTAGCAATTCTGGATCACGAAATGCAGTCGCAGCACCAGCAGCAGCGGCCAACCCCATCACCTGGCCGATCATCCCCGCTGCAACGTTATCGCTAGCATCAACGGCCTGGTTCATACCTGCGTAGACGTAGAGCTTATAAAGCTGACGTTCAACACCTTCTGCGAGCTGAAGAAATTCGAGTAGCGTTTCTGGCGATTCACTCAGGCGGCCAGCATACTCTTTGAGGGTGGGCAACGTTGCTCTGGTTTCATCAAATGCAGCGTGCCAGCCAGCTTCGTCTGCAAAAACGCTGGGTGCATTCCATTTATACTGATCCTGTATCTCAGTGCGTGGCTTGATTGCTATGGACATGATATAACTTTCCTTTTTCACACGGTAACTTTGTCTGTTTACGATACAAAACGGGGTACCCGCCATCGATACCCCGCCCTGTTCATATGCTGTTCACGCTTTAGGACAACAAATCGGGAATCTGTTCGGGGTATTCGGCGACACTCACACCGACAGATTTAAATTTGTCGATCTTATCAGCGGCGGAACCGCTGCCATGTTCGACAAGCGCCCCGGCATGGCCCATCGTTTTGCCTTCGGGCGCACGTTGCCCCGCAACAAACGCAACAACGGGTTTGGTCATGTGCTGTGCAATGAAGTCGGCGGCCTGTTCTTCGGCGTTGCCGCCAATCTCACCGATAAGCACGACTTTCTCCGTCATGGGGTCGGCCTCGAACATTTCTAGCACATCAATAAAATTCGTGCCGTTGATGGGGTCGCCACCGATGCCGACGCAGGTTGTTTGCCCCATGCCCCGCTCTGTTAGTGCAAAGACAGCCTCATATGTCAGCGTCCCGCTTTTCGAGACAACGCCAATATTGCCCGGCGTGGCGATAAAGCCCGGCATAATCCCAACTCTGGACTGGCCCGGTGTCAGCAAGCCCGGGCAGTTCGGGCCAATCAGGCGCGCGTCGCTACCTTCCAGATGTTTGCGAACTTTCATCATGTCCGCAATCGGAATACCTTCCGTAATGCAGACGATCAGTTCAATCTCAGCGTCAATCGCTTCCAGGATGGCATCACCCGCGAAGGGGGGCGGCACATAGATCACGGTGCAGTTGGCGTCTGTGGCTTCGCGTGCCATTTTCACGGTGTCAAAGATCGGTTTGCCAAGCACCCACTCGCCGCCTTTGCCGGGTGTTACCCCACCGACGACTTCCGTGCCATAGTCAATCATCTGCTGGGCGTGGAACATGCCTTGCTTGCCAGTCATGCCTTGCACAATCAGACGAGTGTCGTTGTCAATTAGGATAGCCATTAGTTCATTCTCTCCCGGACGATTTCTACAGCATTCTGGGCGGCTTCATAGAGACTACGCGCGGATCGCATGTTCGGCAACGCAGCCTCGTCAATAATTTGCAAGCCTTCTTCCTGATTAGTGCCCACGAGACGGATGACCATCGGTGCATCGGTCTGGACTTCTTCCAGCGCTTGCAAAATGCCACGAGCGACATCATCACAGCGTGTGATTCCACCGAAGATATTGATGAGGATCGCTTGCACCTTTGGTTCTGCAAGGATGATACGTAACGCCGCTGCAACTTTTTCTGGCCCCGCGCCGCCACCAATATCAAGGAAGTTTGCCGGCCCGATGCCGTGCGCCTCGCCAAAGTGGGCCGTCATGTCCATTGTCGCCATTGCCAGCCCTGCACCATTGACCATGCAGCCAATCTGCCCATCGAGCTTGACGTAGCTGAGGTCTGCGTCACGCGCATCAATTTCTTCTTGCGGGTCGGCACTGGTGTCACGGATTTCAACGAGCTGTGGTTGACGCATCAGGCCGTTGTCATCAATCGACATTTTGCCATCAAGCGCTTTCAATACCTGCTCACCGTCTTCTTCGACAATCGCCAGCGGATTAATTTCACATAGCGTGGCGTCACTGGCCACAAAACACTTCCACAGCCCGACACAGATTTTGCGGAATTGCTTCCAGAGTGGGCGAGGAAGATCAATCGCCGACGCCAGTTCAACAATCTGATAGCCACGCAATCCCAGTAGCGGGTCGATGTGTATCCGGCGAATTTTTTCGGGTGCGGTGCGGTTAACCTCCTCAATATCCATGCCGCCCTCTTCGCTAGCCATGAACAAGGGGCGGCCAGCAGCGCGGTCATTTGTTACGGCAAGGTAGATTTCGCCTTTGATGTTGGCACCGGGGTCAATCAGCACCTTATGAACCGTGTGCCCTTTAATGTCCATGCCGAGAATGGTGTTGGCGTGTTCATAGGCATCGTCAGGGGTCTTCGCCAGCTTCACACCCCCCGCTTTACCACGTCCACCCGTAAACACCTGTGCCTTGACGACGACCAGTCCACCGAGTTTTGCTGCTATATCACGAGCTTCGTCTGCGGTATGCGCCACTTCACCGAGCGGTACCGGCACGCCAAACTCATGAAAGCGTCGTTTTGCCTGGAACTCGTGTAAATCCACGAAATAGCCTCCATGTATTGTGTAAATGTCACAAATTGATAGGAGTATACCACCTTGCGTGCCACGCACCAATCAAGCCTTAACTGTCAGAGGATTAAGGGCGCTTCAATTCCATAGATTCGGCCATCGCAAAAGCGGTTTCTTCCCAGTCGTCGCGCCCACGTTCCAACCCGTTAAATAGCAGCAAATAGTCGATGTCATCGACTGTTACCGTCGCGATGTATAGCGCCTCGAAGGAATCTTCACCGATGGTTTGACTCTGAAACTGAATGGTCGTAAATTTCCCGGCGTGGCCGTCAATGCTAATGTCGCGAATACTGGTGTGGACTTCTGTTTGCAACATACCCCGCTGAACATTGCTTGTTTCAAGGTTGACCTTGAACCATTGCGACATTGCACGGGCATAATCTGCACCAGTTGCACCACGTGCCTCACTGCCAGGAATGGCTTGAAACACTGCTATGGCAAGTTCATCAGACCGCAACCGTTGAAACAGCATCGTTGGATTGAAGCCAGAAACCCCGAATTCATTAAAGCTGTCGTTCCGCCCCCACTCAAAATAAAAGGTCCAATATTGCAGATCATAGCGCGCCTGATCGGTGTCATAGCGTTGGGCTCCGGTATTGGTTAAAACGGTCCACGGGTCAATACCGGCCGGTGATAGGTCCCCGGTTGAGAAGATGATGGTGTTATAACGGTCTTGCACTGCCTGGTGTTGCCAGTCTCCTGGATAATTGATGATCACATAGTCATTTTCCGCAGATTGTGACAGGTCTGGCCCGGCGAAAAACGCAAAATATACACCGAAGGCACCGACTGCGACTGCGGCAAGCGCAAGTATTCCCCAGATCAGGAGCCAGTGCTTACCCTTTGCTCGTGTACGCTGGCTGGTGGACAATGAACGCGGTGGTTGGGTACGACGCACTCTAGAGTTAGTCGGTGACGGTTCGCTGTGAGCGTCAGTCGATGGCGATAATGTCGCTTTTGAAGACGGTCCCCATGAAAGGGCATCGTTTGGGGGCACAGCGTCTTGTGATGATGGCGACTGCATCTGCAATAGGTCATCCTGTGGGGAAATATCCGCTGACAACCAATCACCAGTTGATACAACGTGCGCCGCGTTAGCAGTAGCCGCTTTTTGTAGTACGTGGAGCATTGCTCGGGCTTTTTCATGTTGCGGAGAGAGCGTCAGGACTTTTACGAGATATTGTTGTTTCAAGGCTACGTCATTGGTCAAATTTGCCAGCCCCCACCACCCACGCGGATCATCCGGGGTTTGGCGTAGATAGGTCTCTAGCGCATGTATCGCCTGTTGTGGCTGCCCGGCGCTGGCAAATTGCATTGCCTGTCGCAATAGCTCGGGGTATTTGGGCAACATGTGTGGCTTACTCCTTTACATCTGCTCCCACCTATTACCATCACACAAACATATACGGATTAAACAACATATCCCAGTCGCCCTGTCCCAGCAGATGTTCGTCTTGCACGCGGCGGGTCACTTGCTGGCTATTGAGAAATTCGAGGAAGGTTAGTGCGTACTTACGTGAAGTGCCGAATGCATCCCGAAAGCTACTGACTGAAAGCGAACTGCCAGCAGCCAACTCCTGATACGCATACTGCACCCAGTCTTCATATACAGCACGCGCCAACAATACTTCGCCGCTAATCCGCACTACTTCACCAGAGAACAACAGTACATCCAACAATACTGGTTCCCCCAGTTGTTGCACTTCTTTTACAGAAGGCGGCGTGAACGGGTTTTGCGCAAACGCAGCGCGAATTGTTTCAAGTTGTGCCTGTTGTTGGCGAGTCAAGCGGGGTTCGAAATCTACATGGCGGACAAGTGGCGCTTCAATGATAATTTGTCCCTGTTCTTCCAGGGCTGCCAGAACCACATCCAACAATTCATCCGGTAGTTGAAGGTGTTGACGTAATTGCGAGAGCGGCAGCCCCGGTAGCATAGGACGCTCAGTATGAAAATCACTGAGCAACACCTGCGCCCGCTCAATGCGCTGCCGCAAAACATCCACATGCACGATATAGCTAGACGACGCCTGTGCCCGCAATACTTCCTCTGTTTGTGACAATAGCTCTTCCAACAACGGCATTTCGTTTTGCATCTGTTTTTGCGCGAATAATGCCGCAAGCTCTTTTTGAATATGCAGCGGCCGGCGGGCTTCAAGCAATACCTGTGTCAGCAAATCGGCGGGGGTACCACGTTGTAGCCGTTCAAAGCGTTGCAGCATGGCAGGTTGGTTACGTTTCCACTTCCGTTCTGGCGCAACGTCCAACACGACCCCGCCACCGATGGTTATCGCTGGTGAGGGCCGTCGGATGATGAAACGCTGCTTGCGTAGGAGCGCCAATGGCGTTTGCAGCACTATTTGTGCAGGGGCTTGTTCCCCGGGGTGTAGCTTGTCAGCAGTCAATAACCGCACGCGGGCGACAGCTTCACTGGTCCCTGCGAACACCTTTACCTCAGCGTTGTGCATGAGCGGTTTCGGCGCGTCTGGCAAATAGTCTAGCGTGACGTCAATAAGCTGCGTGGGGCGAATGTACCCCGGAATGCTGAGTACTTCCCCACGTGCAATCTCGTTATGGCTTACCCCGGTGATGTTGACCGCTACACGGTTACCGGGCAATGCTTCGGCGATGTCCTGTTCATGGCTTTGCAGTCCACGAATACGACCTTTTAAACCAGATGGCTGTAACGCTATCTCATCACCACTGTGCAACACCCCGCCCAACAACGTACCAGTGACAACGGTGCCGAATCCACTCAGGGTAAATACGCGATCAATCGGGAGGTGTGGAATGTTAGTCTGACGTGTTTCGGTCAGTTCATCGAAAGCCGCTGCCAGAACACTGAGAAATTCGTCCAACCCGGCCCCGGTATGCGCGGAAAGCAGAAGAATCGGCGCATCACCGAATTTTGTAGTGGCAAGGAGATCCTCCACTTCGAGCTGAACCAGTTGCAGCAACTCGTCATCGTTCACCGCATCGACTTTAGTGATAGCCACGAGCAGACGTGGAATGTCAAGCAATGTCAAAATGGAAAGGTGTTCGCGGGTCTGGGGCATAATGCCCTCGTCGGCAGCGACAACCAGCACAGCGACGTCAATGCCACCAACGCCGGCCAGCATATTTTCGATGAAGTCTTCATGCCCCGGCACATCAACAATGCCAACCTCACGCCCGTCAGGCAACGTCAGCCAGGCAAAGCCGAGGTCAATGGTAAGCTGGCGGCGTTGTTCTTCCTCCCAGCGGTCAGGCTCAATTCCCGTCAACGCTCGCACTAACGATGATTTTCCATGATCGACATGGCCAGCCGTTCCCACCACAAATGTCATTGGGTGCCGTCCTGTAGGCCTTGAACGGTCCCAAGCAAGAGGTCATCTTGCGCGGGAAAAACCGTACGCGGGTCGAACACAACGCGATGGTGATGAATGCGGGCAATAATCGGGATTGGTACGCTGCGTAGTTTCGCCAGCCAACTGTCGGGGTCTTCTGCCTCTAGCGCCAGCGCATAGCTTGGCATGGTGTCCCCCGGCAAACTCCCCCCACCAACCGTTGAGGATGCTGTGATGACCTCACCCCCAAGCGCTTGCTGCCAGCGTTCAGCACGGGCTTTAATCGTGCCCAGTGGCATAGAAATCATCTGCCAGACCGGGATTTTCTCCAGCGCTTCCCCATCGCGATAGTGCTGTAAGGTTTGTGCGAGGGCAGCAATCGTTGTCTTGTCTGGGCGAAGCGAACGCATGAGCGGGAAACGGCGCACAGTTTCAACAAGATCACGCCGCCCAATGATAATCCCGGCTTGCGGCCCACCGAGTAACTTGTCGCCGCTGAACATGGTCAGGTCTGCACCCGCCTGCACGCTTTCATGCACGGTCGGTTCGGGTTGCAACCCAAACTGGGCTGTCTCAATCAAGGTGCCGCTGCCGAGGTCATCCAGCACAATAACGTCATGTTCCCGCGCAATCTCGACCATTTCAGGCAATGGTACTTCTTGCGTGAAGCCAATCTGTTTGAAATTCGAAGAATGCACGCGCATAATGGCTGCTGTGTTCGTCGTTATGGCATTGATATAATCCGAGGGACGGGTGCGGTTAGTAGTGCCGACTTCAACCAGCTTCACCCCGCCCTGCTGCATGACTTCTGGGATACGATACCCACCGCCAATTTCGACCAGTTGCCCACGACTGACGATAACTTCCTTACCCCGGCACAACGCCCCCAACACCAGCAAAACGGCCGCTGCATTGTTATTCACAACCACCGACGCCTCTGCGCCAGTAATTTCTACGATGAGGTCTTCAATGTGTGTCTGGCGTTTGCCGCGTTTGCCCCGTGCAAGGTCAAATTCAAGGTTGCTATACCCGGCACCAACCACCTGCATTGCAGCCAGTGCTTCTTCTGACAATGGTGCGCGGCCAAGATTCGTATGTACGATCACCCCGGTGGCGTTGATTACAGGGCGCAGGCTGGCTTGCTGGCGCTGTTGCAGTGCTGCCCGTGCCCATTCGACAAGGGTTGTTTGTGAGGGTGGTTCAAAGCCTTCACGGATGTGCAACCGTGCCCGTTCCAGAGCCGCTCGACAGGCTGCGACCTGAGCGGTGTGGGTGCTGCCTGGGTCGTTGAGTTGTTCAAGCAGTTGATAGACACCGGGGAGGAGTTGATAGGGGTTGGTCATGCATTCGCCCTATTCTGCCAGCGCTTCCAGAACCACGGTGCCGCCATCAACAGCATTGCCCCAAGAATCGTCAACACCCCGATGCTAATCGCTGCATCAAACCAGAATTGTTCAGGGTACAGGCGAATCAATGTGTCACCGCGATAAAATTGCCAGGTGCCATCGGCAAAGAATATCTCATGGAAAGTATCGAAAAAGTATTCCCACGCGACCACAGCCGCCAACAGACCAGCAATCATCAGTGCGATAGTAAGTTGTCCACCCCACCGCCATGCCTGGAACAGGTTCACCCGCGACGACGGCCGTCGTGCCAACAACACACTGCAAAATACCGTAACTGCACCAGCCATCAGCAGAACCTGGAACGCGGCGTGGGTCACAACTTGCACGTCTTCCATGTGTTTGAGTTCACGCGCATTGAACGCAGTTGCACCGTTAATTTCCAGATCGGCCAGATAACTGATGGGCTCGTTGTTGGTCAGGTACAACACGCCATAGGGGCCATATTCGAGGCGGTCTTCGGTTGTGAAGCCATACGAGTCTTCAGGAAAGCCGGGGCGATTGTACTCAATCTGTAAAAACTGTTCAGTCATGACCAGACGCACACTCAAAAGCACCAACATCACTGGTAAGGACAGCACAATACAGGCTTGCAACACCCGTTGGATGCCAAGCGGCAACGCCAGGTCCAGCCGAGGTTCTTCTAGTGGTGGCGCAGCGGGGAAAGATTCATTACGGCTTTGTTGTGTTTCAGACATGAAGTGTTACTCACTACCCAGAATATATTCTAATACCATGCTATCTACGATTTGTTCTACCGGGGCGTGATCGTCATAAAAGATTATATCAGTTGGCTGGATCGTCACCAACGTCTGCTCGGCAGTTTGGAGTGCCACCGGCAGCATCGGATGCACATTGTCCGGCAAGGCTTGCCGATTCGCCTGCAAATTTGCAGAAGTGGTTTCTTGCCGTGTCGCGACAAGGATCGTGTTTAATGACCCCGGCACGTCCATCGCATGTACCGCCGGGAACACCTGCCCCATCGTTGCCGCCATCGCATTGACCAGCCGCCGATCGTCAGGTGTACGCCCCACATTAATCACAACCACACCATCATCGGTTAATTGCGCTTCAATTTCCTCAAAGAATTCGACCGTCGTCAAATGCCAGGGCACGTAGGGCACTCGGTATGCATCAATACCCACAACACTATAGGTTTCGTCGGTCTGATTAAAGCCATAACGCCCGTCTTGCACATAGGCGTTAAGGTTGGGCATGGTCATCCCAAGATATTCACGACTCGCTTCGACAATCCGTCCGTCGATTTCAAAACCGTCGATGGGAATGTCGCCATACACAGCCGTATATTGGTGGGCGATGGTGCCACCCGCCAAACCAATAATTGCAAGGCGCTCAACTTCATCAGGCGTGTATGGTGGCGCATTGAAATATGGCGCAACGAGAAAGTAGCTCCATGTGCGGCCATAATAAAGTTGCTCGGGGTGCCACTGTGAGTGATAGCCCTGCCCTTCATTGAGCAACAAATAGCGCATTCCATCATCGTCTTCGACAATCTGAATCAGGTTGTAGGCTGAATCGGTTTCATAGAGCAATTCCATGCCATCAGGCGCAGGGCGCAACGGCCCCTGGAGGACGAATACCGCCAGCCCAAATAATGCCCCCGGCATCCATAGTAAGCGCCAATCTAGCCGCCGTTCAGCCAGAAAATAGCCACCGAAACCAACAACTAACAATATCCCGCTAAAGAGCAAAAACGTGTAGGTCGTACCGACAGCCGGCGTAATGACCAGCACCGGCAAAAACGTGCCAACGATACTACCCGTGGTACTCATCGCATAAATATTACCGCTCACTGTCCCGGCGTCGTCGGCATTGCGAAGCGCAAGGCGAATGGCAAAGGGTGACACCGTGCCCAGCAGCGTCACAGGGACGAAAAACAGCACCAATACACTGACAAATGATCCCAGTGCTAACCCGACGTCGGCATTGCTCAACTCACTGAAGTCACTGACAACAGCGGCAACGGTGCGCAAAATGGGCCGCGCGATCAACGGTACTAACCCACACAAAAACGCCCCCCAGATGATGATCCGGTATAGCGTTGAAAAGTGCGGCGAACGGTCTGCCCAGCGCCCACCAACATAATAGCCGACGGTCAAATAGACGAGCATCAACCCGATAACGTTCGCCCAGACAAGGTTACTGGTGCCGTAGATATTCCCCAGCAGCCGTGATGCTGTCAACTCAACAGCGAGGGTTGTCATCCCACTGAAAAAAACGGTGAGATAGAGATAATAGTGTTGTATCCGATAGTTTGATTGTGTCATGAAAGGTTGCAGAATTCCTAGGACGTTGCACGTACAGGTTGAGCGCGATAGCTCAGGGTTGTACTCAGATCATCGTCATAATTGACCACGTATACCATAATACCCGCCGAGAGGATTTGTTCCCGCAGCAACTCAATATTGACATCACCCCGTCCGAAACTCCCCGGGTTGACAAGCACAACCACCACCGTTATACCGCGCTGACTTTCAGCATAGGCTTCAGCTAACCAGTCCGTCTGCGTGGTGGATGTCACAATGACGAGGGTTGTGCCCCGTGCAAGCTGGTGCTTTTCTAGCGAAAGCATTTGCTGCAACGTGTAATCAGACTCGCTGCTGGCAAGAGCAAGCACTTCCAGTACATCAATATACTGGCGGTCACCGCGATCTGGCGCAATATAGTTGCGTTGTGGAGTATAGCTGAGAAAACCTACCGTGCGCCCTTGATCAATGAAATAGCGCGTCAGGGACGAGGCAATCACAATGCCGTATTCTTCGGTGCTAGGCGGCAAGCGTAAACGCGGATGGATGGCGTAGTCTGCGCCCCCCCATACCGACGGATAGCTGACGAGCGAACTCTGCGAGAGGTCAAGAAATATCCACACATCACCAAGCGGGTCAAGCTCGAACTCTTTGACCATCAATTTCGCCCGTCGCGCTGAGCTTTTCCAGTGGATGCGGTTGAGGCTGTCTCCGGGGGAATATTCACGCACCCCGGCGGCGTTGGGGGTTACCTCAAACGTACGCCGCCGCACCGCAGCCCCGCCAGACAACCTGCCAGAAGGCGCGATGAACTCGTGAATGTCAACTGTCGGAGGATATACGAGAACGCTTGAAGTCGCGTTGATATGGCGCGGGAATTGGTAAAAGCCGAACGGGTCACCGCTTATTACCGTAATCGGGCCAAGGTCAAATTGCCCACGTCGGACACAGGGAGTTTTGGTCTCCCATTGGTATTCAGGCCCGCGCCGCAGAAACGGAACAACATGGCTGGGGTTATGGTTTGGCAGTGTCGAGTGGTCATGCACTTCTAGCCACAACTTGGGGATAATTGATCTATTGCGCACAATGAAGCGCTCTTCAAAAGTATCACCGACCTGCAAGCGCTTGAGGTACGTCCAGCGGCGCATACGGAGCCAATTGACGGTGGTCCATGAATAGAGAAGTGAAACACCAAGCGTGATCGCCAGCACGTACGCGATCTGATAAAAGAACACACGCCCGGTCGGCAATGCGGCCAGCAGGCATACGATAATGAGTATGTAGATGATGTTGCGTCGGTAGATCATAAAACCGCTATTTTGCATCACTGCTGCTCAAGACATCTGTGGCTATTGTTGCGCAAAACGTTGCCCGACGGTGGCACCGGGAATTTGCGTTGTGTTGAGGATATAGCGGACGACGGTTTCAGTGGTGATGTCTTTAGCACGGGCGGTTGGGCCCAAAATAATGCGATGCGCGAGAACGGCTTCAGCCAGTGCTTTAATGTCATCAGGCACCGCATAATCACGGCCATTGATCGCTGCAAAAGCCTGCGTAATCCGGAACAGCGCGAGGGCCCCACGTGGACTGCTCCCCAGATACACATCCGGGTGCTGACGAGTTGCAGTAACGATGTTGACGATATATTCTTTCAATTCTGAGCTTACATAAACATCCCGCACGGCCACCTGTGCCTGCAACAATTCTTCAGTGGAAACCAATTGCCGAATGTCTTCAAGCGGATGGCGGTATTGTTGTGAGTCCAGCATCGCGACTTCTTCCTGCGGCGAGGGATACCCCAGACGAATGCGCACAATAAAACGGTCGAGTTGCGCTTCTGGAAGTGGGAAAGTTCCTTCATATTCAATCGGATTTTGTGTGGCAATGACGAGGAATGGTTCGCGCATAGGGTATGTCACGCCGTCAACCGTAACCTGGCGCTCTTCCATCGCTTCAAGCAACGCGGACTGTGTTTTAGGTGTCGCGCGATTGATTTCGTCCGTCAGCACAATTTGCGCATGGATAGGCCCGGGACGAAATTCAAATTCATTCGTCTGCTGGTTAAAAATAGATACCCCGGTGACGTCAGAAGGCAACATATCTGGCGTAAATTGCAAGCGCTTGAACGATGCGCCAATAGAACGTGCCAGCGCCTTAGCCATCATCGTCTTGCCGACGCCGGGCACATCTTCAAGCAAAATATGCCCCTGACACAATAAACCCAGCACAACCTGCCGAATCTCGCGCCGTTTCCCGATCAATACCCGCGCCACATTATCCGCCAGGCGGTCTGCTACAGCTTGAATATTTGACATCCGTTTGTCGTCCTTCGGTGTTTGGTCAATAGGTTCGTCAGACTTATCTAGTCAAGAATCGCCCGAACGCGGAACTGCCCGACTTCAGCGTCTGGCGCATTTCGGAGTAAGGTCTCACGGTCAAGCGTCGGCCGTGGTTCATCTTCAGCCAGCACACTTTCTTGGGGAATAACCGAAGCAGTCGGCGGAATCTGATCAGTATCCAATTGGTTTAGTTGCTGTGCGTAATCCAGAATAGATGAGAGTTGCTCAGCATAGGCTTCAATTTCGCTGTCGTCCAGGTGGAGCTTGGCCAACTCTGCGATGTGCAAAACTTCTTCTCGACTTAATGCCATTTTTTTGCTCCTTACATCCGCACTATCTTACCATATCGCACCACGCCGCCACTGATTTTAATGTACAAAACATTGACGACCACCCTACGTTTACTACGTTTCATGGCACGCAAACGTCTGTACGGGTTTAAATGTTGCATAGAGTCAGACAGTGATATGTTACCATCAATGCAATGTAACTTGACAATTTTTATCAGCCAGCGAGGTTAAATGGTGGGACAACCACGCCCTGATCTTGAGCAGCTATTTCATGAAGCCTATCGCCAATCTGAAGCGGGGCAGGAACTTGCCGCTCGCGGATTATTACAGCAAATTCTGGCACAAAACCCAAATCATGTTGAAGCATTGGTGTTGCTGGGCTATTTGTCGCCCCCCACAGAAGCCCGTGACTACCTTGAACGTGCCCTGTATCTTGATCCGTATCATGTCCAGGCCCAACGCGGGCTACTTGAGTTGGACGCGGAAGAACAACGCCGCATGACGGGTATTTTTGTCCTGCTGATACCGTTAGCAGTCATTGTGATGGGTGCGATTGCGTTTCTCGGTATCAACCTTTTCGATGATCGCAACGAAGACGCCACACCGACGACTGATAACCTCGTCCTTGTCGCAACCGCCACCCCCACCACAACATCTACCATTACCCCACTCCCAACGAACACCGCAACCTCAACCGCAACACCTTCTAACACGCCTACTGCCAGCAATACACCAATCGACCTTCCGACATCACCATTTCGCACTGCAACGCCAGAAATTGACCTGTTCAATACGCCTGTGCAATTCGTTCCTGCCACCCCAACACTCGCACCGACATTGACGCAGGTCGCGCAAGAACCACCAACGGCAACACCATCACAGACACAGACTTCAACACTGACACCAACGCCAACAGTAACCAGTTCACCAACGGGCAGTCTAACCCCAACGATAACTGCTACCAGCAGCGCAACTGGTTCACTCACAACAACGGTCACTGCCTCGCCAAGCCTCATACCATCCCCAACTGCATCGACATCAGCCACGGTAACGCATACACCGACACCATCCATAACGGGTACAACAACGCTCACGGTGACCACAACGCCAGGCCCTTCGCCAACGATTACCATCACTGGCAGCCCCACAGCAACGATCACGCCGACGGCCAGCCCAAGTACCAGCGCCACCGTTTCGCCTACACCAACCCCCAGCCCAACCATCACACCAACGGTTTCAACTACACCATCACCAGAGGGCTCAGCAACGCCAACTCCCAGCCCAACTAATAGTCCCTCACCACCCCTGACCGAAACTTATACAGTAACCCCAAGCCCGACATTAACTCCGCTCAGTAGTGCTTCCCCGACCGTATCAATAACGCCTGGTCCCAGTAGCACGTTGTCGCTGACACCGACAGCAAGTTCGACCAGCACACAGACAATCACAGCGAGCGCTACACCATCAGCGACATCATCCCCCACAATGACGTCAACACCAACGATCACCAGCAGCCCAAGCCCAACGCCTTCTCTGACGCTTACAAATACAGCCACCACGACCGCCACAAGCACGGTCACAGCAACGGCGACCTTTACCGCCTCACCATCGAATACGCCCACCCTGACAGCTAGCCCGTCAAATACCAACACGCTGACGCTGACGCCAACCCCAACATTAACGCCCTCATTTACCCCGACGTTGACAGCAACAAATACATTGACGCGCACCCCAACAGCGACGTCTTCACCAACGTCAACATTCACTCCACTACCCACCGCAACACCACTACCGACTGCCACCCCCACTCAAAGTGGCCCCGACTATGTTGTGCTGGACAACAGTGGCGAAATGCTGGCACTCATCAATGCAGAGCGTTGTAATAATGGCTTGCCACCCCTTGCGCTCAACGGCGCGTTAAATTCAGCGGCGACGCAGCACAGCATCGACATGGCATTGCGTGATGTCGTGACCAATGCGGCGTCAGATGGCTCGACAGTTGAGCAACGGATGCAGGCAGCAGGTTATCGTCCGGTGGCGCTCGCCGGGCAAAATGTCTGGGGCGGCGTGGCAGATGCAGGCAGCGCGTTTGGGGGCATATTGGGGGCCAACTCTGCCAATATTCTCAACCCGGACCTACGCGACCTGGGTGTTGGGCATGTTCGTCGTGATGGCACGGCGAATGTGCATTTCTGGACACTGGTCTTTGGTAGCACCGGGAGCCCACCGGGAACCTGTCCATAAACCAACATACCGCCGCAGCGCTGGTATTGCACTTTGTGGGTGTGATACAATTCGGCGCTTGTGATGAATGAAAGTGTGGAGTATTCAGCGTTGGAACAAGAGACCGTCAGCACTACTTCGGTCGAGGGTGCCGCTGTTGAGGCTGCTACCGCGCAAGCCGAAAATGTCGGCGACACACATGCCGGGGTGGCCCGTGCAAGTGGGATCATTGCACTGGGCAATATCTCAAGTCGTATACTCGGCCTGGCGCGTGAAACTATCCTTTCAAATATCTTTGGACCCAGCGCCGCGACTGACGCTTTTAAGCTGGCGGTAATTGTTCCTAAGAGCTTATATGACCTCCTCATTGGCGGCCATGTCAATTCAGCATTAATTCCGGTTATGAGTGACTACGCGAATCGTGAGGATCGCACTGAACTCTGGGAATTGGTCAATGCACTGCTGGGAATTATCGTCATTATCTTGCTGGGGTTAGTACTCCTCATCGTGTTGAGTGCCGACGCCTTGATTGAACTCTCCGCTGGTGGTGAACGCCCGCCCGAAACTCTGAACGAAGCCACAACCCTGCTACGTATCACCGCACCTGCATTGCTATTCTTAAGCCTATTCGCCATTCTTTCGGGTCTGCTCTACGCTTTGAAACGCTTTACGTTGCCAGCCTTTGGGGCATCAGTCTTCAATCTGGTTATTGTGATCGTCACTCTCTTATTTGCCGATGACATCGGCATCACAGCGGCGGCGGTTGGGTGGTTACTGGGTGCCATCATTCAGGTGGCTGTGCAGCTTCCACAATTACGTGACGCCCGCATCTGGCCACAGTTTCGCGGTGCCTTAAAGCATCCCGGCGTCCGCACCATTGGCATACTATACATTCCTGTGATGGCGTCACTGGCGCTAGACGTGCTGGTGAACCGTTTTTTTAGCTATAGCCTCGCCTTCCGCACCGGGGAAAGCAACCTCAGTTATATGGATTGGGCCACCACCTTGATCCAATTTCCGCATGGGCTGGTGGCAACGGCGATTTCGGTAGCGGTGCTCCCTACCCTCTCGCGGCAAGCGGCCAGCACGGCAAGCTCAGCAGTGCAGGCGTATAAAGACACGCTCAGTTTCGGGTTGCGCCTCGCCTCTGTGCTGATTATTCCCGCTACTATTGGCATGTTTGTGCTTGCCACCCCTGTTGTCGCACTGATCTTTGAGCATGGTGCGTTTAATGCAGACGATACCGTTGAAACCGCAACCGCTCTGCGTCTCTATCTGATTGGACTACCCTTCGCAACGATTGACTTACTGCTGGTGTTTGCCTTCTATGCCCGGCAAGACACCCTCACCCCTGCATTAATCGGTCTGGTGACGCTTATCGCCTATATGGTCGTCGCGCTGCTGCTGTTGCCAACGGTAGGCTACCTCAGCTTGATGATCGCAGACTCCACGAAACATATTTTGCATAGCAGCATTTCGGCGGTCATCCTGTGGCAGCGCATTGGTGGGTTAAACGGGCAACGGCTGGTTGGCACTGTTCTGCGCACACTGGCAGCCGCAAGTGTGATGGGTGGCATCACCTATGCTATTTCCATACCCCTAGCAGATTTTACGGTAGCATATGGCTTGCTGGGTGAAATTGTGCTGGTGGGGGGTGCAGCGGCGGGTGGCGCATTAGTTTTCTTGATTGTTGGGTACGGACTCCAATTACAGGAACTGCGCTGGATGGTACAGTTTGTCCGCGAGAGAATCAGAAAATAGCAACCCCTGTGCCCGATCACTATGTGGTTGATTCCAGGTGCGGATCAATCACTCGCGACCAGAATCGAGCCACCATCCACGCCGAGAACTTCGCCTGTAATAAAGTCATTCGTTGCCAGGAAAACAGCGGCGCGGGCGACATCTTCTGGTTCCCCGATGCGGCCAAGGGGCAAGCGGTCATTGTAGAAAGACCAGTCTTCGCGAGTGCGGCCGGGGGGTGGCAAGATAGGCCCGGGCGCAATCCCATTCACACGAATATTATGTTCACCCAACGCTACCGCCGAGACCTGTGTCAGCATAATCAGGCCAGCTTTGGAAACCCCATGCGCAGCCCGCTTCGGCCACGGACGTCGCCCACCGTTATCGGTAATATTGACAATCGCACCGCCGTTTTCGTTCTGCATCATTAGTTTGGCAGCACGTTGGGTGGCGAGAAATGGCGCAGTCAGATTGATGCTCATGGAGCGGTTCCAATCCTCCAGTGTGATATCGAGGAAGTCCTGCTGGTCGAAGATTGCGGCGCTGTTGACCAGTACATCTAGTCGGCCGAAAGTCGCTTCTATGTCAGCAAAAAGCGCGTCCAGTTCGCCCGGGTTAGAGACATCCGCCTTACACACCAGCGTTTCGCAGCCGAGGTCGCGAGCTTCCTTAGCCGTTGCAGCGGCTTCGTCATCGCTGCTATGGTGATGCACCACCACCTTTGCACCATGCCGCGCAAATTCAAGCAAAATCGCTTTGCCAACCCGCCGCGCACTGCCGGTGACCAGCACAACTTTGTCCTTTAAATCAACGTATCCCATAGAAATCCTTGCTCAGCGTGAAAAAAGGTTCTTCAACAAAAACCATAAATTCGCCGGACGCTCTGCTAATCGTCGCATAAAGTATGGATACCACGCCACACCATACGGTACGTAAACCCGCATCTGGTAGCCCTGCGCTTTGAGGTCAAGCTGCGTCTGAGTGCGAATACCATACAGCATTTGAAATTCAAATTCGTGGGGTTGAATATCGTTGGCAGTCGCGTACTCAATGGTCGCATCAATGATGTCTGGGTCGTGCGTGGCAACTTTGAGATATGCGCCCCGCTCACGGTATTTTTTCTCCATGAACAGTTGCATAACTTTCACGAAGTTGGCGTCCACGTCAGCTTTTTCAGGGAATGCAATACTGGGCGGTTCTTTGTACGCGCCTTTGCACAAGCGAATCACAGCCCCTTCGCGCGCCAGCGTCTGCATGTCTTCTTCAGTGCGATAGAGGTACGCCTGAATCACGGTACCAACATTCTTGAAGTCCTGCTGGAGCTTCTGATAAATGCAAATAGTTGCCTCTGTATGTGCAGAACTTTCCATATCGATATTGACTGTGGTGTCAATTTCGCTGGCTTTGGCAAGCAACCGCCGCATGTTGTCGACACAAAATTCCTCGTCAATATCAAGACCGATTTGCGTCAACTTGACCGAAATGTTGGCATCAAGCTGGTGATGATAGATCGCATCAAGGATTTCCATGTAGTCTTCAACAGCAGCCAGCGCCTGTTCTTCGTCTTCGACGCTTTCACCAAGTTGATCGAGTGATACTGTCAAGCCCTGTGCGTTCAACGCTTTGGTTGCTGCAACGGCTTCATCCAATATTTCACCTGCAATAAAGCGACGTGCTGCGCGTTTTGACAGTGGGAAGTTCATCACAAAGCCACGCGCCCACCGTGCCCCAGCCAGGTACAACAATCCAGACCGCAACATGGTCTAGCCTCCCATTGACATCGCTGGCAGCACAATGCCGAACGTGCTACCTTCGCCTTTTTTGCTTTCGTAGAAGAACTCCCCTTCGACCAGCCGCATACACTCAACAGTGATGGGAATCCCAAGTCCATACCCCTTCTGGTTGGTTACAATCGGGTCATCACCACGGAACCACAGTTCACCAAGCCGCGCTATTTCTTCATCCGCCATACCAACCCCGTTGTCTACCACCTGTATACGTAATTTGTCGCCCTCACCACTCGCCGTGACGGTGATCTTGCCGCCTTCTGGGGTGTACTTGAGAGCGTTTTCAACCAGCTTGGTAAGTGCTTGTTTGACCCGCGTACCATCAATGTTCAACATAGGCAGGCCGTCCGGCACTTCAAAGACAAGCGTATGATCTTTTGCTGCGGCCATCTCTTTGGTGTTCTTCTCAATTTCCATGATGAGGTTCTTGGCGAGGTCCATCTTGGGTTCTGGCTTAATGCGCCCTACCCGCATCTTGGTCAGGTCGCTGATGTCAGCGATAAGCCCTTCCATGCTGATGACGTTGTTGCGGATGGTCTGCGCAAATTGCATCTGCATGTCATTTAGTTCGCCCACCACATTCTTTGAGAGCATATCCGCATAACCCCGAATACTGGTCATAGGCTTGCGTAACTCATGGACCATCACCGAGATGAACTGCGAATACATGCCGATTACTTCTTTGACTTCGGGCAACGTGTCTTCCGTAAGGACGCCAGCGTCACCTTCAGACGGTTCAATTGCTTCATTAAGGAGCTGTACAATTTCTGCCATCTGCGCCTTCATCGACCCATCACTTTCAAGTTGTAGTTCTTTGGCTCGACTTAGTGCAGCTTGCAGGGGATTCTGATCTGTCATCAGGCTGTGTCCTCCAATTTACGCAGAAAATTATGATCTATCTAGAAGCCAGAGGCGTTCTCCAAATGGTACGCCAACCCCCGCCCCAACGCTACTGGCGTACTGAGAAACACTCTCGCGCATTGCGTCTTCTGAATCCCAGAATGAACTTAACTGTGAATTATACTGAGATATAGCAGCTATTTTCGTGTCCAATTGACGCTGGCTCATCACCACAACATGGGGTTGCATCGCCCCTGCAATCTGTTGCTGAGCAGCATTGATAGCAGCCGCGCCAGACAGACGTGGTTGCTCGCCTGCGTGGGCATAGTTTACTTCGTCTGTTGCAGCACTGTAAGGATACTCTTCATAAAAGTGAACGTTTACGCCAGCCGAAACACTCTGAAGTGCAGCATTGCGTGTAAGCTGATGATCGACATGCTGGCCAGCCCCTAGCGGCAAATAGACATGTGTTAACGGTTGAAATTCATCGAATATGATAGCCGCATCACACAATGGATCATCGGAGCGGACGTCACCAAATAGAAAGTCATCCGTCGTATAGAGTAGTTCACCCGCTGAATTAGCGCGATAGATGGCGTCATGCCAATCGCCGAAGCGTATTGTCTGGACGCCAAGCAGTTCAAGCGCCGCACGATCTTCAGCACGCCGTCGTGCAAAGGGTTGGTCGCCAAGTGCCCAGCGTTGATGCAATCTCTGAATAAAATCATAGTCTAAAATCGTAGCGGGGGCATCTTGTGCCATCATGGTCAATACAGCAACCTTCTCGCCATTGGCAACCAATGACTGGACAACTCCGGCACAACTCAAGACAACATCGTCAGGATGTGGCGACACGAAGACGTGCAAAACGTCTACTCCTTTGCAACTGGCAAGGTAAACGTGAATGTACTACCGACATTCGCCGTGCTTTCGATATGCAGATTACCTTCCATAAGTTCAATCAAGTTACGGGTGATCGCGAAGCCCAGACCCGTTCCTGCTTGTTGCGCAACGTGTTCGTTGTCGTCAAAACGGACAAACTTGGTGCCCAATTGTTGCACTTGCTCAGGCGTCATCCCGACCCCGGTATCCTGCACACTGATCTGCACTGCGTCGGACCGGGACTTAACTTGAAGCGTAATGGTACCGTTGTCGGGGGTGTACTTGTACGCATTGCTCAATAGGTTAACCAATACCTGAACCAGGCGCGAGCCATCTGCCTGCACAGGCGGCAAGTTGTCTTCAATGTCTTCAACGAAGGTATGGCCGCGTTCCTCAATCTGTGCCATCACGCCATTACGTGCCTGTTCCAGTAGGGGGGGCAGTTCGACAGGTTTCACGTCGATGTGTAACTGCCCGCTCTCAATGCGACTGATGTCGCTGAGGTCATTGACCAACACCTTCATGCGTTCGACGTTATCTACCACGGTTTGCACAAATTTCTGCTGTTGGGCGTTCAGTTCACCGATACGCTCCAGCATCGAGGCATAGCCCTGAATACTCGTCATCGGCACCTTGAGTTCATGTGCAACCACACTGACGAATTCAGTCTTGGCACGGTCAGCGGCTTTCACGGCTTCGTAGAGTCTTCCGTTTTGCAGCGCGATAGCGGCTCGGTCTGCAACACGACTCATCAGCGAACGTGCATTTTCGTCGAAAGCATCTGCACGGGCTGCCCGGAAGAAAACCAGGGCAATAATACGATTTTCAAGCCGTACGGGTATTGATAGTAAGGTTTGGCCAGCATCATGGTCAACCTGAATAGCGGTATCTTCCTGGTTAAAGACCGCCGATACAAGCGGATCGCTAAACGGCATGGTATCTGTCTCAGAAAAACGGTGATCTTCACCATAGCTCGCTGCCCAGCGCACCACTTTAGACTCGTTATCAACAAACCCAATGCTGGCTGAGTCTGCATCTCCTAACCGTGAGGCCCATTCCAGCACCAAATTCATAATTTTCTGTGATTCCAGCGACTCATTGAATTGGCGGTCAATCCACTGTAAGAGGCGCAGCTCCTCAACACGTTCTTGCAAGAGCGCATCCGTTTCAGAATACAGCCGTGCGTTGTCAATCGCTACCGCCGCTTGCGAGGCAAAGGCATCCAGCGCCCGTAAGTCGTCGTCGCTGAATAACCCGGTGCGGATGCGGTTATCCACATACACAACGCCAATCGTCTGCCCACGGGCACGCAGCGGTGAAGCCATGATACTACGCATTGCATGGGCAATAATGCTCGCCTGGCCCGCATAACGTGGATCTTCCTGTGCATTGGTCGTGAGTACAGGCTCACCTGTCTCAAACACCTGGCGGGTAATGGTGCGGCTGAACGCAATATCGTTGGAAGATAACGTCTCCTGGTCAAAGTCACGCGCAACCCGCACATCCAGATTGCCGTCATCGTCAAGCAACATCAAAAAGCCACGTTCGGCCGCCGTGAGCTGAATAATCGCATCCATTACCTGATCCAGCACCGTTTGTAGGTTCAAGGACGATCCGATAACTTTACTGACTTCGTACAATGCCGCTACACGTTGCTGCTCACGGGTATCACGCCGTTCAAGTTCAATCGTTTCTAGCAATGTTGATAACGACGCCAGGCGATCATCAAAGTACTTGGCATCAATATTGTTGGCTTTCGCTTTTAGGTGGCTGCGCAACAGCGTGATGTTCTGTTTTGCACTCGCGATTTCAAGTCCTAATTGGTGGCCAGACACACTATGCTCAGTCATGTTGCTTGACAACTTCTTCCTGATAATATTGACAGTATGCAGTAAGCGGACATTGCTCACACCTGGGTTTACGAGCGTTGCACACCTCCCGCCCATGCCGAATAAGGTTGAGATGTGCCGGGTAGAAGTCCTCATCGGGGACAATTTGTTCAAGCAAATCGTGCGCCTGGTCAGCGGTGACTTTAGGGTCAATTAGACCAAGACGCTTCGTCACACGATGGACATGAGTATCCACGGGAAAAGCTGGCAGATGAAAGGCGAACAGCAGGATGATAGCGGCAGTTTTTGGACCAACACCTTTTATGCTGGTGAGCCATGCTTTGGCATCTTCAATCGACATGTCGGTTAAAAAGTCCAGCGAAATTTCACCAACCTCGTCAGTGATATGTTGTAACGCCGACTGGATGCGCGGCCCTTTCTGGTTGGCCAGCCCCGCCGGCCGAATCAGGTCAACGATACGGTCAGGGGGTGCATCGCGCACACTCTCCCAGTCAGAGAAGGCATCCTTAAGTGCATAAAATCCTTTGTCCCGATTTTTGTCGTTCGTATTCTGACTCAAAATGGTCGAAACCAGTTCGTCAACAGGCGCAAGATGCTGCCGCCACGTGGGTTCACCGTAACGTTGATTCAATTGCGCCGCAATCTGCTGATAGTGTTCGCGCCGAGCTTCAAGTGCCTGTTCGTCGGGTTTTCCTGATACCATAGTTCCTCTGTTGTTCTAAGCTACTATTCCTCTAATTAAACCCTGCCGTGCGCCGCCGGGTATCATTGCGTCAAGTGTTCGTAGATCAAGTCTGGTGACAGGGTCGGCAGGACAGTCTCACTGCTTTGTAATGTCAGGCGTGCAGCAGCGATACCCAGCCGAATAGCTTCGTCTAGCGCCATATCATGCACGATGCCAAAGATCAACCCGGCTGAGAGCGCATCGCCAGCGCCAGTCGCATCAGTAACTTGCATAATCGGTACGTCGATATGTCCGCTGCTTTCGGCATTGGCGTAGGCCACGCCGAGTGCACCCAATGTCACCGCAACCGTTTCTACGCCTTGTCGCACAATATCCCGCGCCACAAGGATACCCTGTTCAGCGTCCGCAACCGTGCTTTGGACAAGAACCTGTGCTTCAGCAACATTCGGTGTCATCAGGTATACACTCTTCAACATGTGCTGAATCTTTGCGGTGTGCGCGACCGACGTTGGCTCTACACAAAGCGGCACCGCATATAACTGGCAAAGTGCGGTGATGGTATCAATTGTAACAGGTGCCAAATTTAAGTCGATGACAACCAGTTGCGCGGCTTCGAATAAGTGCCGACGGGACTCTACATAGTCAGAACTTATCTGCTGCATAATGTCATAATCGCTGACTGCCAATGCCAGGTCGCCATGTTCATCGAGAATGGTCATGTAGGTTCCCGTACGTGCCGCTTCGACCTGTAAGGTATGGCGCATATTGACACCCGCCGCCGAACACTGTGCCATAATCAAGTCGCCAGAGGCATCATCACCCACCGCAGTCAGTAGGACGGTCTCTACTTCAAGGCGGGCCAGGTTTTCAGCAAGGTTACGCCCCACACCACCAAAGCTATTACGGATTTGCCCGGGGTTTGAGGTTGCTGTCTGTAGCGGAACATATGTACGCCCTTTGATGTCGAGCCCTGCTGCACCAATAACCAGTACATGGCCATCACTTTTCATCGAAGCTGAATACCCCTTCACTCGTCGAAGCCCTGTTGCAATTGTGCCCCAGAGACCGGCAAAGGTCAATTTTGTGGTGCAAGTATCCTTATATTTTCTTAAGTTGAACTTGACGTGGTGTGATGATCATGTTAGATGTTGCTATGGTATGACCTTCAGGCCTTCGTGGAAATTCACAATATGGATGAGCGGCTCACAGCCATTGACAAGGCGCTAGCGATCAATGACATGCGCAAGGCTGAAATCTTGATCGCTAAAGTCTTACGCAACGACAATATCAGTAGTCAACTGCGGGCAAGCGTACAACTTCGACGTGCAAATGCGCGGCTTGCTGCTGGTCGGCCCGACGATGCGCTTGAAGAGATTAATCATGTGCTTGCGCTGCGCCCTGAGTTGGCAGACCAACCGGAAGTCAAGGTTTTACTGGGGGATGTCTACTTCGCCCGGTTCATATACGCTGAATTTGGCTTCGCTGACCGGGCCAACACCAACCGCGCGCTGCAATTGTACAATGACGTCCTTAACAGCTCGCCCAACCACCCCAAACGCGGCTGGATTCTTTACCAGCGTGGACGCATCCGTCTCAGCGAAAATAACGTTGCGGATGCCATCGAAGACCTGCACCTGTCGCTAGAGGCCCCGAATGTACCGCCCTATCTCCATGCCTACACCTACGAGCGGCTGGGTTTTATCGCACTTTTTGAGGAGCGTAACCCGGACAAAGCGATCACCTACCTGAATCAATCTATCAAACACTTTCCCAAAGGCAATAGCACGGCGTGGGTGGCACAGGTACACATATTGCGAAGTCGTGCGCTGCGAGAACTGAAAGACTACCGTAAAGCGCTCAAAGCAGCGTCGGCCGCGCTCGATATTCTTGATCCAGATGCCCATGATTATCGGCAGACATTGACAGAAACACATCTAGCGATTGGCGAAGTTCTGGCATTGATTCCCGGTCGTGAAGCCGAAGCAATTTCGCACCTGTTACAGTTTTTGCAAAATAGCAAGCGTCCGCTGGGCGTTGACGTCACCTGGAGTCGAGTCTATGAAACGCTTGGCACCCTTTCCATCAAACTCCAACGCTATGAACAGGCAATAGATGCATTTCAGGCGTCGTTGCAGTTCAATCAATACCACCCCTGGGAAGTCAATATTCATTACCAGATCGCCCGCTGTTATTATCGGATGCGCTCATATGAGCAGGTTATTGCGGCCGTCGGACAGATGCAAGCCGCTGCTGCCAGCGAAAACCAGAGCATTACCGACTATCGCGTGTACTATGTCCTCGCCAACGCCTACTTTGCCCTTGAACGCTATCACGAGGCCGCCCGCGCCTATCAACACGCGCTGGACCTCGCCCCGCCCGGTGCAGACAACCTTGACAAAATCCAGCAGTATCTCAGCTATTCCTACGACCTCGCGTTCCACTAGGCCGCGTGCCGCCTTTCTTTGTTTTCCCCTATGGTGAAGCCCTGACGATTACGTTAAAATAGTTAAATCTGACAGTAGAAATTCACTGATAAGGATGCTTCATACTGATGACGCAACTTCATGTGATTGGTGGCGGGCTGGCCGGCTGTGAAGCTGCGCTGCAAGCTGCGCACCACGGCATTGATGTAACACTCTACGAAATGCGACCCAAGAAAACCACTCCCGCACACCAGACGAACCGCTTAGCCGAACTGGTGTGTAGCAATTCCCTCGGCTCTAAATTGCCCGAACGACCTTCTGGTTTGCTAAAGGAAGAACTGTTGCGCATGGGCTCGGTACTGATCGCGGCCGCAAACAAGGCAGCAGTCCCCGCCGGGGGAGCATTGGCTGTTGACCGTAACGCCTTTGCTGATGAAGTTGAAGCGGCAATTGAGCAGCATCCTAATATCACACTTGTCCGCGAGGAAGTCACCACCATACCCGATGAACCATGCATCATTGCAACTGGACCGCTAACCTCGCCCGACCTCGCAGATGACATTGCACGGCTGACAGGTGAAGAATACCTCTATTTCTACGACGCACTGACCCCACTGATCGAATCAGCTTCGATCAGTATGGAGGTCGCATATCGTGCGAATCGTTGGGATCGGGGCGACACGGCCGAAGGTGACTACATCAATTGCCCGTTCACCAAAGACGAATACTATGCCTTCGTAAAAGCGCTGCTCAATGCCGAACGCATCCAGCTCCGAGATTTTGAAACAGAAGACCCAAAATTCTTTGAAGGCTGCCTGCCTGTAGAGCAAATCGCCGCGCGTGGTGAAGATTCGCTGGCATTTGGCCCGATGCGTCCCGTCGGTTTGAACGATCCGCGTACGGGGAAACGTCCCTATGCGGTGCTGCAACTCCGGCAGGATAACCTCGCGGGCACACTCTACAATATGGTCGGTTTCCAGACCAACCTCCGCTGGCCAGAACAACGCCGTATCTTCCGCATGATACCCGGGCTTGAAGAGGCGAAGTTTGCACGTCTTGGCCAGATGCACCGCAACACCTTTCTCAATGCGCCCGTATTGCTGCGGGATACCATGCAGTTTCATAACCGCGATGACCTGTTTTTTGCCGGGCAAATCACCGGGGTAGAAGGGTATGCGGGCAATGTCGGCACCGGGCTGGTCGCAGGCATCAATGCGGCCTTGTATCTCAAGGGGCAACCCATGTGGCAGTTACCGCGCACCACGATGATGGGAGCGCTGTGTTGGTACGTGACGCACGCCGAACCTGAAACGTTCCAGCCAATGAAAGCCAATTTTGATCTGGTGCCCAAGTTTGACTACAAAATCAAAGGTCGGCAAGAACGGCGCAAAGCCTATAGCGAACGGGCGCTAGCAGACCTTGACCAGTTCCTACAGGACACCAAAATACCGACCTGATCTACATGCGCGAGACATAAGTTGAGGGATTTAATGTTGCATAAGACACGGACTGTTTTCGTACTCATAGCGCTTGCTGTAACCATTGTTGCCGTGGTATTTGCCACATTGCCCGGTAACACCACCGCGCAGGACAATACCACCCCAGCCCCACCGGCAGCGGCCAGTGAACCACCTTTTTTCAGCGGCGAGAGCGCTTTTAACTTTGCGGCTGACCTGATGGAAATCGGTGGGCCACACCCAACAGGCAGCGAAGAAATCATCGCTGTTGGTGACTACATTACGGATGTGTTGGTGGAATATGGGTGGGAAGTCACGATTCAAGAATTTGAACACGACGCCAACGGTGAATTGTTCGTGGTACGGAATATCATTGCCATGCGCGGCACCGAGGGCCCTATCACGATGCTGGCCACACACTATGACAGCCGCCTCTGGGCTGATGCTGACCCTGACCCTGCCAATCACCGCGAACTCGTCCCCGGCGCGAATGACGGTATCAGCAGCACCGGGGTAATTCTGGAGTATGCGCGCATTATTGAAACCCACTACAACACCGATGGTCGCATCTGGTTGACGTTCTTCGACGCCGAAGACAACGGCCGTATCCCCGGTTGGGATTGGATCATAGGCTCTAGCTATATGGCCGAAAACCTGGAACGCGACTTCAACGTCACCCCCGAAGATTTCAACGTGATGATTCTTTTTGACCTCGTTGGCGAAAAAGATATTGACGACTATGAGCCCGGCGACCCCGAGGCTGAAAACGCTGACCAACAAGAATTCCCCATTGAGGCTTATTCATATGGTAGCGCTCCTGAAGTGGTGGACGCTATCTGGGCACTCGGTCAAGAAATGGGCTATGGCGACCAGTTCCAGACCCGGCAGCGCGGCGCGATTATTGACGATCATCTGCCCTTTGTGCGTCGCAACATTCCTGCAATCGACATCATTGATCTGGACTACCCCTTCTGGCATACCGTCGAAGATACGCTTGATAAAATTAGTCCCCAGAGCCTCGACCGCCCCGGCGATGTTGTGGAGATGTACTTAATCCAAACCGAGATTTTTGAACTGAAAGTAGCCGAATCCGAATGAACCGCACCATCAATGTTGCCCGTCGCATTCAGAGCCTACCCAACTATCCCTTTGTAGCGATTGCCAAAGACGTCGGCGCACAAACAGCGGCCGGCGTTGATGTTATTCGGATGGATATGGGGAGCCCTGACCTACCACCCCCGCCGGCTGTGTTAGAAACCATGCAACGCGCCGTCGTATCGCCTGACAAACATGGCTACTCAGGCTATCGTGGCATCCCCGCTTTTCGTGTTGCCGTTGCAGACTATTATCAGCGCCGTTTCGGGGTAACGCTTGACCCTGAGACTGAGGTCTTACCACTGTTGGGCTCTAAAGAGGGGATTGTAAACCTCATGCTGGCCCTTGTTGGGTCAGGTGACCGGGTGTTGGTGCCAAGCCTCTCCTATCCCGCGTATGCAATGGGGGCTCACCTGGCTGAGGCAGAGGTGTCACTGCTACCCATGCGCCCTGAAAACGGTTTCTTGCCTGTTTTGGAAGATGTTCCCTCGACAGAACGAGACGACGCCCGCATCATGTGGATAAATTTCCCCAATAACCCAACATCGGCGTTTTGTGATCTGGACTACTTCGCCCAAGCTGTTGAGTTTTGCCGCCAGCACAATATACTGCTTGCCTCTGACAATGCCTATCTGGAAGTCGTTTTCGAAGGTGGGCCAGCACCAAGTGTACTCCAGGTGCCCGGCGCAAAAGATGTGACCGTTGAGTTCGTGACCTTCTCCAAGTCATACAATATGGCCGGTTGGCGACTTGGTGCGGCTGTTGGGAATGCCGCCGCCTTACAGGCTTTGCTGCGCGTCAAGAGTAATATGGACAGCGGTCATTTCTTGCCCATCTATGAAGCTGGCATCACAGCATTACAAACCGACGACGAATGGTTGAAAGCGCGCAACGCCCGCTATGCTGCCCGCCGTGACATGCTGCTTGACGCTGCTGAAGATATTCGACTCCATGTTGACCACCCACCACGGGGGACCCTTTACTTATGGGCACAGGTTCTCGGCATCAGTGACACCGAGTACACCAAACGCGCCTTACATGAAGCCGGTATCTCGATGGCCCCGGGTTCACTTTACGGTGAAGATGGCAAGGGCTATGTTCGCCTGAGCCTCGGTGTAGAAGAATCACGCCTTGAAGAAGCTATTGCTCGCTTGAAACATCTGTTTTCATAAGTTTCGGAGACAAACACATTGCAGGATTTTTACACTCCTATTGATCAGCAAACCGAACGCGGATTCCTCGTAGGGCTTGAAGTTCGGGGAACACTTCCGCTGCTTTCCGTCGAAGATTCATTACAAGAACTAGCCCTCCTCGCAGACACGGCCGGTATCGAAGTCGTCGGTAGCGCCATGCAAAAACTAAATCGCATCAACTCTTCAACGTTCATTGGGTCGGGTAAAGTCGAGGAAATCAAAGCTGAAATTGCTGAACTGGGGGTGAATGTCGTCATCTTTGACGACGAATTATCACCACGTCACCAGCGCGAACTCGAGAGTGCGTTTGGCGACGAAATCAAAGTGCTTGACCGTTCCGCGCTGATCCTGGATATTTTTGCACAACATGCGCAAACCCATGAAGGGCGTCTACAAGTCGAGCTGGCGCAGTATGAATACCGCTTGCCACGCCTGACACGCGCCTGGACGCACCTTGCCCGTCAAGCTGGCGGTGGTGCTGGCCGAGGCGGCAACGGGGGCGTTGGCTTGCGTGGACCTGGTGAAACACAGCTTGAAGTTGACCGCCGCGAAATCTCGCGCAAGATCACGAAACTGAAAGAAGATCTGGACAACGTACGGGCTCACCGCGACCGTCATCGTAAACAACGCGAAAAGACGAGTATGCCTGTTGTGGCTCTCGTCGGCTATACCAATGCCGGGAAATCGACATTGCTGCGGGCATTGAGTGATGCTGATGTCTATGTCGCTGACCAGCTTTTCGCCACGTTGGACACCACGACCCGCCGCGTCGCAATGCCAAGCGGTCGCGATGTGCTGTTCTCTGACACCGTAGGCTTTATTCAAAAGCTCCCCACAACCGTGATCGCCGCTTTTCGTGCCACGCTAGAAGGCATCAACGAAGCAGACCTGTTGTTGCATGTTGTAGACGCCAGTCATCCAAATGTCTGGCAGCAAATCGAAACCGTAGAAGACACCCTTGCCACGATTGAAGTTCCACCTGTGCCACGTATCCTGGTGCGTAACAAGATGGACTTAGCCAGTGCTGCCCCGGTCACCCCGCCAGAGACGTTCGACAAGGATGAATACCGGGGTATCGTAGATGTTTCTGCGGCCAATGGCACCGGGCTTGATAACTTGCTCAAAAAAGTCTCCACGTGCTTGCGCGAGACAATGGTAAAAATGAACCTTGCCATTCCCTACAAACACGGCGATGTTGTGTCGTTTTTGTATGATCGTGCCATCATTGAAAGCGAAGAACACACCGGACAGGGCGTCCGTTTTCAGGCACAGGTTATGCCCCGTGATGTTGAATGGCTGACGCGCTTTCAGGAATAGACTATCTTCGTGAAATGTGACAACATAACAGCCTGAATTTTGTGCTAATCTTAAATGCACAAGCAATACGATAATCACACAGCGTTGACGGCGAAAAGTACGTGAATACGCGCAGCCCAGAGAGCGGCCGATGCTGCAAGTGCCGCCTGTAGCTTTTCACAGAAAGACACGCTCGAGCGCCCCGGTGAACCCTTATGCAGACAGTAACCGGGGACGGGTACGCCCGTTACAGCGTAGAGTATCCCGCTATACTCGCTGAGAGGTCAGGCCTTGCCCTGACAAACTAAGGTGGCACCGCGAGCGCGCCCCTCGTCCTTAGACGATGGCAGGGCGTATTTTTTGTGTTGCAACCTTTAGTTTACGCACAAGGAGGCCAGCGAGTTATGCAACGCATTCTTTCTTCAGATTTACCCCACTACATCGGGCAACATGTCCTATTGCAGGGCTGGTTGCACAACCTTCGACAACTTGGCGAAGTTAATTTTCTGCTCCTGCGCGACCGGGCCGGGCTTGCACAGGCTGTGCTGTCCGGTGAAGCAGTTGCTGAGCTAGCGCACACCCCTGTCGAATCCATTATCACCATGCAAGGAACGGTTATCGAAGCCCCACCTGCTCCCGGCGGCTATGAATTGCAGAACGTCACTGTAGAGGTGCTTAACCCGTCTACCGACGTACCACCAATCGAACTCAACAAGCGCGTTTTGAAAGCGTCATTGCCGACGTTTCTTGACCATGCCGTCGTCGGGCACCGTCACCCTCATCAGCGTGCTATCCTGAAAATTGCAGCCGGCGTTATGCAAGGCTTTCGTGAGGTACTGACACAGCATGACTTCACAGAGATTCAAACGCCGAAGCTGGTCGGCTCTGCAACCGAGAGTGGTGCAAACGTCTACGCCGTTGACCACTTCGGGCAAACCGCCTACCTTGCGCAAAGCCCCCAATTCTACAAACAGATGATGGTTGGTGTGTTTGAACGGGTTTTCGAGATTGGGCCGGTTTTCCGTGCTGAAAAACATGCCACGCGCCGTCATATCAACGAATATGTCAGTATGGACGTCGAATTCGGATTTATTGAGGATCACTTTACGGTGATGGAAATGGTGACGCAGGTTATTACGGGCATATTGGAACATCTCACCACATGCCATACGAACGAATTGACACTCCTTAAAGCTGAGATGCCCGGTGTTGCAATGGTCGAAGGCAAGCAATTGTTCCCGCACATTCATTTCGACGACGCCCAAAACCTGCTGCGTAAACAGTTTGGCTTTGAAGACACCCTCGGCGCACCAGACCTCACGCCAGAGCATGAACGCCAGCTTGGTGCGTGGGCGCTTGCTGAACACGGTAGCGATTTCCTGTTCGTGACAGGATACCCAATGAAAAAGCGCCCCTTCTATACGCACCCCGACCCAGAACGCCTGACCTTTAGCAACAGTTTTGATTTACTTTTTCGCGGCACAGAGTTAATCACTGGTGGACAGCGTTTGCATGTCTATCAGGATTATCTGGATGCCATCGCCGCTATTGGGCACACGCCAGCGGCCTATGAAACGTATCTGGAAGCGTTTAAATATGGGATGCCGCCGCACGGGGGCTTCGCGATTGGTATGGAGCGCTTTGTCATGCAGTTGCTCCAGTTAGACAACATCCGCCGCGCCACCCTCTTCCCGCGTGATATGAACCGTCTTACCCCCTGAGTCAACACACCCCATATAAAAAGGCTCCTGGTGCGGGGAGCCTTTTTATGGTATGTCACTTGTTGAAGTATATGGATCGCTTGGTACGTCGCTCAATGACAGTAATTTACTCGACGAATGGGATGTCAAAAGCAGGCACGCCACGCAAGGAAATGTACGGCGCAAAGACCCAGCCTTCTGTTTCGCCGAAAAGCTCATCGTCAAAACGAATAAGATACCAGACACTGGTGCTGTCGCGCCCCAAAACGGTGACTTCTTGCAGATAGTTCAGGAACGTAAACGGCTCATTGTCAGTGGTTGGCGCGGGGCGCACATTCAAACGGAACACAGCGACGCCCGTTGCGCCGCTAAATACTTCTTGCGGCGGAGCTACTTCAACATTCACAACCGGGATTTCACCACTGCCGGTGACGATCACGAAGCGTGCAGCTACCCACCCCAGGCGTCCATCACGTAGATCAATCTGGTACCAGGTGCTGCCTGCGGTCTGGCCCAAAATGCGATAGCGCTGATACAGGAAAATCTGTGTAATGCGCTCATACTGAATGGCAGGCCCGGAGCGTACATTCAAGACACCTGTCGCTACATTCGCAACTGCACGGTTTTCGTCACCCTGCTGTGCAGGTTCGACCTCTGGTCCGGCGTCCTCGTTAGCAGGTGCAGGCGGAACGGCGTCAGTTGGCTCCCAATGAATATGTACACCAGCCAGTTCTTGAGCATCAAAATATTCCAGACGCAGATCATGTGAACCACGGCCTAGCTCAACAACTTCTTTCAGGACTGCGTAGTCGTCGTTGCCCACAACCCAACGGTCAATTACCAGTTTGTCGTTAATCCACAGTCGTGCGCCGTCATCGGTGCCAACCGAAAACTCGTATAGACCAGCATCAAAGTCAAACGTTCCACTCCAGCGCACCGAAAATTGGTCAACAGGAACGCCCGGTGCCGGAGCTTCGATGGCCCAGTTAAAGTTGACTTCACGGTCACTCCGGGTATAAATCGGCGCGCCATTTAGTTCAGTGTTGTCGAAAAATTCGGCGTGCCAGTACGATGTACTGTTTGCTTCGCTATCCAGTGGCTGAATAAATAGGCCAACAACAAATGCCAGCGCCAGTGCCCCAGAGAGTAGAAATGCGATCCATTTTTGCATAATGATTTATTCCTATAGGCTACTTGCCCGTTACAAACCGCGCACCAATTTACCATTTGATTGTAATTCGGCATTGGTGATTTTGCACAACGTGTCACCTATGCTCTAATAGTTTTTGATAGACGCTTTGTGGGCGCGAGTATAACGCTCTCACGGCAACGCGGCAAGCAAATTGCCCCACGCCTTGCTGACAATCGTTAAAATACGGTATAATTTACGAACGTTTGTTCAAAATATGGCGGCAAATTTACTTATGTCAGATGCACATTCCCTGCAAGACTGGTTTCCACGCGACCTCGACGGCCGACCAATTGACGAAGCTGCGCCGCGCCTCGGGGTTGTGGTCGGTGGTTCGCTCAGCAAAGGCATTCAGGTCAAACTCGACCGCGGTAGTATTATCGAAGAACTGGCCGTGGGGCGTTATGTCGTTGTACGGGGTCGTGAAGGTAAACGCTTCTTCTGCATGATTACCGATATTCAGCTTGATGTGATCAATCCCGGCATGACCGCGCACCCCCCTGAAATTACCTCCACCTTTATGCGTGACGTTTATGCCGGGACAAGCGCGTTCGGTACGGTGCATATCGCGCCCATGCTGATGATTGATACGGCTGCTGGTGAGCCAAGGCCAGTGAAAACCATTCCCAGTCACTTCACTGCTGTCGAAATCGCGACCGTGCAGGACGTTAACGACGTATTCGGTGAAGAAGACGCCACCCACTTCAACGTCGGTACGCCGCTCGAACTTGAGGAAACGCAGATTAATCTCGACCTCAAGCGCCTGGTGGAACGCTCAGTCGGCGTGTTTGGCAAAAGCGGCACAGGTAAGAGTTTCTTAACGCGCATTTTGCTGGCGGGCACCATTCAGCGCAACATGGCGGTAAGCATTATTTTCGACATGCACAACGATTATGGCTGGGAAGTCACGGACGAGCGCGGGCCGAAAGCCAAAGGCCTGAAGCAGCTTTTCCCGGCAAGGGTTGCGATTCTAACACTGGATGAGGACTCCTCGCGCCGCCGCCAGGCCAAATATGACTATGTGGTCACGCTGGGCTATGATGAAATCGAGCCGCAGGACATCGAGATGCTCAAACATACCCTCGACCTGTCTGACTCCATGATTGACACAGCCTACTCATTACAAAAACGCTTTGGCAAAGACTGGATTCGCCGCTTTCTGGATATGGAAGGCGAAGAAATGGATGAATTTCTGGACGGCAGTAGTATCAGCGGTTCATCTGCAACAGCCTTGCATCGTCGCCTTTCACGGTTTGAGCGCTGGCACTTCCTCAAAAAAGACGGTGCGCAGGGCGACAGCGTTCGCAAAATTTTGGACCTGATTGAACAAAAAGTAAGTGTTGTGCTTGAATTTGGGCGCTATGGCAACAATCTTGCCGCCTATATGCTGGTCGCGAATTACCTGACACGCCGCATTCATCAATACTATGTCGAGCAGGTTGAACGGGCGTTGGGTGATAAGAATCTCGAACCGCCACAACTGATGATTACGATTGAAGAAGCGCACAAATTTCTGGACCCTGCTGTCGCACGCCAGACGATTTTTGGTATCATTGCTAGAGAACTACGCAAATACAACGTGACATTGTTGGTTGTCGATCAACGTCCGAGCGGCATTGACGAAGAGGTGATGAGCCAGATTGGAACCCGTGTAACAGCCTTGCTGGACAACGAACGTGACATCAGTGCTGTGTTGACGGGTATTAACGGTGCCAGCAGTCTGCGCGAGGTATTGGCCAGACTGGATACCAAACAGCAAGCCATCATTATGGGCCATGCCGTCCCTATGCCAGTTGTCGTCAAGACTCGCGCTTATGACACCGACTTCTACGCCGCTGTTGGTTATGTCGATGATGCATCCGTTGTTGATGCTGCGGACCAGGCCCGCGACCGTCTTGGCAGTGGCTCCAATCGCCGCCTGTCGTCGAAATCCAAGCGTTAGGAGACGCCTATGCACCCTGAACTGGATACCTTTGTTGACACCCTCGCCGGGGCACAGCGCCTTGTGGTTTCAACCGGAGCTGGCATCAGCAAAGAGAGCGGTATCCCGACCTTTCGTGAAGCCCAAGACGGTTTGTGGGCCCAATACGACCCGATGATGCTGGCCACGCCGCAGGCTTTTGAACGCAATCCTAAACTCGTCTGGGACTGGTATCAATATAGGCTAGACTTGATTAACAACACACAGCCAAACGCTGGCCACCACGCGCTTGTTGACCTTGAGAAGTTACTGCCACAGGTGGTCATCATCACTCAAAACATTGACGGGTTTCATCATGTAGTTGGGAGTCAGGATGTCATCAGTTTACATGGTAGTATTCGTCACTATAAGTGCTTTGCTGACTGCCAGGGCGACCCAACGCATGTAGACCTGAAGACAGTCGAATGGGATACCGAAAACGCCCCACCGCGCTGCCCACATTGCCAGCAAGCCTACCTGCGCCCAGATGTCGTCTGGTTCAACGAGAGTTTGCCGCATGAAGCCTTGAAACGTGCCTTCAGCCTCGCAGCCAGTGCCGACGTAATGTTGGTGATAGGCACCAGTGGCGTTGTGCAACCCGCAGCGACATTGCCGTATATCGCGCAACAAAGTGGCGCAACCATCCTTGAAATTAACCCCGCTGAGAGCGGCATCACTCCCATTGCGTCTATCCACGTGGCGGCTGCATCTGGCGAAGTAATGCCGATTGTCGTTGAGAAACTCAAGCAGCGGATGGGGCCGTGAAACGCGCACGTTTTTTTGTCCTTCTATTGATCCTTTGTATCGTGCCGCACACTCGCACAAGCGCTTCCACCCTGCCGCAATTCATCCCGATAGACGTTTTTTTAACCCACAACGCAGCCGCCAGTACAGTTGACGTGACTTTTTCTAATACACTAAGCGGGCTTAGTGCGGTCACGACACTTGAAGGCTACCCCAACCCTGACACCCTACTCAATGATTTTCAGATAGCAGCAAATGGTGTTGTGTTTTCTGCTAGTGATGATGGTCGGCCGCGCCTGTTGGTACCCAGCGGACAAATCCTTGACTTCGATTTTCTCCCCCAAAGCACAGTGCCACCACTGGCGTTTGACTGGGTATTATCCGAAGATGGCCGCAGCCTGGCGTGGGCAGAATTGAGCTTTGCTGACGCGCGTTGGCAAGCCGCAATCTTCACTGCACAACTCGACGGCACCACCCTTACAGCACTCCCGTCGCCACCTGCAACCAGCCAACCGTCATTGCGTGTGCGGCTGATTGCAGTCAGCAACGATGCCAGCACCCTTTTGCTGGATATTGACCACCCCATCGCCACACGTGAGCCGGGTCAACGCTTTGATACCTATACCAGTGTACGTCTCTACAGAAGCAGTAACCGCATTTACCAACCCATTGCCGAAACAGTGAGGTGCCCGTGCCCGGTTAGTGCTGCCGAAAACCTCGCCTACGTCTTTTTGCTAGAACGGCCCATTGTTGGAAACGGTTATGCGATTCAGCGCTGGGATACCAGTACCGATACCCTGCGGACTATTGCAGCCGTTGATACTATCTTTCAGCAAGGCGGCCATGTTCAATATGATCACGATGCCGGGCTTGCTCTCTACACAATGACGGGACTGGCCAACCGGGAACAATCGCTGGACAGTGCGCTGGTTGCTGTAGATTTTCTCAATGGGAATCAACGAATTATCCGCACCGGGCCACCAAACAGCAATCTACGTGTGCAGTCGATGGCGACCGAGGCGCAAACCCCGTTTATAGTTGATCTCCGCAGCAACACAACGTTTAAATTCAACTTAGAAAACAACGTACTTGACCCAATCGCTGCTAGAATCTGGCTAGGCACTATTGCAGGGTGAATCCTGCCTTTGTTTACCCTTACACGAGGAGTCCAAATGCCTGCTATTGGCGAGATTGCACCAGATTTTGAATTGCTTAACCAGGACGGCGAACGAACCAGGCTGTCAGATTTCCGTGGACAGACGGTAATTCTGTTTGCATTCCCCAGAGCTGATACCCCGGGTTGCACAACACAGGCTTGTGGCCTGCGTGACAACTTTCCACAGTTCGAAAATGTCAACGCAACTGTGATCGGTATCAGCCCTGACGACCCAGCCAAGCTCAAGAAATGGAAAGACAAAGAAAACCTACCTTACACCCTTGTTTCAGACCCTGACCACACCGTGCTTGAAGCCTGGGGCGCATGGGGTGAAAAGAAGATGTATGGCAAAAGCTATTACGGCGTCATCCGCTCACACTGGGTGATTGACCCCGAGGGTAAAATTCTCGATGAACAGATTAAGATCAGCCCAAAAAAGAGCGTTGAAAAAGCCGTAAAGTTAGTAACCAGTTAGGGTTGATGGAACATGCGTGCAGTTCTGAATTGCGCGTTCGCCAAAAACGTGTACGATAAGAACATCGAGTTCCTATAAAACAAAACCTGCGGAATACAATGCGATGGCTAACCCTAATCAACCCACTCTATCTGTCGAGCGTTTTGGGACACTCAACCGTCTTTTAGAGACGAGCCTTGTCTTAAATTCCAGCCTGTCAGTAGATCAAATTTTGTCGCAGTTGATGGACGCTGCTGCCGAAGTGCTGCAAGCTGAGTCCGCGTCGGTTATCCTGCGCGATATGAACAGCAATGAACTACACTTTGTTGCTATGCCTACTGATTCCAAGCATTCTGAGCGCCTGGTACGTATCCCGGTACCGATGGAAGGCAGTATTGCGGGCAGTATCATTATGAACAATGAAACCATTGTGCTTGATGATGTCACGCAAGACCCGCGCCATTATCGGCAGGCAGATGAGGCCAGCGGGTTCGTGGTGCGGTCATTGTGTGGTGTACCGATCAAAATCAACGGCGAAAACGTCGGTGCGCTGGAAGCCGTCAATAAAATCGGCGATCACTGGGAAGAAGACGATGCCAGTATTCTGCAAATCCTTTCTTCACAGGCAGCCATCGCCATCCAGAAAGCACAGCTCATCGAAGACCTACAAAAAGCCAACAAAGAACTGAGCCAGCTCGATAAGCTCAAAAGTGATTTCATTGCTATTGCTTCGCACGAACTCCGCACCCCGCTCGGCGTGATTATGGGCTATGCGAGTTTCTTGAAAGAAGAAGCACAGGGCGAGATGGGTGACCATGCCAATGCGGTTCTCAATAGTGCATTGCGGATGCGGAGCTTGATCGAAGACATGATGAGTCTGCGCTTCTTGAACATGGGCGAGTCTGAGCTATACTTCGAAGCTGTTGCTGTCAGTGAAATTCTACATTTGCTGCAAAAAGACGATGTCATGCAAATTATCGAAGCCAAGCAACATCAGATTGAATTCATTGGCCCCAACGATGAGGTTGTTGTGCCAATGGACCGCGCCAAGATGGTGCTGGCCTTGACCAATTTGCTAAATAATGCTGTTAAGTTCACCCCGCCACAAGAAGGACGCATTCAACTCAAAGTCAGTGCATCAAATAATGAAGTGCGCTTCTCCTTCACAGACAACGGCGTTGGCATTCCGTCCGAGCATGTCACTGACATCTTCAAACCCTTTCATCAGGTCGAAGACCATATGACCCGCCGACATGGTGGTATGGGGCTGGGCTTATCCATTTCGCAGGCGGTTATTGAGGCGCACGGCGGCCGAATTTGGGCAGAAAGCGCCGGACAAGATCAAGGGTCTACCTTCACGGTCGTCTTGCCAATAGAACGTGTATAATGCCACCTGGCAATAGTGTCATCGTCTCACGGATAGCGCATCAGCATTACCTCAAGACAGAGCCGCGCATTGGCGTTCCGTGTAAGCTGTTGCAATGCCTCACGAGTCGCTTCTAAGGCATGGTGGGCGCTTCCGTACTCCGTAAATGATGCCAATTGCTGGAGTTGTTGCTCATAGTCGATGTTGATAATACGTGTCTGGCTGCCAGTCGCAATGAGCATCAAGTCTCGCCAGAATGTAAGCCAATATTCTAATAAGCTCACTGCATGTCCTTTGTCTTTTGCCAGGCTCTCGGCCGCGCTCAATCGCTCTGCAAGGCGCTTTCGTTCTAGAATATCCATCAACAGTTCAAGGGCTTCGTTCCGCAGTGCAAGCGCTTCTGGCTCAACGATAGCCTGTACCGCCCACCCCAAACGCCCCCCCGACAACTGCGTAATCAGCTCCAGGTCGGTGTCGCTTTTGTCATGGCGCATCGTCTGTAACGCATCATAGACAGTAGCGAGTGACAATGGTCGCAAGTTAAAAACCTGACAGCGCGAGAAAATCGTGGGTAAAATTTGGTCGGGCTGTTCAACAGTCAGGATAAGGATAACCTGCGCAGCGGGTTCTTCCAGTGTTTTGAGCAAGGCGTTTTGTGTGGCAGCATTGGCTTCATGAAAGCGCCGGAAAATAGCAATTTTGTACGCCGCTTCATAAGGACGCAACGATAGTGAGCGTTGGATTTCCCGAATCTGATCAATTTTTAGCGTTCCACCAACACGATCGGCTTCAATAATCAACAGGTCTGGGTGCGATTGCTGTTCAATCTTGCGACACGCCCGGCATTCCCCACAGGGCTTATTGCTACGCTGGCAGTTCAGCCGCATTGCCATCGCCAGTGCCAGGCGCGTTTTGCCGATTGCCGAGGGCCCGCTGAACATATAAGCATGCCCGACACGGCCGTTGGCAATCGAACGGTCGAGTTGTTCAATAGCCCAGGTATGCCCAAAAATGGGCCAGTACGGTTGAGAGGTGGTCATAAGGTACTCACGATGCTTGCAGTCTGAGTTTAGATTGTGATATACTCACAGCCATCAATTCTATCAAACAGTGAATGCAAAGTAGAGACGTGAGCAGCGAATCTTCCATCGCCGATTTATCCGAACCTCCACCTAGTCGCTACACAATTAACATTCAACATTGCCCACAGCAGGTCGCGTGCCTCGACCCTATCCACAGCACGCCTCACATTCATTTTGAAACATTTGCATAAGGACTGGAGACAGTGAACACGAACCTTTTAATCGGGTTGCTTGTTGCGCTTAGCATTATCCTTCTCAAAACGCTGTTTACTGCTAGCCTCAGCGCGTTGATCAATGCACGTAAAAGTGTTCTGCGTGAGCAAGCCGAAGCAGGTAGCAACAATGCACGGCGTGCGCTTCGTCTTGGTGAAGACGCCACCCCCCTGCTTGCAACCCAGCAGTTCATTTCAATCGTAACGAATGTACTGATTGTGATGATCCTCACCAGTACGGTACTGGTCCAACTGTTAGACGACATCCCCACAGCGGTCGCCATTGCTTTCTATAGCGTTGGCTTGCTGTTGTTGTCAGTCGCACTCATGGTTGTCGATCGACTCTCTATTGCACTGGTCTCCCCTCGCTCAGAAAATTTTGCAATGGCCATGTCGGGGCTCTCAAACTTCCTGATTCGTGTGCTGTCGCCAATTGTACGCATTGCTACCAGTATTTCTGGCCGAACAGCAACGTGGATGGGTGGCACCGAAAATCTGCACCTTATCACGGCGGAAGAGATTAAAACTATGGTTGACGCCGGGTCTGAAGAAGGTGTGCTGGACGACGAAGAAAAAGAGATGATTTACTCGATTATCCGTTTCAGCGAAACACTGGCCCGCGAAGTGATGATTCCGCGTATTGATGTCGTGGCGCTTGAAGATACCGCCTCAATCGAAGAAGCCTTACGAGTCATCATAAAGGGTGGGCATTCGCGCATTCCGGTGTATCATGAAACGCTCGACAACATCATCGGTGTTTTGTATGCCAAAGACCTCTTAAGAGTCTGGCAGTCGCAGGAATCCCCGGACTCAATCGTCCCCTTGTTACGCCGCGCCAACTTTGTGCCAGAAGACAAAAAGGCCAGCGATCTGTTATTTGAGTTGCAAGAGCGTAAAACGCATCTGGTCTTTGTAACTGACGAATATGGCGGGACAGCCGGCTTGTTGACGATTGAAGACCTGCTGGAAGAAATCGTCGGTGAAATTCAAGACGAATACGACACCAATGAAGAAGCTGCTTATGAGCAAATCAACGAGTACGAATACATCTTCAATGCTCGCATTGACCTTGACGACCTCAACCATTTGCTCGACGTGTCTATTCCAACTGACGAAAGTGATACGCTTGGCGGGTACATCTTTACGACGCTGGGGCGTGTTCCTACCAGCAAAGACGAAATTGTTGAACATGGGCTCTCGTTCAAGGTCCTCCTGGTCAATGGACGCCGTATTCGCAAAGTGCATGTGCGCAAGTTAGACACAGACGAAACCGACGAAAAGACCAGGCCAGACGAGGAAGTTCCGGAGAAAATGCGCAACGGGCGTTCGCCGCTCCCGTCAAGCCCTGTTGCTGATACCGGCACGAACTAGGATTCGCATATGACAAGTAGTTTGAATGCTGAACAACTACAAAAACTTGTGGACCGGGCGGTCGAAGCGCAACGCCGCGCCTATGCGCCCTATAGTAACTATCTGGTTGGGGCAGCTTTGCTCACGTCAGACGGCACGGTGTTCACGGGCTGCAACGTCGAAAATGCGGCCAGCCCGGCCACCATTTGTGCCGAGCGCACGGCCGTCACCAAAGCCGTCAGCGAAGGTCATCGTGAATTCACAGCAATTGCTGTGGTCACCCGCGATGGTGGTTCTCCGTGTGGTATCTGTCGGCAGGTGCTAAATGAGTTTGCACCGAACATCCTCGTCATTGTGGCCAACGGGGACGGTCGTATTCAGTACACTCACCGGCTCCCCGAAATGCTATTGCACGCCTTCGGGCCATCCAACCTGGAAACCAATGAACAATGACCGCAGCCGCACAATCAAAACGCAGGCCATCGTGTTGCGCCGTGTTGAATACAGCGAAGCAGATTTTATTCTTACCCTGCTGACGCCACATCATGGCAAAATCAGTGCGATTGCCAAAGGGGTGCGCCGCCCGACGTCAAAACTTAGCGGACACGTCGAGTTATATCACCACTTGCATATGCTATTACGGCAGGGGCGCAATCTGCACATTGTCAGCCAGGTTGAACTCCGCAATCCCTTCCTGGAACTTGGTGTAGACCTCGAGCATATCGGCTATGCGAGCCACTTTGCTGAACTCATCGACCGTTTCACAATTGACAACGAAGAAAGCACGGCCGCCTTCTACCTGCTGCTGGCGGGCTTAAAGTGGCTGACTGAACCAGAAGTTGATTTACGGCTGGCGGCTCGGTACTTTGAGATTAAGCTGCTGGAGGCAATGGGGTATGCGCCAGCACTGTTCGTGTGTGCGATGAGCGGAGAGCAGCTTGCCGCTAGCGATCATTTTTACAGCGCGGCCGATGGGGGTGTTATCGCCTATCATCTGGGCAAAGAGTATCGCCAAACGCACAGGAACAGCATTTTCTATTTGCCGCTGGCCGTGTTTAAAATCCTCCGCCACTTTATGCGCCATGAGTGGCCTGTTATTCGACAGCTACAGATTAGCGCTGCCCATCATGCGACGCTTGAACAGGTGTTACACGCGACAATTGCTTATGTTCTGGAACGCAATCTGCAAAGTATCGCTTTCTTGAAGCAGGTTGCTAGTCTACATACCGATCCAGAATAGCATCGACACTGCGTGCATAGCCCCCGCCAAAGATGTTCAGATGCACCAATAGCGGATAAAGTTGATAGAGGGGCCGGCGTTCAGCATACCCTGACTTATCGACGGAACTATTCGCCCAGTACCCATCATAGAACGCCCCGCTGAAACCGCCGAATAGCTCGGTAAAGGCTAGCTCGACTTCGAAGTGGCCATAATACACCGCCGGGTCAATAAGTGCGGGTTGCCCACCATCAAGGGTCATCACGTTTCCGCCCCACAGATCACCATGTAACAAAGATGGTGTGGCGTCAGGCGGCACAAATTCAGGCATACGCTCAATAAGCTCATTCAAGCGCCGCGCCCGGTTATCACTGAGTCTACCCCGCTCAGCAGCGATGTCACGTTGAACAGCGATACGTTGCTGCGCATAGAATGTCACCCAGTTGTCGTGTTGCTGATTGGATTGTGGTAGCGACCCGATGAAGTTGTCGTGGTCAAGCCCATGTTGTGCTGCTTGAACATGATGCAGCCGCGCCAGTCCTTCGCCGAGTCGTGGCATTGTGTCTGCACTGCTTTGCCCGGTCGCGAACCATTCCAGCAGCAAATAGGCGGGTATATCGTCGGTGGCTTCTTGCACATGCAACACTGCTGGCAAGGGAAGCGCCTCAGCGGCTGCCAGTAAACGCAACCCTTTAGCTTCGGCAGTAAACATCCCCACATCAGCGCTTGCGTTCCATTTCAGGAAGTAGGTTTCATCGGCCGTTCGAATTTGGACGGCGTTGTTAATCTCACCTCCGCTGCATGGTCGGGTATCTTGCACTGGTGTATTGAGTATCGACCGTAAATGATCGCGTATGGCGTGGGGGAGCATTAGAGGTTGTGTTCCTGCCGAATCGCGTCGAGTAGCCCGGCACTGGCTGCTGTGACTAACTCATAAACATGGTCAAAACCGCCTGTGTAGTAGGGATCGGGCACTTCGTGTACCTGCATTTGTGGTGCATATTCCATAAAGAGACGAACGGTTGCCGAGGTATTCTTAGAGAGCTTACTTTCAATGTTAGCGAAGTTGTCGGCATCCATCGCCAGAATATAGTCAAACTGATCGAAATCAGTGCGCCGGAACTGCCGCGCGCGCCCCTCATACTGAATACCGTTCTGTTGTAATACCTGGCGGGTGCCGTGGTGCGCCGGCTCACCTATATGATAAGAGCCTGTGCCTGCTGAATCGACACTGATTTTGTTGCTCAGGCCAGCATCATCCACCATTTTTTGAAAGACACCTTCGGCCATGGGTGAACGGCAGATATTCCCAAGGCAAACGAACAGGACTTTGACCATCGTTGCGCTCCTAATTGGTTGAGTTGAAATTGAGGGAAGTTTATGAAGTCATTGATGCAATACAGTTAGCGGATGTGGCACTCTAACACATGTACAGCCACCTGACACACGATGAGAGTCAATACCAGATTAATTTCTATCTTGCGTAGATTGTTGAATTGCTAGTCGCTGGCCTGTGGTGTTGAAAACCATTTGACCAGACGCATTACCAGTCCTCGCTTGGCAGAACGCGCTTTGTCAACTTCATGTTGTAGTTGCTGCGTAAGGTGAGCTAACTCATCCGTTGTCATGCGTGCGCCATTGACCAGCACCCAGCCCTGCCCTAAATCACGGACTTCGCGTGGGTTGCGTTGATAGAGCTTTTGATACGTCTGTGTGTAGTCTGTTAAAAGTTGTTGCACTTCCACAGACACCTCCAACATTGAATGAAATAGCTGATAAACTGTAGCACGTCACCCGATAATCATAGCATATTTTGGGACTATATTGTTGTTAATATTGCATCAATCCGCCAGTGACTGCCTGTGAACGTGCCAGATTCGTTGCAACGCTGTGAAATGTGTGCCAACTGCTAGCACGACCAAAAAAGGCAACACCCACCCACTGAACAACAGGAGCAACAACGCAATTGTCCGTTCCAACCGCGAGAAAAGGCCGATCTTACAGTCAAACCCGAGGCTTTCGGCGCGGGCACGGGCATAGCTAATCAGGTACGCACCGATGAGCGTTGCCAGCGAAAGCAGTACGATCCACTCGTTATCTTGTGTCGTGCCAAACCATGCTAACGCGCCGAACAAAAACCCATCTGCATAGCGATCCAGCGTTGAGTCTAAAAATGCGCCGAATGGCCGTTCCTTGTCGCGTAACCGTGCGACCGCCCCATCAAGCGCGTCGAATGGCAGCCCAATCAGCACAACAACGCCCCCCACTAACAGATTGCCCCCCGCAATGAACAACGCGGCGACAGCAACCAACAGCGTCCCCACCACGGTAATCACATCGGGATGAACCCCAAGGCGATGTAATCGAATGGCAATTGGTTGCAAGATGCCATTGCTCCAAACGCGCATGTAGTCAGAGAATGTGGTGGGTTGTGATGTATTCATAGGTCGTGATTTCCTCTTGTCAGGGGTAGGGTTCTTTGCTATGCTGATGGGGTCAAATTTCGGGGCGTGGCGCAGCCCGGCAGCGCGCACCGTTCGGGTCGGTGAGGTCCCCAGTTCAAATCTGGGCGCCCCGACACCTGACCAGAGACCTGTTCATAATGAACGGGTCTTTTTTGCACCACACTCCGTTGACTACAACCCCTCGCCCTTGGCTTCATCCCAGAAGACATCCATTTCTTGCAAGGTCATGTCTTGCATCTTGCGGCCGGTGGCAGCAGCCCGTTGTTCGATATACCGAAAACGGCGTTTGAAACGCGCATTTGTCTCACGGAGCGCACTTTCAGCGTCCACACCCAGCCATCGCGCCCAATTCACCACCGCAAACAGCAAATCCCCGATTTCGTTGCTCGAAGGGTCAGCTTTGATCTCCTCGATTTCTTCATATACTTTGGCAATCACAGGCTCAACATCATCCCAGTCGAAGCCAACCCCGGCGGCACGCTCTTGCATCCGGTACGCATACACCAGCGCTGGCAAACTGATTGGCACCCCATCTAGCTGCGATTCACGGGCTTTCTTACCCTCCTGGGCGTTGCGTTCTTGCTCTTGCTGCTTGATGGCCTCCCAGTTTGCGACCACCTGACCGCTACCGTCTACATCAACCTCGCCCCACACGTGCGGGTGTCGCCGGATCAGCTTAGCGATGATCGTCTCTATTACATCGGTCGTATAAAAATCAGCGTCTTCAGTGGCGATCTGCGCTTGAAAAATGACATGCAGCAGTAAATCACCCAGTTCTTCGCGCAAAGCGTCCATATCCCCCGCGTCGATGGCCTCAAGCACCTCATAGGTCTCTTCCAGCAATTGGGGGCGTAAACTTTCATGGGTCTGTTCACGATCCCACGGGCACCCAACCTCGCTGCGTAAGTGAGCAACAACGTTCTGGAACGCCTCAAAACTGGAGGCTTTCTCCAATGCTGGCACATAGAGCGTCGTCAAATGCGAAATCTGTTGACTGTGGTCAATGGCATGCAGTGGCACCCGTTCAAGTTGGGCATCGTTGGTACCTGCGCCATGCAACAACGTCACCTCATATTCATCTGGATATTGGTTCATCAGCGTGAGCTTGAGGTTGGCGGCCACATCGCGGCTGTAGACCTGTGCGATGAGCGTCGGATAGTCAGGGTTGAGCGGCGGATGATAAGACGTCACCATATCCAGCGCATCATGCACCTGTAACCCGGCCATCCCATCAAGACCAAGCGCAGTTAGCGCTGGTTCGATGAAGCTGAGCCCCGCGACAATCTCGACATCAACACCGTCAAGGCTAGCGGCTCGTTCAAGCAATAGCGTCGTCGTCTGCTCACCAACCAGCGGATGCCCCGGCACAGCATAGATCACCGTGTCACGTTCGACTGCTAATGACAACAAGCGCTCAACAATTTCGGCATAGAGCGTGTCGAAGCTGTCGGCAGCGTCGTATAGTACATCAAAGCTGTGATAGGTTGCGTTTGGCGGCAATTCCTGCACAAGCGGATGGCGATTCGTACGCAGGTAGACGTCACTGGCATTTTCGAGCGTGCGCCAGGCGGCCAGTGTCAATTCTTCAACACGCCCGGGCCCTAAGCCAACAATAGTGATAGTACTCATGTGTGCGGCTCCGTGAAAATAACAAAAAAGGCAAAGCGCAATAGTGTGCTTTACCTTCTCTGGATAGGTCGGTCGTCGTGGGTCTAGCGCTTGGTATAGGTCGGTGCCTTACGCGCACGCTTGAGACCGGGCTTCTTGCGTTCCTTGGCGCGTGGGTCACGGGTCAGGTAACCTGCACGGCGCAGTGCCGGGCGCAGGTTTTCATCGTACTTAATCAATGCGCGGGCCAACCCCAGGCGAATTGCATCAGTTTGGCCAGTGATACCGCCGCCATGAACATGCACAGTGACGTTGAATTTACCAGCCTGTTCAGTGACAACAAACGGCGACAGGGCACGTTCAGCATTGCTCATGCCTGCGAGGTACCCGACTGCTTCTTCTTCGTTGATGGTAAAAGCACCTGTCCCACCGGGATAGATGCGGACTCGTGCCGAGGCCTTCTTGCGACGCCCGACACCCTCAAAGTATTGTTGGTTTTCTTCGGCCATAAGGTTGCTATCCTATCGCTTTCTGGCTAACTATATCTTGTACTCAAAAGGTTTCGGGCTCTGTGCTTCATGCGGATGAGTATCACCAGCATAAACTTTCAGCTTCTTGAACATCGCACGCCCCAAACGATTCTTAGGCAGCATTCCGCGAACAGCAAACTGGATAGCCCGTTCGGGGTGCTTTTCCATCATCTGGCGCAACGTCAGCGACCGCAACCCACCGGGGTAGCCACTGTGGCGATAATACAGCTTCTGGTCCAGGCGACGTCCCGTGACATGAATCTTGTCAGCGTTGATGACGATCACGAAGTCGCCCATATCCATATGCGGTGCAAATGTCGGCTTGTGCTTGCCGCGCAAAACTTCCGCAATCTTTGTTGCCAGACGACCAAGCGTCTGACCCTGTGCGTCTACTACCCACCATTCCCGTTTGATGTCTGCGGGGGTTGGTGAGAACGTTTTAAATTTCATGGTTTACTCTCCAATTGTTCTAACCAGCCATGTTCATACGTTACGGTTGTCAGGACAAGCCCCCGTGGTGGTGCGCTTGGGCCAGACAGGCGGCGGTCGGCTGCCTTGAATGCCGCTTCAAATTCACGCAGGCTCATTTTATTGCGCCCCACTTCGACGAGTGTACCCACAATACTGCGTACCATCCGTTTCAAGAATCCATTGGCACAGAGGGTAATATGCAACTCGTCGCCGTTTTCGTGCAACATCACGTTCAACATATGACGGATCGTGACTGTGCCGACGGTCGGCTGCCCAAACGTCGCAAAGTCATGCACACCAACCAGTTGTTGCAACGCAGTTTGCATGTTGCGCACATCCAGCGGGTGTTCACGTTGCCAGACAAAAGCATCCCGCAAGGGGTCACGTGCAGGCGCAATATAGATTCTGTAAAGGTACGTTCGGCTTACTGCATCGTGGCGTGGGTGAAAATTTGTATCAACCACACCGATTGATTGTAATGCGATTTCAGGGGGCAGGTAATGGTTAATTGCTTTCAACAGTTGGCGCGGCGGGTGAGCCCAGTTCATATCCCAGGCGATGACCTGCCCCGTCGCGTGTACGCCTGTATCTGTGCGCCCTGCCCCTCTACAACTAACTGGCGTGCCTGCAATCTGTGCCAGCGCATTTTCAACCATGCCCTGCACTGTTGGGACACCGCCCGCTTGCCGTTGAAAGCCTGCAAATGGCCCACCGTGGTAGGCCAATTGTGCGGCAAATCGCTGTTGCAGTGTACCTAGGCCTCGTCTTCGATATCGTCTGGCAACAGTTCCATCAGAACCATCATGGCATTGTCACCCTTACGCGGCCCCAGCTTAAAGACACGGGTATACCCACCAGGGCGGTCTTCAAAGCGCGGCGCATATTCCTCGAAAACCATTTCCATTGCTGCACGATTGTTGCCAAGCCGTGCCAGTACCAAACGGCGGGCATGAACCTCGCGTTCTGGTTCTGGATGTGCGATGCCACGCTTGGCCTTGGTGATGATCTTTTCCGCTTCAGAACGGATAGCCCTGGCTTTGGCTTCCGTTGTTTTGATCTGGCCGTTCAGGAACAACGCATTCATCAAGTTACGGCGCAATGCCTTGCGATGGTCCTTGCTACGGCTGAGCTTTTTACCTGCTACACGATGACGCATTGGTTATCCCTCTACTTTTAACCGTCATCCTCGTCAGAGAGGAAGCCTTTTTCTTTCAACAATGATACAAGTTCTTCCAGTGATTTCTCACCAAAATTGCGAATCGCCAGCATTGCATCTGGCCCCCGGTCAAGCATTTCTAGCACTTCGCCGACGTTCGTAATGCCTGTGCGCTTCAATGAGTTAAACACACGCACGCTGAGGTCAAGCTGCTCAATCGGGATTTCGTAGACAGCGGGGTCAAGCCCGTGGTCATCTTCAACGCTCGGCGGCTCAACTTCTGGTTCCCAGTCCGGCGGGTTGATCCCGGTAAAGCTGGACAGGTGCGTGACAAGAATGCCGGCGGCCTGTTGCATCGCTTCTTCCGGGGTGATGGTACCGTCTGTCCACACTTCGAGCAGCAAACGGTCATAGTTGGTTTTCTGCCCAACACGGGCCCGCATCACTTTATAGTTCACGCGCGTAATCGGGCTGAAGATTGCATCGACGGGTAGTTCGCCAATCGGCAAGCGGCCACGTTCTTCAGCCGGGCTATAGCCACGCCCACGTTCAACGTTGAATTCCATCTCAACCGTCGCGCCCGCCGCATCTACCGTGAACAGATATAGGTCCGGGTTGATGATCTCGATTTCAGGCGGGTGGTTGATGTCGGCGGCCGTGACCACACCTTCGCTGGCAACGTTCAGGTACATCCGCGCTGACTCTTGCTCATGCAGTTTCAGCCGCAGTTTTTTAACCTGTAATATGAGCTGGGTCATGTCTTCTTTGACAAACGGAATTGCCGAGAATTCATGCGCAACCCCCATCACACGCAGGGTCGATACCGCAGCGCCTTCCAACGAAGACAGCAGTACCCGCCGCATTGCATTCCCGATGGTCATGCCAAAGCCCCGTTCCAGCGGGCCAATGGTAAAGCTTCCGTAATTTTGTGTCAGGGCGTCGCTTTCAATTTTTGGCAACACCATATTGTTGGCAGTCAAAGATCGACTCCTTTGTGAAATTTTGGTATGCGGTCAGCGTGAATGAACTTAAACGCGGCGCTTTTTCGGTGGACGAACCCCGTTGTGGGGAATCGGCGTGACGTCAGCGATGGAACGAACTTTCAACCCACTCGCCTGAATAGAGCGGATCGCCTGTTCACGACCGGGGCCGGGGCCCTTGACGAATACATCAACTTCTTGCATACCATGTTCTTTTGCAGCGTCAGAAGCCTTTTGTGCGGCCAACCGTGCGGCATACGGGGTACTTTTGCGGCTCCCCTTAAAGCCAACGGTACCAGCACTCGCCCAACTGATGACGTTGCCCTGCTGGTCAGTCATCGAGACAATGGTGTTATTAAACGTGGCGTGGATATGCGCCTGACCATAGGGGACGTTTTTGCGAATACGTTTCGCCGCAGAACGACGTCTACCCATATTGCTCTCCTCTTTGCGTACTCAATATAAGCCGTTTGCTGGCTTATTTCAGGTTTACATGTTCAAAATTTGTAGACCGTAGCAACTGCCTCGCAACAGCGCAGCCCCACGGCAAAACGGCGGTTATTTCTTCTTTGCGCCACGCCGACGTCCACGCCCGGGAACCGTCTTACGGGTACCACGTCGGGTACGTGCGTTGGTGCGGGTTCGCTGGCCTCGGACGGGCAGGTTGCGCTTGTGACGCAAGCCACGATACGAGCCGATTTCGACCAGGCGCTTAATGTTCATCTGAGTCTCACGACGCAGGTCAGCTTCCAGTAGATACTCTGAACAGGCGTTACGGAGTTCTGTCACCTGTTCCTCTGTCAGGTCGCGCACACGGATGCTCGGGTCAATGCCGGTCTTGTCCATAATTGCTTCGCTGCGTGTGCGGCCAATTCCGTAAATGTAGGTCAACGCAATCACAATGCGCTTGTTGCGCGGAAGGTCAACCCCTTCAATACGAGCCATTGGGTGTAAAACTCCCTCAACTTGTTACCACGGCAATGTGGTATTATACTAAATAGTCCCCCTAGAATCTAGGGTAAAGTCAGGATGATCGGCTCACCCTCTGTAATCGCAACGCTGTGTTCATGGTGCGCACACAACGAGCCATCTTTTGTTACCACTGTCCAGTGATCATCTAATGTTTCGAGGTCAGCACGACCTTGCACCACCATGGGTTCAATCGCAAGCGTCATCCCCGCCTGTAACTTCACTGGACGAAACCCGCGAGTTTTTCGGCGCGGCCACCAGTTCGGCACACTCGGTTCTTCATGCATATTGCGCCCGACGCCGTGCCCGGTATATTCGCGTGCGACGTCATAGCCATGTTTGGCGACAAAGCGTTGAATACTGCGGCCAATGTCACTGGTACTCTTACCCGCACAGGCTTGTTTAATGCCTTCGTACAGCGCCTTTTCGGTCACGTCTAGCAGGCGTTGTGCCTCGCGGCTGATCTTGCCAACCCCCACCGAAAATGCAGCATCGCCAACGAAACCCTGATAGATTGAGCCCACGTCAATGCTGATGATGTCACCTTCTTTAAGCACACGGTCTTTTGAAGGAATACCATGCACCAGCTCATCATTAATTGATGCAGTGATTGACGCTGGAAACGGATGCTTGCCGTTTGGCGGGTACCCGAGGAACGCCGGCCGGGCATTGTGCTGGTTAAGCACCCGCGCCGCAATCTGATCCAGTTCGTAGGTACTAACGCCGGGTTTGATTGCCGCACGTACAGCCTCATGGCAGCGTGCCACAATTCGCCCCGCTTCCCGCATAATCAGGATTTCGTCAGGCTTCTTGAGATAAACCGCCATTATGCGTTGTCCATCAGTCCTCGTGTTATTGCTGCCAGCATATCAACCGTAACGTCGTTGATTTCCTGGTCAGCATCAACTTCGGCAACGACACCGCGTGCGCGATAGTAGTCAATCAAGGGTTGGGTGTTTTCAAAGTAAAGGTCAATGCGTCGTTCAACCGCTTCACGATTGTCATCATCACGCTGAATAAGCGGTTGCCCATCAACATCATCCACACCGGGATTCTGCGGCGGGTTAAAGTAGATGTTGTAGACTCTTGATTTGTCTTGAGAATAACGCCGCCCTTCAACACGCTTAATGGCGATTTCGCGCTCAAGTTGCAACACAGGCACAGCAACTACGCGGTCGCCCTGCCCGGCAAGCAATTCGTCCAGAAATTTTGCCTGCCCGGCATTGCGTGGATAACCATCCAGAATTACCCCACGCGCAGCGTCATCTTGCGACAGGCGGTCTTCAACCATCTGATTCGTCACGTCATCAGGGATTAGTTCACCCTTGGCCATCATTTCCTGGACCCGACGTGCCAGGGGGGTATCTTGTGTTTTCATCGCTCGGAACAGGTCACCCGTGGAGACATGGACGAGCCCGAGCTTGCCTGCCAGAATTGATGCCTGCGTACCTTTTCCGGCACCCTGCACACCAATCAGCACGATATAAGTTCCCATTCTTGTCCTCACACAGTAAGCGGATAGCCCAGTTTTACGCTACCCGCTTGCCAATACTTATCGTTAGCCACGCATGAAGCCGTCATAATTACGCATCATGAGCTGTGCTTCAAGCTGACGCATCGTATCAATCGCAACACCCACCACAATGATTAAGCCAGACGGGCCAATTACCATCGCAGCGTTGTTCGTAAAGGTGTTGGTTACAGACCCTTGATCCAGCAGCAGTTCGTTCAAAATCTGCACAAAGCCCGGAATGATCGCAACAATACCGAGGAACAACGCACCGACCAGCGTAATGCGCCGGACGATAGTCTGGATATATTCCTGAGTACGCCGCCCGGGACGAATCCCCGGAATAAAACCACCGTTCTTCTGCAAGTTTTCGGCCAGGTTCTGGTTCTGAATCATAATGTCGGTGTAGAAATAGGTAAATGCCACCACCAGAACAAAGTAGAGTGTCCAGTATGGCACGCCCGTCGCATTCCCAAAGTTGTCTTGCAAGTAGAGCAAAAAGCCCCCGGTTGGGCTGAACAACCCGGCAATGATCGCGGGGAAGGTAATGATCGACTGCGCGAAAATCAGCGGGATCATGCCAGCCGTGTTTACACGCAACGGAATATAGGTCTGGCCACCACCATAGACTTTACGGCCACGCACACGCTTCCCATATTGAACAGGTATTCGGCGCGTTCCTTCTTGAATCAACACAATTACCAGCACCGTAGCAATTGTAATGAAGATGAACAAACCCAGGTTGTAGAAAAAGAAGTTCTGCAACAAGCGGAACAGGTTTGACGGTGCCTGCGCAACAATCCCTGCAAAGATGATAATCGAAATTCCGTTACCAATCCCCTGTTCAGAAATCATTTCACCCAGCCAGATTGCAAACATCGTGCCGGCTGTCATCGTAGAGATTACCGCAACCGTCAGCAGTATATCTTCCTGAAAGCCGGGGATCAGTTCACCGCCGACCACCTGCGTGTTAAAGATGTTGATCTGGCCAATGGATTGCAGAATCGCCATTGGAATTGACAGATAGTAGGTGTACTGATTGATCTTCTGCTGGCCGCCCGGTTCGCGTGCAATTCGTTGCAGCGAGGGAATGATCGGCACCAGCAGTTGCAGAATAATCGAGGCGGTAATGTAGGGATACACACCGTTAGCAATGATACTAAAGTTGGATACCGCCCCGCCCGAGAGCAAGTCCAGCACACTCAAAAAGCCGCCAGCATCACTTTCAAAGAGGTCATTGAGTACTTCGCGGTCAACGCCCGGCACAGACACATGCGCCGCAAATTGATAGATGACCAAAATAAAGATGGTATACAAAATCCGGCGTCGAATATCCGGCAAGCGGAACGCATTTTGAATTGCAGCAAGCATAAGCAGTAGAATCCTTCTTATTTGCCAGTACGATAGGTAGTCGGCACGCCCCAACGACCTGCACACCGACTACGACAGTTACCCGGTACGCTGCTATTCAGCCTCACCAGATTGTTGTTGACGCAACGCTTCAAGCTGTTCTTTGCGCAACTTTTTGATAGTTGCATGGGCACCAGTGACCAGTAGTTCCAGCTTTTCGAGACTGCCACCAGCACCTTCAATCTTTTCACGGGCGCTGTTGGTGAAGCGATGTGCATGCACGGTCAGGTTAAGGCTCAACTCGCCATCACCAAGCACAACAACGGGTTTGTCCCCGTCACGCACGAGCCCTTTTTCCGCAAGCACCCCGGGGGTCACGGTGTCGCCAGCGCTAAACGTCTCTTGCAGGTCACGCACGTTGACTTCCTGATATTCAATGCGGAATTTGTTCGTAAACCCGCGCTTGAAAGGCATACGGCGGACCAATGGCAACTGACCACCCTCAAAGTAAGGGCCTTTGCCGCCACCGCTACGGGCTCCCTGGCCTTTGGTACCACGCCCGGCAGTTTTACCCTGCCCGGCCGCAATACCACGCCCTACACGACGCTTGCGCCGCCGAGAGCCCTTGTCTGGTTTCAAATCATGAATTTTCATCGGTTATGCTTCTACCTCTTCGACTTCGATGAGATGACTGACTTTGTTAATCATCCCACGCACGGACGGTGAATCGTCACGTTCAACGCTATCATTGATACGCTTCAAGCCCAACGTTGTCAGTGTATCGCGTTGACGCTTCCTGGTGGAAATTGTGCTGCGCTTAAGCGTAATCTTAAGTCGTTTCGGGTTCGTCGTCACTTTGTTCTCTCCGTTCCCAGAAGGGGCGAATTTCGTCCGGGTCTTTGCCACGCATCGCAGCGAGTGTCTTCAGGTCTTTCAATTCACCCAACCCGTTCATAGTCGCTTTAGCCACGTTGAGGATGTTCGCGCTCTGCATACTCTTGCTGAGGATGTCTGTTACCCCGGCAACTTCCAGCACAGCACGCACCGCACCACCAGCGATAACGCCCGTACCGGGTGAAGCAGGCTTCAGCATTACAGTGGCACCCCCATGTTGGCCATGGACCAGGTGCGGAATTGTACCGCCAGACAATGCAACACGACGCATATTCTTCCGCGCCCGCTCACTACCTTTGCGGATAGCGTCTGGCACACTACGCGCCTTGCCGATCCCGACACCGACACGCCCACGATTGTCACCGACGACGACCACCGTTCGGAAGGCAAACTGGCGACCACCTTTGACCACTTTGGCGACACGCGCAATGTCAATTACGCGCTCATCAAGTTCTTCGCGGTCTTCGTCTTTTCTACGCTCACGTCGTCCCATAGTATCCTATACTCCTAAAATTCTAGTCCGCCTTCGCGTGCGCCCTCTGCCAGGGCTTGCACACGACCGTGATACCGAAAGCCACCGCGGTCGAAGACCACCTTGCTAATACCAGCAGCTTTGGCACGCTTTGCAACTTCCATGCCGACCATTTTGGCACGTTCGAGCGGCGGCTTGTCAGCCAGTTGCGATGACAGTTCCCGATCAATAGTAGAGGCAGCAACAAGAGTGTTGCCCTGCTCATCATCAATCACCTGGGCATAGATGTTTTCCAGGCTCCGAAAGACATTCAACCGTGGGCACTCGGCCGTACCAGTAACTTTGGCACGGACACGACGATGACGGCGCTTACGCTGTTCGTTACGTGATTTCTTAGCCATAATATATGGTACTTGCCTTTACTTCTTACCGCTTTTACCGGCTTTACGACGGATAATTTCACCTTCATAGCGCACACCCTTGCCCTTGTAGGGTTCTGGTGGACGCCGCTTGCGAATCCAGGCAGTTACCTGACCCACTTCTTGCTTGTCAGAGCCCATAATGTGGATGACAGTACCACGCTTGTCCTTGGGGACATCAAATTCCAGGGTGTCGGTCGCTGGCACTATGATAGGGTGCGAAAAGCCAAGGTGCAGCACAAGGTCTTTGCCTTGCATTTCAGCACGATAACCAACACCTTCAATCACCAGCGTCTTCTTGAACCCTTCAGACACGCCAACAACCATGTTATTGACCAATGAACGTGTCAACCCGTGCAGCGACTTGTGCCGCTTGGTTTCTGTCGGTCGGTCGACCAGGATTTGACCATCTTCTTCACGGATCGTGAGTTCAGGGTTGAACATCTGGTTGAGTTCACCACGTGGTCCTTTGACAGTCACCTCATTCTTGTTGATTGTCACCTGAACCCCGCTAGGGATCGGAATCGGTGCATATCCAATTCGCGACATTGCTATTCCTCCAACAATTATTTGATGAGATATTGTACTCTGGTGTCTGGCATTCTGGCCGTAATCGCCACCTTAATTGGGGTTCAGCTTTCAGGCTAAGCGCCCTACTTTTATACAGCGGTTAGGCTGAAAACTGAACCACCTGCACATTTACATGCACAGCAGGCGCGACCCGTTGCCTACCAAACGTAGCAGAGCACCTCGCCACCTATCCCCTGACGCCGTGCTGTTTGGCCAGTCATCACGCCACGGTTGGTTGTAAGCATCACCACACCCATCCCGCTCAGCACCCAGGGAATTTCACTTTTACCAACATAGATGCGCCGTCCGGGTTTGCTGACACGCTGTAGCCCGGTAATCACCGGACGACGGTCACGACGGTCGCCAAAGTACTTCAACTCAATGTCAATCGATTTCATATACGGCTTCGCTTCATCAGCGCTGGCACTATAGCCTGTGATATAGCCCTCTTCTAGCAGCACACGAGCAATTTGCTCTTTGAGCTTCGAATATGGAATCGAGACAGTCTCATGCTGTACGGTCAGGGCATTGCGAATGCGCGTTAGCATATCGGCTACGGGATCGCTGTACATAATTTACTCGCTCCTACCAGCTTGACTTGACCACGCCGGGGATACGCCCCTGCAATGCCAATTCGCGGAAGTGAATACGGCACAGCCCAAAGCGACGGATGTACCCGCGTGCCCGGCCACATGTTTTGCCGGAGTCGGGGTCAACATACTGGCACCGATTTACAACACGGACCTTGTATTTACGCTTGCTTTCACGGCTTGTTTGTGATTTTTTTGCCATCAGATATTCTCACTCCAGGGTGTTAGTTTTCAACGAAGGGGAAGCCAAGCAGCTTCAACAGACGCCGACCCTCTTCGTCGTTGTCCGCTGTTGTAACAATGGTGATTTCCATGCCACGCAGCTTGTCAATTTTGTCGAATTCGATTTCCGGGAAGATAAGCTGTTCACGGAGCCCAAGGGTATAGTTACCACGACCGTCGAACGCATCAGGGCTAATCCCACGGAAGTCACGTGTACGGGGTAGCGCGATATTTACGAGACGGTCGAGCAGAGCCCACATTCGGTCACCGCGCAGGGTAACTTTCACACCGATCGCACGTCCTTCGCGCAGTTTAAAGCCCGCAACACTCTTACGTGCCCGGGTGATAACGGGTTTCTGCCCGGTAATCTTCGTCATGTCCTCAACGGCAGCATCCAGCGCTTTTGAATTTTCCAGCGCTTCGCCAACACCAATATTCAGCACCACTTTTACGATACGCGGCACCATCATTGGGCTGCTGAAGCTAAATTCCTCCTGAAGGGTCGGGGCGACTTCGTCAAGGTACTTTTCACGCATTGCAACTGGCATCGTCTGCACCTCCACTAATCAATATCACTGCCGCATTTACGGCACACACGAACTTTGATGCCGTCTTCGTCAACACGATATCCCACACGGGTACGTTGATCACACTGTGTACAAACCAGCATGACATTGGAGAGGTCAATCGGTGCCTCAAATTCAACGATACCTGCCTGAGTAGTGCGCCGGCCAGCTTGTTGCGCTTGCTGGTGCTTTTTCATCACATTGACACGATCTACCACCACACGGTTACGCTTGGGAATGACTTTCGACACTTCGCCACGCACACCGCGATCTTTGCCGGCGACAACTTCGACGGTATCGCCTACTTTAATTCGTTGCATCTTTGAATCTCCTTTACAGTGTCTCTGGCGCCAGCGCGACGATCTTCATATAGCCCTTGGCACGTAATTCGCGGGCAACCGGGCCGAAGATACGAGTGCCAAGCGGGTCTTGCGAACCGTCGGGCCGCAGGATCACAGCAGCATTGTCGTCAAAGCGGATGTAGCTTCCATCAGGACGACGAAATTCTTTAGCCGTCCGCACGATGACCGCCCGCACAACATCACTCTTTTTTACAGAGCCCTGCGGTGACGCTGATTTGACCGTGGCGACCACAAGATCACCAACGCCACCATAGTTCACCACTGAACCACCCAGGACACGGATCACCAATAGTTCGCGGGCCCCGGTATTGTCAGCTACGTTCAGGCGCGACTCAGTTTGAATCATCGCTCTCGCTCTCTTCCTCTTCTTCTATCCCCAACACCTCGCGTGCTTCTTCCACGGCTTCGATGTCTTCTTCACCTGCGGCTTCGGCTTCGGCGGCGGTGGGGGCTTCTAACACGGCTTCAACAGCCCAACGTTTACGTTTGCTGATGGGGCGGCTTTCTACAATGCGCACCACCGACCCTTCGACAATCGCATTGGTTTCGTCATGAGCAAGATATTTCTTGTAGGTACGAATGACCTTGCCATATAGGGGATGACGGCTGGTTGACTCTACCTGAACAGTGACAGTCTTGTCCATCTTGTCACTAACGACCACCCCTTGTAGACGACGGCGGTTATTCGGCATCTTCTTCTTCCTTTATCAATTCCAGCGCAAGCTGACGTTCATGAAGGACTGTTTTACAACGCGCAATGTCGCGTTTGACGTTTCCAAGCCGCGAGTGGTTTTCTAGCTGGCCAATCGCTTTCTGGAAACGTAGCTTGAACAGTTCTTCCTTCAAATCTTCCAGACGTTTTAAGATTTTCTCGTCAGACAGGTTGCGCAGTTCGGATGCATACATCGACTAAACCTCCTTACCAGAGATGGGGTCGGCACGCTTCACAAATTTCGTCTTAATCGGCAACTTATAAGCAGCACGACGGAGCGCTTCACGGGCGACTTCTTCACTAACCCCCTGCATTTCAAACAGGATACGCCCGGGCTTAACCACTGCCACCCAGAATTCGACCGAGCCTTTACCTTTACCCATACGGGTTTCAGCCGGCTTAGCCGTGATCGGTTTATCAGGGAAAATACGAATCCATACCTTCCCACGGCGGCGAATGTGGCGCACAATCGCACGGCGACAGGCTTCAATCTGTCGGCTCGTGATCCAATGTGGTTCCATCGCCATCAGAGCATAGTCCCCAAATTGAATCTGGTTGCCGCGATACGCCTTGCCTCTCATACGGCCGCGCATCTGCTTGCGGTATTTTACGCGCTTTGGCATTAACATTGCGGAATCTCCTGATTATGAACAATGGATTTGCGGCGCTATTGGGACTGTTCGGCCTTGCGGCGCGGTTCTTCGCCCAACTGGTCGCCCTTGTAAATCCAGACTTTGACACCAATCCGCCCAAAAGTTGTGTGTGCTTCGGCAAAGCCATAGTCAATCACACTGCGGAGGGTGTTACGCGGCACGCGCCCTTCCACCATCCATTCCTTGCGGGCCATTTCAGAGCCACCCAACCGACCAGACGCTTCTACCCGGATACCTTTCGCACCCTGGCGCATCGCTTGTTGCATCGCACGTTTCATTGCACGACTATGGCTGATGCGGCGCTCGAGCTGACCAGCAATGTTTTTGGCAACCAGTACGGAGTCAACATCTGGCTTGGTGATTTCTTCGACTTCGACTTTGACTTTCTTGTTTTCGCCAACAAGTTCTTCAAGGCCCAGGCGCAACTTTTTGACGTTTTCGCCCTTACGCCCAATGACAATGCCCGGGCGTGCCGTAAAGATCGTCACCTGGACTTGATTGGGGTAGCGCTCAATTTCAATTTCAGAAACGCCAGCCCGCTCAAGGGATTTTTCAATATAGCGGCGAACTTCAAAGTCTTCTTGCAGTAAGTCTGTGTAACGCTGGCCTTCGGCATACCACCGTGCTGACCAGTCCCGATTAATTTTCAGTCGCATACCGACCGGGTGGACTTTGCGTCCCATAAGCTACTCCTAGTACTCGTATTCACTTAGAATAACGGCCAGATGCGAAGATGGTTTCACACGTGGTTTATAACGCCCACGCGCCCCGGCCTTGTATCGTTGTTGGCGCGGCCCTTCGTCTGCCGTAATATGCGTAACCCGCAAATCTTCGCGGTTTAGCTCATAGTTCTCTTCAGCATTTGCAATCGCAGAAAGAATGAGCTTACGGACATAACCGGCACCTTTTTGCGGCATAAATTGCAACGTTACAACGGCTTCTTCGGCATCCATACCACGCACCTGGTCACAGACCAGGCGTAATTTCTGCGCAGAAATGGGCAAATGCCGTGCTGTAGCGCGTACGTCCATCGGCTATACTCCTTAGCTATTTGCGCTTTTTGCCTTCGAGGATGTGGCCTCGAAAGGTGCGTGTCGGTGCAAATTCGCCGAGCTTGTGCCCCACCATTGTTTCGGTGATGTAAATTGGCACATGCTGACGCCCGTTATGGACAGCGATCGTGTGGCCAACCATCTGCGGGAAGATGGTGCTTGCACGGCTCCAGGTTCGGATCACCCGCTTTTCGCCCTTAGCATTCATCTTCTCGATTTTATCGAGCAGACTGGGCGCTATATATGGTCCTTTTTTCAGTGAACGCGACATATTGTCTCCTCAGCTCTAACGCTTGCGGCCACGCCGACGAATGATGTACTTGTCTGTGCGCTTATTACGACGGGTGCGGACACCAAGCGCAGGCTTGCCCCACGGGGTTTTCGGTGCTGCCATACCAATCCCGGTACGACCTTCACCACCACCGTGCGGGTGGCTTGCCGGGTCCATTGCTGAACCGCGCACTGTTGGGCGCCAACCCTTCCAGCGTTTACGACCGGCCTTACCCAGCCTGACGTTGCCATGATCGGTGTTTCCAACCTGCCCGATGGTCGCCATGCATTCCTGGCGTACACGCCGAACTTCACCACTGGGCAAACGCAGCACCACATAGGCACCTTCTTTACCAAGAATCTGCGCACTGGTACCCGCCGCACGGGCTAGTTGCCCACCACGGCCGGGTTCAAGCTCAATATTATGAATGGTAGTACCAAGCGGAATGTAACGCATTGGCAAGGCGTTCCCGGTCTGAATTTCAGCATCGGCCCCATTCATGATGGTGTCGCCGACTTTCAAACCTAGCGGCGCGATGATGTAGGACTTTTCACCGTCTTCGTAGACCACTTTTGCAATGCGGGCAGAACGGTTGGGGTCATATTCAATCGAGACGACTTCCGCAGGAACATCCAACTTACCACGCTTGAAGTCAATCATACGGTAACGGCGTTTGTGGCCACCGCCACGGTGACGAATCGTTACGCGCCCCTTATTGTTACGCCCGGCGTGGTTTTTCAGGGGTTGAATCAAGCTGCGTTCTGGCTTAACACCTTTCGTCAGATCGTCAAAGTTATGCCCCGTCATGTCACGACGTCCGGCAGATGTTGGCTTATAGAATTTGATTGGCATTTGTACTTATCTCCATTGGTGGCACTAATTCCCAACTAGGTACTGGTTATCTGCACACCACTGACTTGTAAAGACCTAGTTACTGTAGATGTCGATCGATTGCCCGGGTGCAAGCGTGACAATCGCCTTTTTCCAACGTTGCTTACGGATGTAGAACTTACGCCCACGCCGACCCCGTTTGGGGGGCATGACCATCGTCCGTACGTTCATAACGTCTACGTCAAAGATGCGTACTATTGCATCTGCAATCTGAATCTTGGTTGCATCGCGGTGGACTTCGAACACATACTGATTAAAGTCTGCTTCTAGTATGTTGGACTTCTCCGTCACAATCGGACGAATCAATATATCCCACATGGTCAAGTCTGCCATTATTTCACCTCTCGATTAGGCGTCTGCTTCAGCGGCGGTGGCTGGCGACTTTTCCGTACCCAGCCATGCTTCAATGAGTTCCAGCGCATCTAGCGGCAGAATCACTTTGTCATGTTTGAGTACATCACGAATGTTGAGATACTCGACGCGCAGTGTCATTGCATTTGGCAAGTTACGCGCACCATTTTCTACATTTTCATTGCGTGCTGGCAACAAGACAATTGCTGACGCATCACCAACGAGATTGTGCAATGCCTCTTTCATGGCCTTGGTACGCCCTTCTGTGATTTCGAACCTATCAACTACGATAAGCTGGTCATCACGAACGACTGCCGACAATAACGAACGTAATGCCGCACGCCGCATCTTCTTCGGCATTTTCTTGCTGTAGTCACGCGGACGAGGACCGTGTGCCACACCACCGCCGACAAAAATCGGCGCATTGCGTGACCCATGCCGAGCGCGGCCGGTGCCCTTTTGACGATACCATTTCGACTTGGTGCGCGACACTTCGCTACGGGTCTGGGTTTTGTGGGTCCCTTGCCGAGCGTTAGCCATCTGGCGCACATAATGCTGATGCATCAAGCCGACATTGACTTCAACCCCGAAAATATCGTCGGGCAAGTCAACGGTATCAATTTGCTGACCAGCAGTGTCCCAAACTGGAACTTCCATCTGTTTACGACTCCTTATCACTGAGATTTCGCACTAGCTGCCGCTACGAGTACGGCCCTTGCGCGATTCCTTGATTAAGATCAGCCCACCTTTTGCACCGGGGACTGACCCCTTCACGGCCAGAACATTGTTTTCCGGGTCAATAACGACAACTTCCAGATTTTTGACCGTTACGCGCTCGTTGCCCATCTGGCCACCCATACGTGTCCCTTTCAAGACACGCCCGGGGGTTGCAGATTGACCAATAGAACCCGGCGCACGTTCACGGTCAGACTGGCCATGTGTTTTGGGCTGGCGGTTAAAGCCGTGCCGTTTCACTGTACCCGCAAAACCGCGCCCCTTGCTTGTACCAACGATGTCTACCAGATCACCAGCGGCAAACGTATCGACGGTAATGGTTTGTCCAAGTTCAACTTCGGATTCTTCATCTTCACGAATTCGGAATTCGCGCAGAACCCGAAGGTCGGGCATTTCGATTTCCAGTTCTTTCAGCTCCTGGCGCTGTAGGTGCCCCTGGCGCGGCTGGTTCAGGCGGGAGGAACCGTTGCGCTTCTTGGCCATCTCTTCAAAGCCAAGCTGCACCGCACGATAACCGTCCCGTTCAAGGGTCCGTACCTGGGTGACATAGCACGGCCCGGCCTGAATGACCGTCACCGGGATTACGCTGCCCTTTTCACCGAAAATCTGGGTCATGCCCACTTTTCTTCCGATAATGCCTTTCATGGTCTCGCCTCCGGGGGACTGTGAGTCGCCTCACATCATCCCCTATTCGATGGAATAGATCGGTTACAGGCTCTAAATCTTGATTTCGATATCAACACCAGCCGGTAGATTCAACCGCATCAAGGTGTCAATCGTCTTATTGTCGGGATCAAGAACATCGATCAATCGTTTGTGGGTGCGGATTTCAAAGTGCTCTTGCGAGTCTTTGTCAATGAAACTGGAACGTCTAACCGTGAAACGTTCCAGCTTCGTTGGCAGCGGGACAGGGCCAACCACACGCGCCCCTGTCCGTTCTGCTGTTTCAACAATCCGTTTTGCAGATTGATCGAGAACTCGATGATCGTAAGCCTTCAGCCGAATTCGGATTTTGTTTTTGTACGGCTTGCTACTCATGCGTGTCCTCGTTTGTGCGTTTAGCGTCAGATTTACTCAATGATCTCGGTGATGATACCAGCGCCCACCGTCAGACCACCTTCACGGATGGCGAACTTCGAGCCCTGTTCCAGCGCGACCGGCTTCGTCAGTTCTACAAA